>JAVBXP010000022.1 GCA_030824495.1 bacterium
GAGCAGTTCGAAATCCGCACGCATAAGCGCGTGCTCGATATCGTCGACCCCACCCCGCAGACCGTGGACGCGCTCATGAAGCTCGACCTGTCCGCCGGCGTGGACGTCGAGATCAAGCTTTAAGAGGGGATCGGTCGATGCGTACCGGCGTGATCGCCAAGAAACTGGGTATGGCGCGCTTCTTCGATGAAGCTGGCAGCCATGTGCCGGTGACCGTGCTCAGCCTTGAAGGCTGCCAGGTCACGGCTCATCGTACCCAGGACAAGGACGGCTATGTCGCTCTCCAACTCGGAGCCGGCGCCAAGAAAGCCAAAAACACCTCCAAGGGCATGCGTGGCCACTTCGCTAAGGCGGAAGTTGAGCCCAAGCACGAACTCGCTGAGTTCCGCGTGACCGAGGATAACCTGATCGACGTGGGCGCTGAGCTCGTCGCCGACCACTTCGTCGCCGGCCAAAAGGTCGATGTGACGGGGTCTACGGTCGGTAAGGGCTTCGCCGGCGCCATGAAGCGTTGGAACTTCGGCGGTATGCGGGCCACCCACGGTGTGTCCGTCTCTCACCGGGCCCACGGTTCGACCGGTCAGCGTCAGGATCCGGGCAAGACCTTCAAGGGCAAGAAGATGGCTGGCCACCTTGGTCAGGAAACCGTCACCACCCTGAACGTCACTGTCTGGAAGGTCGACGTTGAGCGTGGCCTGATCCTCGTGCGGGGCTCCGTGCCCGGCACTGAAGGTTCCTACGTGAAGATCCGCGACGCGGTGAAGTCGGCGCGTCCGGCTGAAGCGCCCGTCCCGGGCAGCTTCCGCAAGGCTGGCCAAGCGGCTCCGGTCGTTGAGGCTCCGGCGGTGGAAGAAGCTCCGGCTGAAGCGCCTGAAGCTGGGGGCGAAGCACAGTAATGAAACTCGACGTCATCAAGCTCGACGGCGGGAAGGGCGGTTCGATCGAACTGTCCGACGCCATCTTCGGTATCGAAGACATCCGTGGGGACATCCTGCAGCGCGTGGTTACTTGGCAGCTCGCCAAGCGCCGCTCGGGCAACCACAAAATTCAAGTCCGCAACGAGGTCTCTCGTACGGGCAAGAAGATGTACAAGCAAAAGGGCACCGGCGGCGCTCGTCACGGTTCGCGCCGTGCGGCTCAGTTCGTCGGCGGCGCCAAGGCTCACGGGCCTGTCGTCCGTAGCCACGCCTTCGACCTGACCAAGAAGTTCCGCGCCCTGGCCCTGCGCCATGCGCTGTCCTCCAAGGTCAAGTCCGGCTCGCTTGTCATCATGGATAGCGTCACTCTCGCCGATCCCAAGACGGCCGGCCTTCGCGCCAGCCTCGAGAAGATCGGTCTGAAGAACGTGCTGGTCATCGCCGGCGCCGAAGTCGACGCGAACTTCAAGCTCGCCGCCCGCAACATCCCGAACGTGGACGTGCTGCCGAACGCCGGCCTGAACGTCTATGACGTGCTGCGTCGTCACACCCTCGTCCTGACTACGGACGCGGTTGAAGCGATCAACGCGCGCTATGCTGAGAAGGAAGCCGCGTAATGGCCGACCCAGTCGCCCGCCACTACGACGCAATCCTGTCGCCGGTGATCACCGAGAAGGCCACTCTGCTCTCGGAGCAGAACAAAGTGGTCTTCCGGGTCGCCAATGACGCGACCAAGGACGAAATCGCCGCCGCCGTCGAGGCGCTGTTCAAAGTCAATGTGACCAAGGTCAACACCTTGGTCGTCAAGGGCAAGACCAAGCGCTTCCGCGGCCGTCCTGGTCGTCGTTCCGACGTCAAGAAAGCTGTCGTGACCCTGGCCGAAGGCCAGTCCATCGACATCACCACGGGGCTCTAGTCCGATGGCCTTGAAGCATTATAATCCGACATCGCCTGGCCGTCGTAGCCTGGTGCTGATCGATCGTTCCGAGCTCCACAAGGGCCGCCCCGAAAAGTCCCTCGTCGAGGGTCTGACGAAGTCGGGTGGTCGTGGCGGCAATGGCCGTATCGCTGTCCGCTTCCGCGGCGGCGGCGCCAAGCGCCTGTACCGCAAGGTCGATTTCAAGCGCCGCAAGTTCGACATGCCGGCTACGGTTCAGCGTCTCGAGTATGACCCGAACCGCACGGCGTTCATCGCGCTCATCAAGTATGAAGACGGTGAACTGGCCTACATTCTGGCCCCGCAACGCCTGAAGGCCGGTGACGTTGTCATCGCCGCCGAAAAGGCCGACGTGAAGCCGGGTAACGCCATGCCGCTGCGCGGCATGCCGATCGGCACGATCATTCACAACGTCGAGCTGAAGCCCCTCAAGGGCGGTCAGATCGCCCGTTCGGCTGGCGCCTACGCCCAGCTGGTCGGTCGTGACGCCGGCTACGCCCAGATCCGCCTGAACTCGGGCGAACTGCGTATGGTCCAAGACACCTGCATGGCTACGGTCGGCGCGGTGTCCAACCAGGACCACATGAACCAGGTTCTGGGTAAGGCCGGTCGCGTTCGTCACATGGGCTTCCGCCCGCACGTCCGCGGCGTCGTCATGAACCCGGTCGACCACCCGCACGGCGGCGGCGAAGGCCGCACCTCTGGCGGTCGCCACCCGGTCACCCCGTGGGGCAAGCCGACCAAGGGCTCGAAGACCCGCACTAACAAGGCGACGGATAAGTACATCATCCGTTCGCGCCACGCTCGGAAGGCTCGGTAAGCCATGACCCGTTCCGTTTGGAAAGGTCCGTTTGTTGACGGATACCTCCTTAAGAAGGCCGAGACCGCTCAAGGTTCTGGCCGCAAGGATGTGATCAAGACCTGGTCGCGTCGTTCGACGATCATGCCGCAGTTCGTCGGCCTGACCTTCGGCGTTCACAATGGCCAGAAGCACGTTCCCGTGCTGGTCAGCGAAGACATGGTCGGGATGAAGCTCGGTGAGTTCGCCCCGACCCGGTACTTCCCCGGTCACGCCGCCGATAAGAAGGCGAAGAGGAAGTAGCCATGGCTAAGCAAGCTAAAGCACGCCGCCTGTCGGGGATCGAGGCCATGGCCAAGATCACGACCCTGCGCACCAGCCCGCGCAAGCTGAACCTCGTCGCTCAGTCGATCCGCGGCCTCAAGGTCCAACGGGCCCTGAACGAGCTGGAGTTCAGCCACAAGCGCATCGCTCGCGATGTGCGCAAGGCGCTCTACTCGGCGATCTCGAACGCCGAGAACAACCACAACCTCGACATCGACAATCTCGTCGTCGCCGAGGCCTTCGTGGGCAAGAACCTGGTGATGAAGCGCTTCGCCGCCCGCGCTCGCGGTCGTGCTTCGCGTATCGAAAAACCGTTCAGCGAGATCACCATCGTGGTCCGCGAATTGGGTGAGGCCGCCTGATGGGTCAAAAAGTCAATCCGGTCGGGCTTCGCCTCGGCATCAACCGCACGTGGGACTCGCGCTGGTTCGCCAAGAAGGCGGACTACGGCCGGCTCCTGCATGAGGACATCAAGATCCGCAAGCAGCTGAAGAAGCGCCTGTATCAAGCTGGCGTTTCGCGGATCATCATTGAGCGGCCGCACAAGAAGTGCCGCATCACCATCTATGCCGCGCGCCCTGGCGTGATCATCGGCAAGAAGGGTGCGGACATTGATAAGCTGCGCAAGGACGTCGCCTCGATCACCGAGGGCGAAGTCCACCTGAACATCGTCGAAATCCGCAAGCCGGAAACCGACGCCCAGCTGGTGGCCGAGAACATCGCCCAACAGCTCGAGCGTCGCGTCGCCTTCCGTCGCGCCATGAAGCGTTCGCTGCAAAGCGGCATGCGTCTGGGTGCGAAGGGCATGCGGATCGAAGTCGCCGGCCGTCTCGGCGGTGCGGAAATCGCGCGTACGGAATCGTACCACGAAGGCCGCGTGCCGCGTCACACCCTGCGCGCCGACATCGATTACGGGGTCACGGAAGCCACCACCACTTACGGCATCATCGGCGTGAAGGTGTGGGTCTTCAAAGGCGAGGTCCTGGATCACGATCCGATGGCTCTCGACAAGCGCCTGGCTACTGAATCCGGCCCGGCCGGCGAAGGTGGCGGACGTTCGGGCGATCGCCCGGACCGTGGCCCGCGTCGTGACCGTCGTGAGCAAGCTGGAGCCTAAGGTAGAGCCATGCTGTCTCCGAAGAAAACCAAGTATCGTAAGCAGTTCAAGGGCAAGATCCACGGAACGGCCAAGGGCGGCTTCTCGCTGAACTTTGGCTCCTACGGTCTGAAGTCCGTCGAACCGGAACGCATCACCGCTCGCCAGATCGAAGCGGCTCGTCGGGCGATCACTCGCCAGATGAAGCGCCAAGGTCGCGTGTGGATCCGGATCTTCCCGGACGTCCCGGTCACCGACAAGCCGGCCGAAGTGCGGATGGGTAAGGGCAAGGGCGCAGTCGAGTACTGGGCCGCGCGCGTTCACCCGGGCCGGATCATGTTTGAAATCGACGGCGTGCCGGACGATGTGGCTCGTGAAGCTCTGCGCCTCGGCGCGGCCAAGCTTCCCGTGAAGACCCGCATCGTCACCCGTATCGACGCCGCTGTGGCGGAGGCCGCGTGATGAAGATCGACGACATCCGGGGTATGACGCCCGACCAACTCGGCGAAAGCCTGCTGAACCTGAAGAAAGAGCAGTTCAACCTGCGCTTCCAGGCCGCAACCGGGCAGGTCGAGAAGACCCACCGCGTCGACGAAGTCCGCAAGGACATCGCGCGGATCAAGACCGTCCTGCGTTCCAAGCAGACCGCGGCCTAAGGAGACTACGAATATGCCCAAGCGAATTCTCGAAGGCGTCGTCGTCTCCGACAAGGGTGACAAGACGATCGTGGTGAAGGTCGAGCGTACCTTCCTGCATCCGGTGCTGAAGAAGACCGTTCGTCGGTCGAAGAAGTACCACGCCCATGACGAGGCCAACGTCTACAAGGCCGGCGAAATCGCTCGCATCATCGAATGCGCGCCGAAGTCGAAAACCAAGACCTGGGAAGTGCTGCCTAAGGGCGGCGCCCAACAAGCCTCTTAAAGAAAGTCTCATCCAATGATCCAGATGCAGACTAACCTCGAGGTCGCCGACAACTCCGGCGCCCGTCGTGTGATGTGCATCAAGGTGCTCGGCGGCGCAGGCCGTCGGTACGCTGGCGTAGGCGACAAGATCGTCGTCTCCGTGAAGGAAGCGATCCCGCGCGGTCGTGTGAAGAAGGGTGACGTGCTCCAGGCTATCGTGGTGCGCACCTCTTCGGCGATCAAGCGTAAGGACGGGTCGGTGATCCGGTTCGACAAGAACGCCGCCGTGATCGTGAACAAGCAATCCGAGCCGATCGGCACGCGGATCTTTGGCCCGGTTCCTCGTGAACTGCGCGCGAAGAACCACATGAAGATCATTTCGCTCGCGCCTGAGGTGCTGTGATGGCCGCGAAAATCAAAAAAGGGGACCGCGTTCAGGTCCTGGCCGGCAAGGACAAGGGCCGTCAAGGCAATGTCCTGAAGGTTCTGCCCAAGGAAGACCGCGTCGTCGTGGAAGGCCTGAACATGGTTCAGCGTCACACCCGCCCGACGCAGTCCGACCCGCAGGGCGGCATCAAGAACAAGGAAGCGGCGCTCCACATTTCGAACGTGGCGATCGTCGACTCCAAGGGCAAGCCGACCCGCGTCGGCTTCCGGGTCGAAGGCGACAAGAAGGTCCGCGTCGCCAAGACGACCGGTGAGGTGATCAATGGCTGAGCAAGCTTACGAACCGCGGCTGAAGTCCGAATATCGCCAGCGCATCCGCGCGGCGATGAAGGAACAGTTCGGCTACACGAACGAGATGCAGATCCCCAAGCTGGACAAGATCGTCCTGAACATGGGTATCGGTGAAGCCGTCTCGGACTCCAAGAAGGTCAACTCGGCGATCGCCGACCTGGCGAAGATCGCTGGTCAGAAGCCGCAGCCGACCAAGGCTCGTAACTCCATCGCCGGCTTCAAGCTGCGCGAAGGCATGGTTGTCGGTGCGAAGGTGACCCTTCGTGCGGACCGCATGTACGAATTCCTGGACCGCTTGGTCACGATCGCGCTGCCGCGCGTGAAGGACTTCCGGGGCCTGAAGCCCACTTCGTTCGACGGTCGTGGCAACTACGCCATGGGTCTGAAGGAACACATCGTGTTCCCGGAGATCAACTACGACCAGATCGATCAAATGTGGGGCATGGACATCATCGTCGCCACGACTGCGAAGACCGACGACGAAGCGCGCGCGCTTCTGAAGGAATTCCAGTTCCCGTTCGTTCAAGCGTAAGCGGCGGGAAGGAAAGAAAAAATGGCCAAGAAAAGCGCCGTCAATCGCAATGAGATGGTCCGCAAGCTGGTGAAGCAATTCGCCTCCAAGCGGGAAGAACTCAAGGCGATCGCCAACGATGAGAGCCTGCCGCTCGAAGAACGCTTCGAAGCCCGGCTGAAGCTCGCCGAGCTGCCGCGCAACTCGTCCAAGACCCGCATCCGTAATCGGTGCGAAGTTACGGGCCGCCCGCGCGCGTACTATCGGAAGCTTAAGATGAGCCGGATCGCCCTGCGCGACCTGGGTTCCAATGGCCAGATTCCTGGCCTCGTCAAGTCGAGCTGGTGAGGAGGGTCTCATGGTGAACGACCCCGTTGGCGATATGATCGCCCGCATCAAGAACGCCGCTACCCGCGGCCGTTCGAAGGTTTCCACGCCGGCCTCGAAGATGCGCGCGCGCGTCCTCGACGTGCTCGCCGAGGAAGGCTACATCCGCGGCTACCAACTCGTGCAGAAGCCGGGCGCTTTCCCGGAATTCGAGATCGAGCTGAAGTATTTCGACAACCAGCCGGTGATCGTTGAGATCCGCCGCGTGTCGAAGCCAGGCCGTCGCGTCTATTCGTCGATCAAGGACCTGAAGCCGATCAAGAACGGCCTGGGGATCTCGATCCTGTCGACGCCGAAGGGCGTCATGTCGGACACGGCCGCGCGTGACGCGAACGTGGGCGGCGAAGTCCTCTTGCGGGTCTACTAAGATGTCGCGGATCGGAAAAAAGGCAGTCGCCGTCCCTTCGGGTGTGACGGTGACGATCGAAGGCCAGACGGTCACGGTGAAGGGCCCCAAGGGGCAACTCTCCTGGACCGTGGCTGAAGAGATCGAAGTCAAGCAGGAGGGCGCTGAGCTCCTCCTCACGAAGCGTGTCGACAACACCCGGGCGCAAGCCATGTGGGGTCTGTCGCGTACGCTGGTCGCCAACATGGTCGAAGGTGTCACCTCCGGCTTTGAAAAGACCCTCGAACTGGTCGGCGTTGGTTATCGCGCGGCGATGAAGGGCAATGCGCTCTCCATGCAGCTGGGCTTCAGCCACGAAGTTGACGTCCCGGCTCCCGCCGGCGTCACGTTCGCCGTGCCGAAGCAAACCGAGATCAAGATTTCGGGGATCGATAAGCAGGTCGTCGGCGAGATCGCTTCGCAGATCCGTCGCCTGCGTCCGCCGGAGCCCTACAAGGGCAAGGGCGTTCGCTACGCCGGCGAAAAGGTTCGCCGCAAGGAAGGCAAGAAGAAGTAGGCCATGGCTCTTAAACCCCGTGACACCGCCAAGCGCCGCGCTGAGCGCACGCGCATCCGCCTGCGGTCGGTGGCGAATGGTCGGCCGCGTCTGTCGGTCTTCCGCTCGTCGAAGAACATCTACGCCCAGGTCATCGATGATGAACGCGGCGTGACCCTGGCGTCCGCCTCCACCCTCGAAGAGGGTGAAAAGGCCGCCAAGGGCTCGGACAAGGAAGCTGCTGCTCGCATCGGCGCTCTTGTTGCTCAACGTGCGATCGAGAAGGGCGTCAAAGACGTCGTCTTCGACCGTGGCGGCTACATCTATCACGGTCGCGTGAAAGCGCTGGCCGACGCCGCGCGCGAAGCCGGCCTGAACTTCTAGGGGTACGCTGATGGCTCGTGGAAACGAACAACGTGGCGGTGGCGGCGACAATCGCCGGGACCGCAACCGCGGCAACCAAGCCGAAGAGCGCGCTGATTCCGACATCGTCGAGAAGCTGGTGCACATCAACCGCGTCGCCGCGACCGTGAAGGGTGGACGTCGTTTCTCGTTCGCCGCTCTCATGGTGGTCGGTGACCAAAAGGGCCGTGTCGGCTTCGGTCATGGCAAGGCGCGTGAAGTGCCGGAAGCCATCCGTAAGGCGACCGAAGAAGCCAAGAAGACCATGATCCGCGTGCCGCTCCGCGAGAGCCGCACCCTGCACCACGACGGCAATGGCCGTTGGGGCGCTGGCAAGGTGATGGTTCGCTCGGCTCCTCCCGGCACTGGCGTCATCGCCGGCGGTCCGATGCGTGCGGTCCTCGAAACCCTCGGCGTCCAGGACGTCGTCGGCAAGTCGGTCGGCTCGTCGAACCCTTACAACATGGTGCGGGCGACCTTTGAGGCGCTGAAGGCTCAGTCTTCGCCGCGTCAAGTCGCCGCCAAGCGCGGCAAGAAGGTCGCCGACGTCCTGGGCCGTAAGGCCGATGGCGCCGCCGCGGCCGCTGCTGACGGAGAGTGATCTATGGCTACGGTGACTGTTCGCCAAACGGGTAGCCCCATCCGACGCACCAAGGACCAGCGCGCTACGCTCGCCGGTCTGGGTCTGAACAAGATGGGCCGCGTGTCGACCCTGGAAGACACTCCCTCGGTCCGAGGGATGATCGCCAAGGTTCACCACCTGGTCGAAGTGGTCGAAGGCTAAAGCCTTTCCACTGGACGTTTAGGAGAGGCGGCGCCAAAAGCGTCGCCTCTTCGGCCGTTTCGGCGGCCACATTCAATTTCAGCCGAGTCGGAGTGAATGCTCCGGCGACAGATCTCCAAGGAGAGGCGTCACATGACGAAGCTTAACGAACTCGCTCCGGCTCCCGGTTCCACGAAGAACCGCATGCGTGTCGGCCGTGGCCCGGGCTCGGGCAAGGGCAAGACCGGCGGCCGCGGCGTCAAGGGTCAGAAGGCTCGCTCCGGCGTGGCCATCAACGGCTTCGAAGGCGGCCAGATGCCGCTGCACATGCGTATGCCGAAGCGCGGGTTCAACAACCCCTTCGCCAAGGAATTCTCCGAAGTGAACCTGTGGCGTCTTGAGCAGGCGATCGCCGCCGGCAAGCTCGACGCCAAGAAGGCCATCAACGCCGAAGTGCTGATCGCCGCCGGCGTTCTGCGTCGCGAGAAGGACGGCGTCCGTCTGCTCGGCAAGGGCGAACTGACCACCAAGATCGACATCACCGTCTATTCAGCTTCGGCCGCGGCCAAGGCCGCTGTTGAAAAGGCCGGCGGCAAGGTCACGACGACCGCGCCGGTCGCCGCTGAAGCGGCTGAGTAACACGCCCCTCCCGACGCAAGTCGGGAGTTAGAGCTGACCATCCGGTTTCTTCAAGGTCAGCGACCACCCGAACGGATCCCCGGCCTTGGCCGGGGAAAGCGGGGAGGGACCGGATGACAGCGCAAGGCGGACACCCTATGTGTGGCCGGTCTTACAGTCTGGGGTTCTAAATGGCTTCGGCCGCCGAACAGCTAGCAGCTAATATGAACTTCGGCGCCTTCCAAAAGGCGACGGAGCTGCACAAGCGCATCGGGTTCACCCTGATGGCGCTCATCGCCTATCGGCTCGGGACCTATATCCCGATCCCCGGCATCGATCCGGTCGCTTTCGCCCAGGCCTTCACCGGCCAGGCGCAGGGCATCCTGGGCATGTTCAACATGTTCTCCGGCGGCGCCGTCGAACGGATGGCGATCTTTTCGCTGAACGTGATGCCCTACATTTCGGCGTCCATCATCGTGCAGCTGCTGGGGACGGTGTATCCGCCCTGGGAAAAGCTGCGGAAGGAAGGCGGGGAGGCGGGTCGCAAGACCCTCAACCAGTACACCCGCTACCTGACCGTGATCCTGGCGCTGTTCCAATCTTTCGCCATCGCCACGGGGCTGCAATCCAGCCCTGGCCTGGTGCTTAACCCCGGCATCTTCTTCCTGGCCTCGACGGTTGTGACTCTGACCGGCGGCACCTTGCTGCTGATGTGGCTGGGCGAGCAGATCACCAGCCGCGGCGTCGGCAACGGCGTGTCGCTGATCATCTTCGCCGGTATCGTCGCCGTGCTGCCTAAGGGCATCTGGCAGATGTTCACGATGACGCGCACGGGCTCGCTGTCGGGCTTTGCGATGTTCGCGATCATCGCCCTGGCCATCGCCGTCGTCTTCGCCATCGTCTTCATGGAGCGCTCGCAGCGCCGGTTGCTGGTTCAGTATCCAAAGCGCCAACAGGGCAATCGGATGTTCGGCGGGGACACCTCGTTCCTGCCGCTGAAGATCAACACCGCTGGCGTCATTCCGCCGATCTTCGCCTCGTCGCTGCTGCTGCTGCCGACGACCGCGATGGGCTTCCTGGCGACGGCCGAGCTGCCGGCCTGGGCGCAGTGGTTGCCTGGCGCTGTCGGCATGCTGCAGCATGGCCAACCGGCGTTCATGGTCCTCTATGCGGCCCTGATCATCTTCTTCTGCTTCTTCTACACCTCGGTCGTGTTCAATCCGGACGACACCGCGGAGAACCTTCGTAAGTACGGCGGGTTCCTGCCTGGGATCCGGCCTGGCAAGCGTACGGCGGAGTATCTGGATTACGTGCTGACCCGTCTGACGGTGATCGGCGCGGCGTACATCACCCTGGTCTGCCTGATGCCTGAGGCGCTGATCGGCTACTTCAAGGCGCCGTTCTATCTTGGCGGCACCTCGATCCTGATCGTGGTGAGCGTGACCATGGATACGGTGACGCAAATCCAGTCGCATCTCCTGGCCCACCAGTACGAGGGCCTGATCAAGAAATCCAAGCTGCGCGGGGGCCGTGCGCGCTAGGGCGTCGATTTAGGCCGGCCGTTGGGGAACGGCCGGGAGGGGACATTTAAGCTATGAATTTGATCCTGTTCGGCCCGCCAGCGGCGGGCAAGGGAACTCAGGCCAAGCGTTTGGTCGAGAACCGCAAGATGGTCCAGCTCTCCACCGGAGACATGCTGCGCGCCGCGATCGCCTCGGGCTCCGAGCTCGGGAAGAAGGTCGAGGGCGTCATGCAGCGCGGCGAGCTGGTCACGGACGAGATCGTGATCGCGTTGATTGAAGAGCGTTTGCCTGAGGCGGACGCCGCCGGCGGAGCGATCTTCGATGGTTTCCCCAGGACCCTGGCTCAGGCCAAGGCTCTGGATTTAATGCTGGAGCAGCGCGGATCGCGAATCGATCTAGTGGTCCGCCTGAAGGTGGATGACGAGCAGCTCCTGAAGCGGGTCGCCGGTCGTTTCGCCGAATCGGGCCGCCCCGACGACAATCCCGAAAGCTTCAAAGTGAGGCTCTCGGCCTATAACGACCAGACCGCGCCGCTGCTGCCCTACTACGAGAACCAAAAGAAACTGGTTGAAGTAGACGGCATGGGTTCGATCGAAGACGTGTCCACCGGGATCGACGGGGCTCTCGAAGCCTCGAGCCGGTAGGCAAACCCGCCCTAGCGGTCGCAAGAAACCTGTAAAAGGTTCAAATTCTTGCGATTGCTCCATTGACGGAAACGCAACGTTCCCTATAACGGTGCGCTTCCGCGAAAGGGCGCGAAGGACGTGCCAGCCTTCCCATTGGGATTCTGGGCTGGGGCGCCGTTCGCGCTTCTCTGCGTGACTAGGAGATTCTACGCGTGGCCCGTATTGCTGGCGTCAACATTCCGACTAACAAGCGCGTCGTGATCGCGCTTCAGTACATCCATGGCATCGGCCAGGCGAAAGCCAAGGAGATCGTCAGCAAGGTTGGCATTGAAGACGCTCGTCGCGTCAATCAGCTGACTGACGCCGAGGTTCTTCAGATCCGTGAAGCCATCGACCGCGACTACACCGTCGAGGGCGATCTGCGTCGCGAGACCGCGGTCAACATCAAGCGCCTCATGGACCTGGCCTGCTATCGCGGCCTGCGTCACCGTAAGGGCCTCCCGGTCCGCGGTCAGCGCACTCACACCAACGCCCGTACCCGCAAGGGCCCGGCCAAGCCGATCGCCGGCAAGAAGAAGTAAGAGAGCTTAGCGATGGCCAAGGAACCGGCGCGCGTTAAACGTCGCGAACGTAAGAACATCACCTCGGGCGTGGCGCACGTGAACGCCTCGTTCAACAACACCATGATCACCATCACGGACGCGCAAGGGAACACGATTTCCTGGTCGTCGGCCGGCATGATGGGCTTCAAGGGCTCCCGGAAATCGACGCCTTACGCCGCCCAGATGGCGGCCGAAGACGCCGGCAAGAAGGCGGCTGAACATGGCGTGAAGACGCTGGAAGTGAACGTGTCGGGTCCGGGTTCGGGCCGTGAATCGGCGCTGCGCGCTCTTCAGTCCGTCGGCATGACCATCACGACCATCCGCGACGTGACCCCCATTCCGCATAACGGTTGCCGGCCGCCCAAGCGTCGGCGCGTCTAAGTACCGAAGTACCGCACTCCCCACGCGCCGGACCGCGATTTCGCGTCCGGCGATCCTGCGTTTCGAGGGACATCTCTACGTGATCGAAAGAAACTGGAACGAGCTCATCCGTCCCGAGAAGCCGCTGATCGAGACCGGAACTGACGCGAACCGCAAGGCGCGTCTGGTAGCCGAACCTCTCGAACGCGGCTTCGGCGTGACGCTGGGCAACAGCCTCCGTCGTGTTCTCCTGTCGTCGCTGCAAGGCGCCGCTGTCACCGCCGTTCAGATCGACGGTGTTGTGCACGAGTTCTCGTCGCTTGAAGGCGTTCGTGAGGATGTCGTCGACATCGTCCTGAACATCAAGCAACTGGCGCTACGCCTGCACTCCGAAGGCCCCAAGCGTATGACGCTGAAGGCCACTGGCCCCGGCGCGGTCACCGCCGGCCAAATCGAAGTGCCGTCGGACATCGAGATCCTGAACCCTGACCACGTGCTCTGCACGCTGGACGACGGCGCCACCGTGCGCATGGAGTTCACGGTCAACAACGGCAAGGGCTATGTCCCCGCCGACCAAAACCGTCCGGAAGACGCTCCGATCGGCCTCATCGCCGTCGACAGCCTGTTCTCGCCGGTCAAGCGCGTCGCCTATCGCGTCGAGCCGACCCGTCAGGGCCAGAGCCTCGACTACGACAAGCTGATCATGGAAGTCGAAACCAACGGCGCGATCTCGCCGGTGGACGCGGTGGCCTTCGCCGCCCGTATTCTCCAAGACCAGCTGCAGATCTTCATCACCTTCGAAGAGCCGAAGAAGAAGGTCGAAGGCGAAGCCAAGCCAGAACTGCCGTTCAACCCGGCGCTGCTGAAGAAGGTCGACGAGCTCGAGCTCTCGGTCCGTTCGGCCAACTGCCTGAAGAACGACAACATCGTCTATATCGGCGACCTGATCCAGAAGACCGAGGCGGAGATGCTCCGTACCCCGAACTTCGGCCGCAAGTCGCTGAACGAGATCAAGGAAGTGCTCGCGGGCATGAACCTTCACCTCGGCATGGACGTCCCGAACTGGCCGCCCGAGAACATCGAAGAACTCGCGAAAAAGTTCGACGACCAGATGTAAGAACCTCTTGCGCTGACTCCGCGCCGCTTCGGCGGCGCGGGCCCTTAGAGACCGCACTCGCGGTGGAGGGCCCCGGCGCTTCGTGTTGACCCAGGCGGGATGAGGCTGGGACTTGGTTAGGCAAAGACACATTCCCCGATATCGGGAACGTGCAGTGGGCCAAGCGGCCCAGGAGATACAAAATGCGTCACGGTAAAGCCCACCGCAAACTGGGTCGTACGACCGCCCACCGCACCGCCATGTTCGCGAACATGGCCGCGAGCCTGATCAAGCACGAGCAAATCGTGACCACCCTGCCGAAGGCGAAGGAACTGCGTCCCGTCGTCGAGAAGCTGATCACGCTCGCCAAGCGCGGCGATCTGCACGCTCGTCGTCAGGCCATCAGCCAAGTCCGCGACGTCGCTCAAGTCGGCAAGCTCTTCGCCGTGCTGGGTCCGCGCTATCAAGAACGTCAGGGCGGCTATATCCGCGTCCTGAAGGCCGGCTTCCGCTACGGCGACAACGCCCCGCTGGCCGTGATCGAGCTCGTTGATCGCGATCCGTCGGAAAAGGGCAAGGACTCCGGTCCGGTCCAGGTCAGCGCGTTCGGCGACGAATAAGCTAACCTGCCAAAGCAGTTTCAGAGCCCCGGACGGAAACGTCCG
Organism: bacterium; assembly: GCA_030824495.1. Classification (GTDB taxonomy): domain Bacteria; phylum Pseudomonadota; class Alphaproteobacteria; order Caulobacterales; family Caulobacteraceae; genus Phenylobacterium. The sequence continues at coordinate 14,148 of JAVBXP010000022.1, forward strand.
GGGCTTTTGCGTTGAGCCTTGGGCGAACGTCACGTCAGGCGGCTAGCTTCGCCGTCATGAGTCTGATCCGCAGTATTTTCGCAGCCTTGGCGAAGGTTCTGGTGCTGGCTGGATGCGCCCAACTGCCTGCCAAGCCAGAGTTCGAGGGCCGTGGCGACGCCGCTCTGGTCGTGCTGGTGTCCATAGACGGCTTCCGCGCAGACTACCTGGACCTGGGCGTCACGCCCAATCTTTCGCGACTGGCGAAGACGGGGGCGCACGAGCCGATCCGGCCGTCTTTCCCGACCAAGACCTTCCCGAACCACTACAGCCTGGTCACCGGCCTGCGTCCCGACCGTCACGGGATCATCGACAACAACATGATCGACCCGGAGATCCCGGATGTCGCCTTTGCGCTGTCCAACAGGGCGGCGGTGAGGGATGCGCGCTGGTGGAACGACGGCACGCCGATCTGGGTGAGCGCCGAGCGGGCCGGAATACGGTCGGCCACTCTGTTCTGGCCGGGATCGGAGGCGGCCATCCAGGGCGTGCGGCCAAGCCTGTGGCTGCCGTTCAGACAATCGATGCCGGCGACGGCGCGGGTGGACCAGGTGTTGGCTTGGCTTGATGGACCCACAGCGACGCGGCCCAGATTGATCACGCTCTATTTCGACGAGGTCGACACCGTCGGCCATTTCTTCGGGCCAGATTCCCGCCAGGTCGCCGAGGCGGCGGCGCGTACCGACGTGGCCATAGGACGGCTGACCGAGGGGCTGAAGGCGCGCGGACCCAAGGCTAACCTCATAGTCACCGCCGACCACGGCATGGCCGCGGTGGCTCCTGATCGGGTGATCTATCTCGAAGACCTCGTCTCGGCCGATCTGGGTCGGTCGCTCGCGCTAGGGGCCTTCATGACCTATTACCCTGCGTCCGGGCGGGAAGTTCAAGCTGAAGCGGCTCTCTTGGCGCCGCACCCCCACATGACCTGTTGGCGCAAGGGCGAGATCCCGGCGCGATATCACTTCGGAACTCATCGCCGGTTCTCGCCGATTTTCTGCCTGCCGCAGACCGGCTGGGAGATCACCACCCGCGCCAGGCGACCGCCCAAGGGCGGGAACCACGGATTTGATCCCTACTCACCGGAGATGGCGGCCATCTTCATCGGCCACGGCCCCGCCTTCGCACGGGGCAGGGCGACGCCGCTGACCGACAATGTCGATGTCTATCCGTTGCTCTCCAGGCTGCTGGGCGTCGAGCCAGAGGCGAATGATGGCGGTGAGACCTTGATCAACAGCGCCCTGCGGCGTTGAGGGAGCCGCGTCGGGAGTGATCGTCGATATACTAATTGCGTAAAACGAGAAATATTATAGAATATCGCAATTAGATCTCTTCCGGAGTGAAGCCAACGAGAGCGAGCCGTCTGTCGGCCGCTCTGAACTCGGCGATCTCCAAGCCGAAAGGTGACTGAGATGAGTGATCGGGAAAAGCTGCCGACCATCGGGCCGCTGCTTTGGTATCAGGACCCTCGGGCCGCGATCGCCTGGCTCGAGGCCGCCTTCGGGTTCGAGACCCGACTGGTGGTCGATGACGGGCAGGGGGGCGTGATCCACTCCGAACTCGGGCTCGGCGACGGCTACATCATGGTGGTCGGGCCGCCGTCGGGCCAGGCCGCCAGTCCAGCGACCCTTGGCGGCCGCTCAACGCAGTCGGTGCATGTCCAGCTTGAGAGTGGCCTCGACAGCAGATGCGAGCAGGCTCGCGCAGCGGGCGCCGCCATAGAACGCGAGCCCGCAGACCAGCCCTATGGCGACCGGGTCTTTACCTGCCGTGACCTGGAAGGCCACCCCTGGTCGTTCGGCCAGACGCTGCTGGCGCTTTCCGTCGGAGAGATGGAAGCGGCGACCGGCCACAAAATCGAAACCTAGAGGAGAAACGGCCATGACCGCCGGTTTCCGTTCAGCCCTGTTCTACCAGGATCCCAAGGCCGCCTTGGCGTGGCTTGAAAAAGCCTTCGGCTTCGAGCTGACGATGTTGCTTGAGGACGCGGAGGGCAATGTCGCCCATTCCCAAATGAGCTTCGGTAACGGCTACGTCATGATCGGCCAGGAATGGAGCGCTGATCACAAAAGCCCGAAGTCGGTCGGCGGCAAGAACACCCAAACCGTCAACATCCAGATCGAGACCGATATCGACGCCCACTTCGAGCGGGCCAAGGCCGCAGGGGCGGTTGTCATCGCGGCGCCCGAGACGCAGTTCTACGGCGACCGCACCTATCGCTGCAGCGACCTGGAGGGACATATCTGGACGGTGTCGCAGACGGTAGAGGCGGTCAGCCGCGAAGAGGCTGAGGCCGCCAGCGGCTTGAAGATCACTGGATGGCTATGAGCGGCCAGGCCGCCCAGATCGACACGACCCTGGCGGCGTTGGCCGATCCATATCGTCGCCAGGTCGTGGATCTGTTGGCGCAGCGTCCGCGTCCGGCCGGGGAATTGGCGCGGGAGCTTGGGTTGTCGCCGCCCACCATGAGCCGTCACCTGCGCGCCCTGCGTGAAAGCGGCCTGGTGGAAGAATCCCATCCGCAGTTCGATGCGCGCGTGCGCATCTACGCCCTGAGGCCCGAACCCATGGTGCATCTTCTGCGCTGGCTGGAGGAAAGCGAACGCCTCTGGTCCGAGCAACTGCTGGCCTTCAAGGCTCACGTCGAGGCCACGCCGTGAAGTTTCGAATGTCAGATCCTGCCCCGCTGGGGGAGGTGACGCCCGCAAGCGCGACGGAGGGAGCTATCTGCATCAGCCGAACGCCCCCTCAGTCAGCTTCGCTGACAGCTCCCCCAGAGGGAGAGCATCTGAAGGGCCAGCGGCGGTGACCTCGAAGGTCTATGTGGCGCTGCGAGTGAAGGCTGCGCCCGAGCGGGCGTTCGCCGCCTTCGTGCAGGAGCTCGGCGCCTGGTGGCGGCCAAACGGTCTGTTCCAGACCACGCCGCACGCGCCGGGCGTGCTGGCCTTCGAGCCAGGAGACGGGGGGCGGCTGACGGAGACGCTGGAGAGCGGGAAGGTTTTCGAGATCGGCCGGATATCGGCCTGGGAGCCACCCTCACGTTTGGTTTTCTCCTGGCGACAAGCCAACTTCCCGCCGGATCTTCACACCGAGGTGGAGGTGCGTTTCGAGGCGGTTGGACAGGGCGAGACCCGCGTGAGCATTGAGCATCGCGGCTTCGACCAGGTCCCTGCCGATAGCGCCGCGCGTCACGGTTTCCCGGACGAGGCGCTGCTGATGCGGTTGGCGGAGTGGTGGCGCAGCCTGCTGACATCCTATCGCGACAGCTCGGCGTAACGTCGGTTCGTGAGCCGTGTTAATTCGAACTGAGATTCGTCGTCCTGGAGTTTGAGACCATGACCGATCGTCCTGCAGCGCCGGAGAGCGCGGGCGCCGATGGCAAGCAATGGACCGGAGCGTTCCGGTTCATCTTCGCCGCGGCGGTCATCAACGCGGTCTCGTTCGGGATCATGATCCCGGTGCTGCCGAACCTGATCAAGGAATTCACCGGCGGCGACACCGCGGCGGCGTCCGAGTGGAACGTGGTGTTCGGCGCGGTCTGGGGGATGATGCAGCTGTTCTGCGGCCCGATCCTAGGCATGCTGTCGGACCGGTTCGGTCGCCGCCCGATCCTGCTGGTGTCGCTGGCGGGCTTGGCGATCGACTTCCTGTTCATGGCCCTTGCCCCCACCCTCGCCTGGCTGTTCGTCGGTCGGGTGATCAATGGGCTGACGGCGGCCAGCTTTTCCACGGCTAACGCCTATGTGGCCGACGTTACGCCGCCAGATAAGCGCGCCAAGGCGTTCGGCTGGATGGGCTCGGCCTTCTCCTTCGGCTTCCTGGTGGGGCCGGCGCTCGGCGGGTTTCTGGGCGACATCGACCTGCGGCTGCCGTTCTTCGTGGCCGCGGGCCTGACGACGATCAACTGGTTCTATGGCTTCTTCGTCCTGCCGGAATCGCTGCCGCCGGAGAAGCGGGTGGCGAAGTTCGACTGGAAGCGGGCCAATCCGGTCGGCTCCCTGGTCTTCCTGCGCTCGCATGCCGACCTGCTGGGGCTGGCGACCGTGGGCTTCCTGTTCCAACTGGCCCATACGGTGCTGCCGGCGATCTTCGTCCTCTACACGGGCTATCGCTACGGTTGGACCCCGGGGTTCATGGGCCTGACCATGATGGCGACCGGCCTGGCCGGGGTTATCGTCCAGACCCTGCTGGTCGGTCCTGTGGTCGCCAAGATCGGGGAGCGCGGCGCTCTGCTGCTCGGCGCAGCGGCGGGGGCGACTGGCTTCGCCATCTACGGTTTCGCCCCTACGGGCTGGGTCTACTTCCTGGGTGTGCCGGTCTTCGCCCTGATGAACTTCCTGCAGCCTGGCCTGCAGGGGCTGATGACCCGCCGGGTCGAGCCATCGGGGCAGGGGCAGCTTCAGGGCGCGAACCAGAGCCTGCAGGGCATCGCCTCGGTGATCGGACCCGTCGTCTTCGGGCTGACCTTCGCCTGGTCGATCCGGCATGAGGGGATCATGCACCAGCCCGGCCTGGCCATCTATCTGGCTGCGGGTCTGCTTGTGGCCGCGTTCATGTTGGCGCTGCGGGTGGCGCGCGCGCCGCAGCAGGTCGCTAACCCAGCCTAGCCGGCGCTTGCGTTTCGTCGATGGCGACCTAGGATCGCCGCCAGCATGACAGGAATGATCGAGACGATGAGGGCCTAGGCTCACGGACGCTGGTGAAAACGCCGGCCTGCCGCTCTGCGCCATATCCCCAACCGACCGCCGCGGCGGATCGGTGTTTCGAGACGTTCATGACAATCCCATCCGACCTGACTCCGCCTGCGGGCGTGCAAGCCCGTTCCGACCTGCGTCGCCGCGCCGGCCTGCGCTTCATCGGGGTGACCATCTGCCTGGACGTGGTGTCCCACACCATCGTCTTCCCGGTGCTGCCCAAGCTCGTGGAGGAACTCCTCGGCGGAGACGTCCAGGGCGCCGCGCGGTGGATCGGGGTGCTGATCGCGATCTGGTCGGTCGCCCAGTTCGTCGCCGCCCCGGTGATCGGCATGTTGTCGGACCGGTTCGGCCGGCGACCGGTGATCCTGATCTCGGTGTTCGGCCTGGCCGTCGATCTGGTGATCATGGCGCTGGCGCCGACCCTGGCCTGGCTGCTGATCGGGCGGGCGCTCTGCGGGCTGACGGCCGGCGCCCAGGCCGCCGCCATGGCCTATGTCGCCGACATCACGCCGCAGGAGGAACGCGCCAAGAGCTATGGCTGGATCAACGCGGCGGCTTGGACCGGCGTAATCCTCGGCCCGGCCCTGGGCGGCCTGCTGGGATCGATCGATCCGCGCGCTCCGTTCTGGGCCGCGGCGGCGGTGTCGCTGCTCAACGGCCTCTATGGCCTGTTCGTCCTGCCCGAGTCGCTGGCGCCTGAGAACCGCGCCCCGATGTCGTGGCGCAAGGCCAACCCGATTGGGGCGCTGAACCTGCTGGTCTCGCGCCGGGGCCTGCCGGTCCTGGCCTTGGTGCTTGTGCTGCTGTGGCTGGCCATGCACGCCATGAACAGCGTCTTCGTCCTCTACACGGCCCATCGCTATGAGTGGACGCCGCTGGCTTTGGGCATATTCGCCAGCGCTTTCGCGGCTGTGAACATCGTTGTGCAGAGCCAGTTGGCGGGACGGTTCGTGCGATGGTTCGGCGAGCGGCGCACGGTGATCGGCGGACTGGTCGTCCAGGTGCTTTGCTATGTCGGCGTCGGCCTGGCGCCGACCGGCCCGATTTTCTGGGCCGTGAACCTGCCTGGGGCCTTGGCCAATGTGGCTGGCCCAGCTCTGCAATCGATGATGACGGCCAAGGTCGATGCGACCGAGCAGGGCAGGCTGCAGGGGGCGATGGGGTCGATCTCCAGCATGACCGGACTGTTCGGCCCGATCCTTTCGACCCAGGCCTTCGCCTGGTCGATTGCGCCCGGCATGGCCGCGGTCTGGTCGGGTTCTTCGATCATCGCCGGCGGGATCCTGACCGCGATGGGCCTGCTTCTGGTGGTTCTCTTCGTGCGCGAGGTTCCCTCAAGTCAAAACCGTGCCTAAATCAACGCCATGATTGCGCCTGAATACTCTTGAGAGTGCGGGGCTTGTGACGATGCTTGGAGAGTCTATGCGCGCTTATCGCGTTCTGATCCCCGCCCTGGCCGTTCTTGCGGCCTGTTCCGATCCCGCCGGAAAATCAAACGCTCAGATTCCGCCGCTGGCCCAGCCCAGCCGGACGGCGCCGGGCGACAGCATGACCATGAAGGCCTCTTTCGCTCCGGTGGTGAAGCGGGCGGCTCCGGCCGTGGTCAATATCTCGTCCAAGCGCCTGATCCGGACGCGGCCCGACCCGTTCTGGGAGATGTTCGGCGGCGGGGCCCCGCGCGAGCGCATCCAGGGCTCGCTGGGGTCGGGCGTCATCGTCCGCGCCGACGGCGTGATCGTCACCAACAACCACGTGGTCGAGGGCGGGCAGGAAATCACTGTGGCGCTCGCCGACCGGCGCGAATACGTCGCCAGGGTGCTGCTGGCCGATCCTCGCACCGACTTGGCGGTGCTGAAGATCGACGTCGGCAATGAGCGCCTGCCGGTCTTGGCGATCGACGATTCCAACGAGGCCCAGGTCGGCGATCTGGTGCTGGCCATCGGCGACCCCTTTGGCGTCGGCCAGACGGTGACCAACGGCATCATTTCGGCGCTGAACAGGACGGCCGACCCGAATGGCGACACCTCGAACGCCTATATCCAGACCGATGCGGCGATCAATCCGGGCAACTCGGGCGGCGCGCTGGTGGACATGGACGGCGACCTCATCGGGGTGAACAGCTTCATCCTGTCGCGTTCGGGTTCGTCGTCCGGCGTCGGCTTCGCGGTGCCGGCCGCTATCGTGCGGCGAGTGGTTGAGACCGCAGCCGGCGGCGGCCAGGCGGTCGTGCGGCCATGGCTGGGCGCGCGCACCCAGACCGTGACCGGTGAGATGGCCCGCAGCATGGGGCTCAGCGTTCCTCAAGGTGCGCTGGTCGCCGACATCTGGCCGAACGGCCCGGCGGCGCGCGCCGGCCTGCGCCAGGGCGACGTGATCGTCTCGGTCGACGGCCGCCCGGCTGTGGACGCGGCGGCTGTGTCCTACGCCATCTCCTCGCGGCGTCCCGGCGACCAGATCAAGCTGGGCGTGCGCCGCGGCGGGGGCGAGCAGACCCTGACCCTGCGGGCGGAGGCGCCGCCCGCGACGCCGGCCCGCGACCAGCAGGTGGTGTCCGGTCGCAACCCGTTCGATGGCGCGACCGTGGTCAACCTGTCGCCGGCGGTCGCCGACGAGCTGGGCCTCGACCCGTTCCTGGGGCGAGGCGTCATGGTGACCAATATCGGCCGCGGCTTTGCGATGAACGCGGGCCTTCGCCCCGGCGACATGATCAAGGCCGTCAACGGTCGCCCTGTCGGCACGGTCAAGGATCTGATGGGCGTGCTCGGCGCCGGCGCCGGCCAATGGCAGGTCACCATCGTGCGCAATGGGCAAGAGGTCACCGCCAACTTCCGTACCTGACGGCGAAGCCGCAGCCCCCTCACCCGACCTCTCCCCAAGGGGAGAGGAGGGCGTTCCTCTCCCTCGGGAGAGGCTAGGTGAGGGGGCGGCGCGAAGCGACGCTCTCAAGGGCCATCACATCTCGCGCGGCATTTGCTAGAACACCCCATGGCCGATCTCTTTGAAGCTGCTGGGCTGACGCCGCACGCGCCGTCGCCACTCGCCGACCGTCTGCGTCCGCAGCGGCTGGATGAGGTCGTGGGGCAGGATCACCTGCTCGGTCCCGACGGGCCGATCCGCCGGATGGCCGAGGCTAAGCGGCTGGCCTCGATGATCCTCTGGGGCCCGCCGGGCACCGGCAAGACCACCATCGCCCGCCTGCTGGCCAAGGAGGCCGGCTATGAGTTCCAGCAGCTCTCGGCCGTATTCTCCGGCGTTGCGGATCTGAAGAAGGCCTTCGAACAGGCCCGGATGCGCCGCGCCGCTGGCCAGGCGACGCTGCTGTTCGTCGATGAAATCCACCGCTTCAACCGCGCCCAGCAGGACGGCTTCCTGCCCTTCGTGGAGGAGGGGATCGTCACCCTGGTCGGGGCCACGACCGAGAACCCCTCATTCGAACTGAACGGGGCGCTTTTGTCGCGCGCGCAGGTCTATGTGCTGAAGCGCCTGGACGACGACGCCCTGGCCAGTCTGCTCGACAAGGCCGAGGTGCATGAGGGGCGCAAGCTGCCGCTGGAGCCGGAGGCGCGCGAGGCTCTGGTGGCCCTGGCCGATGGCGATGGCCGATATCTGCTGACCCTGGCCGAAACCCTGCTCAATATCGGGGCCGCCAAGCCGCTCTCGACCAAGGAACTGGGCCAGATTCTGCAGAAGCGCAGTCCGGCCTACGACAAGGACCGCGAGGAGCACTACAACCTCATCTCGGCCTTGCATAAGTCGATCCGGGGCTCGGACCCCGACGCCGCCCTCTATTGGCTGGCGCGTATGTTGGGCGGGGGCGAGGACCCGTTGTTCATCGCTCGCCGCCTGATCAGGGCCGCGATGGAGGATATCGGAGAGGCCGATCCGCTGTCGCTGCTGCTCGCCAATGCGGCCAAGGACACCTACGATTTCCTGGGGTCGCCAGAGGGAGATCTCGCCTTGGCTCAGCTGGTGGTGCATCTCGCGGCCGCCCCGAAATCGAACGCCGTCTACACCGCCTTCAAGGCCGCCCAACGTGCGGCCAAGGAGACGGGCTCGCTGACCCCGCCGGCCCATATCCGCAACGCCCCCACCAAGCTGATGAAGGACCTCGGCTACGGCAAGGGCTACGCCTACGACCACGATGTCGAGGGCGGCTTCTCGGGCCAGAACTACTTCCCCGACGGGATGGAACGGCGGAAATTCTACGATCCGAAAGGCGAGGGCGCAGAGGCCCGCACCAAGGAGCGTCTCGATCGTTGGGCCGAGCAACGGAACCGCCAGAAGTGAAGCCACGCGGCCAACCGAAGAAGCGTCCCGAACCTGTTCCTGTCGCCCTGAGCCCCGAAGAGATCGCACTGGTCCGCAGCCTGGTGATCTACGAGGACCCACACATCATGGCGCTGAACAAGCCTTCGGGGCTGTCCAGCCAGGGCGGGCGAGGCCAGGTCAATACGCTGGACGAATTGCTGTGGGCTTTCGCCAAGCCGGGCAAGGCGCGTCCGCGGCTGATCCACCGCCTGGACCGCGACACCTCGGGCGTGATCCTGACGGCCAAGACCAAGCCGGCGGCCAGCTTCCTGGGCAAGCACATGATGGGCCGCCGGTTCGCCAAGACGTACCGCGCCATCGTCACGCCAGGTGCGCCGGACCCTGCGCAGGGCGCGATCGAAGAAGCGCTGCGCCGCGAGGAACTCGGGCGTGAGGCATATATGCGGGTCTGCCCGCCCGACCATCCGGACGCCGAAAGCGCAAAGACCCGCTACCGGACGCTTTCGAGGGGCGCCGACGCGGCCTTGTTGGAGCTGAACCCCGAGACTGGGAGGATGCACCAGATCCGCGTCCACCTGGCTTCGATCGGCCGGCCGATCTCCGGGGACGTGCGGTATGGCGGCGCCTTGGCGGTGGGGGGCCATCCCGTACCGCGCCTGATGCTGCACGCCGCGGCCTTGAGCTTTCCGCACCCGGACGGCGGAACCAAGGTGATTGAGGCCCCGGTGCCTGTTGATATGCAAAAGTTGATCGATCTTCTGGGGCTGGCCTGACGGGAACGTGGCGGCAGGCTTGACCGTTAGGCGAATGAGCCGAAAGTCAGCTGGTTCCTCGGAGATCGTGAAGATGAAGCGCCTGATCCTGACGGCCTCGCTCTGCGCCGTTCTCGCAGCCTGCGCCACGGCGCCCACGGTGTTCGCGCCAGCGAGCGGGCCGCAGTCGATTGGGTTTTCCGAATACCGGATTGAACCTGGTCGCTATCGCGTGACGTTCCGAGGCGGACCCGGCGCGCCGTTCTCGCAGGTCGCTGACTACGCGCTGCTGCGGGCGGCGGATTTGGCCCTCGCCGAGGGATACGACTGGTTCCGCATAACCGACCGCCAAGCCACCCGGGACGGCCAGGGCGGCGGACCGCAACTGTCACTGGGCGCTGGCGGCGGCAGTAGCGGCCACTCGGGCGGCGTGGGGGTCGGTCTAGGGACCTCCTTCAACCTGGGCGGTGGACCGCAGGTGAGCCAGACCCTGGAAGTCATGATGGGACGGGGACCGCGCCCGCCGGGCGGCGACGTCTATGACGCCCGTCAGATCCGCCAGGTGATCGGCGCGCGGGTCTAAAATCCCGCCTGCTTTGCACGATGGCGTCGCCCGTCGCATAAGGGCGAATGGATAGACTATTTTTGGTGGCCGCCGGCGGCGCGGTCGGGGCGATGGCGCGATATGCGCTGAGCGTGCAGGCATTGCGCCTATGGGGCTCGTCCTGGCCCTTCGGCACCTTGATCGCCAATGTCGCGGGCGGGTTGCTGATGGGCGCGCTGGTGGGCTTCCTGGCTCAGCGCGGCGGCGCCGATCAGGAACGTCTGCGCCTGCTGCTGGGCGTCGGCATGCTGGGCGGTTTCACCACGTTCTCGGCCTTCTCGCTGGAGACAGCCCTGATGATCGAGCGCCGCAGCTATGGCATGGCGCTCGGCTACACCTTGGCCTCCGTGGTGCTGTCGGTTACGGCGCTGTTCTTTGGGTTGATCCTGGCGCGGAAGGCGTTTGCATGAGGGAAGTCCGTAATATCGCCGTCGATCCGGGCGAAGACGGCGTGCGCCTGGACCGCTGGTTCCGTCGGCGCTGGCCGCATGTCTCTCAGATCCAGATCCAGAAAATGGCGAGATCGGGCCAGATCCGCGTGGACGGCAGTCGCGCCAAGCCCGAGCAAAGGCTCGCGGCGGGCGAAACCATCCGCGTGCCGCCCCTGCCCGAAGCTCCAAAGGCCGGCGATCCGAAGCCAGAACTCGATCGGCGCGACGTCATGTTCGTCAAGTCGCTGGTGATCTACGAGGACGACGAAGTCCTGGTCCTGAACAAGCCGGCTGGTCTTGCCGTCCAGGGCGGGACCAAGACCCTGATGCACGTCGACCGCCTGCTCAGCGCCTGGGGCGAGGGGCTCGAGCGTCCGCGTTTGGTGCACCGCCTCGACCGAGACACCTCCGGCGTGTTGGTGCTGGGCAAGTCGCCGGGTGCGGCCGCCAAGCTGTCGGGGGCCTTTGCGCGCCGCCGGGCGGAGAAGACCTATTGGGCGCTGGTGATGGGCAACCCCAAACCCTCCGAAGGGGTGATGGAGCTGCACTTGGCCAAGAAGGGCATCGGTGATCGCGAGATGATCGTGCCGACCGATCCGAAAGACCCCAACGGCGATCCGGCCGAGACCGAGTTCGTGACCATCAGCCGTGCGGCGCACCGCGTCGCCTGGATGGCGCTGCGGCCCCATACCGGCCGGACGCACCAGCTACGCGCGCATATGCTGGCCATGGGCCATCCGATCCTGGGCGACCCCAAGTACAAAACCGAGGAGTCGGCGCAGCTGTCGGGGAACCTGAAGCTGCAACTTCACGCGCGCCGGCTGACCCTGCCGCATCCGTCGCGCGGGACGCTCACGCTCGAGGCGCCGATCAGCAAGGAACTGAAGGAAGGCTTCAACCGGTTCGGTTTTGACGAGCACGAGGCCGACCCCGAGCCCTTCAGGCGCAGGCGGCGCGGTTAAGTATCAGGGTATCATCCCGGAGGCCGCGCAGCGGCCATCCGGGATCCATCAACACCAGATCGATCAGACTGAAATTCGACGTCGCCAATCTCTGCCAAACGGAGCGAATGGGTCCCGGTCTTGCTTCGCAAACCGGGATGACAGTCTTGGTGGCGGCTTACTCCTCCGTGAAGGTCACCGCCGCTACGGCGTCGGGCTCCAGGAACTTCGCGGCGGAGATTGCTTCGGCTTCGATCGCCTTACGATCCTTGGCCGAAACCGTATCGAACAGACGGATCGTCACCGCGACGGTCCGCTTTTTCGGCTCGATCCGCCAAGTTCCAACGACGAGGCCGTCGACCAGCACCATGGCTGGGATCAGGCCATTCTTGCTGGCCATCAACGGGGCGTGCTCTGGCCGTATGATGCCGGTCCGGTCGGCGCGGCCGAGGACCGCGCCGTCGAAGTCCGCCAGCAGACGAACAGGCGCGGGAGTGTCGCCGTCGGGGCGCGGCGCATGCTTCAGGTCGAAGAGTGTGCGTTTGCGTTCGTCCCGGAAGGTGACGACGTCGTCGCCGAGGCCTTCGAAGACGAGAGCGGCCGCGCCCAGTCCCGACCAGGCGGCGAAGTCGGCCGGCAGGCAAGGGCCGTGCGCGGCGAGATAACGCCGGGCCAGTTCATGAGGACGTGGCGTCGGATATTCCTCCAGCCCCAGCCAAGTTTTGGCGAGGGTGAACACCCCGCCTGGCTCATGCCCAAAGGGGGCGTTGGACGAGGCCTGGACCAACGGCAGGAAGATCCGCGCCGCATAGGCCAGAGGGCGCACAGGCTCCACGCCCTGCGCCTCCAGAACCTCCCGGACACTTTCGAAGTCCTTCGGTTCAGTTTCGAAGTGCCGCCGGGAGATATCGAGCACCCGCTCCAGTTCCTCGGTGGTGGGCTTCACTCCCCAGGGCAGGGTGACGTTTCGCGGCGGCATGATGGTGGTGCGATAGGCCAGCACGTCCGTGGCGCTGGCCAGGTGCAGGGTCCCGCGCATCAGGGTGGAGCGGACCACCTCCCGTGCATGGATCGCCTGTAGGAGGTCTTCGCGCTGGAAGTTCTGCAGCCGGGCCCACAGGCCAAGGAAAGGCGCGCGGGGCAGTTGGGCCTGGATGGCGAACAGCCGCTCCAGCGCCTCGACCGGGCCTATATCCTCGCGGGCCAGCAGCATCTGCCGAGCCAGCAGAATTCTGTTGAGGTCGCGCTGGGTGAGGATTTCATCAGCCATAGGTAGAGCATCGCTGAGAGAACGCCGTCCGGCCAGTCCCATCGCGCAAACAGCAGCTTGCCTATTTGTGCTTCCATCCCCATTCCACCCGTCGCGCCACGCATTTTCTTCACGCGCGGCCAGGAGGCGAGATCTTGAAAAAGGGCTTCATCGAACCGGGCGCGAAGCCCAAGCGGTTCTATAAGGACGTCACGGTGGTCGCCGAGGAGGGCGGCTTCGCGGTCAAGCTCGACGGCCGCAATGTTCGTTCGCCCAAGGGCGGGAAGTTGAATGTCCCCACTCAAGCCCTCGCCGACATGGTCGCCGCCGAGTGGGCCGGGCAGGGCGAGGTGATTGAGATGGCCGACATGGCCATTACGCGCCTGGCCTTCACCGCCACCGAAGCGATCCCGCCGGCCCGCGAGCCCACGGCCGAACAGATCGCCGAATACGCGGCCTCCGACCTGCTCTGCTATTTCGCCGGAGAGCCGGATAGCCTTCATCAGCGGCAGGTCGAGGCCTGGGAGCCGGTGCTGCAACGGGCCGAGCGGGAATTGACCCTGGTCTTCGTGCGGACGACCGGGATCATCCACGCGACCCAGCCGGAGGATACCCTGGCGAAGGTCAAGGCGCTGGCTCTGGAGCTGGATGATTTCAATCTGACCGGCGTGGCCTTCGGCGTTCCGCTGTTCGGCTCGGGCGTGCTGGCCTTCGCCCTGCAACGCGGATGGCTGACGGGCGAAGAGGCCTTCACCCTGTCGCGGGTGGACGAGGCCTATCAGCAGGAAAAGTGGGGCATCGACGAGGAGGCGGCCGAACGGACCGCGCGTCTGCTGATCGAGGCCCAGATGCTGGAAAAGTGGTTCAAGGCGCTAGCCTAGCGGCCCAGGCCCTGGCGCAGCGGGACTGTTGCCAGGGGCAGATCGTCCGACTACGCCTTTTACGTCCTAGTGGAGGCGGGCCCGATGAAGCACATCCTTGAAGAGCTGGAGAAGCGTCGGGGCGAGGCTCGGCTGGGCGGGGGCGAGCGGCGGATCGCCAGCCAGCACGCCAAGGGCAAGCTGACGGCTCGGGAGC
>JAVBXP010000058.1 GCA_030824495.1 bacterium
TCCTTGGTGGCGTTGTTCGACCACAGGATCTTCAAGTGCGGACCGCCCTGAGCAAGGTCGAACACTCCGCTGGTGGCGTTGATATCGAAGGTCAGATTGCTGACGTTCGCGGCAATGTTCGGCGAGAAATTGAAGCAGGCGAACCCTGCGCCATTCCCGTTGCAGCCGCCCGCCGCAAGGCCGCCGTTGATCGCGTTGGTCGTGCCGCCGCCCGCCAGGGTGGCGGTCAAGGCGGTAACGCCAAGGCCCTTGAACGAGAATGCACCGAGATATTGAGCGCCCGCCCAATTGCCCGTGAGCGCGTTGGCTCCGGCGATGTCGAACGTGATGTTCGTGCTGCTGTTCTGGGTGACCGTGAAGGTCGCGCCCTGGAAGGTCGTCTTATAGACGGTGGCGGCGTTCGCGGCCGACGCCGAGATGAACAAGGCCGCTGTCGCGCAGGCCGCGCCAATAAACTTCTTCATATCCCAATCTCTCCTACGGCCTTTCAGGCCAGTCCAGCGCCACTAAGGGACGGACTCGCCGCCATAGGACCGATCAGGCAATAGTCATGCCAGGTGCGAGTGGCAACGCGACACAACTCACCGGTGAACAGCGATATGCAGGTCAGCTTCCGAGCCAATGCCCTCGAGGAAAGACTAGTAGGCGAGTAGCTTTGCAATCCTCGCGGGCGAAAGGCTATGGTCACTCCAATTGGTAGCTTCGGGGGGAGTAGACGTGGCGAACGGCAAATGGGCTACGCTGAAGCTGCATCAGCTTCGTCTTGATCAGCAGAACTATCGCCTGGGACCTCAGAAAACGCAGCGCGACGCCGTGCGAGCGATGATCGATGACCAGGGCCTCAAGCTGGTCAGGCTGGCAAAAGACATCCTACAGATGAAGGGCGTGAACCCAGGCGAACCTATTTGGGTCGTTCCCGGTGATGCCCGGGGCCAATACATCGTCGAAGAGGGCAACCGGCGGATAACCGCTCTAAAACTCTTGGAAACGCCGGCACTAGCTGATGGCACTCCGTTGGAGAAGCCCTTCAGAAGGCTCGCGAAGGAGTATGCGGCTGACCCAATCCGACAGGTTGAGGTTAGGGTATATCCCTCTCGGGAAGAGGTTTTGCCGTGGAAACGGCGACGGCATATGACCGCGGCGTCAGGTGTCGGGCTCGCGCCTTGGAAGCCCATGGCAAAGGCTCGAGCAAACCGCGACGTTGGCGCTGATGCACCGAGATTCCTGGCAGTTGCTGAGCTCCTGGCTGACGAGAAGGACGCAGTGTGGAATGAGATCGCCGAGGCTTTGGATGGGCGATGGACGACTGTAGATCGGGTCCTCAATGCGGACCCATTCAGCAACCTGCTGGGCGTTCACATCGACCCCAAGACGGGTTCAGTCAGGTTTGAGAACGGCGACGCCAAAAGCGGACGCGCTCTCCTTTTGAGAATCCTATCGACTATCGGAGCCCCGGATTTCGAGTTTTCACAGATTGAAGACAAGGAGGACCGCGAGACGTTCATCCGAAAGTTTGTCACTTGGTCTGTGAAGGGGTCGTCACCCCCATCGTCTTTCGACAGTCCGTCACCGGAGGATGAGCTGCCGGACGATCCACAGGAGACGCCACCGAACGACAAAGACGCCGGTCCTGCACCCAAAAGTCAGCCACCGCCGGTCGATCCGACGCCTGGTCAGCAGAGTCGTAGAGAGGCTGCGGACTCGGCACGACGCACCCTCGCACCTGACAAAGGGCTTCGCCTTCTCTCGGTTGGAGGCGTCCGACTGGGGCCGCTCTACTCAGAGTGCCGAAAGATTAGGGTGAAGGGAAACGAGAACGCAGCCGCCTTTTTACTACGCGTTTTTATAGAGTTGAGTAGCGAGGCCCTTCTGCACGAGAAGAATGTAAAAATCCCTCGCAGCTTGCGCGACAAATCCGTCACGAAGTGGGATGACTACAAGGTCAAGCTCTCAGACAAAATTACCGCAGTGGCGCTTCATCTAGATCCAGACAATAACGCTAAAGTTTTTCAGCAGGCTAGATTGGCCGTCCGCACAGATCACCCGGGCCTTCACTCCATTGCTACGCTTCACGGATACTTTCACAACAGGCATCTACTCCCGGACGCGGCCTCGATCAGGGACACATGGGATGGGTGGGAGGCGTATCTGCGGGAACTCCACAACGCTTTGAACGATGCCTAAGAACTCGCTGGCCAGCAGCTCAATTCCTAGCTAAAGGTCCGCCCATGGATCAGTTCAATACGCCATTGCGCTACCCTGGGGGAAAAGGGCGACTAACGCAGTTTGTCGCCGACCTGATCGATGCCAACGATCTGACGGAGTGCCACTACGTTGAGCCCTACGCGGGCGGCGCCGGGATCGCTATCACTCTGCTCTATCTTGAGTATGCCAGCCATATTCATCTCAACGACCTGAACCGCTCGGTTTACGCCTTTTGGCGCAGCGTCCTCGAACAGCCTGAGGATCTTTGTCGCCTCATCAGAGACACGACGCCGACAATGGACGTTTGGCATCGGCAGAAAGCCATACAGGCTGCCTCAAATCCGAGCGCTCTGGAACTTGGATTTTCGACCTTCTTTCTGAACCGGACGAACCGTTCAGGCATCATCCAAGCTGGAGTAATCGGGGGAAAGCACCAGACAGGTCATTGGAAGCTTGATGCGCGGTACAACGCCGAAGAGCTGGCCCGTCGCGTAGAGAAGATCTCAAGCTACAGCTCGCGGATCACTCTCTACAATCTCGATGCAGCGAGCCTCATCGCAAACGTTCTGCCGAGTTTGCCAGCGAAGACTCTGATCTATCTAGACCCGCCCTACTATGTGAAGGGAAAGGGCCTCTACGAGGATCACTATGCTCACGATGACCATGCCAAGATCGCAAAGCTGGTAACAACTGAGATTAGTCAGCCATGGATCGTTTCCTACGATAACGTCGATCCAATTCGAGAGCTCTACAGTGAGCAAAGGCAGACCACCTTCGGCATTTGGTACACCGCGGGCGTGAGGAAAGCCGGTAAGGAGGTCATGGTCTTCTGCGACACTCTAAAGGTCCCCGACGTGATTGAACCATCGCGCTCCATAGCCGCATAAACGTCTCGCGGCGGCGGGCTTTTTCGTGGGCTAGATCGTCACTTCAATCCGGTGCCGCGCCCTCCCCTCCTCGATCTTCTGAACTGACTTCAGCTAGGCAAGATCGACCGCCCCTACGTTGCCTCGTTTGACGGCCTTGGATCGAGCGTTCTCTTCGTGGAGCCGAAGTAGGCGCCCACCCCAGACGGTACGAGTAAAGGCGCAAGGTACATCAAAAGCAGCGGGCTCTTGGGATCCAACCATAGGCCAGAGCGGACCCATCCAAAAAAGAGGAGCATTGGGAGCGTATAGGCGATCCCAATCATAATCCGCCGCAACCCCGGAGAAACCGACCAGCCAGCGACTTTGGCGATGCCCCAGCTGGCACCACCAAAAATGATGCCCCCGACGAGATAGAAGATCAGCAAAAGCTCCATGCCCTACTGTGCGGGCGCGGAGGCGGCTCTGCAACTCGATGGCGAGGATCGCGGCCTGTGATTGTCTACTGCCGCAGGTTCCGATCAGCGCGCATAGCTGGCTTATCCAGCAGCTCGGCCAGATCGCTTGCGTCTTGGATATCCAACCCGGTCTGGGGAACGCCGCTGACGACGACCGGCTGGCCGGTGAAGATGTCGAACACCGTCCACCCTTCCCTGTCCTGCTCGATGGCGTAGCGCTCGTTCATCGGCGGCTGTCCTGCTCAACGCTCCACCATCGCGCTCGATGGCAGGCCTGTCCACTCGCGCTGGGGGCCTAAGTGCGACAATAACATTCGCCGATTTTAGCTCGGGTATTTTTCATACCTTTTTGACTTGACCCGTTTGGGTATGTTTCCTACCGTATCTCCAGACCCGGAGAGACACCATGTCCACCGCCACCGCCCGCATCGACTTCCGCACCGGCCTTCCGGTCCCTGCCAGCCTGAGCGGCAAGCTCTATTCCCCGCGCGACCTATTCGCGCCGAAGCTGGCTGCCGACGAAGCTCCGATCATCGCGGCGCGGGCTGACATGAAGGCTCGTAGCGCGGCGATCATCGCAGCGGCGCGGACCTCCATCGAAGCTGAGTGCGCGGCCCTCACCTCCCCGGCCCTCAAGATTGCGGCCGAATAGTCGTGGCTGGTTCGATCTCCGATCACGAGGCGCTGAGCCTCTCCCTGGCCCTCTACGAGCGCGCCGAGAGCGTCGCCGGGATCATGGCCCTCACCTTCTTCGACGAGTTGGCGGACGACGCCTACCTCGCCCTCACCCGCGTAGCCCTGCGGTGCGGTCATGACCTCGGAAGTCCGAGCGAGACCGTCTTGGACTTCGCCACCCGCCGCACTCGCGCCTTTGAGCGCATGACCGGAAAGGCCGCGTGATGACTTACGCTCTAGACGAGCGCCGTCCGCCCTCGTCGGACTGGAACGGCAAGCTCCACGTCGTCAACGGCTCGTCCCTGTCGAAGCCCTACCCGCGCGACCGCCTGTTCTGGATCATCACTGACGACGCTCTGGCGGTTGAGGTCTCCTACTCCGACGAGCACAAGCTCTGGACCGGGCGCGAGACCTACTCCCGACAGGACGGTGAAGCCGGCTCCTGGGAGCCCGACGAGATCATGGGCTGGACCGACAGCTATGAGGACGCCCAGGAGGCGGCTGCGCTGCTGGCCTTGGCTTCGGGCGGGGGCGAATGACCCTCCTTCTCGCCAAGCTGACCTTTCTCGCGACCGTCACCTTCTCGATCGCGGCGGTCCTCCAGTCGGTGGGCGCACGATGATCGTGCAGCCCCCGCCCCCTCCGATCCGCCGTTCGCGCCGGGTCGCCGAATACATCGCCTGGACCCTCGGAATGGTCGCCCTCGGGTTCGCCATCCAGGTCGGCCGGGCCGCCCTTCACATAATCACAGGGGGTTCGCAATGAGCACCGCCATCCACGCAGAGTTGCCTGTTCGCGCCCGCAAGCCGCGCGCCCCAAAGCCCGCCTCGGAGACAGAACGGTTTCTCACCCTGCTCTCTGACATCGCCCGCGACCCTGCCGTCTCGGCTGCGAAGCTGGGGCAGATCGCCAGCGCCCACGAGCGGATCACGGCGCAGGACGCCCAGCAGGCCTTCAACATCGCCTTCACGGCCGCCCAACAGGCCATGTCGCCCATCGTGAAGGACGCGGAGAACGACGCCACGATGTCGCGCTACGCCCGCCTGGAGACGATCAGCCAGGCCATTGACCCGATCCTCCACGCGCATGGCCTCTCGACCTCGTTCGGGACCGCCGACTCCCCGCTGGAGCGCCACTACCGGGTGACCTGCAAGGTTCGGCACATCGGCGGACACGCCGAGACCTTCCATGGCGACGTCCCGGCTGATCTCGACGCCTACGAAGGCGAGCCGGATAAGGTCGCTGTCCACGCCTACGGCTCGTCGATGACCTATGGCCGGCGCTACGTGAAGGTTCTCGCCTTCGACATCGTCCTGAAGGACGAGGACAACGACGGGAACCGGGTCGCGGCGCCGGAAGACCTGATCAGCAACGAGGACTTGGGGGACCTCAAGAACCGCATCGAGCACGCAGGGGCGAGCCTGGAACGGCTACTGCGCGCCCTGCGGGTCGATAACTTGGCCCAACTGCCTGCCGCCCGCATCGAAGAGGCTCGCCGACTGCTGCAAGCCCGGCGGGAGGCCTGATCATGCCGCTCGAAATCATCGACTGCGCGCAGGGGTCGCCCGAGTGGTTTGCCGCCCGGGCCGGGATTCCGACCGCGAGCATGTTCGCAACGGTCATGGCCAAGGGCCGCGGGGGCGGCGACAGCCTCACCCGCAAGACCTACATGAACAAGCTCGTCGGCGAGATCCTGACCGGTGAGCCCATGGACAGCTTCTCCAACGCCCACATAGCGCACGGGAGAGCGATCGAGGCGCAGGCGCGAGACGCCTATGCCTTCATCATGGACGTTGACCCCGTCCAGGTTGGCTTCCTTCGGAACGGCGACGTTGGCGCGAGCCCTGACTGCCTCGTGGATTCTGACGGCATGGCCGAGATCAAGCGCAAGCTTCCGCACTTGATGGTCGAAGTCATTCTGCGCGACGGCCTGCCTCCAGAGCACAAGGCGCAGACCCAGGGTCAGATGTGGGTCGGCGAACGCGAGTGGTGCGATTTCGTCGCCTACTGGCCGAGCATGAAGCCCTTCATCAAGCGGACCTACCGCGATGAATCCTACATCGGCGAGATGGCGCAGGCCGTCCGCATCTTCAACGTCGAGCTTCACGAGACCGTCGAGCGCATCCGCCGCTATGGCCAGCCCGCGAAGGCGGCCGCCTGATGCCTTACGAATGGAAGGCGGACGAGATCAGCACCCTGGAAGAGGCGCGGACGTTCGCTCGCAAGCTGAAAGCCGCCTTTCGGCCGGATCGAGTTCACGCTGATTGGGGATTGGCCCGATGAGCGCGGAGAAGATCCCGACGATGTCGTTCCGCTGGGACGGCGAAGCCCTGGTGCCGATGAACCCGAAGGCGGCTGACCACCACTACACGATCGGCCAACTCTACCGGATCACGGTCGAGGACGAGCGGTCGGCCGCCAGCCACCGCCACTACTTCGCCCTGATCAACGCGGCCTGGGAGAACCTGCCCTACCCGCTAGACCAGCAGTACATGAGCGCCACCGCCCTGCGGAAACACGCCCTCATCGTCACCGGCCACCGGGACGAGGTGACGACCGTCTGCCGCAACCGGCCTGAGGCGTCCCGCCTCGCCGAGTTCATCGCGCCTATCGACGAATACGCTCTCGTCGTCTGCTCGGGCCGCGTCGTCACCCGCTACACGGCGAAGTCTCAGGACGTACCGTCGATGGGAAAGGACGCCTTCCAGGCCTCGAAAACCGACGTCCTGAACTACCTCGCCAGCCTGATTGGCGTGGAGCTTGAAACCCTTCTGAAGCAGCGCGAGCCGCGCCGGGTGGCGGCATGATCCGCCTCGACGCCGAGAAGCGCGCCCGGCTCGCCGCGGCCCGCGCCGAAATCTCCGAGATCATGGACCCCGTGAAGGCGGTGGAGCGCAAAGAGCGCCGTGCGCGCGAGCGTGAGGCCCGCCAGCGGGTCGGCAAGCGCGCGCCGGGTCAGCGCCAACCGCGCGAACTCGACGCCGGCTATCTGGCGTTCCTGCGACGGCTACCGTGCTTCGCGGAGGTCATGGGCCTAGCTGGATGCTCCGGCGCCACCCAGGCCGCGCACCTCCGATTCAGCGACGCCGCCCACGGCCGCCGTAACCCCGGCCTGCAGAACAAGAGCCACGACCGGTTCGCGACGCCGCTTTGTGAGCACCACCACCTCCGCGACCAGCACGTTCGCCAGGAACAGGCTTTCTGGAATGACCTGGGCATGGATCCCGGCGACCTCTCGGCGGCGCTCTACGAGGCGTATCTGGCCGGTGAGGATGGCATTTCCGTCATGCGTCGGTTCACAGCGAGGAGGCAGGCGAATGGCTAGGCTCCTGCAGTTTTGTCAGCTCTTCGAGTGCATAGTCTGCGTTTTCGACCAGCAATTTAAATCGCTCCGGCTTGATTGGTCTGGAGCTGCGAAGGCTTGCCCAGTACCTGAGCCGGCGGCGAGCAGATCGGATGTTGCGCCTAAGTACCAGCAGGTAGGTGATTGGGGCTGCATCGGCCAAGCTCATCAAGTCTATCGCCGAAATCACAGCTTCGTCGGCCTCAAGCTCGTCCGAGTATCGTCGCACACGATCAGGAGTGAGTCCGCCGTTTTTGGCGAGGCGATCCAGCCTGGTCAGTGTGCTCACGCATCGCTGGGCAATGGCAATCAGGGCGACGATCTGCGCCTTCCGAGCATCCCTTTCCTTCAAGCGGCGGTCGCGATCTTGGAGCCAAACTGCTGCCAAAATCGCGGCAATCGAGCCCACCGCCTGAACCCAGCCGGCTGTGGTCTGGCCGAACGGAGTGCGGTCGGTCCACATCGCACCGCCGACCATGAAGACGCCGGCGCAGGCTGCAAGCAAGACCAGCAAAGGCAGCGGCCTGCGGACCGATCTGAAGAGCTCCGCCCAAGTCATGAGCCCCACGCTCTCACGATTCCCGGAGCTTCAGCATGAGCCCCCGCTACAGCATGAGCCGCGGCGACCACATCCAGTACAGCTTTTGGCTCGTCTTCGGGGCCGACGGTTCGATGAGGTTTTCCCGGGGGGAGCCTTCGCTCAGCCGCGGCGAGCGCTCGATGTCCTGCACCGCCAATCTTCCGAAGAGCCTGTTCAAGACGCCGGAACTGAAGGCGACCATCGGCATCAGCGAGGCGGTCCCTTCCGAGTTCAAGATCGATATCGACGCTGCCGGTGAAGCGCTGCGGCAGGTCATCGGATGCGACATCGACTTTCGAGTGGAGCGCCCAGCTTGAGAAACCAACTCATCGAGATGGCGGCCGACATGATGACCGCCCTCGGCGCGTTACGCCTGAAGTCGCCCCGCCTCGTCAGCACCTCTGACGGTGTCGAGATCCACCAAATGGGCAAGCCCGCCCTGCTCCTGACCCATCGAGCCGCGGCGGACTTCGCCCGCATGATCGACGAAGCCTCGTCATGACCCCGAGCCAATGGATTGGCGTCGCCATCGTGGCCGCCGTGGTCGGGCTCGTCATCGTCCTGAACATTCGGGGTTCCGGAAAGCCTGACGACCGCACCGAGCGCGAGAAGTTTGAGGACGACCAATGGTGAGCCCTAGGGTGAGCGCGGAGATCGGCCTCGACCACGATCATCTGCCGCTGCGGTTGACCACGGCCGAGGTCTGCGCGCTTGGCCGCTTCTCCCTGACCACGCTCAACCGGATGCGCCTTCGCGATCCGAACTGGCTCAGGCCGTCCACCGTCCAGGGCGGACGATCCACAGTTTTCGACCGGCAAGCGGTGTTAACCGCGCTCGGTCTCACCACGGATGGAGCGACCCATGCCCCCGCGGGCGACGACGAGTGGACTTTTGACCCCGATGCCTTCCGTGCAGCTAGATCTCGGCCGGTACGTGACCGTGCGTCCTCGGAAGGACGGAACGGCCCGCGTCCTGTTCGAAGTGCCCAAAAGGCTGCGCCCCTCCGACTGGTCGGCGGCGATCCCGCTTCCGGTCACAGGTGAGCGGCGTGGGGACCTTTCGGACGCTGAAGAGGTCGGACGTATCCAAGCGGACGCGAAGCGGCTCCTGGACCGCCTCAGGGCCGCGCGTTTGGGTCGCGAACTCGGGCCCCCTGCCCGATCAATGCCGGACCTGATCAGATCCTGGCAGAGCACCCCTCGCTTCAAGGCCAAGAAGCCCCGCACTCAGAAGGGCTACGAATATCACGCCGGCCTGATTTCGGCCTGGTCGCTGTCCAACGGGCATAAGCCTGTCGAGGGTCTGAAGCTGGAAGCGATCGAGAACTTCCTCGCCCACTACGACGACCGACCGACGACGCGCCGCCACCTCAAGATCGTCATGTCTATGCTGATGGACCGCGCGATCCAGTTGGAGTGGCGGACCACGAACCCGCTCGCGACGATCAAGATGGGCGCGCCGGAATCGACGGTGACGATCTGGGAGCCGGAGGACGTCACGCACTATCGGGCGGCCGCAGTCGACTACGGCCAGCCGAGCATCGCCGCCCTGATCCTCACCCTCTGGGAGACCGGCCAGCGGGTCACCGACGCGCGGCTTTTCCGCCATGGCGCCGAGTACGTGGATGGGTGCTTCCGGTTCTGGCAGTCGAAGACCGGGGCCTATGTGACGATCCAAGTCAGCACCGAGCTTCGGAAACTGCTGGACGCGACGAAGGACGAGGACAGCCTCTACCTCTTCCGCGACGCCGCCACGGGAAACCCCTGGGGCGAGCAGCGGCTCGGCCACGTCTTCGCCGACATCAGGACAGCATCAGGAGGGCGTCATTTGGTGCTGCGGGCCCTGCGACACAGTTGCGTCGTGCAGCTGGCGCGGAAGGGTTCGGACGTGCCTGAGATCGCCAGCGTGACCGGCCATTCGCCGTTCACCGCCTCGGCGATTCTCGCCAAATACCTGCCCAGGGACAATGCTCTGGCACTGAAAGCGCAGCGTCGGAGAGGTCTCGTCGGAACGAAACGGGCGCCAGAAGTCTGACGGTTGGTTCGTAGAAAGTTTGACGGTCGCCGTTGCTAATGCGGCGAAGTATAGAAAAATCCAACCTTCTCAATAAGAAGATTGGTAGGCCGGGTGAGTTTCGAACTCACGACCATTCGATTAAAAGTCGAATGCTCTACCACTGAGCTACCGGCCCCCAGCACGACGCGATCAACGCGCCCTGCGAAGCGGCGCGGACCATATGCGGGCGCCTTCACCGGGGCAAGTGCGCGTGTCAGCTTTCCTTCATCGAGTGACTCCGCGTAACTTCGCCTTATGCACAAAGTCATCTACCCGCTGCCGCTGCTTTTCCTGCTGTCAGCCTGCCTCACAAGCCCCGCCGACGGATCGCCGAAGGTACAGACAACGTCCGAAGCCAAGCGCGAAAGCATCACCGGCGCGGTCGCCTCTCCCCTGCGGGACGTCAACGTCTTGCGCACAAAGATCCCGCCAATCCTGCTTGAGGCCATGGCCGATCCCTACCAACGGCCGAATCCAGCCACATGCGCCGGAATAGCAGCCGCCATCGTTCCGCTGAACGAGGCGCTGGGCGCGGACCTCGATCATCCGTCTGAGGACGAGGAGGACATGATGGACAAGGGCAAGGGCGCGGCGCTGGGCGCGGTCGCCGGCCTCGCCTCCAGCGTAATCCCGTTCCGCAGTTGGGTACGGCAGCTCAGCGGAGCCGAGCGCCACGACAGCCTAGTGACCGACGCCGTCCTGGCTGGCGCCGTGCGCCGGGCCTACATGAAGGGTCTAGGCGAGGCCAAGAGCTGCCGCCCGCCGGCGACGGCCTCGCACGTTCGTACGGGTCCCGACACCGTGGTTCCAACCCAGGGCCCTCGCTACCCGGTGCGCTGACGGGCTTTAAAGTCCCGCCGAAACTGCTCGAACCGGCCCTCGGCGATCGCTGCACGCATCGCCGAGGTCAGGGCCTGGAAGTGCGCGATGTTGTGCCAGGACAACAGCACTTGGCCGAGGATCTCCTCGGATTTCACGAGATGGTGGAGATAGGCCTTCGAATAATAGGATGAGGCCGGGCAATCGCTGGTCTCGTCCAATGGACTGTCGTCTTCGGCGAAGCGGGCGTTCTTGAGATTGACCGAGCCCTCCCAGGTCCAGGCCTGGCCATGGCGGCCCGATCTCGTCGGCAGCACGCAGTCGAACATGTCGATGCCCCGCGCCACCGCCTCGACCAAGTCGATCGGCTTGCCGACGCCCATCAGATAGCGCGGTCGGTCGGCGGGCAGCATCGCGGGCGCATAGTCCAGCACCTCGCACATCGCTGCGTGCCCCTCGCCGACAGCCAGGCCGCCGAGGGCATAGCCGTCGTACCCGGTCTCGATCAGCCTGTCGGCAGACTCGCGACGCAGGTGTTCGAAGGTCGAGCCCTGTTGAATGCCGAACAGCGCCTGGCCTTCGCGCTCGCCGAACGCGGCCTTGGAACGCGCGCCCCAGCGGGCCGACAGTCGCATGGCTTCGGTGGCGCGCTTTTCCTCTGCGGGCCAAGCGACGCATTCGTCCAACTGCATGACGATGTCAGAGCCGAGCAGATCAGCCTGAATCTGGATCGAGCGTTCCGGCGTCATGATGTGGCGCGAGCCGTCGATATGGCTCTGAAAGGCCACCGCCTCTTCCGTGACCTTGGCGATCTTCGACAGCGACATCACCTGGAAGCCGCCGGAATCGGTCAGGATCGGGCGATCCCAGCGCATGAAGCGATGCAGTCCGCCCAGCCGTGCGATCCGCTCTGCAGTGGGGCGCAGCATTAGGTGATAGGTGTTGCCGAGGATGATGTCGGCTCCGGTCTGGGCCACCTGATCGACGGTCAGCGCCTTGACCGTCGCCGCTGTCCCCACCGGCATGAAGGCGGGCGTTCGGATATCGCCGCGCGGGGTTTTCAGAACGCCCGTGCGCGCGCCGCCTTCAGTCGCGGAAATCTCGAATGGAAATGCGGCCACTAGGCCCTCCAGAGCAGGCTGGCGTCGCCATAGGAATAGAAGCGGTAGCCGTCGGCGATCGCATGGGCGTAGGCGCCGCGCATGGTCTCGTACCCCGCGAAGGCCGAGACCAGCATGAACAGGGTCGATTTCGGCAGATGGAAGTTGGTCATCAAACCATCGGCGGCGCGGAAGCGGTAACCGGGGGTGATGAAGATCGCCGTTTCCTGCGCGAAGGGGCGGACAACCCCATCCTCGCCGGTGGCGCTCTCGACCAATCTCAGCGAGGTGGTCCCGACGCATACGATCCGTCCGCCGGCGGCCTTGGCCGCGTTCAACGCGTCGGCGGTCTGCGCATCCACCTCGCCATACTCCGCATGCATCCGATGCTCGGCGAGGTTCTCGGTCTTCACCGGCAGGAAGGTGCCGGCGCCGACGTGGAGCGTCACAAATTGCAGGGTGACGCCCATGGCCGTGAGCCGAGCCAAGAGTTCGGGCGTGAAGTGCAGCCCCGCCGTCGGAGCGGCGACCGAGCCCTCTTCATCGGCATAGACGGTCTGATAGTCCGCGCGGTCCTGGGCGTCCTCGCCGCGCTTCGCGGCGATGTAGGGCGGCAGCGGCATCGCCCCGCGCTCGGCGATGGAAGCGTCCAGGTCGGGGCCGGACAGGTCGAAGCTCAGCGTCACTTCGCCGCCCTCGCCTTTCTCGACCACGGTGGCGTCGAGCTCACCAAGGAAGCAGGCTCGATCCTCCATGGAGCCAAAGCGCACGCGATCGCCAGGCGCCAGCTTCTTTCCCGGCCGCATGAATGCGGTCCACTGGGACGGGGACAGGCGCCGGTGCAGCGTGGCCTCGACGGCGATATCGGACCCCTCGCGCACCCGCCGGCCCTTTAGCCGCGCGGGAATCACCCGCGTATCGTTGAGCACGAGAACATCGCCGGCGCGGAGTTGACTCGGGAGGTCGGCGACGGTCAGGTCAGCCAGCGGTTCTCCCGGGCGCACCAGGAGCAGCCGCGCGGCGTCGCGCGGGCTGACCGGCCGAAGGGCGATGCGGTCCTCGGGAAGTTCGAAGTCGAAATCAGCTAGTTGCATGGGCGCGTTTGAAGCGCACGGGTAGGCTCACCCGTCAAGCATCGTGGGATGTTAGTTCTGGACAAGAGCTCTATTCGTTTCGCCCTGCGCGGCTTGATGGTGCTGTTGGGTACGTTCGCGGCGGCAGGCGCGCTCCTAGCGCAAGGGGGACGGTTCAGCGGCCACCTCGACGTCCTGACGCACTTTGCGCTGATCTATCTGGCCGCCGCGGCCGTGGTGCTGATCGGCGCAATGGTCGCAGCGCCCGGCCGAGCCAAACTGGCCATGGCGCTGCTCGGCGGTGTCGCGGCCGCCGCCAGCCTGGCCTTGATACTCCCGGAGTTGATGCGCCCTTCGCCGCCTCACGCGCCCGCGACCGCCGCGCGCCAGATCAAGGTCATTCAGTTCAATGTCAGTCGGCGCGATGCTCGCCTGGAAGAGCGGGCGCGCTGGATCGCCAAGCAGGATCCGGACTTCCTAATTCTCGAGGAATCCACGCCCGCCATGCGGGCCGCCGTCCTCGCCCATCTGCCGCGCCACATGTCCTGCGGCATGACCTGCGAGACGGTGATCTTCACCCGCACGGCCCCGGAGAAGGTCGACCGTCCGCGCCGTGGCCGCTATGGCCTCGGACCTGCGATCGCCATCGTCCACATGGCTCCCGAAGATGGCGGGTATATCCTTGTCGGCACGCACTACACTTGGCCCACCAACGTGCGAAACCACCGCGAAAACACCGACCGCATGCTGCAGCTCATCGATCCCCTGCCGAAGGGGCGAATGATCGTCACCGGCGATTTCAATTCGACGCCCTGGTCGTTCGCCAGGGCGCGGGAGGACGTCCGCAACGGGCTGGAACGGCGGACAAAGGCGCTGCCCTCCTGGCCGACGACGGTCGGCGTGCCGTTTCTGCCCATCGACCACGTCTATGCCGGCGCTGACCTACGGACCGTCAGCGTGGAACGAGGACCCAATCTCGGCTCGGATCACTACCCAATCGTCGCGGTCCTCACGCCGGCTTCTCACTAGCCATGGCGCCGCCGATCCTTACCGGTCTGATGTTGTTGATCGCGGTGGGCTGCGCTGGGTGGGCCTTCGCCGCCCATGGCGGGCGATGGAGCGCCCGGATGGACGTCCTCACCCACTTCCTGCCCGCAGTCATGATCGCCGCGGCGCTTACGGTCCTCTACGCCATCGTGGCCGAGACACCGCTTGCGAAGCTGGCCCTCGTAGGTTTTGGCGGCGCCGGAGCCCTCATGGCGGGATGGCTGGTCGCGCCGGAATACCTTGCGCGGCGCCGCCCCGTGGCGGCCGCGGGCCCGCCGGGTCAGATCAAGCTGATCCAGTTCAACGCGTGGCGTCGGAACCGCGACCTGGACGGAACCATCGCCTGGCTGCTGGCCCAAGACGCCGATGTCATCGTCCTGCAGGAGGCAGACGCCATTGGCCCTCTCCTGCGGCTGCGATCCGGCTACCACGCGACCTCTGCCGGTTGCTCGGTGATGATCTTTTCGAAGGCTGCGCCAGTCTTGCTCGACATTCCAACGCCGAGCGACAAGCGCCGTCGTCCGCCAGCCGCGGGCGTGACCCTGCGCGACGCTCATGGCGAGTTCACCGTCGTAGGGACGCACTACGTTTGGCCAGTTTTTGGCGGGCTCCAGCAAGCCCAAGGTCGAGGGCTCGCGCGGCTGCTCGCCCAATTCCCAAATGATCGACTGATCCTGACTGGCGACTTCAACTCCACGCCGTGGTCGTTCGCCCGTCGATACGAGGACGCCCTGTTCGGTCTGGAACGCCGGACCCGGGGACTGTTCACATGGCCGGCGTGGGATCTGCCCAAGCGCGGCGCCCGCACGCCGTTCCCACTGCTGCCAATCGACCACGTCTATGCAGGCTCCGGCTGGCGAACCGTGCAGGTCGAGCGCGGACCGCGGCTGGGGTCGGACCACTATCCGGTCATCGTGACGCTCGCGCCCTCACCTTAAGGCGGCGCGGGCCTCGCGCAGGGCTGCTTGGAGTTCGGCTCGCGTCGAAACGAAGCGCGTCTCCACTTCGGCCTGGCGCACATCAAGCGCTTCACGCGCCGCTTCAATGTCAGTGAGCTCCGCCTCATGGTCGGAGACGGCTTGGGCCAAATCCCGCTCTAACCTTGCGACCTTCTCCAGCGCCGCCTTGGACGGACCCGGCTTTGGCTTTGAACGCTTCGGAGCACTCGCCAAGGCCGCATGGGTGTCCGCGGCCCGGCGCAAGACCTCGCCTGGCGTGGCGGTCGCGGCGGCGACGAGGTCTGGAACGTCGGTCTCGTGCGCCCCGCCGGTCTTGAACAGATCCTGGTGCGCGCCCCAGGCGGCGAGAGCCTTGGCCCTGGAACTCGCGGCGACCACATAGTCGGTGAGGCCGTCGCTGGTGACAAAGACCTTTAGCCGCTGAGCCACCCGCTCTCCCTAGGTCAGCGACGCGAGCTCCCGCGAGAGGTTGGCGCGCGCCTGGGCCTCCAGCCAATGGGCGAAGGCCGGATCAGGGAAGATAACCTGCGCATCGAGAAAGCGTTGCAGCACGCCGCTGCGGCCGGTCCGCCAGAGATCATCCGGCACATGGGCGTATTCGGCCCGAACCGCCTCGGCGTAGACGTCATAGCGGTCGTCCGGCGCGCCCAGGATCGAGAGGTCGATGGAGACGAGAATCTCGCCGAGCCGATCGCCCTCCTCAACCTGATGGCCGGCCGTCAGCCGAATGAGGCGGGCCACCTCGTCGCGAGCATGCAGCGATACGTCGAAGTCGCGGAGATCGCGCTTGGCCATCTCCGCGCTCTTGGCCTCGTTGTCCGAGGCTTTCGCATCATAGACCGCGTCGTGCCACCAGATCGCATAGGTGAGGATCTGATGTTCGGTCTCGGTCAGATCGGAGACCTGATCGAGCAGCGCCAAGCACTGCTCGATATGGGCCCGCGTATGATAGCGGCGGTGCGGTTCCGCATACGCCGCTTCAAGTTCAGGCGTCACGCGTCGGCCGCGACCTTGGCCGAGATGATCTTGCCAGGGCTGCGCGGCGGCTCACCCTTGGGCAGAGCATCGACGGCGTCCATGCCTTCGACCACTTCGCCCCAGACGGTGTATTGGCCATCGAGGAAGGTGGCGTCGTCCAGGCAGATGAAGAACTGGCTGTTGGCCGAATGGGGAGCCGAGGTGCGGGCCATCGAGCAGACGCCGCGCTTGTGCGGTTCGCGCGAGAACTCGGCCTGCAGGTTCGGCTTGTCGGAGCCCGACGTGCCGGTGCCAGTCGGATCGCCGCCCTGGGCCATGAAGCCGTCGATCACGCGGTGGAAGACAACGCCGTCGTAGAAGCCTTCACGCGCAAGTTCCTTGATGCGCTCGACGTGGCCGGGAGCCAGGTCGGGACGAAGCTTGATCGTCACCGGGCCTGTGTCCAGGGTCAGGATGAGGGTGTTTTCCGGTTCCATTACTTCACCTCCGAGGGAATTCTGATCGCGCAAGCTGAGAAGTCCGCCCCCATCCTGGCGCGGGCGCTTTCGATCTCGGCCCTGAACCAGGCGCTCTTAGGATCGATCACGCGCACCTTGGGGCGTTCAGCGGCCGGGATATCCGACAGGACGCGCACCTTGTCCATCTTGTCCTGCGGCGCAGCCACAGGTTCGCCGACCTTGATGGCCCTGACAACGTCGAGGCCCGAGATCACCCGGCCCCATCCGGTGTAGCGCTTCTCCAACGACGGATAGGCCTGGCGCATCAGGAAGAACTGGCTGTTGGCGCTGTCGACGCCCTCGCCGCGCGCCATGGCTGCCACGCCTGGACAAAACAGCGGCCAGGCCGAGACCTTGCCGTCCGCGGTCATCGCCATCAGCATCTCGCCTTGGCTCGCGACCGGCAGGGATTTGACGAAGCCCAACTGCGTAACGGTCTGGTCGACCACCAAGGTCATGTCGCCCGCTCCACGGCGGAAGACGAACTCCTGCGTCAGGTCGGGCTTATCGCTGCCGCCGGTGCCGCGATCTTCCGGGTCACCGGTCTGGGCCATGAACTGGTCGATCACCCGGAAGAAGCTGCGACCGTTGTAGAGGCCGGCCCGCGTGAGTTCCTTGATCCGGGTCACATGGTTGGGCGCCACCTCGGGCAGCATCTCGACAATGATGCGGCCCTTATTGGTGTCGATCACCAGTACGTCGTCGGGATTGGGCGTGCGCCAGTCCGCCGCTGCGGGCTCACCAGGCGCGACGGGCGAGCCGGCGACGGGGGGAAGATTGGGCTTGGGTGTCTGCGCGACGGCGGGAGCCGCAGCGCTCAGGGCGGCGGCGAAGAGTACGGTTCGGATCATGGTCGGCACTCGTAGCGGGCGGCGGCTCGCGCCGCCAGCCCGACTTAGGCTCTGACCTTCGAGATCAGGGCGTCATTGATGCGCGGCCCGACGAACTTGGTCACGTCGCCGCCCAGGGATGCGATCTCCTTGACCAGTCGCGACGAGATCGCCTGGTGACGCGGATCAGCCATCAGGAAAACCGTCTCCACCTCGCGGTCGAGTTGCTGGTTCATCGCGGTCATCTGGAATTCGTACTCGAAGTCCGCCACGGCCCTCAGACCTCGAACGATCACCCCGGCCCCGATTTCGCGGGCGAAGTGCATCAGCAAACCCTGGAACGGCTGGACCACGATCTCAGCCCGGTCGGTCAGGTGCGCCGTCTCGGACTTCAACAGCGCAACACGCTCTTCGAGCGTGAACAGAGGCCCCTTGCCGGCATTGATGGCGACACCGATCACCAGCTTGTCCACCAACTTCACCGCCCGACCAATAATGTCGGTGTGACCATTGTGGATGGGATCGAATGTCCCAGGATACAGCCCAACGCGCGTCATTCGACGTCTACTCCCCCTGCTGCGGTGCAGCAGGATTTCACCGGCGAGCCCAACGAAAGCAAGCTGAAATGTTGGCTTCGGGACCTTTGAGGGGGCCCGAAGTCACAACTTGCCGCCATGGTCCCTATTCTTCCGCTGCATCCGCCTCGACAGCGGCGTCATCGTCATCGCCGCCACCTTGGTCGGCCAAACGCTCGACCGAGACGACGTGCTCGTCCTTGCCCGTGCGGAAGATGGTGACGCCCGAGGTGTTGCGGCCGACCATCCGAACTTGGCTGACCGGGGTGCGGATCAGTTGCCCCTGGTCGGTGACCAGGAGGATTTCGTCAAACTCCTCGACCGGGAAGGAGGCCGCCAGACGACCGCCCTTCTTGGTCAGGTCCTGGGCCAGCAGCCCCTGCCCGCCCCGGCCGGTGCGGCGGAACTCGTAGGCCGAGCTGCGCTTGCCGAAGCCTTCAGTGGATACGGTCAGGATGATTTCCTCGGCCGCGCCGAGTTCGGCGATCCGTTCCGGGCTGAGCGCGGCCAGATCACCGCCCTCCTCATCGTCGTCAGGCGCTGCGACATCTTCCACATCAGCGTCGTCGCCCGCAGCCCGCCGCATGGCGTTGGAGTGCTTCACATAGGCGGCCCGCTCGGCCGGCGTGGCCTCCACCGAACGCAGGATCGCCATGGAGATGACGCTGTCGCCATCGGCCAGGCGAATACCGCGAACACCGGTCGAATCGCGCCCCGCGAACACGCGGACCTCTTCGGTGGCGAAGCGGATGCAACGGCCAAGCGCCGTCGTCAGCAGGATGTCATTCTGGGCGGCGTTGCACAGGCCCACCCCGATGATTGCATCGCCATCATCCAGCTTCATGGCGATCTTGCCGTTGCGCTTGATGCCCTGGAAGTCCGACAACTTGTTCCGACGCACGCCACCCGACTTTGTGGCGAACATCACGTCGTATTGAGCCCAGGCGGCCTCGTCTTCCGGCACCGGCAAGATCGAGGTGATGCTTTCGCCGGGCTCGATCGGCAGCAGGTTCACAAAGGCCTTGCCGCGCGAATTCGGGTTGCCGACCGGCAAACGCCAGACCTTGAGTTGGTAGACCTTGCCGCCCGAAGAGAAGAACAGCATCGGCGTATGGGTCGAGGCCGAGAAGACGCGGGTGACTGCATCCTCGTCCTTGGTCGCCATGCCCGACCGTCCCTTCCCGCCCCGATGCTGGGTGCGGTAGGTGGTCAGCGGCGTGCGCTTCACATAGCCGCCGTGGGTGACGGTGATCACCATCTCCTCACGGGCGATCAGGTCTTCGTCCTCGACGTCGGCGTCGCCGTCGACGATCTCGGACCGGCGCGGCACCGCGAAGGCGTCACGCACCGCCACCAATTCCTCGCGAACGATGGCCATGACGTTCGCGCGGTCCGACAGGATGGTCAGATGGCCCTGGATGGCGCCGGCCAATTCACGGGCCTCGCCGAAGATTTCATCGCGGCCAAGGCCGGTCAGCCGGGACAGGGTCAAGGCCAGGATGGCCCGAGCCTGTTCCTCGGTCAGGCGGATCTTGTTTCCGTCGATCACGAGGGTGCGCGGATCGGCGATCAGTTCCACCAGCGGCAGCATGTCGCCCGCCGGCCAATCCTTGGCCACCAGACGCTCGCGCGCCTCGGCCGGGTCCTTCGAGGACCGGATGATGTGGATGAACTCGTCGATATTGGCCACGGCGATCGCGAGGCCGACCAAGACGTGACCGCGGTCGCGGGCCTTGGACAGTTCGAACTTCACACGCCGGACGACGACCTCCTCGCGGAAGTCCACGAAGGCGACGATCAGGTCGCGCAGGTTCATCTCGCGCGGCCGGCCGCGGTCCAGCGCCAGCATGTTCACGGCGAAGGACGATTGCAGCGGGGTGTAGCGATAGAGTTGGTTCAGGACGACGTCGGGCGAAGCATCGCGCTTCATCTCGATGACCACGCGCATGCCGTCGCGGTCGCTTTCGTCGCGCAGATCGGCGATGCCCTCGATCTTCTTCTCGCGCACCAGTTCGGCGATGCGCTCGACCATCGCGGCCTTGTTCACCTGGTACGGGATCGAGTTGATAATGATCGCGTCGCGATCCTTGCGGAGCTCCTGGATCTCCGCCTTGCCACGCATGATCACCGAGCCGCGGCCGGTCATCAGGGCGTTGCGTGCGCCGGAGCGGCCGATGATCTCGCCGCCGGTGGGGAAGTCGGGACCCGGCACGATGTCCAGCAGGGCGTCCAGCGACACCTCGGGATCGTCCACATAGGCCAGGCAGGCGTCGATGATTTCGCCCAGGTTGTGCGGCGGAATGTTGGTCGCCATGCCGACGGCGATGCCGCCCGCGCCGTTGACCAGCAGAAGCGGAATCCGCGAGGGCAGAACCACCGGCTCCTGTTCGGTGCCGTCGTAGTTTTCCTTGAAGTCGACCGTGTCCTTGTCGAGATCGGCCACCACCATCATGGCGGCCTTGCTCATCCGGCTTTCGGTGTAGCGCATGGCCGCCGGCGGATCGTTGTCGACCGATCCGAAGTTGCCCTGGCCGTCGATCAGCAGCAGGCCCATCGAGAAGGGCTGCGCCATCCGCACCATGGTGAAGTAGATCGAGGCGTCGCCGTGCGGGTGATACTTACCCATCACGTCCCCGACGACGCGGGCCGATTTCACGTAGGAACGGTCGGGCGTATGGCCCTGCTCGTTCATCGAGAACAGGATGCGGCGATGCACGGGCTTGAGGCCGTCTCGCGCGTCCGGCAGGGCGCGGCTCACGATCACGCTCATGGCGTAATCGAGATAAGACTTCTTCAGCTCGTCTTCGATGGCGATAGGGGCAATGCCCCCGCGCCGGCCGTCATCGGGCGGGGTGTGGGTTTCGTCGGTCAAGGAGGCGATTTATCCGTTTAGAATCGGACACAAAACTGAGTTGAGTTGTTACCATCGCGGAGGCCGCAAGGCCAATGTCCGTGCAGATTCGAACCCAGGTGCCAATCCAGATGAAATATGCCTTCGCCGTTCTCGCCGCCACCCTTTTCGCCACTTCGGCGACTGCGGCCGATGCGCCCGCCAACCAACAGATCGAATTGAAGAATTCTACGGGTGCGGCGATCGGCACGGCGACCCTGACGGACGCACCGAACGGCGTGCTGATGCGCCTGCAAGTCAAGGACCTCTCGCCTGGCTGGCACGGCCTGCATTTCCACGAGAAGGGCGACTGCTCCAAGGCCGACTTCACCTCGGCCGGCGCCCACGTCCACGGCAAACCTACCCTGGTTCACGGCCTGCTGAACCCCGACGCCAACGAAGCCGGCGACCTGCCCAACCTCTTCGTCGCCGCCGACGGAACCGGCGCCACCGAGGTGTTCTCCACCTCCGTCGCCCTGAAGGCCGCCGCGGGCCGTGAAAACCTGGCTGACAAGGACGGCTCGGCCATCGTGATCCACGCCAACGCCGACGACCACAAGACCCAGCCCATCGGCGGCGCGGGCGGCCGCATCGCCTGCGGCGTCATCGCTGGCGGCTAAAGCCCAAAGAGATCGGCGGGCTGTTCACGGTCCGCCGCCCTCCCCCTCAACCCCTTTCGGCGCCGATCGGCGCATGAAAAAACGGCCGGCCCGAAGGCCGACCGTCTTGTCGGTGTAGTGGTCGAAACCTCGCCCTAGAAGGGGATTTCGTCGTCCAGATCGGCCGAGAAGTTCTCGCGGGGTCCGGAGCTTTGGTTGCGCTGACCGCCGCCGAAGCCGCCGCCACCGCCGCTGCTTCCGCCGCCGTAACCGCCGCCGTAGTCCCCGCCGCCGCTGCTCTCGCGCTCACCGTCGCCACGCCCGTCGAGCATGGTCAGTTCGCCGCGGAACTTCTGCAGGACGATCTCGGTGGAGAACTTCTCCACGCCCGACTGGTCGGTCCACTTGCGGGTCTGGATCGAGCCCTCGATGTAAACCTTCGAGCCCTTCTTCAGGTACTGCTCGGCGACCTTCACCAGGTTGTCGTTGAAGATCACCACCCGGTGCCACTCGGTCTTTTCCTTGCGCTCGCCCGAGGACTTGTCGCGCCAGGTTTCCGAGGTCGCGATCCGCAGGTTGGCGACCCGGTCGCCGGAATTCAGGCTGCGGATCTCAGGATCGGCGCCCAGATTTCCCACCAGAATGACTTTGTTGACGCTGCCCGCCATGAGGTTGTCCCTTGCTTTCCGTGCTTGCGGGCATGAGGCCCAAGCGCGGGAAACTAGACGACCATCTCGCCGGGATCAATATTAACGTTCTTCATTTGTTCACGACGCCAGACGCTTCTCCACAGAGGAATAGCGCCCGCCCGAACCGCCCTACTGCGGGGGAGCCGCCGGCTCAGGCGCACGCGGCATCGCGCCGGGCACCGCCAAGCGACCATCGCCAGTGCGAACCATGGCGAGGTAGCGGTGCTCCTCCAGCGAGGGCGCGGTGAAGATCCCTCGGCGCTCGACGAAGATGAAGTTGCCCTTGAAGGCGCCGACCACTTCGCGCTGCGAACCGCCCAACCGCAGGAACCGCACCCGCATCGATTCGAGCTCAGCGGCGCAATGCTCAAGATCGGGAACGCCGGCCTTCAGCTTGTTGAACTTCAGCGTCCCATCGGTCTGCGGGGCGACATGCCAGCAGATGTCATCGCCACCGGGCGGCCGGGTGCGCTTGCTGCAAGCGGCGAGAGCGAGGACGGCGAAGCCGGCGATCAAAACGGTGCGAAGCATGGGCGTAAGCCTATAGACGCGATTGAGGCGGCGCGAGGGCGCTAACCGATCGGTTGAATGGAGCAGTTCGACGCTTGCTCAGCCAGGGGCCGGAAGCTGCGGTTGTCGCCCGAGACCTCGACCTTGCCAGGCACCAGGCGCAGGGTTTGCTGCATCCATCGGCCATAGGTCGCGCCGCCGGGCCGCTCGCAACGGCCGGCGAACAGCGTTTGGACGCATCCATTGAGCGTGAGGTCGTTGGGAAGCTTGCGCCAGCCGCCGTCGGCATAACGCCAGCAACCGCCCGCCGGGCCGCTCGCCGCGGTCGCTGCTGGGGCCGTGGGCGCCGGCGCGCTCGGCTGGGCCTGGACGGGGGTCACGGGATCAGCTTGCGGCGGCAAGGGTGTGAGCATGGTTCCGGCCTGATTGGCCGCTGCGAGGTTGCCGGCCGGATCGACGCCGACATCGAGGGCTCCCGTGGCCACGCCGTTGCGCTTGGCGCACTCGGCCAAGGTGATTTCGCCGACATACTGGCCAGCCACATAGCAGCGCAGGGGTCTGGCGGGGTCCATCTTGCCGTCGTCCGGCGCGCCGGTCTCCACCACGAGCCCGCCCTGGGACGCAGGCGGCGGCGGGGCTTTCTCGTTGCGGCCCTTGCCCACGAGCATGGTCGCGATGACGACGCCGGCCAGCAATGCGAGGGCGCCGCCAAGCAGGACTAGAAGCGTGCGCCGATCTTTTAGAAATTCCATAGGCCCTCGCTAGACCGTGCTTGTGACGGTTTCAAGCGGGGGCTCGGCCTCAGCCGCCGGTGAGGCGCGAGAGTCCGGCCTGATAGTTGGCGAGCTGGTTCTTCAGATAGGCCGGGACCGGCCCGTCCGCTTTCTTCTGCTCACTCGCCGGCCGCATGCCGCTTTCCAGGTCGCGATAGGCCGTGCGCAGGATCGACATCGCCATGGTGAGCTTGTCGATCGCGACCTTTACGTTGTCTTCGTTCGACAGATTGAGGTCGCGCGGCAGCTTGAGCCCGTACATGGGGGAGCCACCGTCGCCGGGGACGCTCTTGCCATCTTCGAAGGTGGTAGCGCGCACGAACCCTTCTTGCAGGCCCAGCGCCTCAAGGGCGTCGCGGCCGCCCTTCCCGCCCAGAATCTCGAAGCTGCTGCGGCTGTTTTGCGGGCGGATCTGCAACTTGCGCACATCCCCGTCGGAGACGACCTCGGCCTTCACCGAATAGGAAGTCGCGCGCAGAACCTTCTTGGCCAGGCTCTCCAGCGTGTCATTGGCCTCGATGGTGATCGTCACCGCCGCCCCGCCGATGCGCCTCCGGATCTGGAATTGATCCCCCGCACGGGCCGAGGTCGCCGACGTGACCAGCTGCGAGTCAGAATAGTCGATGGTCCCGGTCGGCAGGCCCAGCCGGTCCAGCGCGCTCGCGCCGTTGACGTCGACCGCGATCGAGGTCGGCGTGGTCATCTTGTCCTTGGCCGTGAAGCGCTGCGACCAGCCGACCGCCCCTGAGTCGATGTCGAGCTCGACCGCGAACCCATCGACCTTGCCGATCAGGTCCGGCATGCCGGGCAGCTCGGTCTTGGTCGTGCCGGTCAGCCAGACCTTGCCGCCCGCCACGGTCATCGCGGTGGCGCGGTCGTCGCCATCGCCGCCATAATAGACAATGGCGTCGTTCGCCGTGCCCAGATCGGCCGATATCCGCGCGGCGAAGGCGTCCACGCCGCCCGACGCGTTTCTGTTGACGTTGCCGACGCCCAGCGTCGCGCCGCTCGAACCGGCGATGACGATGTTGCCGCCTTCCATGACCACGCCGGCGATCGTGCCGCCGCCCAGCGTTCCGAGGCTGCGCGTGCCCGTCAGGACCTGGGTCTTGGGATCGGAGACGTCGAAGCGCCGCATCGTCACCTCGCCGCCCTCGACGCTGGCGACCACGACATTGGTCCCGTCGACGACCAGGCCGGCCATCTTGTCATCGCCGCTGGTGCCGAACTGGGTCGTCGCCTTCAACTTTCCGTCGGCGCCGAAGGTCCGCAGATAGCCGTCCCAATTGCCATTGGCCGCCTGGCCGGTCATCGCCCCCTTGACCCGGCCGAGCACATAGACCGAGCCGTCGGGCCCGAAAGCCACGCCGGTAGCCTCGTCCTCGTCGCGTGCGCCCAGGCGCTGCGACCACATCTCTTCGCCCGCATCCATCGGCTCGGGCTGCCCCGGGGTCGTGGTGCTCCACAACTCCTTGCCGATGCCATTGAAGACCACGACGAAGCTGTCGGACTTGTTGGGATCGGCGCCGTTGTCGGCCTTAACAATCTTGGGAATGGTCGCCAGCGAGCCCTCGCCCACCGGTACTCCGCCAGCGGCGAAGCCGCCGGTCACCGAGCCGGCCACGGCGATCTGACCGTCCGGCCCGACCGCGAGGGCTAGGCCCGTGGCGTCCTTCGAGGCGCCCAGCGTGCGGGTGTAGACAAGCTGGCCGGCCGAATCGAACTTCATCAGGGCGACGTCGCCCTCGCCCTTGATGATCTGACCATCTACCGGGCCGTTGATGTCGGCCAACATGTAGAGCGAGCCATCCGGCCCGGTCACCGTCTTGTGGACCGTCTCGACACCCTCTGGCAGGGCGACATTGAACACGCGCCCCTCGACCCAGTTGGTGTCGCCTGGCCGGCGGCTTGCATCCTGGGTGGTATCGGTCGCGGTGTTCGAACCGGTCTCGAACTTGATCAGCTCCTGCAAAAGGACCGGATCCGTCGTCGTCGTCTTGGTGCCGTCTTCCTTCGTCGTCGTGGTCTTGGTGACGGGCTTGGGGTCGCCTGCGGTCTGAGTGATGTAGACCGCCGGGGCGGTCGCCGGCGCTGAGAAGGTCAGGCTCTCGGAGCTATCGCCCTGGATTTTCAGAGCAAACCGGTCCTGCGCCTTGCCGACGACGATGGTCTTGCCGTTGACCGTGGTGGTCTTGTCTTCGCCAGCGATCTTCTCGACCGCGAACCGCGTCGCGAAAGACGTGCCCGCCAGCTTGTCGTTCATGAACTTCACGACGTTGTTCATCGAGCGGGGCTGCGCGCCCATTTCGCCCAGATTGAAATCGATCGTCGTGCTGGTCTTGTTGGGCAGCTTGATCGTCACGCTGAACTTGACGTCGCCCTTGAAGGCCTCGACCTCGTCGGTCGCCGTCCCCTGATGCAGCGGGGCCGTGACATAGCGCGGCGTGGTTTTCGGAACGCCGACCGCGGACTTGGCCTTGTCGGTCGCCTCACCATGCGTAAGGCGCAGCTTTTCCAAGGTCGCGTCGTCCACATAGCCGGACACCTCGGCCATGCCCCGCGTGAAGGCGGTCTGGATGCGCTTGAGCTCAGAGGCGGTCACACCCTTTTCGCCGGCGCGTTTTGCCAGGGCCTCGAGCGACTGCAGCCCCTGGTGCATCGCGAAGAGCTGGCGGTAGTCGTCGCTCGCACCCTTCACGTCCAGTTGGGTCTGGTACTCATCGATGAACTTGCGTCCCATCAGGACGCTCTTGACCATCTCGTCGGCCTTGGGGGCCTTGGACAGTGAACTCCACGGCGGGGTCGGCGCCTTGGTGGCGCCGACCGCCGCGCCTGGGCCGCTCCCCTTCGAGCCAGCCGCCGCCGCGCCCACGGCGTTCTTCGCCTGGAAGTAGCTAAGCAGCACGCTGGAATCGAGGTTGATCACTAAGACCGCCCGTCTTTACGGAAATTCCCTACCGCAGATTGCGGCATAAGGGCTGACGAGAGGTTAAGCCCCGCCGCTCCGACATCAAAAAGGGCCCCAAGCCGCGCGGCCCAGGACCCTTTTATCGCCCCGCTAAACTTGATTAGCCGCCGCGGAAGAGCTGCAGGATCACCTGAGGCTGCGAGTTGGCGATCGAGAGCGCCTGGGCCCCGAGCTGCTGCTGAACCTGAAGGGCCTGCAGACGCGCGCTTTCCTTGGCGATATCGGCGTCCACCAGATTGCCGATCCCCGTTTCCAGAACGTCCTGCAGCTTGGTCACGAATGTGACGTGCTTCTCGATTTGCTTGGACTCGGCGCCCATCTCGGCCAGCGCCGAGGTCACATTGGTGATGGCCGAGTTGAGCGAGGCCAGCACCGCCTTGTTCGCCGTCGTCGTCCCGGTCAGGACCGTGCCGGCCAGATCGATGACCGAGCCGCTGATGGTGAAGTCCTGAGGCGTCAGGCCGATGAAGCTGTCGCCGTCAGAATTCGCCAGGAAGTTGAGCTGCGCCGTCAGAGTGCCGTTCAGGACCGAAACGCCGTCGAACTCCGCCGATGAGGAGAACTGGCTGATCGCCTGCAACAGGGTCTGATATTCGTCGTCGAAGGCCTTGCGCGAGGTCGGCGTCGCCGAGTCCTCGGTCGCAGCGACGACCTTTTCACGCATCTGGATCAGGATATCGCTGATCTGTTCGCCCGCGGTCATGGCCACGTCGGTGATCGAGGTCGCCCGATCCAGGCTCATCTTCACGGCGCTGAGCGAGGAAAAGTCCGCCCGCTGCTTCTGGGCGATGGCGTAGACGGCCGCGTTGTCCTTGGCGTTCGCCACCCGCAGGC
Organism: bacterium; assembly: GCA_030824495.1. GTDB lineage: Bacteria > Pseudomonadota > Alphaproteobacteria > Caulobacterales > Caulobacteraceae > Phenylobacterium. The sequence goes on from JAVBXP010000058.1 coordinate 27,324, forward strand.
CAGTATTAATTCTGCTCTGAACCTGCTCGAGCTTCTCGTTCGTCGTCGTCAGGTTTTGGAGCGCAATCAGCGCCGATTTATTCGTGTTGACGCTCATCGGCATGGCGCTGATCTCCTTCAGAGAACCCATGGTTGACGCGCGACTCGCGCGCCGGAAACATGGTTAACGCTAGGGAGAACGTGGTTGCCGAAAAGTTAATGCCGCGAGCCGCAACTCGCAAAGCCAATCAAAGCAAGGATTTCAGCAGGGCCGCCAGAGACGCGGGCGGCCGAGAATCAGTCAGGACGTTAAGCCTTGGTGGCGATCAGCGCGCCCGCCTTATAGGCCTCGCCGTCCGCGAGCCGCAGGATATCCTCGCGCGGCAACTGCAAGATCACCTCGCCCGTCCGCCGGTCGATGGTCTTGTAGATAAACAGCCCCGCCTGCCCGCTTTCCTCAATTACGAGGCGCAGGTCGCCCTGCTCGGCCGATGACGGCTCGCGAGCCGGAGGCCCGTCCCGCCCCTGTAGGGCCAACTTCGATGCTTGCGCCGCTTCCAGATCTGGCAAGGCGGCGACGCCTGAAAGCTTGTTTTCCATGGTCCCTCTCGCCCGCTCGGATGGCCCCATTTGCGCTTAGGCGGCGGGAAGGTTTCCCTTCCCGCCGCCGTCGCTAGGCGCGCGAGCGCGCCCTGGATGGTCTTAGCGGAACAGTCCGAGCAGGATGCCCGAGGACTGGTTGGCGATCGACAGGGCCTGGACGCCAAGCTGTTGCTTGGTTTGCAGGGCCTGCAG
>JAVBXP010000084.1 GCA_030824495.1 bacterium
ACAAGGCAAGTCGCTGCCGATGTAGCAGCGGTCCCTCCCCTCGCGGGGAGGGACGCCTGACTACTTCGGAAGCACCAGCTTCGGATCGATCGGCCGCGCGCGATCCTGCGGCGTCGGCGCATAGCGCACTTCGAAGTGAAGCTGGGGTTCGGTGACCCCGCCGGTCGAGCCGGCCTGGCCGATCTGCTGCCCCTGGGTGATCTTCTGCTGCATCTTCACGTCCACGCGGGACATGTGGCCATAGGCGGTGACCCAACCGTCCGCGTGCTTGACCAGCACCAGATTGCCAAAGCCCGGGACCTGGTCGCCGGCGTAGACGACATCGCCTGCCGCGGCCGCCCGGACCGGCTCGCCGGTGCTGACGCGGATGTTCAAACCGTCGTTGCGCTGCCCCGTTCCCTTGGGACCGAAATCGGAAATCACATCGCCACGCAGCGGCCAGATGAAGCGGCCGCGACCGAAGCTGGTGATCTGGGCGTCGGTGGGCGTGCCCATGACCGGCGCTGCGGGCGCCGGGGTCGGAGTCGTTGAGGGCCGCGTGACCGGCGGCGTAACCGGGGTCGGGCGCGCGGGCGGCGGCCTGGTCGCCGGCGGCTGAACGATCGGCGGCGGGGTGACCGGGGGTCGCTCGTAAGGCGTCGGAGCAGGCGTCGGTGTCGGATAGGTAACCGGCGGCGGCGTATAGGCCGGAGCCGGGGTCGGCTTGGGCCGCGGCGCGGCGATCTCCTCGCGGATCGAGCCGCGGTCGCGATAGCCGGACGGCAAAATCACCTGTCGGCCAGCCTTGATCGGCGCGCCGATCTTTACGCCATTGGCCGTGGCCAGGGCGCGTTGTGTCACGCCGAACCGCTTGGCGATCAGGGCCTGAGTGTCGCCCTGCCCCGCCACATAGGCCTTCACCTTGGTCTCAGGCCCCTTCAGCACCTGACCGGGCTGCAGCGCGTACGGCGGCTTCAGCTTGTTGTCGTCGGCCAGATCCTTGCGTGTGGTGTCGAGACTGCGCGCGATGGCGTCCAGGTTGTCGCCGCTCTTGACCTTGTAGGTCTTGGCCGGGCCGGCGGCGTCGACCACCTTGCCGGTGACCCGCGTGCGGACGGTGGTCGCCGGCTCGTCGATAATCGGCGGAGGAGTCGGGCGCGAGGTCGGCGTCCGGACAGGTTCGCTGTAGGCGGGGGTCGAAGGAGCGGGCTGGTTTTCGCGCGCCGGCGCCGAGACCTGGGTGCGGACGATGGTCGGTCCCTTGTCCTTGAACCCCTCCGGCAGGATCAGCCGGTCGCCGATCGCCAGAGGCGCCTCAATCTCGCGGTCATTGGCTTCGGCGATCGACGCTGCGCTGACGCTGAACCGCTGGGCGATCGCAAAGAGCGTGTCGCCCGATCCGACCACATAGGCCTTGGCCGATGTCGTGCGGGGTCCCTTCAGGACCTGGCCGGGCCGAAGGGCGTAGGGAGCCTTCAAGTCGTTGTCGTCGGCGATCTGCTTGCGGGTGGTCCCCATGGTGCGCGCAATGGCGTCCAGGTTGTCGCCTGCCTTGACCTTGTAGTCCTTCGCCGGACCGGCGGTCTCCACGACCTTGCCGGCGACCGTCGTCCTGGTGACGGTCTCGGTGACCATCGGGCGCGGCGCGGGCGCTAGAGCCGGCTGTTGGCGCGGCGGCGAAATCGCGGGCAGCTGATTGCTTTCCACCGGGGCGGTCGGGCGCGGCTGCATGGCCGGCTCATCCTGGCGGGCGGGCGGCGGCGGCACGGGCAGCGGCTGGCTCGGGCCAGGTCTGGTGGGGAAGTTCGGCCGCACAGGCTCCACAGTCGTACAGGCGGTCAGAGCCGTACCTGCAAGAAGAAACAAAGCCGTGCGCGTAAGGGAAAGCGTCATCGCCGCTCCGGTGAGATTGGATCGGAATCAGTCGAGGCGTCAGGGTCAATCATGGGTTACAGCCGACGCCGAAGCCAACCCAATAAGTCTTTAGCTCACAGCTCCTTGGCGACGCCGTCGAGCAAGGGGACGAAGCGAACGTCGGTCATCACCTCAATCCGGAAGCCCCCCGCCCCATCGCCCGTGTAGCGTTTCAGGCTCTGAACCGGCCCTTTGCCAATGGGCGCAACCAGCACGCCCTTCGGTTTCAATTGCGAAAGCAGCGCCTTGGGCTCATCCGGCGCCGCCGCTGTGACCAGAATGCGGTCAAAAGGCGCCTGCTCGGGCCAGCCAAGGCCGCCATCGCCAAAACGTGTGATCACATTGGTGAGACCGAGCTGCTTGAAGCGCCCTTCGGCCTCGCCCAGCAGGGTCCGATAGCGCTCGACCGTATAGACCAGCCGCGAGAGCTTGGAGAGGATCGTGGTCTGGTAGCCGGAGCCGGTGCCGATCTCGAGCACCCGCGAACGCGGCTCGACCTCCAGGGCCTGGCTCATCAGGCCGACGATGTAGGGCTGGCTGATGGTTTGGCCGCAGGCGATCGGCAGGGCCGAATCCTCGAAGGCGCGGTCCTTGAACAGGTCAGGGGTGAACAGCTCCCGGGGCGTCGATTCGATGGCCTTCAGGACCGCCGGACTGCTGACGCCCTGAGAGCGCAGCGACAGCACCAGGCGCGCAAGCTGAACGCTTGCCTCATCGCCGTCTTGATCGCTCTCGTGTTTGGCCATGGGTCGCCTCAGGCCTTGGGAGGCGCGCCCCCGAGCACGCCCTTCAGGCGATGAACGGTTTCGGCGTGAGTCAGGTCGATATGCAAGGGGGTGACGGAAATCTTACCGTCATAAATGGCCCGAAGGTCCGTGCCGTCGGCGGGCTCGGAGCGCTCTGCTCGGAAACCCATCCAGTAGTAGTCTTGATTGCGCAGGTCGGTACGCTTCTCCGCGTGGCGGACATTGATGTCGCGGAAGGTCTGGCGCGTGACCTCGACCTCGGTGATCTCGTCGATCAGCGCCGCCGGGAAGTTGACGTTCATCACGACGTCCTTGGGCCAGCCCAACTCGACCAGCCGCTTCACGATCCCCGGGCCGAACTGCTCGGACGGCGCATACATTTGCTGGCCCTCGACCGCAGGCCAACTGGATTGCGACAGGGCGATCGAGGGAATGCCCAGGGCCATGCCCTCGATGGCGCCGGCAACCGTTCCGGACATCGTCACGTCCTCGGCCAGGTTCGCCCCGCGATTGACGCCGGACAGCACCAGGTCGGGCTTCAGCCCACCCATCAACTGGGTCACCGCCAGCATCACGCAGTCGGTCGGCGTGCCGGTGGTGGCGTATCTGCGCTCATCCAGCCGTCGTACCCGGATCGGATCGGCCAGGGTGAGCGCCCGGCTGGCGCCCGACTGTTCGTACTCCGGCGCGCAGATCCAGACGTCGTCCGTCAGGACGCGGGCGATTTTTTCAAGGGCGACCAGACCCTCGGCATGAATGCCGTCGTCGTTGGTCAGCAGGATACGCATGAAGACCCGCTCGTCCCGGCGAAGGCCGGGATCCAGGTGAAGCCCGCCTGACGCTCAGGATGAATCTGGGCCCCGGCCTTCGTCGGGGTGAGCAGTTTGGGGAAAGGCATCAGCCTTCACCTCCAATGTGCGTCAGGCCGGGCAGGTAGGGATGCAGAGCCTGTGGAATGGCGATGCGGCCGTTCTCGTCCTGATAGTTCTCCATCACCGCCACCAGGGTCCGGCCCACAGCCAGGCCCGAGCCGTTCAGAGTATGGAGGAATCGGGTGCCCTTCTCGCCGGCCTTCTTGGTGCGAGCATCCATGCGCCGGGCTTGGAAGTCCCCACAGTTGGAGATCGAGCTGATCTCGCGATAGCGGCCTTCCGACGGGATCCAGACCTCAAGGTCGTAGGTCTTGCGGGCGCCAAAGCCCATGTCGCCCGTGCAGAGCATCATGGTCCGGTGCGGCAGCTCCAGGGCCTTCAGCACGGCTTCGGCGCAACCGACCATCCGCTCGTGCTCAGCCTCGGACTCTTCAGGCGCAGTGATCGAGACGAGCTCGACTTTGTAGAACTGGTGTTGCCGGATCATGCCGCGCGTGTCGCGGCCCGAAGCGCCCGCCTCCGAACGGAAGCACGGCGTCAGCGCGGTGAGCCGCAGCGGCAGTTCTTCCTCGGCGACGATCTGGCCCATGACCATGCTGGTCAGCGGAACCTCGGCGGTCGGGATCAGCCAACGGCCGTCGGTGGTCTTGAACAGGTCGTCGGCGAACTTGGGCAGCTTGTCAGTGCCATAGGCGGCGGCGTCGTTGACCAGCAGCGGCGGCGAGACCTCGGTATAGCCGTGCTCCTGGGTCTGCATGTCGAGCATGAACTGGCCAAGCGCCCGCTCGAGCCGCGCGACCTGGCCCTTCAGGATCACGAACCGGGCGCCGCTCATGCGGGCGGCGGCCTCGAAATCGATCAGGCCCAGGCGTTCGCCCAGGTCGACGTGATCGCGGGGATTGGCGATGGCGTTGGGCTCGCCCCAGCGCCGGACCTCGACATTGTCGTGTTCGTCCGCGCCAACCGGGACGTCGGGCAGCGGAATATTTGGCAATTGGGCCAGCAGGCTTTGCAGCTCGTCGGCCACGGCGCGCTCGGTCTCGGCCTGCTCGACGAGCACGACCTTGACCTGCTCGACCTCGGCCATCAGGCGCTCGGCCTCGGCATCGTCCTTCTTGGCCTTGGCTTGGCCGATCAGCTTGGAGGCTTCATTGCGGCGGCTCTGGGCGGTTTCCAGCGCCAGCTTCGCCGCGCGCAGCTTGGCGTCCAGGGCGATGGCCTCGGCGGCCACGCCTGACTTGCCCTTCGCAGCCCAGGCTTTCTCGTAAAGCTCGGGGTTTTCGCGAATGGCTCGAATGTCGTGCATGGTTCTGCCGCCGGGAGAGAGTGAGCCGACTTCTCTAGAGCGCGTTGGTTGGCGGGCCAACCCCCAGAGCCGCTTGCGCGGCGCCTAAGCGGCGCCTAGCCGCAGCGCACTAGACCGGAACGATGTCCCTGCCCGCTTCCTCGTCCTCCAGACGACGGCGCTTCTCGATCAGGCGTACGCACCAGATGGAGATTTCGTAGAGCAGGATGATCGGCAGGGCGAGCATGGTCTGGCTGATCGGATCGGGCGGGGTCACCACCGCGGCGACCACGAACACCCCGACGATAGCGTAGCGCCGGCCGGTCGCCAGGGCCTTGGACGACACGATCCCGGCCATGCCCAGCAGGGTCAGCACAACCGGCAACTGGAAGCAGAGGCCAAAGGCGAGGAGCAAGGTCGTAACCAGGCTCAGATAGTCCGAAACCTTGGGCAGAAGCTGCACCGACACCTGGGCGTCGACGATCTGCTGGGACAGCGAGAACCACAGCACGAACGGCAGGATGACGTAGTAGACCAGCGCCGCACCCAGCAGGAACAGGGCCGGCGAAGCGAGCAGGAACGGTATGAAGGCCTTGCGCTCTCGCTTGTAGAGGCCCGGCGCCACGAAGCCGTAGACCTGCCAGGCGAGCACGGGGAAGGTCAGCACCACAGCGCCGAAGCCCGCCAATTTGAGTTTGGTGAAGAAGAACTCCAGCGGCGCGGTGAACACCAGGTTCAGCTTGTCGGCGTCCGGCGCCGGCGGGACTTCCTTCAGGCCGAGCAAGGCCAGGAAGAGGTCGCGGGTCCCGCTCAGGAAGCGGCCGATATCCATGCCGCCCGAGGCCTGCGCATGGTTGGCGTTCTCGACGGCCAGAAGCTGGGCGGCGATCGCGAAGGGGTGCAGCAGGAAGATGTAAATCTGCTTGGAGAAGGCGAAGCAGATCGCAAACCCGATCGCCATCGCCAGGACGCAGATGATCAGACGCGAGCGCAGCTCAACCAGGTGGTCGAGCAAGGGCGCGCGGGACGCCTCGATCTCGGCGTCGTCGTATTCATGGGGCTCGCTCACGCCTTGGCTCCCGCCTTGGCGGCGCGTTTGGCAGGCGCCTTATCGGCCTGCGCCTTCGCAGCGACCTTCGCCGACGGCTTGGAAGCCGCTTTGGGTTTGGCAGGGGCCGCCTTGGGCTTGGCGGTGGCGGCAGCCTTGGGTTTCGCCGCGGCCTTGGGTTTCGCAGCAGCCTTGGCGCGAGGCTTGGCCGCTTCGAGCGCGGGCGCAGGCGAGACCGGATCGGCCGCCACTTCGGCCGGCGCGTCGTACTGGTGGCTCATCGGCGGGTGGAACTGGACGTTCGATCCCTCAAGACTATCGCCGATCTCCTTGAAAACCTGATCGACCTGCGCCTTGGAGGCGTCCATGGCGGCGCTTTCCGCCAGGCTGCCGCGACGCATGGCCTCAACCTCCTTGCGCAGCTCATCGAGCTCCGACTGGCGGGCCATTTCATCGAAGCTGGCGCGGAATTCGTTGGCCATGCCCCGCACCTTGGCCGTGAACTGGCCAAGCTTGCGCAACATGATGGGCAGGTCCTTGGGGCCGACCACGATCAAGGCGACCGCGGCGATGACCAGGAGTTCAAGCCCACCGATCTCGGGAAGCATTCAGGGATAGCCTAGACGTAAGAGCCCGCGCCGATCAGGACCGGCGCGGGCGAAAGCTTGAGGGAATTCGGCCAGATCAGCCGCGAGCTTCGTCTTTTTCGCGCTCGGTCTTGGGGAGCGGCTTGGAGGTATCGACCACGGTGTCGGTGTCGTCCTTGAGGCCGTCCTTGAACGCGCGGATGCCTTTTGCCGCGTCACCCATGATGCCCGACAGCTTGCCGCGGCCGCCGAACAGCAGCGCCACAACCACCAGGACGATCAGCCAGTGCCAAATCGAAAATGAGCCCATAAGGCCAAACTCCTTAACGTCGACGATCGACCTCGACCGCACGCCCGCCTCTGTTCAACGTCGAATATAGTCGCTTGCGCCGCAAAGCGCCAACGCGTCCTAACGCCCCGGATCGTCCTCGCCCAGGAAGTCTGTATGGAATTCCGGCGCCTCGCCGTCTTCCAACGGGTCTTCTTCCAGCATTTCGCCCCCGAGAGGATTTGGCACCGCGAAGTCCGGCGGCAAATCGAGGCTCAAAAGGCCCGCCGCCTTCATGTCCGCCGCGCCCGGCAGATCGCCTAGATTCGCTAGGCCATAGTGCTCCAGGAACGCATCGGTCGTCCCGTAGGTGACCGGCCGGCCAGGCGTGCGGCGACGCCCACGCATCCGCACCAAGCCCAGCTCCAGCAACACGTCCAGCGTGCCGCGGCTCGCCTGCACCCCGCGCACGGCCTCGATCTCGGCGCGCGTCACCGGCTGGTGGTAGGCGATGATGGCAAGGGTCTCCTGGGCGGCCTTGGAAAGGCGCCGCGGCTCCTCGCGCTCATGCGTCATCAGGAAGGCTAGGTCTTCGGCCGTCTGGAAGCGCCAGCGACCGCCGATGCAGGCGAGCTCAACGCCGCGCCCGGCATAGGTTTCCTGCAGCGCGGCCAGGGCGGCCTTTACATCGGCGTTGGCCGGCAGGCGCTTTGAGAGGTCTTCCAGGCTGAGCGGCCCGGCGGCGGCGAACAACAGCGCCTCGACCTGGCGTTCGGCCGGTTCGGTCACGCCCGCACCTCGGCGCGAGCCCGCAGATAGACGTCGGCGAAGGCCTCGAGTTGGCGAGCTTCGAGCGCGCCTTCCTTCACCAGCTCCAGACTGGCCGATAGGGTCGAGGCGACATAGGACGCCTGGCTTGGCCCCTCCCCCGCCGGCTTGATCGGCGCGACGCCCGACAGCGGCGTCCAGCGGCCAAGATCGGGCAGCATGTGGCGCAGGCGATCGCGAGCGTCCTCCAGCGGATAGGCCTGGGGCGTTCGCGGTGTGTAGTGACGCCCCTGCTCCTTACGACGCTGGTCGATATAGGCGCTCATCAAGCCGTAGAGATCACCCTCTAGCCGCATCGACGGGATGACCTTGATGGCCTCGGGGTCACCGCGGACAAACACGTCACGCCCCAATTGCGCCCCGTCGCGCAGCGCGTCGGCCGCCTTGCGCATGGCGTCCAGCTTGGCCAGCCGGAAAGCCAGTTGCGCGGCCATTTCCTCGGCCGGCGCCTCTTCGGCCTTGGGCTGCTCGGGCTTTGGGAGCAGCAGGCGAGATTTGAGGTAGGCGAGCCAGGCCGCCATCACCAGATAGTCGGCGGCCAGCGAAAACCGAACTCGCCGTGCCTGCTGAACGAAGGACAAATACTGCTCGGCGAGCTTGGTCACCGAGAGCTTGAGCAGATCGACCTTCTGGCTGCGCGCCAGGGCGAGCAGGACGTGAAGAGGACCTTCGTAGCCGTCGATATCGATGACGAGGGCTTCGCCATCTTCAGCGGCCGTATTGGCCGCTTCAAAATCGAGCTTTGGCTGGAAGGTGCTCAAGCCGCCCATTTCCCTTCGAAGGCCGCGTCGAACCGGGCGCGAGCCTCTTCGACATCGAACGGCTCGGGAACCTTGGCGATCCGGCCCAGCGCCGCCTTGGCTCGGCGTGCCGCTTGGCCTGAGAGCGCCTTGGTTCCGGCGATCACCGCCTTCATCTCGGCCATGTCGCCATTGCAGTGCAGGACCACGTCGCAGCCGGCGGCGAGCGAGAGCCGGGCTCGATCAGCGAACTCGCCGCCCAGCGCCTTCATCGACAGGTCGTCGCTCATCACCAAACCATCAAAGCCGATGGCGCCGCGAATAACCTCGCGCATCGCCTTCTTCGACGTCGTGGCGGGACGCTTGGGGTCGATGGCCGTGTAGACAACGTGCGCGGTCATCGCCATCGGCATGTCCGACAGCACCCTGAAAGGTGCGAAGTCCCAGGCGTCGAGCTCGTCATAGCTGGTTTCCACCACCGGCAGGTCCAGGTGACTGTCAGCCATCGCCCGGCCGTGGCCAGGAATGTGCTTGATGACCGGCAGCACCCCGCCGGCGATCATCCCCTCGCAGGCCGCGCGCCCAAGCAAGGCGACGCCTTCCGGGGTCTTGGCGTAGGCGCGATCGCCGATCACGTCGTGAGCACCCTCGACCGGCACATCCAGCACCGGCACGCAGTCGACATTGATGCCCAGAACCGCGAGGTCATAGGCCAGCAGCCGCGCGCCCAGACGGGTCACCTCCCGCCGCAGCAAGGGATCGTTGGCGGGCAGCTCGCCATAGGCGCGGCCCGGCGGATACCGGCGCCAGTGGGGCGGACCAAGGCGTTGGACCCGGCCGCCCTCCTGGTCGATCAGCACCGGCGCGTCTGCCCGGCCGACCGTGGCGCGCAGCTGGTCGACCAGTTTACGCACCTGGTCCGGCGACTCGACGTTGCGCTTGAAGAGGATGAACCCCCAAGGCTGGACGTCACGGAAGAAAGCCTCTTCCTCAGCCGAGAGGGTCAGGCCGGCGCAGCCGAGGATCGAGGCGCTGGTCATCTACTTCACGAAGCAGCTTTTGCCGGCGGCCTTCAGCTGATTGCAGAAGGCGCTGGCGTCGGCGCGGCTGGCGAAGCCCGTGACCTGGGTCCGATAGAGAGTCGCCCCATCCTTCTGGATCGCTTGGACGCTCTTGCCCTTGCCGGCGGCCGCGCCGGGCGCGATGCGAGCGGCGTCAGCCCAGCCCTTGTCGGCGAGCGCCTGCGAGGAGAAGGCCCCGATCTGGACGGAGGCCGCGCCGCCCGTCGCCTTTGGAGCGGGCGTCGGGTTCAGAGCGGCGTCGATCGACTTCGGCGCAGGCGTCGCGGCCTTCGGGGCCGGAGCGACGGCCGGCGGCGCGACGGCGGGCTTCAACGGCGCCGGAGCGGCCGGCAGGGCCGCGATCGGAGCCGAGGCGACCGGCGCGGTCGGCGCGGCCTTCGGCGGCGGCTGCACCGTCACCGGGCGAGCCTGGGGCGTTTCCGGCGGAGCGGTGAAGTTCGGCGCGGCCGGAGCCTCCTCGCCCTGCTCGGACTGATAGATCTGCAGCCCCTCGGCCGGATCGGCCGGTTGCGCCTCAGCCGGTGGCGCGCCCTTCATCTCGCCCACCGGGGCGCCGACGGTCAGCGGCGGCTGGCCAGCTTCCCGGACGCCGGAGCGGTAGAACAACACAATGGCGATCACCAAGGCGATCAGCACGATGGCGCTGAGGATCAGCATGATGGGCGCGGGCCCACCGCCGCGCACCGGCTGGCGCGCGTCAAAGGACAGGGGCGCGTCGGTCGGGGGCGTGTAAGCGCCGCGATCGGGGTCGGACATCAATGGCTCCGATAATATCTCGAGCCGCGGCGCGAATCGCGCGCGGCGTCTGGCAATTCTAGCGAAGGGAACCGGCCGACGAACCCAGCCGAACGTCTAATTCCAGACGTCGAGGTGGAAAAGTTTCCGATGCTCTTCGATGGCGAACCGATCGGTCATGCCGGCGATGTAGTCACACACCACCCTGGCCCGCCCGGCTTGATCGCGATTTTGCGACCGTGCGAACCACTCCGTCGGCAGGACGTCTGGTTCGGCCATGAACAACTGGAACATCTCGGCGAGAATGCGGCGGGCCTGGCTCCGCGTGCGATTGACCCGCCAGTGCCGGTACATCCGGTTCATCAGGAACTCGCGCAAGCGCGACAGGTCCTCGACCATCTCGCGGGAGAACGCCACCAGAGCGTGGTCGAGGTTCCGGACGTCGTCGGCGGAGCTGACCTTAGAGGCCAGGGCGCGACGATGAGTCTCGGCCAAAACGTCGTCCACCATCGCCCCGATCATGCGGCGGACCGCCTCAAGACGGATGATGACTGGATCCAGGTCGGGGAAGTCTTTGTACACGCCCGCCAGGATCGGGCCGATCAGCGGCACATCCAGCAGTTCTTCCAACCGGAACAGGCCCGCCTGAACGCCGTCATCGACGTCGTGGTTGTTGTAGGCGATGTCGTCGGCAAGGGCCGCGACCTGGGCCTCGGCCGAGGCCCAGGTGGAGAGCCCGAGGTCGTAGTCCTTGTCGAACTCGGCGATGGCGTTCCAGGAAGGCCGGTCGAGTTTTTCGCTCACCGGCCCGTTGTGCTTGATGACCCCTTCCAGGGTCTCCCAGGTCAGGTTCAGCCCTTCCCAGCGCGGATAGCGGCGTTCCAGCTTGGTGACGACGCGGAAGGTCTGCACGTTGTGATCGAAGCCGCCGAAGGGCTCCATCTGGATCTGTAGTTCGTCCTCGCCGGCGTGGCCGAAGGGCGGATGGCCCAGGTCGTGAGCCAGGGCGATGGTCTCAGCGAGGTCGGCCTCGAGGCCGAGCGCGGTGGCCAGCGACCGCGCCACCTGCGCCACTTCCAGCGAATGGGTCAGGCGGGTGCGGAAATGATCGCCCTCGTGGGCGACGAAGACCTGGGTCTTCTCCTTCAACCGTCGAAAGGCGGTCGCGTGGATGATCCGGTCGCGGTCACGGGCGAAGGGCGTACGCGTACGACTCTCGGCTTCGGCGACCTTGCGCCCCAGCGAGAGGGAAGAATCTTCGGCATACGGCGCGCGAGGCGGAGGGATCATGTGATCTCTGTGTAAAGATGCCCTCTTGGACGAAGGGCCTGTCGATCTCATATAGTCCAGGCAGAGGTTTTCCACAGCATGACTACGACCGAACTTACCCTGTCTTCAGCGGCCGCCCAGCGGCTGCAGGCGCTTGGCCACTCCGAGGGCAAGCCGATCATGCTGCGCATCGCCGTTGAAGGCGGCGGATGTTCCGGCTTCCAGTACCAACTCGATCTGGTCGATGAGGCCCAGCCCGACGACCTGCGCATCGAACGCGACGGCGTCGCCGCTCTGATCGACGAGATGTCGCTGGTGATGCTGAAGGGCTCGGAAATCGACTATGTCGACGAGTTGGCGGGCGCGGAGTTCAAGATCCGCAACCCTAACGCCAAGTCCAGCTGCGGCTGCGGCGTGAGTTTCTCGATCTAGAGATCAAAGCTGACGGCGGAGGTCCATCGGACCTCCGCCTGATTTCAGCCTAGCGCGACGGCTCGAGCTTGGTGTTCAGCACCCAGCCCACATTGTCGTTCTCGTCGGCGACTTCCCACCACAGGCCGTTCTTCTGGCCGGTCGGATAGACGATCGAGCCAGGCGGCAGGTTACGGATCAGGGCGCCCTTGGCGTCGGCGATCCGGCGCATGTTGACCGGCGCGGTCGCGGTGAAGGTCTTGGACGGCGCGGCCTGGGCCGCCGATCCCTGATTCGAAACCAAGCCAAGTTCGTTGACCATCTTCGAATAGGCCTGGACGAAGGCCAGGGTCACGATCCGGCCGGTGTCGGTGTCTTCGTAGCCGCCGCCGACCGCGCCGCCGAAGCCGCCGAAGCCGCCGGCGCCGCCGCCAGCGCTCCAGCCGATGTCGTTCTTCACGGCATAGCCGTCGGTGACCGCGATGGTTTCGGTGGTGCGCACATTGGTCAGCGACAACACGGTGTTGGCTTCCAGCTTGCGCGTCTTGATGCCGCCGATCAGGCCGCCAGCCGTGCCGCCGATCAGACCGCCGGCGATGCCCGCCAGGGCCGAGCCGCCGGCGTTGCCGTTCGCGGCCTGAACCTCGGCGACCAGCACGTAGTCAGCCGCCTTTACCTGGCCTTGCCCGACATTGGCGCCGCGCTGCATGCCCAGGCCCGCGCCGATGTCACGCTCGGTCACGGCGGCATTGAGGCCCGCGCCGCGGTCCACGAGGTTGAAGCAGCCGGACTTTTGCACGATCGAGCGCAGCAGCTTGGCCGGCGGAGCTAGGTTGTACTGGTTCCAACCGCGCGGATCGTCGCCATTGGTGATCGACAGGGTGCCCAACTTGCGGGTGCAACGCGGCACTTCGGCCATGGCGTTGGTCTGCATCTTCTGGGCGTTCGTGGCCTGGGCCGGACGACCTTGCGCCAACGCGCCGGCCGGGGCGGCGGTCAAGAGCGCTGCACCGAGCATCGCGATCTGGGTAGCCTGACGCATAAAACGAGCCTTCATATGAACAGCCTTGGGGGAGACGCCTGGCCTTATATGCAGCGCCGCAATCATTGTTAAGGTTCAACCTGCGGTCTGGCATGACACGGCAATGATTGTTGAGCGGGCGCGTCCTGGTGGCGCCCGCTCTAAGCAGCCGCTAGGTTCACCTGCTCTTTCGAGCGCCACCTCAGCGGAAACATCGATGCGTATCGCCACCTGGAACGTAAATTCGGTCAACGCACGGTTGGAGACGGTGCTGCGCTGGTTCGAGGAGGCCGCGCCGGACGTCGCTTGCCTGCAGGAGATCAAGTGCGTCGATGAGAAGTTCCCGGCCGAAGCCTTCGAGCGGCTGGGCTACAACATCGCCGTCCACGGCCAGAAGTCCTACAACGGCGTCGCGATCCTCTCGAAGACGCCGCTGGAAGATGTCCGCAGGGGACTGCCCGGCGACGACGCCGACGATCATGCCCGCTATCTGGAAGCGGTGGTCAGCGGCCCCACGCCGGTTCGCGTCGCCTCGATCTACCTGCCGAACGGCAACCCCATCGACACCGCGAAATTCCCCTACAAGCTCAACTGGATGGCGCGGTTGAACGCCCATGCCCGTGAACTGCTGGCGTACGAGGAGCCGCTGGCCCTGGTCGGCGACTACAACGTCATCCCCGAGCCGCGAGACGCCGCCCACCCCGAGAACTGGGTCGGCGACGCCCTTTTCCAGCCCCAGACCCGCGAGGCCTTTCGCGCCTTGAAATGGCTTGGCCTGACCGAAGCCTTCATGGAGATCGACGGATCACCCGAGGCCTACACCTTCTGGGACTATCAGGCCGGCGCATGGCAGCGGAACAACGGCATCCGCATCGACCACGCCCTGCTCTCCCCTCAAGCGGCCGACAAGCTGCGCGCCTGCGTGATCCACAAGGACGTCCGGGGTTGGGAAAAGCCGTCCGATCACGTGCCCGTCGTCATCGAACTCGATCTCTAAGATCGCGAAGGGTTCATTTCAGGTTCAGGCGGCGCAAGACTATAGCGACGCTTCTTCAGCGAAAGCGGTGATCCCATGCGCAGCTTGATATCGGTCTCTCTGGGCCTCGCGCTCGTCGCCGGTCCGGCGTTCGCTCAGGACAGCGTCGCCAACGCATCGGCCGCGGGCGGCGCGTCGTCAGAGGTGGTGACCCATTTGGCGGCCTCTGGCGTCCAGACTGTGGTCGGGGTCGCGGCTATCCCTGTCAGCGTCGCCGCCGGCGCTTCGGTGGTCGGCGGATCGGCCGTGACCGGCGCGGGCGCGGGTTCGGTCCAGGTCGGCGCCGACATGTCGGAAGCGGCCGGCGACTCGGCCAAGTTCGCGTCCGGCAAACTGAAGGTGGATGACCGCGTTGTCGTCTCGCCCGATCCGGCGCCCGCCGTGCCCTACGACGTCGCCACGCCCGCCGCGCGATGAAGGCTCTGATCGCGGGCCTTGCCGCCCTCGTCGTGGCCGGCGCCGCCCTGCCCGCAATCGCCCAGGACTCTTCCGCCAGGGCGATCGCCCCACACTTCACGCCCGAGCAGGCCGCCGCCTTTTCCAAGCAGATGGAACGCGACCTGGCCGACCGCGGCGCTCGCGTGGCCATCGTCTTCCGTGCAGGCCGCATGCGCGACCAGTTGCCCGAGGGCATCGCCTATACGCACGGCGCATTCTGGGTTTATCGCGATATCAAGACCGCCGACGGCCAGTCGCTGAAGGGGTACGCCGTCTACAACCTCTATGCCGGCGACGGAAAAGCCTGGTCGAAGGGCGAAAGCCGGCTTGTGCAGGACTTCCCGCTGGACTTCACCCGGGGATCGACCGTCAACGACATGGCGGTGATCATTCCCAGTCCAGAGATGCAACGCCGCATCCTGGCGGTGATCGACAGCCCGACCTACGAGAAGGTCCACAATCGCGAATACTCCCTGGTCGCCAACCCATGGGCGCGCAAGTACCAGAACTGCAACAACTTCATGCTCAACGTGATTGGGGCGGGCATCTGGAAGACCGACAATCCGGACCAGATCACCGCCAATCTGAAGGCCCACTACAAGCCGACCATCGTGAAGGCCAACGGCCTGGTGAGGTTCTTTGGTCCCATCGCCGACCAGCGCCTGCGGACCGACGATCAGGACGCCACGATCCGCACGGCGACCTATGAGTCGATGGCGGTTTTCATGCGTGAGAACAAGCTTTTGCAAGACGCCTACATCCTCAACTACCTACCTTGAGACGCTTCTCCTCCCGGTTGAACAGCGTTACGCTAAATCTGATCGTGGCTTGAGGGCGGGAGATGGGCGTTGTCGAACTGGTCGGCGTTGCCGCTAGCCTGAGCTTCCTGGCCGGCTGGCGCTTGTACGCCTGCGTCGCTGCTGCAGGCCTCGCCATGCGGTTCGGGCTCCTCGACCTGCCGCAGCAGATCCAATCGCTGGACGCCCTGGCCAATCCGTGGGTGATCGGGGTCGCGGGCATTGCGGCCATCGCCGAGTTCGTCGCCGACAAGGTGATGTGGTTCGACAGCCTTTGGGATGGAGCCCACACCTTTATCCGCCCGCTGGGCGGCGCGTTGCTGGCTTTGGCCGTGGTCGATGCGCACGACCCGGCATGGCAGGTTATCGTCTTCCTGTTGGGCGGCGGCGCGGCGCTGCTCAGTCACAGCGCCAAGGCCAGCGCGCGGGCGGCGGTGAACACCAGTCCCGAACCCGTCAGCAACATCGCGGTCAGCACCACCGAGGACGTGGTCACCGCCGGCGGACTGTGGCTTGTGCTCAGTCAGCCGGCGATCGCCATTGCAGTGGCTCTGATCCTGCTCGTAGGCTCAATCGGCGTCATCGTCCTGAGCTGGCGTATCCTGACCCGGCTCAAGCGATGGTGGTCTAGCGACCTCTAGCCCTTGAGCTTGCCGAAGAGATCGGCGAGCCCGCCAAGGCCGCCAAGTCCACCCTGTCCGGCCGCAGGAACCTGACCGTCCGGGGTCAGGTGGTCGATCACCTGTGGAAGAACCTGCGCCAGGGTCCCGGCGGCCGTCTTCGGATCGACGCCCAGCTTCGCGGCGAAATCAGCCAGCATGCCGGACGACAGCACCGTCTCGATCTGCTCGGCCGAAATCGGCAGATTGGCGCCGCTGGCGATCCATGACTGGGCCACGCCGCCCAGTCCGCCCTTTTCGAATGCGCCCAGCAGGCCGCCAAGGCCGCCTTCCTGGCTTCCCAGCAAATCGGTGATCGCACCAATCGGAGAACCCTCGCCGCCGGCGCCGCCCCCCAAAATACCGTCCAACAAGCCCATATTGCGCTCCTGAAGTCCTAAAATTGAAGTCTTCGCCCCGCGACGCCAGTGACAAGAAGACATCAGTTGCATGACAGTTCAATCGGCAGACTGGTGAAGTCTTCTCCGCAACCGCGAACAGCGGTAGCCTTATACAATGAGTGAATGGCCCAGGCTCCTGCTGCTGCTGGCTCTCGCTGGAATCGCGGTGACCATACTGGGCAGCGCGGCCATCTGGCTGATGGACGAGGAGCGACGTATCCGGCGTGCGCTGAAGCGCGTGCTGAAAGGCCCGCCCGAGGCGGTCATCCTGGCTCAGGGACGCGGTCGCGGCGCCGGTTTCAACTTCTCGACCGGCGTCATGGCGGTGGCCTGGGACAGCGGTGGCTGGCTGTTGCCCTACCGGGTGGATGAACTGTTCGGCGCCGAACTGATCGTCGACGGCCAGGTGTTGGCGCGGGTGCATCGCGGCGAGACCCGCCGGCCGCTGGAGCAAGCGGTGGAGCACGCCGCCCGTGTCACCCTGCGGCTGATCTTCGATGACCCGCACCATCCCGATTTCGACCTGGACCTCTGGCTGGCCGGCGACGAGACCCGCCGCCGCGCCTCATCGCCAAGCGATGCGGTGCAGGAGGCGAACAAGTGGCTGGCCCGGGCCGAGGCGATCCTGCGGCGACCGATCGCGCCTCACTCGCCCACGGCCGCTCGTCATGAGGCGCGGCGGATCGATGAGCAGCCCGATGAAGAAGATGAGCCCCCGTTCTACCTCGACAGCGATGAGCGACTTTAGCTGAGAGCGAAATCCACGCCGGCTTGCGCGTGGACCAGAGCAGTGTCGATCACCGGCAGGGCCAGGTCGTCCGGCGACAGCAGCAGTCCGACCTCGGTGCATCCGAAAATCACGCAGTCGGCGGCGCTCGCCTTGGCGATCATCGCCAAGACCTCGTCCTTGGACGCCGCAGTTATCACGCCCTGGCATAGCTCGTCATAGATGATGGCGTGCAGCCGGATGCGGTCGGCCTCGTCCGGCGTCATCGCCTCCACGCCTTGGGCGCTCAGGCGATCGCGATAGAACGGCTTTTCCATCGTGAAACGTGTCGCCAGCAGCAGAGGCCGCGAGCATCCAGCCGCCTTCACGGCGTCGGCCGTGGCGTCGGCGATGTGGATCAGCGGCACACCGATCGCCGCCTGCACCTGATCGGCCACCAGGTGCATGGTGTTGGCGCCGATCATGATTGCTTGCGCGCCCGCGCCTTCCAATCGAGCTGCGGCCTGGGCGAGCACTTCACCTGCCCCCTGCCAGTCGCCATCGGCCTGCATCTGGGCGATAGGCGCGAAATCCACCGACCACATCAGCAGCTGCATCGAGTGCAATCCGCCCAGCCGCTCACGCACTAGGCGGTTCATGGCCTGATAGTAGAGCGTGGTGCTCTCGGCGCTCATCCCGCCGAGCAGTCCAACAGTACGCATGACGTGCAGGCGCCTAGAGCGCGGCCTTCACAGCGCCCACAACCTCGTCGTCAAGCGGTTCGGTTCGAGGACCAAAGGCCCGGATCAGCTTGCCGTCCTTGCCAACCAGGATCTTGTGGAAGTTCCAGACCGGCTCGGCCGGTTCACCCAGCACGTCCTTGGCCCACTTGTAAAACGGGTGGGCGGTGTCGCCCTTCACGTCGGCCTTGGCGGTCAAGGGGAAGTCGATGTTGAACTTCGTTTCGCAGAAGTCCTTGATCTCGGCCTCGGTGCCCGGCTCCTGGCCGGCGAACTGGTTGCAGGGCACGCCCAGCACCACGAGGCCTTGATCCTTGTAGTCGGAGTAGAGCTTTTCGAGCCCCTCATACTGCGGGGTCAGCCCGCACTGGGAGGCCGTGTTCACCACCAGGACGACCTTGTCCCGATAGGTCTCCAGCGGCAGCGGTCCGCCATCGATAGTGTGGAACTCGAAGTCGTAAGCAAACTTGGTCATGACGTGCTCCACCGAATGGGTGAAGTGAGCCTAACCCCGCTAGCTCCGATCCTCTAGGGCCTGTTCGACGGCAAGCGCCAGATCGAGCGCGCGAGCGGCCTCTTCCGCCGTCACGATAGGACGCGGCGCCTCGCCGCGCACCGCGGCCAGGAAGCCCTCGACGCTGGTCGCCAGGGTGTCTTTCACCGCAGGCGTATCGGCGTAATCAGGATTGAGGGCGAAACCGGTGGTGTTGCGGAACTCCCGTGAGACGAAATCGATCTCCACCTCGCCGGACGGATAGACCAGCTTCATGCTGCGCTTGCGCTCCGGCGCCATCCGCGAGGAGTCGAAGATCGCGGTGAAGCCGTCGTCAAAGGTGACCTCGGCGCGCGCCTGATCCCAGCCCCCGGAGAAATCGACCACGCCCTCGCCTTCGACGGCGAGCGGCTGAGCGGTCGAGAGTGACAGCGCCAGATCGAGATCGTGGATCATCAGGTCCAGCACCACCGAGACATCTAGGCTGCGCTCGGACGGCGTGCCATAGCGGATCGACTCCAGGCGCAGCGGTTGCTCGGGAATGTCGAACAGGCCCATGGCCTGGAACACCACCCGCTCCTGATGGCCGCACGCGACCACCAGGTTCTGCTTCGCCGCCTCGGCGATGATCTTGTCGGCGTCAGCCAGGCTGATCGCCAGCGGCTTTTCGATGTAGACCGGCTTGCCGGCGGCGAGCGCGGCCATCGCGCCCTCCATGTGGACGCTGGCCGGTGAGGCCACCGTGACCACGTCACAGGCCTCCAGAAACTCGTCCATCCGATGGAACGCCCGGCCGCCCAGCGGCACGGCCAGGGCCGCGGCGCGATCAGGATGATGGGTGTCGAGCACCGCCGAGAGAACCGCCCCCTTGGCGCCCGCATATTTGCGCGCATGGTGTCCGCCGAAGACGCCGGCGCCGATCACGCCGCCTTTAATGGGTTCGCCCATGGACTCGCTCCGACACAGTGCTGACCTCGCGCTTTACAGGCGAAGCCCACTCGACGCCACCTGGGCGCGGGCTTAAACATCCGTTTGAACATCGCTTACGATGTAAGGGAGACGTCCAATGACCACCTCGCGCGAAGTCCGCTTGAAGAGCCGTCCGGTTGGCCTGCCCGTCGCCGACAATTTCGAAGTCGCCACCGTCACCCTGCCCGATCCTGGCCCTGGGGAGGTTCAGGTCCGCAACACCTGGATGACGGTCGATCCGTACATGCGCGGCCGCATGAACGACGTGAAGAGCTACTCTCCGCCCTTCGCGCTGGGGGAGGTCATGCAGGGCGGCGCGGTCGGCGAAGTGATCGCTTCCAACGACGCCGGCTTTCAAGTCGGCGATCTGGTGCAGTCGAACTACGGCTGGCGCGAGGCCTACAACGCCCAGGCCTCTATGGTGCAGAAGCTCGACACCTTCGGCCTCCCGCCCCAGGCGTTCCTGGGCGTGGCCGGCATGCCCGGCATGACCGCCTATGCCGGACTTCTGCGCATTGCGGCGTTGAAGGAAGGCGACGTGGTCTTCGTCTCGGCGGCCTCCGGCGCCGTCGGCTCGGTCGTCTGCCAGATCGCCAAGATCAAGGGGCACAAGGTCATCGGCTCGGCCGGCGGCCCCGAGAAGGTGAAGTTCCTGAAGGAGGAGCTTGGGGTCGATGTCGCCATCGACTACAAGGCCACGCCGGACCTGATGAAGGCGCTCGAAGAGGCCGCCCCGGAAGGGATCGACGTCTATTTCGAGAACGTCGGCGGCGAGCACTTGGAAGCGGCCCTGAACTCGGCCCGGCCGTTCGGCCGCTTCGCCCTGTGCGGCATGATCTCGATGTACAACGCCACGACGCCGCCGCCCGGACCACGCAACATAGCCCAGGCAGTCGGCAAGCAGTTGCGGATGGAGGGCTTCATTGTCTCCAGCCACTACGACATGCTGCCCTCCTTCCATAAGGACCTGGCCGAGTGGCATGCGGCGGGAAAGATCACCTGGAAGGAAACCGTGCTGGAAGGAATCGACAAGGCGCCCGAGGCGTTCCTGAAGCTCTTCTCGGGCGAGAACTTCGGCAAGATGCTGGTGAAGCTCAGCTAGCGCCGCCCTCTGATCGCTTCCGGCGTTGGCCCGCCGGGAGCGACCAGCTACAAGCCGAGGGGTAGTACCTCACTCGGAGTTCGCCGTGTCTCGCCTGTTCAGCGCCTATGTGATCGTCGACTGGAGCGCGGCGGCCAAGCCCTCCACGGGCGCGGATTCCGTCTGGATCGGGGTCGCCAAGCGCGACCTGCGTTTCCGCCTGACTTTTGAATCCTTCAATCCGCCGACCCGGGCCGAGGCGGAGAAGAAGCTCGCCGACATCCTCGACGACTTCAAGAAGCGCGGCGAACGCGCGCTCGTCGGCTTCGACTTCCCGCTGGGCTTCCCGCGCGGCTTCGCCAAGGCCCTGAACCTGACGGGCGAGCATCCATGGCGCGCGGTCTGGGACCAGCTCGACAAGATGGTCAAGGACAAGGCCGACAACACCAACAACCGTTTCGGCGTGGGTTCGGAAATCAACCGGCGCATGACCGGTGGTCCCTTCCCGTTCTGGGGCTGCCCGCCGAAGGACGCCCTGACCACCCTGCAGCCCAAGCGCACGCGAGCTCACGGCCCTGACGATCTGCCGGAGTTCCGCCACGCCGATCTGGCGGCCAAGGGCGCGGCCTCGATCTGGAAGCTCTATTACAATGGCTCGGTTGGCGGTCAGGCGATCCTAGGTATCCCCGCGGCTCGCCGTCTAAAGCTCGCGCGCGGCGAGGCGGTGAAGATTTGGCCGTTCGAAACCGGCTTTAAGACCCTGACCGAGGCCGACCTCGCGGGCGTCGAGGTGGTGGTCGCCGAGGTGTATCCCTCGCTCTACAAGGCTCAGCCGCAACCTGGCGAGGTGAAGGACCAGGCTCAGGTCCGCGTAACCGCCGAGCACTTCGCGCGGCTGGACGAGACCGGGAAACTGGGCGCGGCCTTTGCGATCGGCAAGACCGCCGCGGCCGATGTCGTCCTGGACGCCGAAACCGAAGAAGGCTGGATCCTCGGCGTCGAGGCCTAGCTAGCCCTGGACCGGCTCCGCCGGGCCTTGCGGCTCGGCGACCGGCAGACGGTCGGACAACCGGCGGCGACGCTCCACGATCGGCGGGCTGCGCAGGCGCTGCAGGTGCATGGGCGCCAACACGCCGACGACGCCGGCCACATCCGCCAGGATGTCGCCAAGTTGCGCGCCCCGGCCTGACAGCATCTGGGCGACCTCGATGGCGACACCGAACATCAGCACCAGGCAGGCCAGGTCGAAAGACCGGCGCTTGGGGAATGCGGCGATGGTCAGCAAGGTCAGGCCGTAGAAGGCGACGAAGTGCGCGGCCTTGTCGACGCTGATCAGGTTGCGCTCGACGCCTTTGAACGGGCCGATCATGCCGATCGCGCAGACGACCGCCGCGGCGATCAGCAGGAAACGGGCGATTTTCGGGGTCAGCGAAGCCATGCCCCCTTCTCCCAGATCAGCGTGAATCGACCGTTCACCTCGGCGAAAAAAGTCGCCTGCGCTTAGAGGCCCCGCCGCGCGAGCGACCAGAACCGCCAACTCAGCAGGCCAGCCGACATGAAGGACGCGGCGATCACGGCCCAGACGATGCCGTTCAGACCCAGCCCCATGGGGATAGCCAGCCACCAGGCCAGCGGCATCATCACCAGCACATAGCTGGTCATGTGGGTGAAGGTCGGCAGCCAGACATCGCCGCGCGCCCGCAGCGCCTGGGCGATCACCACTTGCAGCGCATCGACCAGGAAGAACAGACAAGAGAGCACCAGGGCCGTCGACGCCATGGCGATCACCACCTTGTCGGAGGTGTAGGCCTGGCTGATCAGGCCGGCCGTCGGCCAGATGATCAGCGAGATCAGCAGCCCGAACGCCGCGGTAATCCCGAAGCCGATCAACCCTGCTCGCGTCACGCCCTTGGCGTCGCGGGCGCCATAGGCGCGGCCGACCATCACCGCGGTGCCGGTCGACAGGCCGAGCGGCACCATGAAGACCATGGCCGCCACATTGAGCACCACGGCCCAGGCGGCGACGGTCAGGCCCCCCATCCAGCCGGCGAAGATGTTCATCGAGGCGAAGGCGGCGACCTCGAAGAAGTTCGAAGCGCCCGCGCCATAGCCGATGCGGCGCTGCTCGGCCTCCGAGGCGCCGTCACGTTCAGGCTTGTCGAACACGCCCAAGGCCCGGGATTCCGGCATGCGCAGGATGTAGATCAGCATCGCGATCGCCAGGAAGGTCCGCGCGCCCGTGGTCGCCCAGGCGCCGCCGACCGCGCCCAGCGGCGGAATGCCGAGATGCCCAGGCACCAACAGCAACAGCAGGGCCAGGTTCACCCCATTGGCGACCCACATCATCACCGCGCCCGGCTTTGGCTTGCCGAGCCCCTCCAGCCAGAAGCTGGCCGCGACGCTGATCGCGTAGCCTGGCAGCGACAGCGCAAAGATCAGCATGGCGCGCGAGGCGCCGTCCGCCAGGTCCTGGTCCAGACCGATGACATGCAGGAAGGTCGGACCCGCCAAGAGCGTGACGGCCAGCGAGATCAGGCCGATCCAGAAACTGTAGGCCAGGCCACGACGCAGGACCGCGCCGGTCAGCTCGCGCCGCCCCTGCCCGATCCGGCGCGCCGTCATCACCTGGACCCCGGTGAGCAGTCCGACCGCCATGGTCACCACGACACTGGTCGGCGCCCAGGCGAGCGCGTGATAGCCAAGCTGCGTCGCAGAGTACCGGCCCACCACGATGGCGTCCGACAGGCCCATGGTCATGATGCCCAGGCGCGACAGCACCACCGGCCACGAGAGCTTCCACAGCTCGATCGTCTGCGCGCGCACAACGTCAATTTCGCGCCCATCCGAAGGGAGGGTCGCCCCGGCCTGGTCGGCCATCATCTCACCGATTTTCAAAGAGGTGGCGAAACTGGAGGTTTGCAGTCGCCATCGCAAGGCCCGAGCACGAGCCCCCGCCGCCTTTTTAGGCGCCGGTCACCTGAACAGCACAGCAGTCCGCCATGGGCGATGGAGAGTCGCCCATGCAGAAGTCTTGGTCAGACGGCCGCGCGCAGCGCCGCAGCGACCCGTTCTTCCTTGAGCTTCTCAGCCACCAGGAAGGCCAGTTCCAGCGCCTGTTCGCCGTTCAGGCGGGGGTCACAGTGGGTGTGATAACGGTCGGCTAGGTCGCCTTCCGTCAGGGCGCGCGCGCCGCCGAGGCACTCGGTGACGTTCTGGCCGGTCATCTCCAGATGCACCCCGCCCGGATGCACGCCTTCGGCCTTGGCGATCTCGACGAAGCTCTTCACCTCAGAGAGTATCCGGTCGAACGGACGCGTCTTGTAGCCATTGGCGGCGGTGAGCGTATTGCCGTGCATTGGATCAATGGCCCAGACCACTGAACGGCCGGACTTCTTGGTCGCCTGCAGCAAGCGCGGCAGACGGTCGGCGATCTTGTCGTGACCGAAGCGGCCATAGAGCGTCAGGCGCCCAGGCTCGTTCTTCGGGTTCAGCACGTCGATCAGGCGCAACAGATCGTCGGGCTCCATGGTCGGGCCGACCTTCACGCCGATCGGATTGCGGATGCCGCGGAAGTACTCGATGTGCGCCCCGTCCAACTGGCGGGTCCGCTCGCCGATCCAGACCAGGTGGGCGGAGGTGTCGTACCACTCGCCCGAGGTGGAATCGACGCGAGTCATCGCTTCCTCAAAGCCCAGCAGCAGGGCTTCGTGGCTGGTGAAGAACTCCACGCGGTGCAGGTCGGGCTGGCTCTCCGGGGTCACGCCGATGGCGGCCATGAAGGTCAAAGCTTCGCTGATCTTCTCCGACAGTTCGCGGTACTTCGCGCCCTGCGGACTGTCGGCCACGAAGCCCAGCGTCCAACGGTGAATGTTGTAGAGGTCGGCATAGCCGCCGCCGGCGAAGGCGCGCAGCAGGTTCAGCGTTGCGGCCGACTGGCCATAGGCCTGCAGCAGGCGTTGCGGATCAGGCGTGCGCCCCACCGCATCGAATTCCATGCTGTTGATGTTGTCGCCGCGATAGGACGGCAGCTCGACGCCGTCGATCGTCTCGACGGGTGAGGAGCGCGGCTTGGCGAACTGGCCGGCCATCCGGCCCACCTTCACCACCGGCTTGCCCCCGGCGAAGGTCAGCACCACCGCCATCTGCAGGATCAGGCGGAAGGTGTCGCGGATGTTGTCGGCGTGGAATTCCTTGAAGCTCTCGGCGCAGTCGCCGCCTTGCAACAGGAAGGCGCGGCCCTCGGCCACATCGCCCAGAAGACTCTTCAGACGACGGGCCTCACCGGCGAACACCAGGGGCGGCATGCCGCGGAGGGTCTGCTCAACCCGGGTCAGCTCCGCCAGGTCCGGATAATCCGTCGGCAGGTGCTTGGCGGGCTTCGCCCTCCAGGAGGCAGGCGTCCAGTGCTCGGTCATGGCTCAACTCCGCGCTCGCGCGAACTGCGAGCGGAGCGCGTTCTACTCCCAGAATGATAAACTAGTCGATGGTCACGCCGGGCGTTTTTCAAGCGTCGCCTGGTGCTGGACCGCCATGCACGCCGTGGCCGCCACCGCGCCCAGGGCTAGCCACCACTCCTGCCACACCCCAAAGGACACCGCCGAGAACACCAGATAGGCCCCTGCCGTCGCCGCCGCCGCGGCGCGACCGGCGTCGCGTTCAGGACGGCTGAGGTTGGCGAACAGCACACCCCAGAACACCGCAACCGAAACCGCGCCGATCAGGCCCAGTTCCAGCCAGATCTGCAAGGCGCCGTTGTGGGGATGCAGGATGATACCCGGTGCAAACTCGCGACTGGCGTCCAGGCCCCACCCGCGCAACGGGTGATCGCCAATCCAATCGGCGGCGTGACGCCAGTACCCCATGCGCTGCGACCAGGAGAGCGAGACCGAGGCCTCCAGCTCCTGAAACCACCCCAGCTTTCGGGTCAGCCAGACAACGCCTGGCGCGGCCAGGAACAAGGTCGCGGCCATGCCCCCGAGCACACGCGGCGCGACCACCGGCCAACGATAGACAGCCAGGCCGAACAGGACGCTGACCACCAGGGCCAGGATGGGCGCGTCGGCCGCCAGGCTCAGGCTCGCCCCGGCGATCCCCGCCGCCATCAGAAGGATCGGCCACACCCCGCAGCCTGTGCGCTTGCTGGCCACGGCTGCGGCCGGCGTCAGGACGGCCAGCACGAAACCACCTTGAGCGACATTGCGCACAGCCAAGTCGGGCCGAATGGGATCGCCGATGGCAGCGCGCAGCGCCTGATAGATCCCTGCCCCGGTCGCCGCCTCCAGCGCCAGGATCAGCCCGAGCGCGCCCATCCCCCAGGCAAGCACCCGCAGCGCCATGGTTCGCGCCTCCGCCGAGGCGGCCGCGGCAGCGCGGAACAGAGCCCAATAGAGAATGGCCTGAGCGATCAACTTGGCGGCCGTGGCGCTCTCGATGCTGTCCGGCTTGAAGGGACTCCACAACACCGACGCGAGCGCCCAGGTGACCAAAACCAGGATCGCCAGCGCGACAGGTCGCTGGTCGTCCTCGACCCGTACGCCCCGAATCGTCAAAAGCCCGCCCAGCGCCGCCAGCGGTGCAAAGCCCAGCGGCGACAACCATCCAAGCAGGGGCGACAGGGCGAACACGCCCGCCAGCACCCACCCGAACCAGACAACACCCTCTCGCGGCGTTACGGCCACGGCGTGGGTCACGCCGCCGTGCCCAGCGGGACGTGTTTCTCGCGCATCGTCACCAGTTCCTCGGCCAAGGTCGGGTGGACCGCGCAGGTGGAATCCCACTGCGGCTTGGTCACGCCCATCTTCAAGGCGACCGCCGCCATCTGGATGATCTCCGGGGAGTCTGGACCCACCACATGACAGCCGAGGATCCGCTCGCTGCCGGCCTCAACCACCAGCTTGATCAGGCAACGCTCGTCGCCGCCGTAGAAGGTCGTCTTCATGGGACGGAAGCGCGACAGGTAGATATCGACCTTGCCGTGCTGGTGGCGTGCGTCGGCCTCGGAAAGTCCGACCGAACCGACCGGCGGCTGCGAGAACACCGCCGAGGCCACCATGTCGTGGTCGAAGGTCGTAGGGTTGCCGTAGAATTCGGTCTGGGCGAAGGCCGCGCCCTCGCGAATGGCCACGGGCGTCAGGTTGATCCGGTCGGTGACGTCGCCGACCGCCCAGATGTTGTCGACATTAGTCTTGGAGAACTTGTCGACGGCCACGGCGCCGGCGTCGTTCAGCTTCACGCCCGCAGTCTCCAGGCCCAGCCCCTCGACATAGGGGCGGCGGCCGGTGGCGAACATCACCAGGTCGGTCTCGATCGCGTGGCCCGAGGTCATGTGGCTGATGAAGCCGCCGCCCTCGGTCTTCTCGATGCTGTCGTGCTGGCAACCGAGCACGACCTTGACGCCGCGCTTCTTCATTTCCTCGGTCACGTGGGATCGCACGTCGTCATCAAAGCCGCGCAGGATGTTCGCGCCGCGATAGACGAGCGTCGTCTCCACGCCCAAACCGGCGAAGATTCCCGCGAACTCGACAGCGATGTAGCCGCCGCCGGCGATCATGATCGACTTGGGCAGTTCGGGCAGTTGGAACGCCTCTTCCGAGGTGATGATGTGCTCGGCGCCCGGGAACTCGGTCGGCTTCCAGGGCCGGCCGCCGGTGGCGACCAGCACCTTGTCGGCGGTGATCGTCTGCTTGCCTTCGACCACGATGGTGTGGGCGTCGGTCAGCCGAGCCTTGCCGTGGATGACCTCGGCGCCGGCGTTGTTGAGGTTGGTGACATAGATCCCCGAAAGCCGGGCGATCTCGCGGTCCTTGGCTTCCAGGAAGCGGCGCCAGTCAAATGTCGCCTGGCTTGGCGACCAGCCGTAGCCTTCGGCGACCTGGGCGTTGTGCGCGAACTCCGACGCATAGACCATGAACTTCTTGGGCACGCAGCCGCGAATGACGCAGGTTCCGCCGACGCGGTGCTCCTCTGCCAAGGCGACCTTCGCGCCCGATATCGCCGCCAGCCGGCCGGCCCGGACACCGCCGGAACCGGCGCCGATCACGAAGAGGTCGTAGTCGTAGTTCGCCACGTCGTACTCCTTACGGCTCGAGGGTGACGACGCCGTCGGCCGTCCCCACCAGAGCCACATCCGCCAGATCGAGGAACAGGCCGTGTTCGACCACGCCGGTGACGCTCTTCAGCGCATCGGCGAGCAAGGCGGGATCCTCGATACGCCCGCAAGCTGCGTCATAGATGAGGTTGCCGTTGTCGGTTTTCACCGGCTCGCCGTCCTTGAGGCGCAGACGCGGGGCCACGCCGAGATCGCATTCGCTCAGCGCGTCGCAGATCCGCAGCATCGTGGTCTCGTGCCCAAAGGCCACGACCTCGATCGGCAACGGGAACTTGCCCAGCTTCGCGACGCGCTTTTCGGCGTCGGCGATCACTACGCAGCGCTTGGACGCTTCCCAGACCAGCTTTTCGCGCAACAGCGCCGCGCCGCCGCCCTTGATCAGGGCCAAGGCGGGGCCGATCTCGTCGGCGCCGTCGACGGTGAGATCGATGGATTTGACAGGTCCCAGTTCGCCCAGCCGGATGCCCAGGCTCTGGGCCAGGTTGGCGGTGGCCAGCGACGTCGGCACCCCGAGGATATCCAGCTTGCGGGCCGCCAGCGCCTTGACGAACCAGGCCGCCGTCGAGCCGGTGCCCAGGCCGACGACCATGCCGCTCTCGACCAATTGGGCGGCGGCTTCGCCGGAAGCCTTCTTTTGCGCGTCAGCGTCCATTGAAAAACCTCGTCGTCCCCGGATCGAGCGCCCTGGGATCCATACACAGTTGAGTTCGGCGGTTATTAGGCGGCGCGAACCGGCCCGGCCACGACGAACTGAGCACCGATGTTATTTCTTGGCCCGTTTGGCGAGCTTGGCCGCGCGGAACCGCGCCGCCCAGCCTTCCTTCTCGGCCTGCCCGGAGCGTTCCAGCGCCAAGGCGTCGGGCGCGACATCGCGGGTGATCACTGAGCCCGAGCCCGTATAGGCGCCCGCCCCGATCCGTACCGGCGCGACCAGCGAGGAGTTGGACCCGACGAACGCGCCCTCCCCCACATGGGTGTCGAACTTGTCGAAGCCGTCATAATTGCAGAAGATCGTGCCGGCCCCGATGTTGGCCTTCGCCCCCACCGTGCCATCGCCCAGATAGGACAGATGGTTGGCCTTGGCGCCCGCCCCCACCTTGACCTTCTTCACCTCGACAAAGTTGCCGATGTGGGCGTCCTCGCCGATCTCCGCGCCGGGCCGCAAACGCGCGTAGGGGCCGATCAGGGCGCCGGCCATCACTTTGGCGCCCTCCAGATGGCTGAAGGCGCGGATGACCGCCCCGGTCTCGATGCTGACCCCGGGCGCGAACACCACGAACTGCTCGACCTGAACCCCGGCCGCGATCTGGGTATCCCAGGAAAAATGCACGGTCTCGGGCGCCAGCATGGCCACGCCCTCGGCCAGGAAGTGCGCGCGGCGACGCTGTTGGAAGATCGCCTCAGCCTGAGAAAGCTGCAGCGGCGTGTCGGCGCCCATCACCGCGCTCTCTGGCGCGATAGAGGCCCTGACCAGGCCCGCGTCGGCCACGGCGATCCGAACGACGTCGGTCAGGTAGTACTCGCCCTTGGCGTTGTCGTTGGTGATCTTCGACAGCCAGCCGAACATCCGCTCCGCGTCGGCGGCCATCATGCCCGCGTTGCAGATCTTGACCGCCAACTCCTCGGGCGTGGCTTCCTTGGGCTCGACAATGCGGATCACATGACCGTCGGCGCCGCGCAGCACCCGGCCGTAGAGCAGCGGATCGACGGGCTCGAACGCCAGCATCGCCAGGGCCACGCCATCGGCGCGCAGATTGAAGAGCGGTTCGAGATCCCTGGGTTCCAGCAACGGGCAGTCGCCGTTCAGCACCAGCAGATCGCCCTCGAAGCCAGCCAGCGCTTCACGCGCGGCCAGCACGGCGTGGCCGGTGCCCAGCGGCGGATCCTGCACCGCCACGGCGTCCTTGCCGAGCCGCGCCTCCACCAAGGCCCGGACGCCAGGGCTATGGTTTCCGACCACCACGACAATGCGCTCACAGCCGGCCGCCTCAACGGTGTCGATCACCCGGTCCAGGATCGCGCGGCCCCCGACCTTGTGCAGCACCTTGGGGATCGGCGACTTCATGCGCGTGCCCTGGCCGGCGGCCATAATCACAGCGGCGCGTGGGGTCATGGATCGGTCCTTACGAGTCGGGCAGACGTTGCAATCATGCGGCGTTTAGCCGAAACGGCGAGCGGTTTCGACGGAGCGTTTTCCTTGACCGACCTCTCGGCCCTGGCGGGCGCCACCATAGTCTTCGACCTCGACGGCACGCTCGTCGACTCCGCACCTGACCTGATCGGCACGCTGAACGTCATCCTGCAGGAGGAAGGGATCGCCCCCCTGCCCCTGGATGAAGCCCGACCTTTCATTGGCCATGGCGCGCGCCGGTTGATGGAACGCGGCTTCGCGGCCCAAGGCCATCCCGTCCCGACCGAGCGCATGCCCGAACTCTTCGATCGCTTTCTCGCCCACTACAACCAGCACAGCGCCGACCATACCCGTCCCTTCCCCGGCGCGGTCCGCTGCCTGACAGAACTGAAGGCCGCCGGCGCCCGCCTAGCGGTGTGCACCAACAAGCTCACCGACCTGTCGCTGCCGATTCTCCAGAAACTCGACCTGATCGACTTCTTCGACGCCGTGATCGGCGCCGACCTGGCCCCGGCCCCCAAGCCGGACGCCCGTCACCTGACCCATACCATTGAGGCGGCCGGCGGCCGGGTCGACCGCGCCGTCATGGTCGGAGACGCCTCCACCGACGCCGGCGCGGCCCGCGCCGCCAAGGTGCCGTTGGTGCTGGTCAGCTTCGGCTATACCGAGATCCCGGCGGCCGATTTGCACCCCGACATCCTGGTCGATCATTTCGACGAACTGAAGAATGCGTGCGTAACGCTTCTCACCGCTTGCCCGGCGCAAGACGTCAGGCTATAGGCGCAACCCTTCCGGAGGATGCGTAGCTCAGCGGGAGAGCACCTCGTTCACACCGAGGGGGTCACAGGTTCAATCCCTGTCGCATCCACCATTCTTTTCAGCACCTTAGCGAAGTGAGCTTCTGGCTTTTGCCAGAAACGCCCGGCTTTTGGCCGAACGGCGAGGGCCTTCGCTGCGTGGCCGCACCCTCAGCGAAGGTCGCGCCCCTTCCCCACTGCGCAAGATCTCAAAAGTGACGCTTGCGTCACGATAAGTCTTGTCGAACGCGGCGCAAGCAGCGAGACCTAGGGAAACAGGCCTTCAAAGGCTTGGCCCAAGGAGGAACAGGACAATGAGCGAGAGCGCCACGCTGGACGCCGCCACCGTCAAGGACGTGCTTGACCAGGTCAATTCCCAGCCGATCGAGACCCTCAATGTCGCGCAGTCGGCGCTCTTCCAGACCGAGACGATGTGGCCGTACTTCGATCGCCTACGCGCCGAGGATCCCGTCCACTGGACGCCGGCCAGCGACTTCGAGCCCCATTGGGCGATCACCCGATACAACGACATCATGGAGGTCGACACCAATCACGGGGTGTTCTCCTCTGAAGGTGGCATCAGCCTTGGTCCCAGCGAGGAGATGATCGCAAAGCTCGTGGCCAGCGGCGCGCAAATGACCGGCGGACCCTTCGGCGGCCCCACCGGCGGGCCGACGATGTTCATCGCCATGGACCCGCCCAAGCACGACCAACAGCGCAAGACGGTCAGCCCGGCGGTTTCACCTCACAACCTGAAGATCATGGAGCCTTTGATCCGCGAGCGCGCCGGCGCGATCCTCGACAGCCTGCCGATCGGCGAGCCCTTCGACTGGGTCGACAAGGTTTCGATGGAACTGACGGCCATGACCTTGGCCACCCTGTTCGGCATGCCGCAGGAAGATCGCCGCAAGCTGACCCGGTGGTCCGACACGGTGATGTCCCGCCCTGGCGACGGCGTCGTCGACAGTTGGGAAGAAAAGCGCGCCGAGATGGGCGCCTATGCCGGCTATTTCCTCAACCTGTGGGCCGAACGGAAGGTCAATCCGATCGACGGCGACATGGTCTCCATGCTGGCCCACGGCGAGGCCACCAAGGACATGGATCAGTTCGAGTACCTCGGGAACATCATCCTGCTGACCATCGGCGGCAATGACACGACCCGAAACACGATCTCCGGTTCGATCTACGCCCTCAACAAGTTCCCCGACCAGTATGACAAACTGCGCGCCAATCCGGACCTGATCCCGTCGATGGTGTCCGAGACCATTCGCTGGCAGACCCCGCTCGCCCACATGAAGCGGGTGGCGACGCAGGACTACGAACTGGGCGGCAAGACCATCAAGAAGGGCGACAATGTCGTCATGTGGTACGTTTCGGGCAACCGCGACGACACGGTCATCGACCGGCCCAACGATTTCATCATCGACCGCGAACGGCCGCGCCAGCATCTGTCCTTCGGCTTCGGCGTCCACCGTTGCGTGGGCAACCGCCTGGCCGAGCTGCAGCTGAAAATCATCTGGGAAGAAATCCTCAAACGCTTCCCCCACATCGAGGTGCTGGAAGAGCCGCAGCGGGTCCCCTCGACCTTCGTCAAGGGCTACAAGAGCATGCAGGTTCGCATACCGCGCAAGCTGTAGACCGCCGCTTGGCCGGCCAGGTCGTCCTTCATAGGGGCGACCTCGCCGGCGATCGACGCGGCTGAAAATGAGCCAACCTCATGTCGGCGCGGCCGCTGCTCACCCGTCTTACAGACAGGCGGCTGATCAGGAGGAACTCAATCGATGGCCAAAACGAATTTCAAGACCGCAGATGAGTACATCGCGAGCGTCCCCGAAGCCGACCGGGCCAGCCTCGAGGCCATCCGCAAGGCGATACGCGAGGCTGTTCCCCAGGCTGAGGAGACCATCAGCTATCAGATCCCGGCCTTCCGCACGGGCGATGGCTGGATCTTCTACTACAGCGTCTACACGAACCACCTGAGCCTGGCCTGCCCGCCGCCGTGGACCGAGCGGGAGGCCTTCAAAGCCCAGCTCACGCCCTACAAGATGTCCAAGTCGGCGATCCAGTTTCCCAAGAGCGCCCCCCTCCCCCTCAAGCTGATCGGCGAGATGGCCGCGTTCCGCGCGCGCGAAGCGGCCGACCAGACGAAAACAAAGGCGAAGGGTTAGTCAGGACCAACTCCGCTTGGCGGGAGCGACCAAGGAGGCCGAGATCTGAGACACTTCGATCGCCGCGTCTGGCTGCTGGCTTCAGCGCTCGCCATGACCGCCGGCTATGTGGACGCTGTCGGCTTCATGATGACCGGCGGCTTTTTCGTCTCCTTCATGAGCGGCAATTCGACTCGGCTCGCCGTCGGCCTAGTCGATGGCGCCGCCTACGCAGCCCTGGCGCTCAGTCTGATCGCGGCGTTCGTGGCCGGCGCCTCGATCGGCGCGTTGGTGGGCCGGATGGCGAAGGATCGACGCGGCTTGGCGGTGTTGATCCTGGTGTCGCTCCTGCTCGCCGCAGCCGCCACGCTGGCCTCGTTCGGCGCGGATCGTCTAGCGATCTTGATGCTGGCCTTGGCCATGGGAGCCGAGAACACGATCTTCGCAGAAGATGGCGAGGTGCGAATTAGCCTGACCTATATGACCGGCACGCTCGTGAAGCTCGGCAAGAACATCACCAACGCCTTGCTCGGCGGGGCTCCATTCGGCTGGGTCCCGTACTTTCTCCTGTGGCTTGGGTTGGTCATTGGCGCCGCGCTTGGCGCTGGCGCCTACGTCCATGCAGGCCCCAACGCTCTATGGCTGGCGGCCGCCGCCATGGCCGCATTGGCCTTGGCCGCCGCCAAGCTTCCTCTCAGCTTCACTCAAACGCGGGACGCGGCCTAACGCACCCAGCGCCGCAACACCGGCCTGAGACTGTCCCAGAGCCGATCCTTTAGCTTTATGCGCAGCGGAGGATCGGTCCGCGTCGGCCTGACCAGCGCGCGCTCGCCACGGTTGGTCAAGACCAGCATCTTGATCTCACCATCGGTGAAATAGCGCTCTCCCTCACCATTGCGTCCAGAGAGCGTCGGCCCAACACCGGACACCTGATAGACGCTGGTGGCTCGATCGGCCGAGAGGAGTTCCTGCGCAATCAGGTCTCGCTCAGCGTCGATGTCCGGCGCGATGTCGTGAGTGACCTGCCCGGTGTCAGCGCTCAGGCCGACGCCGCGGTCATAGGTCGCCGAACCCAGCCATACCGGACGCGCCTCGGCGCCGAGCGCCAACGCCTTCCATAGCCGCACGTGGTGGCGCCGCCGCGCGCTTCGCCCACTCGCGCGCTCGAAGGCTATATCCTCCCGTCTGCCGTCGTAGAACAGGGCGCTGACA
The DNA here is from genome assembly GCA_030824495.1 of bacterium. Taxonomy (GTDB): domain Bacteria; phylum Pseudomonadota; class Alphaproteobacteria; order Caulobacterales; family Caulobacteraceae; genus Phenylobacterium. The sequence goes on from JAVBXP010000084.1 coordinate 33,501, forward strand.
GGCGCGCGCGGGTCAGGCCGATTGATCAAGACGCTGCTCACGATGCCCAGGCTGGATCGCACGGTGATCGGCTCAGCCCGCTCCCATCCGATCGCCTGCATTGCGCCGACAATGTCGTCCTGCTCGCCCACAAGCCCAATGTTCAGGGGATCACCGGGGATGTCGGCCGAGGTCCGGGTGACCATCGGAAGTTCAGCCAACCTTGGTTGCCGCTCATAATGCCGCCAAGCCGCCGGCAGCACGACGTAGGCGACCACAACATAGAGGCCTAGGCCCGCCAAGACGGTTGGGGCCAACCACCGCCACCGCTTGATCCCATGCCCGCTCACCTGACCAACACCCGCAAGCCGTCACCCCATGTCCCTGGCCGCTTCCCGACCACGAAAAAGCGCCGTCGGGTCCTAACTGCCGATATCCATCACCGAACTTAGGGCTGCGCTAGTGAGCGTCTGCCTCGGCAGGCAGGTGGCCTTTGTCATACTTGCCAACGCGCTCGACCAGCGTCTGGCTCGCCTGGTTCATGCCGATCAGCTCGACCTGGGCGCCCTGGCGGCGGTAGCGGAACACCACCTTGTCGAGGGCGGCCACCGCAGTCAGGTCCCAGAGGTGCGCGTTGGTCATGTCGATCTCGACCCACCTGGGGTGGCCGTGGTGCTCAAAGCTGGCTGCGAACAGGTCGGAGGAGGCGAAGAACAGCTGGCCGCTGACGCGGTAGCGGAGCACCCCCTCCTCTGGCGTCTCGATCTCTTCCACGGCGATAGTCTTGCCGACCTTTCGCATGAAGAAGACCGCCGACAGCAGGACGCCCAGCACCACGCCCTTGGAGAGGTCGTGAGTGGCGACAACTGTAACCGTCGTTGCGATCATGACGATCGATGACTGTATGGGCGTCGAGCGCAGGCGTAGGATCGAGCCCCAGTCGAAAGTGCCGATCGACACCATGATCATCACCGCCACCAGCGCCGCCATGGGGATGCGGGCTACCCAGTCCTGCAACACCAAGATCAGGAACAGCAGGAAGAGCCCCGCCCAGAGGGTGGAGAGTCGACCACGGGCGCCCGACGTTACGTTGATGATGGACTGTCCGATCATGGCGCAGCCCGCCATTCCCCCGAAAAATCCTGCAACAATGTTGGCGATGCCCTGGCCACGGGTTTCGCGATCCTTGTCGGACGGGGTGTCGGTGATGTCGTCGAGCAGGTTCGCCGTCAGCAGCGATTCCAGCAGGCCGACGAAGGCCAGGGTCGCCGACACTGGCGCGATGATCGCCAGCGTCTCCCAGGTCAGGGGGATCGCCGGCACGTGGAACATTGGCAGGCTCGACGGCATCTGGCCCATGTCGCCGACTGAGCGAACATCCATGCCTGTAGAGATCGCCAGTGCGCTGAGAACGATGATCGCGACCAGCGGTGAGGGCACGGCCTTCGTGATCCTTGGGAAGCCGTAGATGATCGCCAGACCGCCGGCCACAAGCGCGAAGGTTTGCCAATTGGCGCCGATCAACTCGGGCATCTGGGCCAGGAAGATCAGGATCGCCAACGAGTTCACGAACCCGGTCATGACGCTGCGCGACACGAACTTGATATAGCGGCCAAGCTTCAGCAGCCCGACCATGATCTGGAACACGCCGGTCAGGATTGACGCGGCGAACAGGTATTCCAACCCGTGGTCCTTCACGAGCGTGACCATGACCAGCGCCATGGCGCCCGTCGCGGCAGAGATCATCGCCGGTCGGCCGCCGACGAAGGCGATGGTCACGGCGATCACGACCGAGGCGTAGAGCCCGACCGCCGGATCCACGCCGGCGATGATCGAAAAGGCGATGGCCTCGGGAATGAGGGCGAGCGCCACGACCGTCCCGGCCAGCAGATCGCGTCGCGGATTTGCGAGCCATTGCTGGCGCGCAGAAGTGAGTATGGGCAAATGAAACTCAGCTGTGGGTCGCCGCGCGCCTGTGGCGCTTGTGCGGCGAAGTTTCCCGGCGGATCGGCGGCCGAGATAGCCACCCGCTGCGAGGCGGGTCCAAGGTGTTGTTCGATCTAACGGGCCGGATCTGCGAATACAAGGATCCAGCCACCCTGCCCCGGGTGTTGGTCGGCACGGACGTGACCTTCGGGGCCGCCGGCGCCTCCATCAACCCGGCTGACGGCCGAACGCCCAACTGCGCTTTGGGGCGCAGCTGGGCGAGCAATGATGGATGGGTTTGACGCGCAGATTAGAAGCTGACGCGCACCGTCGCGCCATAGGTCCGGGGCTGCCCCAGGAAGGCATTGTAGGTGCCGGCTTGCGCGGGGCCGTCGTAGGCCACCTGATAGTAGTCCTCGTCGAAGATGTTCTGACCCCAGAGTTCCAACGCCCACTTCTCATCCTCAGGACCAACGCTCACGCGGGCGTTTACCAGCGTAAAGCCCTTCTGGACCTTCAGCGGATTGAGGTCGGAACCGGTGTTGGTGGTCGAGGTGTACTTGGCGCTGACATTGACGCGCCCCATCAGATCGCCGGTGATCGCGTGCTCGTAGGTCACGGCGCCGGAGGCTGAATAAAGCGGAGCCAGCGACAACCGCGAGCCGGGCAAGCGTGAGCACCCCGCAGGGAGCGGCGCGGCGATGGTCCCGCCGGTGCAAGGCTGGCCCAGCTTGCTGCTGACCTTATCGGCGTACTGGGTCTCGGCGTAGGTGAGGCCGCCTTGGAGCGTGAGGCCGCGCGTCGGCATGTAAACGACGTCGGTGTCGATCCCGCGAGACACAACTTCAGGCACGGACGTGACCGTGAAGACAATGCCGTTGAAAGCGTTGAGCTGGAAGTCGGTGAACTTCTGGTAGAAAATCGTCGCGTTCAAAAGCAGCGTGCGATCAAACAGCGTGTTCTTCAAACCCAGTTCGTAGGAATCGACGAACTCAGGCGCGAAGCTCGTGTCGTGGATCGGTTGCAACGAGCCCTGGGCGCCCGCTGGCTGTTGCGGATTGGGCGCCAGAGGGCGGCCAGACGCGGTGATGCTGGCCACGCACGCGTTGCTCATCGTGGTGTTGGCTTGGTACGGGCAAGCCAGTCGATCGAGGTTGTAGCCGCCGGCCTTGTAGCCACGGGCATAGGACCCGTAGGCCAGCACCTGTTCGTTGACCCGATAGGCGGCCTTGATCGTACCGGTCACAGCCTCTTCGGAGATCGACTGTTCAGTCTGTAGATCGTTGAACAGGTAGTTCTGGAAGGTCGCGCATTGCAGCGGCGAGACCGCGATGGCGGTGGCGCTTTGGCCCAGGCGCGTGGCCAGGGTGGCGCAGCCGAGGCCGTTGTCGGTGTTGTCGTAACGCGTATCGAGGTCCTTCTTCTCGTGCGTGTAGCGAAGGCCCGCTGTCAGCTCGAGTTGGTCGGTGACCTGGTAGCTGTTGTTCGTGAACAGCGCGAAGGTCTGACCGTCCTGGTCATAGCGATCTTGCTGCCCGGCGCCCGGAGCATAGCTCGCGCCCGTCGGGCGGCCCTGAAGCGTGCTGACCAGGTTCGGGTTGGTCCCCCCAGAGAACAACAGGCTGGCATAGGTCTCGAACTGGTTTCCGTATCGGACCTGAGAGTTGTTCGAGATCAACTTCTCGTTCGCGTAGAAGGCGCCGACCAGCCAGTTGAGCTTCTCCGTTGCGCCTGCGAGCCGCAGTTCCTGGCTGAACTGCTTGAACTGGGTGCGGTTCGAACCGTCATTCGGCGAATAGATGATGTCGACATTGGTGAAGTCGCCATCGGAACCGTACAGGCGCTTCCAATCGCGATAGGCCGTGATGGACGTAAGCGTCGCCCCACCGAGCCATTCCAGGTCCCAATTCGCCTCGGCCGAGATGCCGGCGTCTTCGATGTTCTGAGTGTTGAGACGGTTTGCGTACGCCATGCGATCGAACGGCGCGGCCGGGATCGCGACGCCGCTGGCGCCGCCGGGCGAAAGCGCCCGGACAATGGCCGCCGTCGGCCCGTCAATGATCTGGACACCCGCGCAGCAGCTCTCCTGCCGCTTGGAATAGTCCGCGATGACGTTGACGTTGAACCCGTCGGCGGGGGTGTAGAGCGCCTGGCCGCGCAAGGTGTAGAAGTCCTGGTTCTGATCGTTGTCGAGGGTCCGGGGACCAGCGCCGGTGTTCACATCGACATAGCCGTCACGCTTGCGAGCGGCCACGAACAGGCGCCCGGCGAGCTGATCCTCCACAATCGGACCGGTGACGGACAGCGATCCACCGCGACCGTTGAAATTGGAGACCGTCGCCTCAGCGTTGGCTCCGAACTGGAACTCCGGACGCCTGGTGAGGATGTTGATGACGCCCGCGGAGGTGTTCTTGCCAAACAGCGTCCCCTGCGGCCCCTTGAGAACCTCAATGCGCTGAAGCTCGCCGAGATCGCCGAACGCGACGCCGGTTCGCGGCCGGTAAACGCCGTCGACAACCACGCCAACCGAGGATTCCAGGCCGATATTGTCGCCGACCGTTCCGACGCCGCGAATACGCGCTGTCGTCGAGACTTCGCTCGACGTGGATGTCACCGACAGGCCGGGGGCCAGGATCGTCAGGTCCTTGATGTCTTTGACGCCAGCATCCTGGAGAAGCTGCTGCTGGATCGCGGTGACCACGATCGGCACGTCCTGAAGGCTCTGCTCACGCTTTTGAGCGGTGACGACGATCTCATCGACCGTGGCGCCTTCCTCCCTGCTCTCTTGGCTATGAGCGGCCGAAGCCAGGGCGAGCACGGCGAGGGACGCCGTAGCGCAGGCGATTACCGAGTGGCGCATCTTCTGTATTTCCCCCTGTCGGCTATGCCGAACTTTGATGAGGCGCACCCTTGGCGGGCGGCCGTTTTATCGCAGCACCTCAGAAACCCCACGCGGCAACACGTGAAGCCATAAGTATTAGTTTTGTTGGGAAGCAATTCGTGAGGTGAATGACCTCACGATAAAATCTCTCAACACTGAGAAATTCGAACCCACGACAACCAATACACAAAGTAACTCGCCCAAAATTTGCATGCATTCCGCAAATTCTGATGATCGTGGCCAGGTCCGCTTGCGGATATCCCACGCTCTTTGGCCGGCACTAACAGCAGGCAGAGCATCTCGTCAAGCAAGTTGCTCTCAAATTTGACGTCGATTTTGGACGCTCAAGTGGGAGCTAGCGGCAAATCCCTTTCGCCAGAAACACTTAGGCCCGGCCCCTCGGCGATCTCGCGCTGGCTGACGTCAAACGCCTGAAAGCCTAGTCACTTGCTTTAACAGATGCATGTGGTAGCGAACATGGAGCCGCGCTGCCGTAGCGCATGATCGCGTTGGAGATTTCGCATGAAAGTCGAGCGCCTGGCGCCGGTGCAAACCACCCTGCGCCCCAGCAATCACCCGTATCTCAACGGGGCTTGGACACCGCTCTATGAGGAAGTCGACGCCTATGACCTCGAGGTCATCGAAGGCGTCATCCCCAGCGACATCGACGGCGTCTATCTTCGAAACACCGAGAACCAGGTCCACGAACCGCTGGGCAAGCACCATCCGTTCGACGCCGACGGCATGCTGCACCAGATCAGCTTCCGAGGCGGCAAGGCCGACTACCGGAACCGCTTTATCCGCACCCGTGGGTTCGTCGCTGAGCAAGAGGCCGGACAGTCCCTATGGGGCGGGCTGATGGACGGTCCTGGGACCTCGCAGCGGCCAGGATTTGGCGCGCATGGCGGACTGAAGGACTCCTCATCCACCGACGTCGTCGTTCACGGCGGCCGCGTCGTCTCGACCTTCTATCAGTGCGGTGAAGCCTATCTGCTGAACCCCGAAACCCTTGAGCAGGACGGGATCGCCGGCTGGGCGCCGTTGGACGGCGTTTCGGCGCACACCAAGGTCGACGAAGCGACCGGCGAAATGCTGTTCTTCAACTACTCGAAGCACGCGCCTTACATGCACTACGGCGTCGTCGATCGGCACGGAAAGCTCGCGCACTACGTGCCAGTTCCGCTTCCCGGCCCGCGGTTGCCGCACGACATGGCCTTCACCAAGAACTACTCGATCCTGAACGACCTGCCGGTCTTCTGGGATCCGGAACTGCTGAAGCGCAACATCCATGTCAGCCGGCTGCATCCCGGGGTCCCGTCGCGCTTCGCGGTGGTCCCGCGGTATGGCGACACCGCCGACATCCAGTGGTTCGAGGCCGATCCCACCTACATCCTTCACTTCCTCAACGCCTACGAAGAGGGCGACGAGATCGTGATGGACGGGTACTTCCAGGAAAACCCGACCCCGCGACCGATCGAAGACGCCCCGGAGGGCTACGGCCACATGATGGCCTTCCTCGATGAGCACAGCTTCCGGCCCAAGCTGCACCGCTGGAGGTTCAACCTGAAGACCGGCGAGACCCAGGAACAGCACCTCGACGAGAGGCTCCTGGAGTTCGGAATGTTCAACCAGCGCTACGCCGGCAAACCCTACCGCTACGCCTATTCCACGACGACCAAGCCGGGCTGGTTCTTGTTCAATGGCTTTGTGAAGCACGACCTCCAGACCGGAGAGTCGTGGCAGATCACCCTGCCGGAGGGTCGCTACGCCAGCGAAGCGCCCTTCGTCCCGCGCATCAACGCCCAGGACGAGGACGACGGCTATCTGGTCAGCTTCATCATCGATGACCATGCGGGTCGTTCTGAGTGCGTGCTGATCGACTGCAAGAAGTTCGAGGAGGGTCCTGTCGTCCGCATCGCCCTGCCCCACAAGATCAGCAGCGGCACCCATAGCGTCTGGGCCGACCGCGCCTTCATCGAGAACGGCAAGCTCGAGGCCTAGCCGGCCGACGAGGCGTCAAAAAGAGAGATTTAGGGATGGAACTGAAGCAGAGCGTCGCCCTGGTGACGGGCGGCAATCGCGGCATCGGCGAGGCCTTCGTGCGAGCGTTTCTCGCGGCCGGCGCAGAGCGCGTCTATGTCGGTGCGCGCGATCCCGCCAACGCTCAACATCTGGTCGACGAAGGCGGCGGCCGGGTGGTGGCCATCCAGTTGGACGTCAGCAAGCCCGAGCAGATCGAGGCCGCCGCCAAGCTGTGCCAGGACGTGAGCATTGTGGTGAACAACGCTGGGCAGTTCACGATGCAGACCCTCCTGACCGCTCCGGACCTCTCCGGGGCGCGGGAGGAGATGGAGGTCAACTACTTCGGCCCGCTCGCCATGAGCCGGGCGTTCGCGCCCATTCTGGCCCGGCATGCGCAAAGCGCGATCGTCAACGTGCTGTCGGCGGGCGGCATCGTCGCGGTGCCTGGAATGGGCGGATACAGTCCCTCCAAGTTCGCCGCGCGCGCGATGTCGACCTGCCTGCGCGCCGAACTCGCGCCGCAGAACACCTCGGTCACCGCCCTGATCGTCGGCTCGGTCGACACCCGGATGGCCAGCCATGTCCAGGGCGCCAAGGAAACACCCGACAGCGTCGCCCAGATCGGCCTCAAGGCGATCCGCCGTGGCTCTGACGAGGTCGATACCGACTACATGGCCGTGGAAGTCCGCGCGCACCTCGCCCGCGACCCCAAGGGTCAGGAGCTCCAGATGCGCCGCTCGCTATCCGGCGGGCCGGTGAGCACAGGTCGATAGGCGTAACCATGACACCAGAAGACTATCTCGACCTCGGCGAGCGTTTCGTCGCCGCGATCCAGTCCGGCGAAGCCGATGAGGTCCGCCGGTTCTACGCGCCGGACGCCAAGCTCTGGCACAACACCGATGGCGTCGAGCAAACCGTAGAGCAAAACCTGAAGGCGCTTTCCTGGTTCAAGCGCAATCTTCCCGATCGAAACTACCGCGTCCTACGCCGCGAAGCGCTCGCGGACGGCTTCATGCAGCAGCATGTCCTGGAAGCGACCCTGCCCGACGGGACCAGATGGTCCCTCGACGCTTGCGTTGTGGTGCGCGTGAAGGACGGCCTCATCACGCGGCTGGACGAATACATCGACGGGGTTCGCACCGCCGATCTGGCCAACGTCCGGCGGCAGGCCGGCTAGGCGCGGCCATAAGCCTTGCACCGAGCAGATAGAGGCGCGCCCGCAAGGACGCGCCTCCTTTGTTGTTACGCTTGATCGCGAGGCTTTGGCGGCCACGGGATGAAGGCGGAGGTACGGCGAGCGTAGTCTTCATAGTCGGGCTTGCGCCGGCGCATCCTGCCCTCGACGGTCGGCATGCCGCTCCAGCGGGTCAGGGTGTAGATCAGATAGGCCGGGCCAATGACCGAGAAGAGCCCCAGCGTGGTCTCGGCGGCGATGAGCCAAAGGCCCACCCAGACGCAGGCGTCGCCGAAGTAGTTCGGGTGACGCGTGTAGCGCCACAGCCCCTGATCCATCACCTTGCCAGCGTTCTCCGGGTTCTTCTTGAACCGCACGAGTTGCCAGTCAGCCAGGCTTTCGAACAGCAGACCGCATATCGCCAGCACCGCGCCGGCAACTCCGACCACGCCCAGCTGCGCGGGTTCGTCGGCGACCTGACCCAACTGCACCGGCAAGCAGGTCAGCCACAGAAGCGGCATCTGCACGGCGAACACCAAGCGGAACGCGGCATGGCCATAGCCCCACCCGCGCTCGGCCTTGGCCTTTTCGAACATCCGAACGTAACGCCGATCAGGCCCGTGGTCGCGCCAACGCCACAGCATGTAGGAGCCGAGGCGCAGCGCCCAGGCGACGCAAATTGCGGTCAGGACGATCCGTCGCTGAGTGCCGCCTCCGGTCTGGAGAAAAGTGGAAATCGCCACCACGCCCATACCCAGCCCCCACAGGCTGTCGACCGGGGTAACGTCGCGCATGGCGACGCAGATGGCCCAGGCGATCACGAAGAGCGCAAGTATCACCCCCGCGTTCACCGCCAGGATCGTCACAAATTCAGGCATTGGCACTTCCCCCTAGTTTATGAGCCCACAGTCAGCAGGCGATGTTTCAAGTGTCTGGATGAGGCGTGGCTAGGCCGCCGATAAACTGAGCGCCGCCCCCGTTGAACGGCGTTGCGAGCGGACGCGTCATCAGGCCGGCCGGGGCCGCACAAACCCAGGGGATCGCATTGATCACCGTGCCGGCGACGCCGATCTGTTCGGCCGAGGTCGGGCTGGTGTCGCCTTCGCGCTTCTCCATATCGACGGAGATTTTCACGCCAGGCTGACCCTTGATGTGAATTCGCCAGAGCGGAGGGTCGATCTCCGGAAGATGGGCGGTTTCCATGTACCAGTGGATCGACATCGTCAGCCGCCGCTGGCCCCCGACAAGTCCGTGCCAACGCCAGTTGACGTGGCTTATCGCGCCTTGCGCAATCTGACCGGCGGCGATGCTGAGGGGCTCTGAAGCGGCGAACACCCGGTGATCGGTCTCGACGCCGCCTAGCGCCAGGCCCAGATGTTCGGCCATCGCTGAAAGCACCTCGGCATACATGCCGTTCAGCGAGCTCGCCGGCCCCCAGGTTTCATCGTTGGGGTCGATCAGCTCGGGATCAGCGCCAAAGCCCAGGACGCGGAACACGTAGTCCGGATTGCGCACCACTCGGCAATCGACACTCTCAACTACCTCAAGATGATCGAGGGCCGAACAGACCCCGGTGGCCACCACCGCCAGCTGCTCCCCCACATAGCCAGGGTTGAGCCCCGCGGCCATCAAGGTCGTGCCGCCGGCGGCGCAAGCCGCTTCCAGCGCCGCGAGGCGGTCGCCCTGCCAATGCTTTGAGCGGCTATAGCCGTTGATGCTGATCACGTTCTTGCCCGAGGCCAGCAATCGCAGGATCTCGGCGTCATGTGAGCCATAGGGCGGCGCCAAGCGAGCGCAGTGCACGACCACGTCGGCGTCCAGCGAAACGATATCCTCGATGTTGCGGGTCGCGATCACGCCCGTGGTCGGCCGCCGCGCGATATCACCCGCGTCGCGACCGACCTTGTCGTCGCCGTAAACGAACAGCCCGACGAGCTCCATGTCCGGATGATCGATGATCGCACGCAAGCACGTCTTGCCCATGGCGCCGGTCGCCCACTGGATCACACGCCGCTTCACAGTTCGCTCCCCGAGGTCGAGGCCGCCTCGTTACATCTCGTTATGAAAGGAACTACATACGTCGGACGTCACACACAATCAGAAGATTGAAAATCGTCGGACTTCTCCTGGGCCGCTGCGCCTCCCGGCCTCGGGCCGTCAGGCTACGAGGGCCATTCACTTGCTTGACGAGATGTTCTTGTGGCGCGTAGATTCCAGGAAGGGCGACGAAGAAAGTCGGGAAGCCGAACGCAGCGTCTCGGTCGTCTAGAAACGCCCCGCCCGCCTGACTTCTGACGATGCCAATATTGACCTCGCGCGCCCACTTTTCAGAGCGGCGAACTCACCGCCGCAAGACATAGGATCCAGGTATGGGACGTCGCTACGACACGCTTCTCCAGGTCATCAGCGCATGGCGGGCGAAGGATTCCGAGACGGTCCTGTCCTTCATGGCCGATGACATCGTCTGGCACTATGCCGCCGGCGCCATGCCGCCTGCGACGGGAAAGGCCGCGGCCAGCAAGCTGCTCGACCGCCTGAAGCGCGACATGCACGACATTCAATGGCGAGTGTTTCACTACGCCGAGACTGAAGATCGCCTGTTCGTAGAGGGCGTCGATGAATACACGACCAGTGACGGCCATCGCGTCGCGGCCCCCTATGCCGGGATCTATGAGTTCCGCGACGACCTCATCATCGGCTGGCGAGACTATGTCGATCTTGGCGTCATCGCCTCGCAACAGGGCGGCGAACCGAGCCCTCGGCAGGTCAATCAGCTGCTAGATCGTCCGGTCTGCGATTGAGTTTGGCTAGTGACGCCCGCCTGCAGGGGGCGTCACTCATCCAAGCCGCGGGCTGATGTCCGGGGGCGCCACCTCCTGATGGCACTGATCACAGGTGATCTTGGGCTCCAGGACGTGGCCGCATGGTCGGTGATAAGTGATCAATGGAGGGCCCAGCCCCCCGTCCAGCCATTTGTCGCCCCAACGGTTCAGTTCAGCGATGAGCGGATAGAGGTCGCGTCCCTGGTCGGTAAGCCGGTACTCCCAACGATCTGGTCGCTGCTGATAGAGCTCCTTGCGCAGCACGCCGAGTTCTACGAGTCGCGACAAGCGATCGGCCAGAATGTTCGGCGCGACGCCAAGCGCGGTCAGGAAATCGCCAAAGCGCCGTCGCCCCATGAACGCCGAGGCGATCACATGGCTGGTCCAACGGTCCCCGAGCACCTGGAAAGCGCGATCTAGCATGGGGTTGCCGCCATTGAGGTTGCCTCCCGGCACGACCGACCGGCGCTGCACACGTGGCGGCGGGGCAGGATCGAACCCTGCCCCCGGGCCGGGCTCGGCATACACGTCGCGCGGGCTCACCAGCTCATTGCAATGTCCGCAGCGGAACTCCGGCGTGAACTCGTGACCGCAGCGGTGCTTCAACCGATGGGCGGGATTTTCCGCATCATAGAACCAGCGCTTTTCCCATCGGATGATCATCAGGGCCAAGCGATAGAGATCGCGCCCCATCGGCAGGAGGCGGTACTCCTCGCGAACCGGTCGTTCCTGATAGACTACGGTCTCAAGAACACCGGCCTTATGCAGGCGACGAAGACGGTCGATCAGCAGACTTCGCGCCAAGCCGATTCGGGTCTTGAAGTCCTCAAAGCGCTTGATGCCGAGAAAGGCCAAGTACAGGATCACTAGAGCCCAGCGATCACCCAATATGTTCAATGCGCGCGTCGCCGAATTGGCCTCCACCAATTGCGGGGTCGTTTCAGACGGCTCGGATGGACCAGATTCGGCCATAACACCTCAACTCTCAAGGCCCGACCCATTGAAGGTACGGCCTGAGTTGTCAAGCGGCGGCAGGACGCACATCGCGCGTATGCACGCCAAGCGCCCACTTCACTTGCGTAACAAGATGCTATGATCGATGTTCACGCCGCAACAAACGTGGATCGAAAATGACGGCCTACATCCAAGACGCAGTTCGCACCCCCCGGGGAAAGGCCAAGGCAGACGGCGGGCTTGCGACGCTGAAGCCCCAACAGCTCATCGCCGCCTTGATCGAGAGCCTGGCGAGCGACGAGCAGCAAGCGTGCGCGCCACAAGCCTTGATCCTCGGCTCGGTGGGACAAGTGGGCGCGCAGGGCGGAAACATCGCCCTCGTGTCGAAGCTCTATGCGCAACTGCCCGATGAGGCCGGAGCCTGGACGATCAACAACTACTGCGCATCGGGCCTGACCGCGATCGGCCAGGCGGCGAACATGGTCTCGGCGGGCGGGGCCGCCACCGTGCTCGCGGGCGGCGTCGAGATGATGTCGCGCGTGCCTTTCATGGCCGACCAAGCCGACTTCTACGCCGACGCCGACCTTCCCCAACCGGCGCGCTATGTCCCGGTCGTCGTCGCCGCTGATCGCCTGGCCGAGCGTGAGGGCGTCTCGCGCGAAGAGATGGACGTTGTGACCTTGGCGTCCCAGGACAAGGCGGCCGCCGCCGAAGGCACCGGTCTGGTCGCCTCGCGCGTCGCCGTGAATGGCCTGTCGCGAGATGAGTGCGCACGCCCCACGACCGCCAAGGCGCTGGCCGCCCTCTCGCCCGCCTTCGGCGCTTTGGCGAAATCCTATTCGGAGGCGCTTGGCGGGGTGGAGATCGACTATCGCCACACCCTAGCCCACGCGCCGCCCGTCGCTGACGGGGCCGGTCTGGCGCTGATCACGGCGTCGCCCAGCGGCGCGACCCGCGGCCGCATTGTCGCCTATGCGGAGTCAGGCGGCGATCCTGCGGCGTCGCTGACGGCCGGCTTCCGCGCTATGGATCTGGCGTTGAGCCGCGCCGGTCTGACGCTGGCGGACATGGACCGGATTGAGTTCATGGAAGCCTTCGCCGTCACCATCGCCAAGTTCTTCCGTGACTATGAGGTCGACCAAGCGCGCGTAAACGTGAGCGGCGGCCACCTGGCCAAGGGCCACCCTATGGGCGCCACAGGCGCCATCCTGCTGTCGTCCCTGCTGGACGCGCTCGACGTGGCCGATGGGCGATATGGCCTCGTCGTGGTGGCGGGCGCCTCGGGCGTAGGCGCGGCCATGGTGGTCGAACGCCTGGCCTCATCTCAGCGAAGAACGCTCGCCTCCTAGCGCAGGAGCCGCAACTCCGGCCTCTCAACGAGGCCGGAGCATTGCGATCACCTTGTTTGCGGCGTCAGAGCCCCACCACGAGGCTGACCGTGGTGGTGGTGGACCCGCCGATATTCAGGGTCTGCGCGGTCTTGGCGCCCTCCACCTGATAGTCGCCAGCCTTGCCGGTCACCTGCTTGAACGCATCGAGCGCCATGCGGACGCCCGTCGCCCCAACCGGGTGACCCAGGCCGATCAGGCCCCCGGAAGGGTTGATCGGCAGACGGCCGCCCATCTCGATGGACCCATCCTCGATCGCCTTCCAGGACTCGCCCGGAGCGGTCAGGCCCAGATGGTCGATCGCCATATATTCGGTCGTCGTGAAGCAGTCGTGGGTCTCGACCAGATCCACCTGGGAGATGTCGGCGACACCCGCGCGACGATGGGCGTCTTCAATGGCCCGCCGCACCTGCGGAAACACGTATTCCTTGCCCTCGCTCGCCTTGACCTTCGCGGCGTAGGAGATCGGCGCGGACCGGTGCCCCCACCCCTTGATCTGAGGCAGGCTTTCCAGCGCAATGCCACGCCGATCCGCATACTCGGCTGCGCGTTTCGGCGACGCGAGGAAGAGAACCGCCGCGCCGTCGGTCACCTGGCCGCAGTCCTGCTTGCGCGTGCGCCCCTCGACGACGGGGTTGGCCTCGTCGTCGGCCGTGAAGCTCTTGTCGTTGAACACCCACTCTCGGGTTTGGGCGTTCGAGTTCCGCTTGGCGTTGGCGAAGTTGATCTCAGCGATCCGCATGAGGTGTTCGTACTTCAGGCCGTAGCGGCGATCATATTCTTCAGCGAGATCAGAGAACGCTGCCGGCCAAACGTAGCGGGCGTCCTGGAACTCATGCCCCGCCCAGGCCGCCGCGCCCAGATTTTGGGCAGCCTGCAGCCCGCTCACATTGCGCATCTGCTCCATGCCGACGACGCAGGCCAGGTCATAGCGCCCGGCCTCGATCTCCGCGGTGGCGGCCAATATGGCCACGCTTCCCGAAGCGCAGGCCGCCTCGTGGCGCGCGGTCGGCAGGCCATCGAAATCCGGATGGACCAAGCCGAAGAAGCCGCCGAGCAGGCCTTGGCCCGCGAACAGGTCGCCGACGAAATTACCAACGTGCCCGGTTTCGACCTCGCTGGCGTCCAGGGCCGTGGCCTGAAGCCCCTGCCCTACGACCTCTGAGAACGCGTCCGCGAGGTCCATGCCCTGGCGCGCCCAATTCGTCGAAAAATCGCTCTGCCATCCGCCGAGTAGATAGACCATGCGTCCCTCGCTGACCGTTAAGCCTCACGGATATCACATCTCGTTATACAAGTGATATCCGCTGCGCAAAACCCTCTCATGGCCGAGGCCGCCTCCGCGACCGATCTCGTTCGGTCCGCGAAACGATAGCGCCTAGAAGGTGACCTTCACGGCGTCGACATTGCGCTGATGGGGCCCGTGATAAACGGCCTCGATATTGTTGCCGTCCGGATCGAGCAGGAAGGCCCCGTAGTAGCCCGGATGGTAGGGCCGCTCGCCTGGCGCGCCATTGTCCTTGCCGCCCGCCTCGATGCCCGCCTTGTAGAAAGCGTCCACCATGGCTGGGTCTTTGGCCTGGAAAGCGAGGTGGACGCGGCCGGTCAGCTCACCGGCGGCGTTCTCGTTACCGGCGGTGGAGATGAAGAGTTCGTCCACCCAGAAGTAGTCGTCCGCCTCGCCGCCGATAGGCATGCTCAGCGCTTCAAAAATCTTGCCGTAGAAGAGGCGGCTCGCGCCGAAGTCCTTCACCACCAACTGAATGTGGTCGATCAGCCGACCACGATAAAGTTCCTGAGTTTCCATCTGACGGTCTCCCTGCCAATCGGCGGACAATAGCAGGGCGAGGTTCGGCTCCGCCCTGGAGCTTCAGCTAGCACGTTCATGAACGCGTACAGCGCTCGCCAGATCAGTCCACAGAGGCGTCGCCAACGTCCTCTAGCGCGCCTGGCAGTTGGCCGAGCAGTTCCCTGGCGAGGAACCCGAGCTTTCCGACACTTGACGAAAGGCGCGCGCCAGCGCGTGCATGCAGCCACACGCCCCATACCGCCGCCACCGCTGGCGGCGCGCCGCGCGCCGCCAAGCCGCCGATGACGCCGGCCAGTACGTCTCCCGATCCCGATGTTCCAAGACCCGGGGCTCCATGGGCGTGCCGCCACGCCCTTCCATCGGGCGAGACGACGTAGGTTTCGCCGGTCTTGATCACCACGACCGCGTTGAGCCGCGCCGAAAGGATCCGCGCCGCACCGGCGAGATCCTCAAGCACCTGGGCCTTCGAGCAATCCAGCAGCGTGGCCATTTCGCCGGCGTGGGGCGTCAGGACCAAGCGGCCGGCCGCCGCCTTCACGGCGGCCGCCTCCGGGCGCAGTACAGACATGGCCGCCGCGTCGATGACCAGTGTGGCGCTGTCGGCCGCCGAGACCAGGCGTTCAACCAAGTCGCCGAGACCTGGCCCCTCCATCATCCCCGGGCCAAGGATCACCGCATCGCTTCTGCCGGCGGCAGCGAGGAGATAGTCGGATCCGGCGATCTCCCCCGCTGGCGTCATCGGCGTCGATATGATCCGCGCCTCAGGAACCGCCATGCCCAGGGCGATAGCGCATTGTCCCGTGGCCGCGAGTTGAAGCTTTCCTGCCCCCACACGAAGGGCGGCCGGGCCGGTCAGCGTCGCCGCGCCCGGGACAGCGGCCCCACCGGCGACGACCAGGACGCGGCCGCGCTCTTCCTTATCGCTTTCCGCGGAGAGCGATGGGAGCGGCATGGCCCGCAGTAGCTCAGGCCCAATCTCGGAACCGGCGGTCAACGCGCCGCCACCGCAGCGTCGGGCGCCGACGTGACCGGCGCGCCCGCCTCCTTCAGCGGCGCGATGAAGTTGTAGACTTCAAGCCGAAGAGCGCCATCGGCCCCTTCCGTCGGATCGAAGCGGTACTCGGTCACCCCGCAATTGGCGACATCGCCGGCGGCGTCAATGTCCAGGATCTCAGCTTCCGAGAGGTTCTCCAGCAGGTACCTCAAGCAAAGGACAACCACCTGGTGGCCGACTATGAGGACCCTACGCTCGGCGTGGTGCAGACTGAGCGTGTCCAAGGCGCTCCTCAATCGCAGGATGACGTCACACCAGCTCTCGCCGCCAGGAGGGCGGTGATAGAACTTGCCCATTGCGGCGCGAAACGCCGCTTGCTCGGGATAGTGCTCCTTGATCCCGAAACTCGTCAGCCGATCCAGGATACCGAACTCGCGCTCGCGAAGCCGTTCGTCCACGCAGTGCGGAACCTCATCCCCGGCGAGCCCGTGGGCGTCTCTGACCAAGCTGGCGGTTTGCACCGCGCGCAGGTAGGGCGAGGTCAAGACCACCTCCGGCCGTTCAGTGGCCGGACGCCCTGCGAACCAATGCCCAAGCGCCCGGGCCTGCACCTTCCCTAGTTCGCTTAGCGGGACATCGACGTCGCGTTCAGCAATATCGATGCGGCCAAGGCCGGAGGCATGGGCCAAATCGCGGGCGACATTGCCGGCGCTTTCGCCGTGACGGACGATCCAAAGGCGAGAAGGCCAACGAGATTTCATGGAGGGGCAAACGCCCGTCCGTGCGGTTTGCTCCCGGTGTTTTGAGACTCCTCCCAACCGGAAACACTAGGCGAGCAGCGGCAACCGCACCTGGAACCTGCTGCCTATGTTCAAGCCGCTGTCCTTCAGGGCGATCGACCCGCCATGCAGTTCCACCAGTTGTTTGACGAGCGCCAAGCCGATGCCGAGCCCCTCGTGCGCCCTCTTGCTCGGACTTCTCACCTGGGCGAACAGCTCGAAGATTTTGGATCGCATGTCGTCGGGGATGCCGATGCCATTGTCGGTCACATCGACTTCGACGAAGCCATCCACGACGCGGGCTCCCAGCGTGATCTCCCCGCCCTCTGGGGTGTACTTGGCGGCGTTGTTGAGGAGATTGCTGACCACCTGGGCCAGCCGGGTCGGATCGGCGTCGAGCCAGGCAGGCTCGCTGGTGATCTCAGTCTTCAAAGAGTGCTGATTGGCGTCGATCTGCGGCTGGCTCGCCTCAACCGCGAAACCGAGCACGCTCTGGAGCGCGACCTTCTCTTTGCGCAGCGCGAGCTTTCCCTGATCAATGCGGGAGATATCGAGCAGGTCCTCGACCAGTCGCGCCAGATGCTGGACCTGGCGATCCATCTGCGCGCGGATTTCCAGAGCCTGCTTTGGGTCTTCCCGGCGTTTTAGAAGGTGAAGTCCAGCCCCTAACGCCATGACAGGGTTGCGCAATTCGTGGCCGAGCACCGCGAGAAAATCGTTCTTGTGGCGATCGGCGGTTCGCAGCGCGTTTGCATAGGCTGCGAGTTCGTCGCGCTGGGCCAGGATCTGCCGATGCTGCTGGTGCAGATCGAAGAAGACGTCGGCCTTGCTGCGAAGAATGTCAGCTTCGATCGGCTTTTGGATGAAATCCACGGCGCCGGCTTCGTAACCGCGGAACCGGCGCTGCGCATCGGCGCTTCCGGCCGTGACGAAGATGATGGGGATATGACGGGCCCGCGCCGCGCCTCGCATGAACTCGGCGAGCTGAAATCCATCCATGCCCGGCATCTGCACATCCAGCAGCGCCAGGGCCACGTCATGGACCAGCAGCAGCTCAAGGGCCTCATCGCCGGAGCGAGCCTTCAGGCACACCAACCCATCGCGCTGCAGCAGCGCCTCAAGGGCCAGCAGATTTTCCTCAAGGTCGTCGACCAGCAGGAAATTGATCGGCTCCTTCTCACTCGTCATGACGTTCCCAAACTCGACACATAGGATGCTATCGCGGCCACCTTCATGGCCTTTGCGGAGGGGGACGCGCGCAGCGATGCGGCCGGCATGGCCGACGCATACGCTTCGGCCGGATCCTCGACGATGGCGACGCCCCCCGCCTCCACCACCGCCTGCAATCCTCGCGCCCCGTCGTCATTCGCCCCGGTGAGGATGACGCCGACCAACTCGCTGCCAAAAGCATCAGCCGAGCTCTCAAGCAACACGTCGATCGAGGGACGAGAATGGTTCACAAGCTCGTCCGAAGAAAGCGAGAGCGTGCCGTCCGTCTCGACCAGCAGGTGATAGTCGGACGGCGCAAAGTAGACCACGCCGGGGAGGACTGGTTCCTTGTCCTCGGCCTCTCTCACCTGGATCTGACAGCGCGCCTGGAAGAGCGAGACCAAGGCGTTGTCGCGATCAGGCGGGACATGAACGACGATCAAGACCGGCAGCGGATAGGTGGCGGGCAATGGCGGAAGAATCTGCAAGAGCGCCTGGACGCCGCCTGCAGACGCGCCAATGACCACCGCCCTGATGGCCTGATCCGTCATGGCTCGCGCCTCTGATAGATCCTGTCCTCGCTGACGAAGTCGGAGAACGAGGCGGCGTGCGCCGAAAACCTCAGGCTCTCCTTCGATCCCAGCCCGAGGAATCCCTTGCGAGCAAGCGAGTCCTTAAACAGTCCGAGCGCACGGTCCTGCAGATCCCGATCAAAATAGATCAGGACGTTGCGGCAGGAGATGAGATGCATCTCGGCAAACACGGCGTCGGTGACCAGGCTGTGGTCTGAGAAAACGACACGGCTGCGCAAGGTTTTGTCAAAAACCGCCCGCCCATAGTCGGCCGTATAGTAGTCCGAGAGCGAGGACTTGGCCCCGGACTTCTGGTGGTTCGCGGTGAACTTCTGAATCTGCTCGAGCGGATAGACGCCGGCCTCGGCCGCCTGCAGCGCCGCCGGATTGATGTCAGTGGCGTAGAACAGGGTGCGCTGGTCGAGACCTTCTTCGCGAAACAGGATCGCGAGCGAATAGAGTTCTTCACCGTTGCTGCAGCCGGCGATCCAGACTTTCAGCGACGGATAGGTCCGCAGATGAGGCAGGACCTTCTCACGCAGCGCGCGATAGTAGGACGGGTCCCGGAACATCTCGCTTACCTGCACCGTCAGGTAGTTGAGCAATCGCGGAACGGTGTCTGGATTGTGGAGGAGACTGTCCTGCATCGCCGAGATGGAGCTGAAGCCAAGCTGCGCCCTCGCCTGCAGCAGACGCCGTTTGATTGACGCCCCTGCATAGTGGCGGAAGTCGTAGTGGTAGCGCTGATAGAGCGCCTCCAGCAGGAGCGGAATCTCAATATCTTCAACGCTGTCGCGCACTGACGTCACCGCGGCATCCAAACCCGGACAAGGGAGAGCAACTTGTCCACATCGATGGGTTTGGCCATGTAGTCGTTTGCCCCAGCGTCGATACACCGCTCCTGGTCGTCGGGCATCGCTTTGGCGGTCAGCATGACGATCGGCAACTTGGCCCACTGGCGTTCGCTGCGGATCTTCCGGGTCGCGGTGAGGCCGTCCATGACAGGCATCATCACGTCCATCAGCACCAGATCGATGGTTCCCGAGGCGTCCTGGCCTTGCAGGGCCTCGATCGCCTCCTGGCCATTTCTGGCGATCTGAACGATGGCGCCGCGCGGCTCAAGCACGCTGGACAGCGAGTACACATTGCGGATGTCGTCCTCGACGATGAGGATGCGGCGCCCCTCGAGAACGGCGTCTCGATTGCGCGCCTTCTGGATCATCTTCTGCTGCTCGGGCGGCAGTTCCGCCACCACCTGGTGCAGGAAGAGCGACACCTCGTCGAGGAGACGTTCCGGCGATTTCGCGCCTTTGATGATGATCGAATTCGAATAGCGGCGGAGCTGCTGCTCATCGTCGGCCGAGAGGTCGTGGCCAGTGTAGACGATGACCGGCGGATAGGCGTGATCCCCCTGGCTCAAGGTTTCGAGCAGCGAGAAGCCTGAGGCGTCCGGCAGCGAGAGATCGAGGACCATGCAATCGAAGGTCTGGCGCCGAAGTTCTTCCAGGCACTCGGCGGCGGTGCCGACCCCCACCGTCTGAACATCGCGCGAGGCGAGCAGTCGGCCGACGGCGTCACGCTGAACCGCATCGTCTTCGACGATCAGCACCCGGCGCATGGTCGTCGTCAGTCGCGCCTCAAGGGTCTGTAGCAACTGGGCCAGCGCGTCGCGTTCGACCGGCTTTACGAGATAGCCCACCGCGCCCAGCGACAACGCCGTCTGGCTGTGGTCGGCGGCCGAGACGACGTGAATAGGTATGTGGCGGGTCTGATCATCGCGCTTCAGACGATCCAGAACCGTGAGGCCGGATTCATCGGGCAACCCGACATCGAGGACGACGGCGCTGGGCTTGAATTCCTTAGCCAGGTTGAGGGCTTCCTCGGCCGTGCCGGCGAGAATGCACTGGAAGCCCATCTCTCGCGACAAGTCGCGCACGATAGCGGCGAAAGCCTCGTCGTCTTCGATCACCAGAAGCAGCCGCCGCGCGTCGATGAGGACGTTGCGATCGTCCTCCAGCTTCTCGCGCAGGCCTCGCCGCAGCTTGATGGGTTCAGCCGCCGCGGGTCCAGGCTCATTCGACCGGGGCGCCACAGCCGCATCCCGAGGCGCGACCTGTGCCGGATCATAGGCCAGGGGAATGGTGATGGTGAAGGTGCTGCCCTCCCCGGGGCTACTCTGCAGCGTGATGGCGCCGCCGAGCAGGCGGGCCAGCTCCCGTGAGATGGAAAGTCCAAGACCCGTGCCGCCGTACTTGCGGCTCGTGGTCCCGTCAGCCTGGCGGAAAGCCTCGAAGATACTCTCCTGGTGCGCCGGCGAGATGCCGATGCCGGTGTCCTTGACGGCCAGGGCCAAGTGGTCCTCGCCGACCATCGCAATGTCCAGGCGCACGCTGCCTGCCTCAGTGAACTTGAAGGCGTTGGAGAGCAGGTTCTTCAGAACCTGCTCCAGCCGTTGGCGATCAGTCTCGATGGCCGTGGGGCAGTCATCAGCAATCCCCACTTCAAGCGCGACTTTGCGCTCGTCGGCGACCGGCTGGAACAGTTGGCGGATGTCGTTGGCCAGACGCTGCAGCGAGACAGCTTCGGGGTGGATCTGAATATGACCCGCCTCGATCTTGGAGAGGTCGAGGATGTCATTGATCAGGGTGAGCAGATCGTCGCCGGAAGCCCGAATGGTCCGAGCGTACTTGACCTGTTCGGCCGTAAGATTTCCGTCAGCGTTGTCGCCGAGCAATTTCGACAGAATCAACAACGAGTTCAGCGGCGTACGCAATTCGTGCGACATGTTCGCCAAGAAGTCGGACTTGTACTGGCTGGCCTGTTCGAGCTCGCGGGCCTTCAGCTGAACCGCGGCGCTCGTGCGTTCGAGATCGTCGCGCTGCGCCTCGAGGGTTTGGGCCTGCTCCTCAAGCTGGCTGTTTGTCTGCTCCAGCTCGACCTGCTGCTGCTCAAGCCGCACCTGCGACTCCTTCAGAGCCTTGCCATGCTCCTCCAGCTCTTCGTTGGAGACGCGGAGCTCCTCGCTTTGAACCTGCAGTTCCTCGGCCTGGCGCTGCGTTTCGTCCAGAGCGTCCCGCAACTGGGTCCGATAGCGCGCCGAGCGCAATGCGATCCCAATCGCGCCGGCCGACTGATCCAGCAGTTCCAGCACGCGATCGTCCACCGAATGGAGGAAGCCAAGCTCGATCACCGCATTGACCATCTCATTGGCGCGCGCCGGAACGATCACCAGATGCTTCGGCTTGTCGGAACCAAGCGCCGAGCCGATGGTCATATAGCCTTCGGGTACGTCGCGAATGATGCTCGCCCGTCCCTCGGCGGCGACCTTGCCGAGCAGCCCTTCCTTCAAGGCGAACCCCAGCGGCATATCCGCGTCGCCAGGCACCCCGAGTGTCGCCACACGCCGGTATAGCCCCTGCTCGCCCTTGAATAGCGCGCCCGCCTGGAAGCCAAGGTATTGGGCCAGGAAAGCCAGAATGCTGTCGGCCACCTGCTCGACCGACTTGTCGCCCATCATGGCGTTGGCGAGCCCAACCTCGCCTGCCTGCAGCCATTGCTGACGCGCCCGGGCATTGGCGCTCCGCCGGATCATGATGAACACCAGGACCGTCAGCACCGCGCCCAACAGGCCAGATATGATGCCGCTGGCCCGGGCCGTTTCGAAGGCGCGATCCATCTCGGCGATCCGGATTTCGCGCAACCTCTGTTCCTCTTGGCGCATGAGGTCGGCTTGCGAACGGATCGCGTCCATCTCGAACTTGCCACGGTCGGTGTTGACCAAGGCGAGCGCGGCCTCCGCCCCCTTGATCCTGCGTAGATCGATCGTCTCGCCGAGCTCCCCAAGCTTGGCGTCGAGATGGCGTCTGAGCTGAACGATGTTTCTCTGCTGAGCCGCATTGTCGCCGGTCAGCGAGGCCACCGTGTCGAGGCGCGAACCGACGGCGGCCACCGCCTCATTGTAGGGCGCCAAGTACTTGTCGTTGCCGGTCAGGAGATAGCCGCGCTGCCCGGTCTCAGCGTCCTGCATGGTCGAGATGAGCTTATCCAGCGCGACGAGCACCGTGTGCGAATGGAGGATCTTCTGTTGGTTTTCCCGCAGGACCTGAACGTTGAGATACGCAATGGCGCCGCTGATCAGGAAAAACGCCAAGACCGCAGCCAGGCCTATGTTCGCCCACGCCGCTGCAACGGACTTGGCGTTCGATCCGGGACGGTTTGTGGTCTGCGGCATTCGTACCTCGGCTGGACGACGGCGTCTTGCCTAGCGGCAATCGGACCGAACAATCAACCGAGGATGAAAGCTTTGCAGTTCAATAGGCTGGGAGCGGGATGGCGCGGCGTCAAATCGTCCATTTTACGGTTCGTGAGGGTCGGGATCCCCACATAGGAGTCGCTCCCCGCACGAGATCGGCTAATGCCCGCCGGCCGGCCCTGCGGCGCGCTTGGGGCGCGGCGCCAGCCAGATCGTCGTCGCGGCGACGGCGAAGACCCCGGCCGTAGCCAGGAACATCTGGTTCGTCGACAGCATCACCGCCTGGGTCTGCACCAGGCCCTCGAGTTGGCCCAGCGCCTGGCCGGGCGAGAAACCCTGGCTGGTCATCCCGTCCAGCGCCGCCTGCGGCTGGTTCAGCGCCCCGACCAGGTCGGCACGCTTGGCGCTGGCGTTGCTTTCCCAGGCCGTCGTCATGATCGAGGTTGCGAACGCTCCCGCCACGACCCGCAGGAAGTTGGCGATACCGGCCGCCGCCGCCGTCTCCTCTTCGTCAACCGCGCCGAGCGCGATGCTCTGGGTCGGAATGAAGAAGAACGGCATGGCGAAGCCCAGCGCCAGTTGAGGCCAGACGATCGACATGAAGTCGGCGCCGGTGTCGAAGTGGCTGCGCCAGATGGCGACGCCGGCCATCCAGAACACGCCGAATGAGACCAGCGCCCGTGGATCGCGCCTCGCGACCTGACTGGCGACAATGGGCGACATCACCACCGCAAGCACGCCCTGGAATGCTGCGGCGTAGCCGGCCCAGGTAGCCGTGTAGCCCATGTTGGTCTGCAGCCAGAGCGGCAGGAGCACAACGCTGGCGAAGAACGCCCCGAAGGTGAGGCTGAGCGTGGTCACCCCTATGGAGAACCCCCTGTGGCGAAACACCCGCAGGTTCACGATGGGGTTCTGCGCGGTCAGCTCCCAGATCAGGAAGGCGGCGAAGCCGATGGCCGCGACGATGGACAGGACAATGATGGTCGGCGAGGCGAACCAGTCCAGCTCCTTGCCCTTGTCGAGCATGATCTGCAGCGAGCCGACCCATAGGATCAGCAGGCCCAGCCCCACATAGTCGACCGGCACGCGGCGGGTCGGCCCCTGGTGCTTGAGCAGCGCACGATAGGCGAGGAACGCCACGCCGAAGGCGACCGGGATATTGATGAAGAAGATCCAGTGCCAGCCGATGCTGTCGGAGATCGTGCCGCCCAGGATCGGCCCGGCGATCGGCCCGACCACCGTGGTCATGCTCCATAGGCCAAGCGCCTGAGGCGCCTTCTCCTTGGGGAAGATCTGCAGCAGCAGGGTCTGCGACATCGGCATGATCGGGCCGCCGCACAGGCCTTGGAGCACCCGGGCGAACACCAGGAAGCCGAAGGTCGGCGCAAGCCCGCAGAGGATGGAGAAGATCCCGAAACCGACCAGTCCGAAGACGAAGACCTTCACAGCTCCGAACCGCTGGGCCAGCCACCCGGAAAGCGGCACGGTGATCGCCTCGGCCACCGCATAGGAGGTGATGACCCATGTGCCCTGGCTGGGCGAAACCGCTAGGCCGCCGGCGATATGCGGCACGGCGACATTGGCGATGGTGATGTCCAGCACCACCATGAAGTTGGCCAGGCCGAGCAGCAGCCCGGTCACCAGCAGCGCCATCCCAGTCAGGGGCGCCGGCGTCGATTGGCTCTGGCTCACCAGCGCGATCCTACTTGGAGACGTCGATCACGGCGTCCATGGAGAGGCCGACCCTGAGCGGATGCTCGGAGAGCTCCTTGGGGTCGAGGGTGATGCGGACCGGGACGCGCTGGACCACCTTGATCCAGTTGCCGGTGGCGTTCTGGGCCGGGATTAGCGCAAAGGCCGAGCCGGTGCCGCCGGCCAGGCCCGAGACCTTGCCGTGGAACTTCACGCCCTTGCCGTAGAGGTCGCTGGTCAGTTCGACGCTCTGGCCGGGCCGCACCTTGCGCAACTGCACTTCCTTGAAGTTGGCGTCCACATAGGCGGTCTGGATCGGGACAATGCTCATCACCGCCGCGCCATTGGCGACCTTCTGGCCCACCACCACGGTCTTGCGGGCGACAACGCCATCGACGGGCGAGCGAATGGTGGTGCGAGCCAGGTCCAGCTCGGCCTGGGCCAGCTTGGCGCGGGCTGCGGCCACCTCGGGATTGCCCTCGACGGTGGTCCCGGCGACCAGGACGTTGGCGGCCTTCTGCTGGCCGGCCGACTGCGCCGCGGTGGCGCGCGCCTGGGCCAGTCCCGCCTGGGCCGCGGCCAGCGCCGCCTTGGCCGCCTGGAAGCGGTTGTCTGCCTGAGTCAGCTCATCGCCTGACACCGCGCCCGAGGCTGACAGATTGCGACGACGGCCAAACTCCACCTCGGCCCGGGCGAAGTCGGACTTGGCGCCGGCCAGCATGGCCTCGGCCCGCGCGACGTCGGCGCTGCGCGCTGCGGTCTGTGCGCCCAATGCCTCGTCATTGGCGAAATACTGCCCCACCCGCCGCTCAGCCTGGCCGAGTTCAGCGCGGGCGCGGTCGAGCGCCAGTTGATAATCGGCCGGGTCGATGAGCGCGATGACCTGCCCCTTCTTGACCACAGCCGTCTCGCCAACCGGCGTCGCCACGATCGGCCCGGCGACCAGCGCCGTCACCTGGGCGGTGTCGGCGTTGACATAGGCGTTGTCGGTCGCAACGTGGCGCGAGCCGACGAGCACCCAATAGAGCCCCCAGATCAGGCCGGCGGCGATGACCACGCCGCCCAGGATCAGGAACAGGCGCTTTCGTCGCGTGCCATTGGCGGCCGTCGAGGAAGCGGGCGCGGCGGCCACGGCTTGAGGCTTTGATCCGATATCGTCGGGCATGGGAGGTCTTTCCGGGGAGGACGGAAACGGTTGGGGTCAGGCGGCTCGAAATCCGCCGCCGAGGGCGCGGACCAGAGCTGCATCAAGGGTCAGAGCGCGCGATTCCAGATCAGCGGCGGCGCGCCTCTGCAGGATCACGGCGTTCTCGGCGGTCAGGACCGAGGTGTAGGAGTCGAGGCCGCCCTCGTAGCGCATCTTGGCGATGCGATAGGCTTCCTCGCCCTTGGCCAGGGCCTGGCGGGCGGCGGTCAGCCGGATCGCCAAGGCGCGCTCACTGACGGCGGCGTCGGCCACTTCCTTCAGCGCCTGGACGAGGGTGGCGTCATAGGCGGCGACGGCGGAGTCGTACTCGGCCCGCGCGCCACGATAGGCGCCGGAAAGCCGGCCGCCCTGGAAGATCGGCAAGCTGAGCGCGAGCCCCGCCTGCCCGATGTCCGATCCACTGTCGGTCAGCAGATCCAGGCCCAGCGACTGAGCGCCGATGAAGCCGGCAAGATTCACATTTGGATAGAAGGACTTGCGCGCCACATCTATGCGCTTTTCGGCCGCTTCGGCTCGCAGCCGCGCTGCGGCGATGTCGGGACGGCGGCCCAGCAGATCGGCCGCCAGGTTCGCCGGAAGTCCAAAGTCGCGCATCGCGGGCGCCGCAGGCCGGGCGATGGCCAAGCCCCGGTCCGGGCCGGCGCCAAGCAGCGCGGCGATCTGGTCGCGGGCCAGGCCCACCTGCTCCTCGGATGCGGCCAGTTCCTGGTCGGCGCTGGCCAGGCCGGATTCGGCTTGCCGCAACTCGCCCTGATTGGCCGCGCCGTTTTCGACCCGTTGAGCCACCAGCTTGCGGGTCGCCTCGCGGTTGGCCTGGGCCTGACGGGCGGCCTCCTCGCTGGCGAAGGCGCGGGAGAGTTCGGCGTAGGCGCCGACCACCGAGGTCGTCAGCAATAGCTGCGCCTGAGCCGCGTCCATCTCGGCGGCGGTCGCTTCGGAGGTCGCGGCGGCCAGGGCCGCACGGTTCTTGCCCCAGAGATCGAGGTCGAACGACAGGTCCAGGGTCGCCCGGCCGGTGTCGTTGTAGCCTTGCGGCACGAACTCCGGCGGGATGCCGTTGTTGTAGCTCTGCTTGGCCTGAGCGGCCTGGGCGTTGAGGCTGGCGCTGGGCAGCAAGGCCGCGCGGCTTTGCTGAGCCCGCGCCTGGGCCGCCCTCACCCGGGCCTGCGCCTGGACGAGGCTGGGCGATCCAGCCAGCGCCTCATCGACCAAGGCGTCCAGCTGGGCGTCGCCGTAGCTCTTCCACCATTGGTCAGCCGGCCACTCGCTGGCGGGGGCGTCGAAGCTCGAGGTTGCAGCATAGGCCTGCGCGGGCCGGACCTGGGGGGGCGGGCCCAGGTTCGGTACGGCCGCGCAGCCCGCCAAAAGGAGGGCCGCCGTCACAGGGGGGAGAATCAGGCGTGCCATGCCGCGTCTCGAAATCGACTAGAGAAAAGTACCGGCTAGAAAACCGTACGGTACGGTCATATGTTCCTCGCACTAGACCGCGTCAAGCGCAAACCGTACAGGATGGTCAGATGACAGCCCCGGCTCAGAGCAAGCGTGAGGAACGCCGCGACGAACGCCGCGACGGCATTCTCGACGTCGGGCGCGACTGCTTCCTGGTCGATGGCTATGCGGCCACCTCGATGTCCAGCATCGCGGCGCGCCTCGGCGGTTCGAAGGGCACGCTCTACAACTACTTCAAGTCCAAGGAAGAACTGTTCGAGGCGGTGATGCAGCGCCAGTGCGGCGCGCTCGCCGAGACGCTGTTCGACGTTACCGACGATGGCGAAGCCCCGCGTGAGCGGCTGGAACACTTCGCCAGCGCCTTCCTGAAACTGCTGCTGACTCCCGAATCGCTCGGCATGCACCGCGTGGTGGTGGGCGAGAGCGGACGCTTCCCGGAACTTGGCCGCATGTTCTACGACATGGGCCCCAAGGTGATCCTGACTAAGATCGCCAACTACCTCTCCGACCTCATGGATCAGGGCGTGATGCGCCGCGCCGACCCGCTTGTCGCCGCCCAGCAGTTCAAGGACCTGACCATCTCCGGCGTCCTGCAGCCGCGCACCTGGGGCGTGATCTCCGGCGACATGACCGACGCCGAGGTCGAGGACCAGGTCAACAACGCCGTCGACACCTTCCTGCGCGCCTACCGGCCGGACTAAGCGCTCGTCCAAGACTGAGCGCGCGCCAAGCGCTTCAGATCACAGATGGAACAGTTTGATCCCGCTTGATGGAGCCGAAACGAGCGCCTGGCGTTTGCCGCAGACGCTCGTCGAGGTGATCTGCCATGCCAAACGTCTCCTGGCGCCGGGACATTCTGACCCGGCCAATCTTCCACTGGGCCAAGGGCGTGCTCCCGGCCCTGTCGGACACCGAACGCGAGGCCATCGAGGCCGGCGATGTTTGGTGGGATGCGGCTCTGTTCGGCGGCGACCCCGATTGGAACGTCCTGCTGGACCTGCCGCCAGCCAGGCTTCGGCCCGACGAACAGGCCTTCATGGATGGTCCAGTCGAGGCGCTGTGCGCCATGCTCGACGACTGGCGCATCACCTGGGAAACGCGCGACTTGCCGCCCGAGGCATGGACTTTCCTGAAGGATAACAAATTCTTCGGGATGATTATTCCCACCGAGCACGGCGGCCTGGGATTCTCCGCCTACGGCCACGCCGAGGTGGTGAGAAAGATCGCTACCCGTTCCGTCTCCGCCGCTGTGACCGCAATGGTCCCCAATTCCTTGGGCCCGGGTGAGCTGATCATGCGCTTCGGGACGCAGGCCCAGAAGGGCCATTGGTTGCCCCGGCTGGCCGATGGCCGCGAGATCCCGGCATTCGGCCTGACCAGTCCGGAAGCAGGATCGGACGCTTCGGCCATGATCGACGAGGGCGTCGTGGCGCGGGGCCTCTGGCAGGGCAAGGAGGTCCTTGGCGTCCGCCTCAACTGGCACAAGCGCTACATCACCCTAGGCCCCGTCTGCACCGTGCTTGGCCTGGCCTTCAAGCTGCGCGACCCCGATCACCTGCTGGGCGAGCGAGAAGACATCGGCATCACCTGCGCCCTGGTTCCG
Source organism: bacterium (assembly GCA_030824495.1). GTDB lineage: Bacteria > Pseudomonadota > Alphaproteobacteria > Caulobacterales > Caulobacteraceae > Phenylobacterium. The sequence goes on from JAVBXP010000084.1 coordinate 62,214, forward strand.
ACCGACATCCCCGGCGTCGAGATTGGCCGCCGTCACCTGCCCGCCTTCCAGACATTCCAGAACGGGCCGAATTGGGGGCACGACGTCTTCATTCCGCTCGACCTGATCATCGGCGGCGTGGACCGGGTCGGTGAGGGCTGGAAAATGCTGATGACGGCGCTGGCCGCCGGGCGTGGAATATCGCTGCCCGCGCTGTCCGGCGCCTCCGCGGCCTTCTCGGCCCTGACCACCGGATCATACGCCCGCGTTCGCCAACAGTTCGGCTTGCCAATTGGCAAGTTCGAGGGCGTGCAGGAGCGTCTGGCGCGCATCGCCGGCAACGCCTACCTGATCGACGGCGCGCGACGCCTAACCTGCATTGGGCTCGACCAGGGCCATCACCCCTCGGTGATCTCGGCGATGATGAAGGCCGGCGCGACCGAGCGGATGCGGGTGGTGGTCAATGACGCCATGGACGTCCACGGCGGAAAGGCCGTCATCGAGGGACCGCGCAACTATCTGGGCGGCCACTACCGAGCGGTCCCCGTCGGCATCACGGTCGAGGGCGCCAACATCCTGACCCGCAGCCTCATGATCTTCGGCCAGGGCGCGATCCGCGCTCATCCCTATCTGCTGGATGAGATCCTGGCCCTGGGAGAGGCTGACCAGCGCAAAGGCCTCGACCAGTTCGACGACGCGTTCTGGAAGCATGTCGCCCATGCCCTGCGCACCGGGATAAACGCCTGGTCGCGGAGCTGGACGAATGGGCTCAGCGCCCCTGCCCCAGAAGCTGGCCGGGCGCGAGGCTTTTACCGCCAGATGGGGCGCTACACCGCCGCGTTCGCCCTTACCGCCGACGTCGCCCTGCTGACGCTGGGCGGCGAGTTGAAGCGCAAGGAGATGCTCTCGGGCCGGTTGGGCGACGTGCTCTCCGAGCTCTACTTCCTGTCTGGCGCCTTGAAGCGCTGGGAGGATGAGGGCCGCCAGGACGCCGACTTCCCGCTGCTGAAGTGGTGCATGGAAACCGGCTTTGCGACCATCGAGGCGCGGCTCGACGAGATCTTCGCCAACCTGCCCAACGCGCTGGCGGGCTGGCTGCTGCGCCTTGCCATCCTCCCGCTCGGCCCGCGGCGTCGCGGCCCCTCCGACCGCGTCACCCGCGACTGCGCCGATCTGTTGCTGGAACCCTCGCCAACACGCGATCGGCTTGTGGCAAACGTCTATATCGGCGGCGCCGACGAGGCGGTGGGCCAACTGATCGACGCTTTCGAGCAGGTGGTCGCCACCCAGCCCATTCATGATCGCTTGCGTGAACAGAAGGTCCGCGATTGGAAGGCGGCGGTGGGTCGTGGCCTCGTCACACCCGAGGAAGTAGCTCAGCTTGAGGCCGCTGAACGCGCCATCGCAGCGGTGATTGAAGTGGACGACTTTGCGCCCGACGCCTTAGCCGTCCATGACCAGCCCGCAGGCCTGCCTCCCCGCCTGCCTCCTGCAACTTCGGGGGAAGGCGCGCCGCTCCATCCGGCCGCGGCCATGCCGTTCGGGCGCGTGCATTGAGGCGCGTCGGCTCAGCCGTGAGGGCTAGGCCGCCCGCCGAGGCCGCATCGCCCCAGGTGATACGCCGAGGTGTCGCTTAAAGGCGCGGCTGAAGGCAGGACCCGTTTCATAGCCGAGACGGGCGCAAACCTCCGCGATGCTGAGGCCCTGCTCGACCAGGAGCGTGCTGGCCAGGTACATGCGCCAGCGCGCGACATAGCGGGCTGGAGATAGGCCCAGAACCTGCGCGAAACGCTCGGTGAAGATCGAGCGGGACAGCCCTGCGGTGCGCGCCAAGACCTCAATCGACCAGTTGCCGCCAGGGTCCTGGTGGATCGCGGCAAGGGCCCGGCCGATCTTCGGGTCGCGGATCGCGGCCATCCAACCCTCCGCCTCGCAGCCGCCGTCTCGCACCCAGGCACGGATCAGCCGCGTGATCACGACGTCCGCAAGCCGCGACAGAACCGTGGCCGCGCCGATCTGCTGGTCGAGGACCTCATCGGCCATCGCCGCCAGCAAGGCGGGCAGAGTGGGATCGCTGCGCGCGCCCGATACGGACACCACCGTCGGCATGAGCTCCAGCAACGGGTTAAGACAGGGCTCGCGGAAGCGCACGTTGCAGCAGGCGATCACCGCAGTGGCGACCTCCGGTCCATCCAGCTGATAGACCCGGTCGCCGATGGGGCGCAGCGGCATGTTGGTGATGCACGTCGTCCTGCCATGCTGGGTGGCGCTCAAGCAGTGCGTCGTCCCCTTTGGCAGGAGAACAGCATCGCCCGCCTGCAGGAACATCGGTTCATTGCCTTCGACCCGGAGCCAGCAGCTTCCCTCGACGACGAAATGCAGCCGCGCAGTCCCATCCCTTGGGAAGTTGACACCCCAGGGGGCCGACAGCCGGCAGCAACCGTATGAGACGCCGACGATCCGCAGGTCTCGCAGGATACGGCTTAGCGGGTCGTCATCCATCGCCCGGTGGAGGTCGGAGACCGGCGGGCTGAGCTGAGCCTGCAAACTCGCGTCGTGCATCTTGGCCGCTCCCTGTCTCGCCAACCGAGCGAGACAGATGTGGTCGCGAGCCCGGCAGAACCATGCCTGCCGCTCCGTTTTTCTTTGCCGTTCGTCCGGCGCTGGAAACTAGGCGGCGTAGCAGGCGGCGTCACGGACCGCCCGATGGCGTCGCAGTCCCAGTACGAAGCAGAGACCTGCAGCAGCCGCCGCGCCGCAAATAGCGCCGCTGAGGACGCCGAACCGATCAACCAGCAGTCCACCGGCGACGGCTCCCGTGGCGATTGCGACCTGGAAGGCCGCGGTCAGGAGACCACCCCCCAGTTCGGGCCGATCAGGCACATCCGTCACCATCCAGGCCTGGAACCCGACAGGCAGAGCGGCGAACGCCATGCCCCAAAGCATCAAGGCCAGGCCCGCGAGCCATGGTGAAGCGCCAAACAGCACCAGCCCCGCCATAGACGCGGCCATCAAGGCCGATCCGCCAATGATCGCGAGCTTCGGATCGCGCTCAGCCAGGAAAGCGCCGACAAAATTCCCGAGGAAGCCGGCGCAGCCGAAGGCCAGCAGCACCAGCGAGATCGCGGCTACGTCCAGATGCGCCACCTGCTCCAGCACCGGCCGAATATAGGTGAAGCTCGCGAAGTGCCCGGAGATCACCACCAGCACCGACACAAGCACGACCAGCGCCCGCGGACGGATGGCGACCTCCATAAGGTCGGCGAGGTTCGCCGCCCTGGTGGGTTTCAACTTCGGCAACGTGATCCAGAGGCCCACGAGCGCCAGTACGCCGATGACCCCGGCGATCAGAAACGCGGCGCGCCAACCCCAAAGATCACCGACATAGGCGCCGATGGGCGCGGCCGAGACCGTGGCCACCGTCACGCCGGTGAAGACGATCGACATGGCGCGCGGCAGGACCGGCATGGGCACCAGCCGCATCGCCGTGGCCGCCGCCATCGACCAAAAGCCCCCAAGGCTGATCCCGAGCACGACGCGGGCGAGGAGCAGCATAGGCAGGTTGGCCGCCAGGGCGGTCATCAGGTTCGAGATGCAGAGCAGGAGCAGCAGCCCCAGCATGACCCCCCGGCGATCCCACCGGCTGGTGAAGACCGGAACCAGAAGGGCGGCGAACGCCCCGACCACAGCCGTGGCGGTGACCGCCTGCCCCGCCGCCCCAAGGCTGACGCCCAGATCCGCAGCCAATGGCGTCAGGACGCTCGGTGGCAGGAACTCAGCCGTCACCAGCGCGAAGACACTAAGCGAAAGCGTCAGGATACCGCTCCAGGCGGCCTTCGTCGGTCCCTCGTCGTCGGATAAGGCGGTTGTTTCGGGCCTGTCGGCGGACTGAACTTCGAGCATGGGCGACTCCGGATGGGAGCCCCCAGGTAGGCGGGGCGCGGCGACGCCTCAATGTCGGAACCGCCGGAATACATCGCCGTCCGTCCGGCGCCCCTCGACAGCGGGATTAAGCCCGCAGATGGATCGTCAGTAGAATCTTACCAGACGGAGATTGCCGCCAACTCTGATCAATCATGATCAGGAGCCTTGTGGATAACTGAAGCTCGACGCCCCCACACTCGAGCTCATTTTCAAAATCAAATCATCGACAACAAGACCTGATCGGATTTCGAACTTCGGATATCACGGAAATACTATTCGCCTCCTGCCGACCTGGGGCGATTGACGCCTAATCCCTCATTTTCCTTTGAGATATTCCGCTATCAACCCTTGAAATGCGCGCCCTAGTCCGAGAAGTTAGCGCAACTCAAGCTGTTCGCCGCCACCATCCCCACAGGAAGGAACCCGCCCGACGATGCCGCACGACGCGCTGCTCATCGCCATTGTCGGAATCCCCTTCCTGGCGAGCCTTGCTGCGCTGTTCATCCGTGCGAATGCTCGCAACCTGGCGGCTTGGCTCGCTACGGGCGCGGCGCTGGCCAGCCTGGCGCTGTCCATAGCGCTCTATCCGGGCGTCGTTGACGGTGGCGTCGTTCGGCTCGTCATCCCGTGGGTCCCAAGCCTTGGCCTGGATCTGACGCTCCGGGTCGATGGATTCGCCTGGCTGTTCCTGGTGCTCATCAGCGGCATCGGCGCGCTCGTGGGGATCTATGCGCGCTACTACATGTCGCCCGACGACCCGGTGCCGCGCTTCTTCGCGTTCCTGCTGGCCTTCATGGGATCGATGCTCGGCATCGTCATGGCGGGCAATGTCATCCAGATGGTCTTCTTCTGGGAGCTCACCAGCCTCTTTTCCTTCCTCCTGATCGGCTATTGGCATCATGGCGCGGCCGCCCGCGACGGCGCCCGGATGGCGCTGATCGTGACGTCGGCGGGCGGCCTATGCCTTCTGGCGGGCGTATTGGTGATCGGCCAGATCGTCGGCAGCTTCGATCTCGACGTCATTCTGGCGTCCGGCGAGATCATCCGCGACCATCCACTCTATCGGCCGGCGCTGATCCTCGTGCTGCTCGGCGCGTTCACCAAGAGCGCGCAGTTCCCTTTCCACTTCTGGCTGCCGCACGCGATGTCGGCGCCCACCCCGGTCTCGGCCTACCTGCACTCGGCCACTATGGTGAAGGCCGGCGTCTTCCTGCTCGTGCGTTTCTGGCCTGTGCTGTCGGGTACGCCCGAATGGTTCTGGCTGGTTGGGACCGCCGGTCTCGTGACCCTGGTTCTCGGCGCCTACTTCGCCATGTTCCAGCAGGATCTGAAGGGTGTCCTGGCCTATTCGACGATCAGCCATCTGGGCCTGATCACCCTGCTGCTCGGCATGGGCAGCCCCCTGGCCTGCGTCGCGGCCATTTTCCACATCGTCAATCACGCGACGTTCAAGGCCTCGTTGTTCATGGCCGCCGGGGCCATCGACCACGAAGCCGGCACGCGCGACCTACGCCGTCTGGGCGGCCTGAGGCGGTTCATGCCGGTGACGGCGGTCCTGGCGATCATCGCCAGCGCCGCCATGGCGGGCGTCCCGCTGCTGAACGGCTTCCTTTCGAAGGAGATGTTCTTCGAGGAAGCCCTGGCCGCGCGTTGGGGAACGGCCTTCGACCTGGTGCCGACCTTGGCCGCCGTCGCCGCCAGCGCCTTTGGCGTCACCTATGCTCTTCGGCTTGTCGTGGGCGTCTTCTTCGGACCGGTTCCTGAGACCATGCCCCGCCAGCCGCACGAACCACCGCGCTGGATGCTGGCGCCTATCGCCTTCCTGGTCGCCGCCTGCCTGCTGGTGGGGATGTTCCCCGCCGTGGTGATCGGCCCATCGCTGCAGGCCGCGTCGATTTCGGTGCTGGGCGGCCAGACCCCCTCCTATAGCCTGGCTGTGTGGCATGGCTTCACGCCGGCCCTGCTGATGAGCTTCGTCACCTTGATCGCTGGGACCTTGCTCTATCGCACCCGGCGCGAGTGGCTGGCGCAGCAGGATTGGCCGTTCCTGGCGCGGGGGATCAGCGGCAAGGCGATCTTCGAACAGGTGCTCGGCTTCCTCGCCAAGACCGCCCCGCGCCGGCTCGAGAGCCGGTTCCCCGGCCGCAAGCTACAGCCGCAGATCCTGCTGATCATCCTGGCGGCGATGGTCGCGGCCGGTTTGGCGGTCGGCAGCGCGCCCGCCGCCTTCGAACCGCTGCGTTGGTCCAGCATCGATCCGGCCTTCGCCATGCTCTGGCTCCTCGGGGGCGCCTGCGCGGCCGGCGCGGCGATCCTGGCCAAGTTCCACCGGCTGGCGGCCTTGATCCTGACCGGTGGCGCGGGCCTGGTGTCGTGCATCAGCTTCGTCTGGCTCTCCGCGCCTGATCTAGCCGCCACCCAATTGTTGGTGGAGGTGGTCACCACCATCCTGATCCTGCTCGGGCTACGCTGGCTTCCGCGCCGCCTGCCCGCCCAGACCCAAGGCCAAGAACGCCTGGCGCGGTTCAGACGCCGCCGCGACGTGATCATCGCGCTCGCCGCCGGACTTGGCCTGGCCACCCTGGCCTATGGCGTGATGATGCACCCGGTGGAGGACTCGATCTCTCGCTTCTTCCTGGAGCGCGCCTATTCCGAAGGCGGCGGTCGCAACGTGGTCAACGTTTTGCTCGTCGACTTCCGCGCCTTCGACACCCTGGGCGAGATTACGGTCCTGGCCATCGTCGCCCTGACCGTGTTCGCCCTGCTCCGGCGCTTCCGGCCCAGCGTGGAAAGCGTCGGCCTGCCGTCACAGCAACGCTACCAGAACGCCATCGACGAGCGACTGCCTGAACGCAGCACCGGCCACACCCTGACCAGCTACATGATGATCCCCGGCTTGATCATCCAGCTGATGTTCCCGGTAATCCTGCTGTTTGGCCTGCACCTGTTCCTGCGCGGACACGATCTGCCCGGCGGCGGCTTCGCTGCGGGGATCACGATTTCGGTGGGCCTAATCTTACTCTACATGGCCGGCGGGGCGCGCTGGGTGGAGTCCCGCCTTCGCGTCGCCCCCGTACGTTGGATCGGCCTGGGACTGCTGACCGCGCTCGCCACGGGCATGGGGTCCCTGCTGTTCGGCTATCCCTTCCTGACCGCCTATTTCCAGTACCTCGACCTGCCGGTGTTTGGACGCATCCCGCTGGCGACGGCGGTCCTGTTCGATCTGGGGGTCCTGATGCTGGTGGTTGGCGCGACCACGCTGATCCTGATCGCCCTGGCCCACCAGTCCCTGCGCCGCCCCCGCGTCCTGACGCCCAGCGCCCCGCCAGCCAACCCGCCGGGAGATCACTGATGGAGCTTGTGCTGTCCGCGGCGATCGGGGTGCTTACGGCGTCTGGTGTCTGGCTTATCCTTCGGCCCAGGACCTTCCAGGTGATCATCGGCCTGACGCTGATCTCCTACGCCGTGAACCTGTTCATCTTCTCCACCGGCGGACTGCGGGTGGGCTCTGACCCGGTGCTCAAGTCCGGCGTCGACCTTGAGCGCTACGCTGACCCTCTACCCCAGGCCCTGGTCCTCACCGCTATCGTCATCAGCTTTGCGACCACGGCGCTGTTCCTGGTCGTCCTGCTCGCCTCTCGCGGCCTGACCGGCGTCGACCATGTCGACGGCGAGGACGGCACCCCATGAGCGCCCACCTGCTCATCGCCCCGATCGTCATTCCGCTGCTGGTCGGCGCGCTCCAACTGCTGATCGGCGACCGCCGACCGGGGGTGAAGTCGGCGCTGGGCCTTGTCTCCTGCGTCGCCCTGTTGGCCACTTCGATCGCCTTGCTCGTCATGGCGGCCGATCCTCCAGGCGGCGGCCAGCTCGGCGGCGTCTACCGGATCGGCGATTGGCCGACGCCCTTCGGCATCGTCCTGGTGCTCGACCGACTGTCGGCGGTGATGTTGACGCTGACGGCGGTTCTCGGCCTGACCACCCTGCAGTTTTCGCTGCGGCGCTGGGCGCGGCTGGGTCCGCACTTCCATCCGCTGTTCCAGTTCCTGCTGATGGGGCTCAACGGCGCGTTCCTGACCGGGGACCTGTTCAACCTTTTCGTCTTCTTCGAGGTCCTGCTCGCGGCCTCCTACGGACTGGCGATGCATGGGTCAGGGCCGAAGCGCGTGGGCGCCGGGCTGCACTACATCGTTATCAACCTGGCCGCCTCGATGCTCTTCCTCATCGGGGTCAGCCTGATCTTTGGCGTGACGGGCACCCTCAACATGGCCGCGCTCGCAGAGCGCATTCCGGCCGTGCCTGAAAACACCCGCAATCTGCTGCACGCCGGCGCGGCGATCCTAGGGGTCGCTTTCCTGGTCAAGGCGGCGATGTGGCCGCTCGGCTTCTGGCTGCCCCGCACCTATGACGCGGCCGCCCCGCCGGTGGCGGCGATGTTCGCGATCATGACCAAGCTGGGGATCTACGTCCTGCTGCGCCTCAGCCTGCTGCTGTTCGGCGACGAGGCCGGCCCGTCGGCGGGCTTTGGCGAGCGATGGCTGATGGTCGGCGGCGCGGCGACCCTGATCGTCGGCATGATCGGCATGCTGGCGGCGAAGGACCTCGGCAGGATCGCCGGCTACAGCCTCCTGGTTTCCGCCGGAACCCTGCTGGCCGCGGTCGGTTTCGACGACCCCGCGGTCACCGCTGGCGCGCTCTTCTATCTCGTCGCCTCCACCCTGGGCGCCGCCGCGTTCTTCCTGCTGGCGGGGGTGATCGCTCCGGATGGGGATGACGAGATCGAGGACCAGGTGCTGGAGGCCTACAACCCGACCAACGCGCCGCTTTTCACAGAGGAGGACGAAACCATCGTCCTGATTTCGGCGCCGACCGCTGTCCTCAGCGCCGCCTTCCTGGCTTGCACGCTGATGGTCGCGGGCCTGCCGCCGTTCTCCGGGTTCCTGGCCAAGTTCGCCATGCTCGCCCCAATGATCAGCCCTCAAGCGGCTCCGGCGATTCCGGGCGGTGGCGTGGCGCTCTTCGCCCTGATCATCCTCTCCAGCCTCTGCTCGCTGATCGCCATGGTCCGCGCCGGCATCCAGATCTTCTGGGCTGATCCTGACCGCAACCTGCCGACCGTCCGCCTCTATGAGATCGCGCCGGTGCTTGGACTACTGGGTCTGTGCCTGCTGCTGACCGTCGTTGCACAGGGGCCGATGAGCTACATGCGCGGCGTCGCCGACCAGATCCACTCCGCGACAATCTATGTCTCAGGAGTGCTGCCTGACACCAGCCTGGGACGCAGGCCATGAGACGCTGGCTTCCCTACCCGGCCATGTCCGGGCTCCTCTTGGTCATCTGGCTTTTGCTCAACCAGACGCTGGCGCCTGGCCAGTTCGTGGTGGGCGCCATACTCGGCGTGGTCCTGGCGCGGATATTCCGCCTGCTGGACGCCCCCACCCTGCGTCTACGCAATCCGCATAGGCTGCTGCTTCTGGCCGCGCGGGTCTCGCTCGACGTCGTCCGATCCAACTACGCTGTCGCCAAGCTCATCGTCCGCGGTCAAAGCCGGGCGGTGCAGTCCGGCTTTGTGTCCGTGCCGCTGCGGCTGACCAATCCCTACGCCCTGGTGGTGCTGGCCTGCATCATCACCTCCACCCCAGGAACCATTTGGGTCAGCTATGACGCCGGCCGCAACGTCCTGCTGATCCACGTGCTCGACCTGGTGGACGAAACGGTCTGGATCCGCACCATTCGCGACCGGTACGAACACCTTCTGCTGGAGATATTCGAATGAGCGCCAGCCTGCTGAACGCCGCGGTGATCGCCGCCCAGATCCTGCTGGTGCTCGCCATGAGCTTTTCGCTCTTCCGCATGGCCTACGGGCCCCGCGCCCAGGATCGCGTCCTTGGGCTCGACACCTTCTACGTCAACGGCATGCTCCTGCTGGTGACGATCGGGATCCGCACCGGCAGCGTGCTCTATTTCGAGGCCAGCCTGATCATCGCCCTGCTCGGCTTCGCCGGCACCGTGGCCCTGTCCAAGTTCCTCATGCGCGGCGAGGTGATCGAATGAACAGCCTCGCCGAACTTCCGCTCTGGGCGTCCATCCTCGTCTCGATCTTTCTGCTGTTGGGGGCCTCCCTAGCGTTGATCGGCTCCTTTGGCCTTTCGCGCCTCAACAGCTTCTACAAACGCGTCCATGCGCCGACGCTGGGAACCACCTTCGGCGCCTTTTGCATCCTGGCCGGCTCGATCACCTACTTCTCGGTCTCCCAATCACGCCTGGTGCTGCACGAGGTGCTGATCGGCGTTTTCCTGAGCCTGACTACGCCAATCACCCTGATGCTGCTGGTGCGCGCGGCCCTCTATCGTGATCGGCAGAAGGGCTCCCAGGACGTCCCAAATCTAGACCTGCCCGACTAGGCCCTGCGACGCACGGCAGCGACGCCGGGTTTACGTCCCCCTGCCTTGCGCTAACGTGTCTCAACTCAGAGACAGACGGCTCCTGAAGAGCCGCGCAGGGAGGGACCGATGTATCTCGCCGATCACGCCCGGCTGACGCCGGACAAGCCCGCTATGGTTTCCGCCGAAACCGGTCAGTCCGTGACCTATGCGCAGTTGAACGCGCGCTCGAACCAGTTTGCACAATATCTCCACGCCCAGGGCCTGCGGCGCGGCGACCACATAGCCGTGCTGATGGAGAACAACCTCTCCTTCATGGAGCCGATCTGGGCGGCGTTCCGCTCGGGCCTCTATGTCACGGCCGTCAACCGCTACCTGCCGGCGGATGAGGCCGCCTATATCGCCAATGACTGCGGGGCCAAGGCGCTGGTCACCTCCTACGCCAAGCGCGAGATCGCGGCGGAACTGACCGACCTGATCCCCAATTGCCCCATCCGCCTGATGATCGGCGGCACGATCCCCGGATGGACGCCCTACGAGGACGCGGTGGAGTCCGGATCGCCCGAGCCGCTCGCCCAGGAATGGATGGGCGACTCCATGCTCTATTCGTCGGGAACAACCGGGCGGCCCAAGGGCATCCTTCGGCCGCTGGCTGAGATCACGCCGGCCGAAGGGTTTGGCGTGCGCCAAGCGGCCAATCGCTACGAACTGACGTCGGACTCAGTCTATCTGTCGCCGGCGCCGCTCTACCATGCCGCCCCGCTGGCCTATGTCCTCACAGTCCAGTCGTTCGGCGGGACTGTGGTGATGATGGAGCGCTTCGACGCCGAACAGGCCCTGCAGCTCATCGAGAAATATGGGGTCACCCACAGCCAGTGGGTGCCGACCATGTTCGTGCGGATGATGAAGCTCGAGCCGCAGGACCGCGCCCGCTACGATCTCTCCAGCCACAAGGTCGCAATCCACGCCGCCGCGCCCTGTCCGGTGGAGGTGAAGCGCCAGATGATCGAGTGGTGGGGGCCGATCCTCTACGAATACTACGCCGGGACAGAGGCCTCGGGTTCAACCTTCATCACCAGCGAGGACTGGTTGGAGCATCCCGGCTCGGTCGGCCGGGCCGCGCTTGGCGTCCTGCACATCTGCGACGAGGACGGCGAGGAACTGCCGATCGGCGAGACCGGGCTGGTATACTTCGAGCGCGAGGCGCCGACCTTCGAATACCACAACGACCCGGCCAAGACGGCCTCGGCCCGCCACCCCAAATACGCCAACTGGAACGCCCTCGGCGACGTCGGCTACCTCGACGAGGACGGCTATCTCTACCTCACCGACCGCAAAGCCTTCATGATCATCTCCGGCGGGGTGAACATCTATCCGCAGGCGATCGAAGACGCCCTGATCACCCATCCGAAAGTCGCCGACGTGGCGGTGTTCGGTATTCCAGATCCCGAAATGGGCGAGGCGGTGAAGGCGGTGATCGAGCCAGCACCCGGCCAAACCCCGAGCGATGACCTGGCCGCTGAGTTGATGACCTATGCCCGCGAACGGGTCGCCCACTACATGGCGCCGCGCTCCATCGACTTCATAGAGGAGATGCCGCGCCTGCCCACCGGCAAGCTCTACAAGCGTGTGCTCCGCGACGCCTATTGGCAGGATCGGAAGATTTGAACATCGAAGTCGAAGCCAGCGCCTTTGCACCGAAACGGCGACTGGCTAAGACACCGGAATGTCCCAGCGTTCGCTCAATCCCGCCTATGACATCTCCCTGAACGCCGTTGGCCCCGGCCGGTGGACGACGTTCGCGGCGCCCGAATGGCGCAATCCCGGCGGCGGCCTATGGGGCGGGTACGCTCTTGGACTCTGCGTCCGGGCGCTGGAAGCCGAACCGGAGGCGACGGGGGAAACCCTGTCCATGACACTCACCTATGCGTCAGGCCTGCCGTCCGGCGAGCTCGACATCCGCACGCGACGTCTGCGGCAGGGAGGATCCATCGGGGTTTGGGAGGTCGAACTTCGCCCGCACGGCGTCGAGGATGTGGGCGTGCATGGCATGGTCACCCTGGCGCGCCGTCCGCCCACCCCGCCCTTCACGTTCGCCAGCCTTCCGCAGGCGCCGCCGCCGGAAGCCTTGCCCTCGCCCGAACATCCCGCCGGAGCCGCGCACTTCGGCGCGTCGGCGTTCGAGCGGCGGACCCTCGACGGGTTTCCCCCCAAGCCCGGCGGGGATTCACGGTCGTTAGCCTGGGTGCGGCCTCGAAACGGCGCCTGGGACAAGGCGCTTCTTGCGATGGTGACGGACAATTCGGCGCCGCGCGCCATGTACGCCCTGGACCGGGTGATGACGACCACCCTCTCGCTGACGGCCTACCTCCACGCCAGCGCCGAGGAGTTGGCCGACCTCGGCGACAACTTCATCCTGATCGAATGTGAAGGCCGGGTCGGCGGCGGCGGCGCTTCGGACGAAAGGTCGAGCTACTGGTCCCGAGATGGGCGGTTGCTGGCGACCAGCGAACAACTGGCCTGGTATCGCCAGATACCGCCTGCGTCTCCGGAATAGGCTGGGAAAAGGGAGCGATGTCGCCCGCTCCCTTTCCTGTGCCTAGTAGGCGGCGCGGATCGACACCGCGACGCTGCGGGGCTCGCCGTAGTAGTTGCCGCGGCCAACGCCGCTGATGCGGGCGTAATAGACCTCATCGAAGAGGTTGTTCACCGACAGCCGCACCGTCACATCGTCATTCACGCGATAGCCGACATTGGCGTTGACGACGACATAGGCCGGTTGGCGGACCGCGATGGGCATAGTTCCGCCGACCGTCTCGCCAAACGCATTCAGCCCGGCCCCAACGTCGAAGCCCGCCAGCGCGCCTTCGGTGAAGCGGTAGTTGGTGTAGGCCTTGAACATGTGCTTGGGGCTGACCAGGGTGAACGGCTTGCCGCCATTGTTCACGTCGGTCTCGTACTCATTCTTGTTGTACGAATAGCCGGCGTTGACGCGCCAGTTGTTGGTGATCTGGCCCGTGGCCTCCAGCTCGACACCCTTGCTGAGCACTTCGCCAGTCGCGATGAAGAAGCCTTCATTGTCAGGGTCGGGCTGCGAGCGGTTCACCTGGTTGATGCGGTAGACGGCGCCCGACAGCAGCAGGCGGTTATCGAAGAACTCGGCCTTCACCCCGGCCTCGACCTGCTCGCCGATGATCGGGTCAAGGAAATCGCCGTCCACTGTCCGGGCGCTTTGCGGGGTCAGGGTGTCGGCGTAGCTGGCGTAGATCGACCAGTTCTCATTCAGATCGTGGACCACGCCGAGGTAGGGCGTGAACTCGTGCTCCACCTTGTAGGTGCTCCAAGGGCCGTAGGTCCAAGGCTGGGGCGGATTGGTCGGCGTCGCGCGGGTGCCGCCTGAACGCGTGCTGTTCTCATACCAGCTGAAACGGCCGCCCAAGGTGACGATGGTGTTGTCGAACGGCCGCAGGCGGGCGTTGCCGTAAACCCCGTACTGTTCGACCTCGGAACGCCCGCCGCCGTTATTGCCGTAGAAAGGCTCAGGGACATTGGTCACCGGATTGAAGACGTCGATGCGGGCGAAGGCGCTGTGCCTCCACTCGGAGTACTTGTTGTCCCTCGTCTGATAGTCGGCGCCGATCAGCAGGTCATGGCTGCGGCCGAACAGATTGATCGCTCCGCTGAGATTCACGTCGAAGCTGTTCTGGCGCGTGAAGTTCTCGCCGGAATAGGCGATCTGGTTGGTGAAGCCGTTGGTCGGCGTGACCGCCCCGCTGCCCACATAGGCGTACTTGTCCATCCGCTCCTGCTGAGCGGTCTGGGCCGTCGCCCGGATCCGCCAGCCGCCCGTGAATTCGTGAGCAAGTTCAGCGAAGGCGACCGTGTCCTGCGTGCGGAACCGGTTCCAGTCGGCGCCGAGGAAGGTTGAGCGATCAACCTTCAGCAGGCCGCCTGTGGTGTAGCCCGGCAGCCCGGTCTGATTGGCGGGCTTGAAGTCCTGATAGTGCCCGCCGACCGTCAGCGTGGTTTGCGGCGTGAGATCATAGGCCAGGGCGCCATAGACGATGGCCCGCCGCTTGTGCGCCACGTCATAGAACATGTCCTGATCTTGGAAGGCGCCCACCAGTCGGCCACGCAAGCGGCCGGAGTCGAGCAAGGGCCCCGAGATATCGCCCTCGATCCGATAGTTGTTCCACGAACCGGCCATGAAGGAACCCGAGGCCTGGAAGTCCTCGGTGGGACGCTTGCGCACCAGGTTGATGCTGCCCGCCGGGCTGGCGGTCCCGCTGTAGAGGCTCGCGGCGCCGCGTAGCACTTCGACGCGCTCATAGATCGACATGTCCGGCGTCGACCCGGGATATCCGATCCCCGCCACGCCATCGAGCAAATAGGCGTCGATGGAGAAGCCCCGCGACATATACGACGGGCTCTCGGGAGAAATCCCGGTGATCGTGATCCCGGGAACCTGGGTCATCAGGTCTTCCAGCGTGAACAGGTTCTGCTCGACGATCCGGGTCTGACCAACCACCGTCACGGTCTGGGGAATTTCGCGGATCGGCGTCGCCGCCTTAGCCCCGGCTGCACCGGCCTCCTTGGCGCCGACCAGCACCAACTCGGAAACTGTCGTTGCGTCGTCCGCCGCTTCAGCCCGCGCACCGCCGGCGCTCAGGCCAGCCGCCAACACACCGGCGCCGATCAGGGCCCCGTTCAATCGTCCAAAACGCTGCATGCGCCACCCCAAAGGAAAAAGTCGGCGCCCTGGTATCGGGACTCATTTGCTATTGCAAGTCATTATCATATTCCTACAAGGGCTATTGAAGGCGCGTTGAGGCAGCCCCGACCAAAGGGTTTGGAGCGCTGCACCGACAACGATTCCGGGGCCGCAAATTCGACAACTTGCGACTGATACTAAGAATCGTTTGCAAGATAAAGGGACGCCCCTCATAACCCCGCAAAACCGTGCCAGCCAGTGGGACGGATCAATGCCAGGGGCTGTTCTTTGCGTATTCGAAACTCCATTCGCCGTGAAACCCGCCGTTTGCTTCCGGCCATCGCCGCCGTCACAGCCAGCGCGCTGATCGTCCCAGGCGCCATGGCGGCCGACGCCGACGAGGCGACGGTGGAAGGGGTCGTCGTGACCGCGACCAAGGACGGCTACAAGGCCAAGTCGACGACATCCTCGACCAAGCTGCCGCTGTCCCTGCGCGAGACGCCGCAGTCGGTGACGGTGATCACCCGGCAGCGAATGGACGATTTCAACCTGACATCCGTCGCCAACGTGCTGGAGCAGACCACCGGCGTCACGGTGCAGGAAAATGACTCCAACCGCGTGAACTTCACCTCCCGCGGTTTTGCGATCACCAACTTCCAGATGGATGGCGTGCCGACGACCTATTCGTCCGGCAACAGCACCATGAGCGACACCCTGATCTACGACCGGGTAGAGGTGGTGCGTGGCGCCACCGGCCTGGTGACGGGCTCTGGCGATCCCTCCGCGACCGTCAACCTGATCCGCAAACAGCCAACCCGCACCTTCACCGGCTCGTTCGCGGTCACGGCGGGAAGCTGGAGCCTGGGACGCGTCGAGGCCGACGTGTCCGGGCCGATCCTCGCCGCCGGGAAGGTCCGCGCGCGGCTGGTCGCCGGCTTCCAGGACAAAGCCTCGCACATCGATTTCTACGAGGAGAAGAAGGCGGTCATCTACGGCGTGCTGGAGGCCGATGTCACCGACTCGACCCTGGTGCGTATCGGCTACGACTACCAACAGGTGACCCCACGCGGCACGACATGGGGAACGGCGCCGCTCTACTACCGCGACGGTACGCCGACCTCGCTGCCCCGCTCGTACAATGTCGCGGCGCGCTGGAGCACATGGGACCGCGACACCGGCAACCTGTTCGGCGTGATCGAGCAGAAGCTGCCAGGCGACTGGACGCTGCGCGCCGCCGTCAACCGCCGCGACAGCACCTCAACCGCCCTGCTCTACTACGGCTACGGCGGCTACCCGGACCGGATCACCGGCGGCGGTCTGGCCGTCGCTGACTACTACAATGTGTACGAGGAGAAGGAGACCGGGTTCGACGTCTATGCCAGCGGCCCGCTCGAGCTGTTCGGCCGCAAGCACGAACTGGTCTTCGGTGTGAACGGGTACGACCGCGACGGCACGACGATCAACACCGCGATCATCAGCCGCCCCTACCCGATGGTCATCCCCGACTTCCGCAACTGGGATGGGCGGATCGCCGAGCCGGTGCGGGTGAACTATGGCACGCCGCAGCAGATCGCCCGCACGACCGAAAGCGGCATCTATGGCGCGATCCGTCTCAACCCCACCGACAAGCTGAAGATCATCGCCGGGGCCCGGCGCTCGGAGTGGGAGACCAAGACCGACCGCTACGATCTGAAGGGCGTCTACACGGAAACCAGCAACGCCTATTCCGAAGATCGCGTGACCCCGTATGTGGGCGTCATCTACGACATCACCTCGCAGATCTCGGCCTATGCCAGCTACTCGGACCTCTTCAAGCCGCAGAGCAACAAGGACAAGAACAACGAGCAACTGGCCCCCGTCGTCGGCTCCAACTACGAGGGCGGGCTGAAAGGCGAGTTCCTGGACGGCAAGCTCTACGCCGCGCTCGTCGGCTTCTACGTGAAGCAGGACAACCTCGCCGAACTCGACCCGACCGTTCCTGACGGCTTCGTGCTGACAGACGGCAGCTCGGCCTATCGCCCCGTCAGCGGCGCCGTCACCCGTGGCGCGGAGTTCGAGGTCGCCGGCGAACTCAACGCCCATTGGCGCGTGAGCGCCGGCTACACCTACGCCTACACCGAAAACGCCGCCGGCCTGCGCATCAACACGCTCAACCCGCGCAACATCGTCCGCATCTATTCGACCTACGATCTGCAGGGCGCCCTGCAGGGCCTGACCATCGGCGGCGGCCTCAACTGGCAGAGCGAGATCTACACCGCCGCCACGATCCCGATCTCCAACACCGCGACGATCCGCACCAATGTGAGCCAGGACTCCTATGTGCTGGCCAACCTCATGGCGCGCTACAAGATCAACGATCACGTCAATCTGGCGCTGAACGTCGACAACCTGTTCGACGAGAAATATTACCGCCGGGTCGGTTTCTACAACGGCGGCTATTTCGGCGAGCCGCGCCGGGTGACGGTCTCCGTCCGGGCCGCGTTCTAGAGCACGCGCGCCGATG
Organism: bacterium; assembly: GCA_030824495.1. GTDB lineage: Bacteria > Pseudomonadota > Alphaproteobacteria > Caulobacterales > Caulobacteraceae > Phenylobacterium. The sequence continues at coordinate 79,714 of JAVBXP010000084.1, forward strand.
ACGACCTCGACCACTCTCGCAGCCCCGCCGGCCACCAAAGCCAAGAGCGCCAAGGCGGCCAAGCCGCCGCCCTGGCGACGCCGGCTGGACGTCGCCGCGCGCGGGGTCGCGGCGATCTTCCTCGGCTACCTGTTCGCCGCGCTCACCACTGCGGTGTTGGCGCGGGTCCTGCCGGGACCGCGCGCTGAGGCATCCATGGCCGCCACCCTGCTGTCGTTCGCAGTCTATGCGAGCGTCGCGGTCTGGGCCTTCGCCGACGCCAAGACCTGGCGCGTGTGGCTTGGCCTCACTGCGGGATCGGGACTGCTCGCGGCGATCCTCTGGCTTTCCCTGACCCTGGAGCCCCGACTGTGAACGGCTCATTCCGCCAGTCGATGGCCTGGCTGCACACCTGGACCGGCCTGGTGTTCGGCTGGGTTCTGTTCGCAATGTTCATGACCGGGACGGCCACCTATTTCCGCCCCGAGATCACGCGCTGGATGGAGCCTGAAACCGGCCCGCCCGCGAGCTACGGCGCCACCGCCAACGCCGCGGTCGCGCACCTGTCGAAGGTCGCCCCGAAGGCGAAGAGCTGGTCGATCACCTTGCCGGACGAGCGCCAGGGCGTGACCCGCGTCTCCTGGCAACCTGAGCGCAAGCCTGGCGAGGAACGGCCTCGGCGGCGCGGGCGTGGGCAGAACCAGGCGACGCTGGACGCCGCCACCGGCGAGGTCGTCAAGGCGCGCGACACCCGGGGCGGAGAGTTCTTCTACCGCTTCCATTTCCAGCTCCACTACATGCCGGTGATCTTCGGCCGCTGGATGGCCGGCCTGTGCGCGATGTTCATGCTGGTGGCGATCGTCTCGGGCGTCATCACCCACAAGCGCATTTTCAAGGACTTCTTCACCTTCCGCCCCAAGAAGACGGCGCAGAGATCCTGGCTCGACGCCCACAACCTGACGGCGGTCCTCGCACTGCCTTTCCACGCCATGATCACCTATACGGGCCTGGTGACCTTGATGGGCCTCTACATGCCCTGGGGCGTGCAGGCCAACTACAAGAGCGACCAAGCCTACTTCGCCGAGGTGTTCCCCCAGAGCGAGGAAATTCCCCGTAGCGGGGTGGCGGCTCCGCTGGCGCCGCTCCCGCTCATTCTGCACAAGGCCTCCGATGCCTGGGGCGGCGGACGTCCCTGGATCGTCAATGTCAGCAACCCCGGCGACGCCACCGCGCGCGTCGAGGTGACGCGTCACTCCGGCGACAAGCTCTCGTATCGCGGCGGATCGCTGACCTTCGACGGCGTAACCGGCGCGATGATCTCGGAGTCCCCCAAGGCGGGTCCCGTCAATGTCACGGGCGGCGCGATGTACGGCCTGCACATGGGCCGGTTCGCTGATCCGGTGCTGCGCTGGTTCTACTTCCTGGCCAGCCTGGCCGGCTGCGCAATGGTCGCCACGGGTCTGGTGCTGTGGACCGTCAAGCGCCGCCAGCAACTGCCGGACCCCGAAAAGCCATACTTCGGCTTCCGCCTGGTCGAGCGTCTCAACATCGGGACGATCGCCGGGGTCCCGGCGGGGATGGCCGCCATGCTGTGGGCCAATCGACTGCTGCCGGTGGAGATGGCGGGTCGTTCGGCCTGGGAGGTCAACGCCGTCTTCGTTGGCTGGGGCGGCATGATCCTCTGGGCCACCTTGCGTCCCACGCGTAAGGCCTGGGTGGAGACGCTCAGCGCCGCGGCCTTCCTGGTGGCCGCCCTGCCCTTCGTCAGCGCCCTGACCACCCAACGCAACCTGGCTCGCAGCCTGATGACCGGCGACTGGGCGATGCTGGCCTTCGACCTGACGCTCTTCGCCCTCGGCGGGCTACTGGCCTTCTGCGCCTGGAAGGCCGCCCGCTACACCGCCCCCGTTAAACCCAAGCGCCGGGCGGCGAAACTGGCGGAGGAACCCGCATGATCCATCTCGCAACCCTGCTGTTCGCCTATGCCGGCTTTGTCGCGATCTGCCTGTCCATGGCCAAGCACCAGCCGGAAATTCTCGGCCGCAAGCTGACGGCCAAGGAACACAAACAACTGCGGATCGGCGGCCCGCTGGGGCTCGGGGCGTCTTACGCCAGCGCCGTGGTGGCTTCGGGATGGAAGTTCGGTTCGGTGAATTGGATCGGCGCAGTCATGCTCGCGGCCCTCTCCCTGACCCTGCTGCTCCCCTACCGCCCCAAGTGGACCGCCCCGGCCGGCGCCGGCGCCGCCTTCGTCGGAGGGATGCTCCTGGCCTCCGCCGCCCTGTTGTCGATCAAGTAGAGACCGCCGCCATGGAAACGACCGCCACCGCCCCGGTGAAGGCCAACGCCGCGTTCAACTCAGAGCGCGTCACCCACATCCACCACTGGACCGATCAGCTCTTCAGTTTCCGAACCACGCGCTCGCCGGCCCTACGGTTCCAGAGCGGCCAGTTCGTGATGATCGGCCTGCACCTCGCCGGCCGGCCCCTGGTTCGCGCCTATTCGATCGCGAGCCCGCACTACGCCGAGGAACTGGAGTTCTACAGCATCAAGGTCCCTGACGGCCCCCTGACCTCGCACCTGCAGAACATCGCGGTGGGCGACGAGGTGCTGGTCGGGCGCAAGCCCACGGGAACCCTGGTGCTGGACGCCCTGCTGCCCGGCCGCACCCTCTATCTGCTGGGCACAGGAACCGGCCTTGCGCCGTTCCTCAGCCTCGCCAGGGATCCCGACGTCTACGACCGCTTCGAGCGCGTCGTGGTCACCCACACCTGTCGCCAGGAAGCCGACCTTGGCTATCGCGCCTATCTGGAGACCCTCGATAGGGATCCCGATCTTGGAGAGATCGTCGCCGGCAAGCTTAGCTACTATCCGAGCCTGACCCGCGGCGCCTTCAAGACGACGGGACGGATCACCGACCTCATCACCTCCGGGCGCCTGGCGGCGTACTTGGCCCTGCCACGCCTCGACCCCAACCAGGACCGCGTCATGGTCTGCGGCGGCCCGCCGATGTTGGCCGACCTGCGTCAACTGCTGGACGGGCTGGGCTTCGCCGAAGGCTCGCTCGCCGAGCCCGGCGCCTATGTTTACGAGAAGGCCTTCGCCGCCTGAGAACCATCACCCGCCAAGAAATAGCGTCTGCGAAGTGGAAGCCATCACGGCGCAGATGCTAAGGGGCCTAGCTTGTTGCGGAGAACGCCATGCAAGGCCCGACGTCCCACTTCTATTACTCGCAGCGCCTGCGCTTGCACTATGTCGACTGGGGCAACGAGACCGCCCCCCCGCTGCTGCTGGTCCACGGCGGGCGCGACCATTGCCGCAACTGGGATTGGGTCGCCGAACGGCTTCGTGATCGCTACCACGTCATCGCGCCCGACCTTCGCGGCCATGGCGACAGCGCCTGGGCGGTTGGCGGCGGCTATGACCAGGCGGCCTACATCTACGACCTCGCCCAGATCATCCATCAGAAGCAAATGGCGCCGGTTACGATCATCGCCCATTCGCTCGGCGCAGGTATCGTCCTCAACTACTGCGGCGCGTTCTCCGAGAACGTGAAGAAGGTCGTCGCAATCGAGGGCCTGGGTCCCTCTCCTGCGGTCATCGCCGAACAGTCGAAGCGGTCCATCGACGAGCGCATCCGCCGTGCAGTGAAGGATCGACGCGAGAACTCCGGCCGCTCGCCGCGCCGCTACGCCAGTCTTGACGACGCCGTGGCGCGTATGGCTGAAGAGAACCCGCACCTCAGCGCCGAACAAGCACGCCACCTGACAGTTTATGGCGCGCACCAGAACGAAGACGGCTCCTACTCCTGGAAGTTCGACAACCACGCGCGTTGGGGCGGCGGCGTCGGCGGCCTGTCGCACGAGGATCAGCATCAGCTATGGCGGAACATCACCGCGCCGGTGCTGCTCGTTCGCGGCACTGAGTCATGGGCGTCCGACCCCGTCGTCGACGGCCGTATCGAACACTTCCGCGACGCCCGCCTGGTGAACTTCGAAGGCGCCGGCCACTGGGTTCACCACGATCAGTTGGACGGTTTCATGCGTGAGACCGAGGCTTTCCTGGCCGAATAGGGGCTATGGGAAGACAGCTCGCCGCCGAGTTTGCGGCGAGCAAGGAATAGGCTCGCCGACCCTGCGAGCCGAATTCTCTCCAGGCAGTTCGATCGCCTGCTTCGTCTTTGTTGCGAATGATTATTATGTGCTGTATGCCCATAATTATTGCAATTGACTCGCAATATCGAAGCGAAACTGTTTCCCGACCGATATGGTTGGGCGCTGCCTGGAGACGTACATGCTAAAGAAAATCCCCGCGGCGCTTGCCGTTCTGGCCCTGGCGACGCCGGCCGCGGCTCACGAAGTCTGGTTGGAACGCGATGGCGCCGGCGCCGCGCGTGTCTATCTCGGAGAACCGGCCGAAGCCGTTCCGCCCGGAGGCGACCCCGAGTTCGCCAAGCTCAAGACGCCGATCGTGTTCACCGCCAGCCAGGACAAGCCGGCCGCCTTGACCCGCAAGGCCGACCACCTCGAAGCCGCGGTGAGCGGCCCCGGCGATGTACGGTTGGTCGACGGTTCAGTGTTCGCGCCGTGGAAGGGCGATAGCGGCGCGCTTGAAGGCGCGATGTACCACGCCCGGGCCGGGCGCAGCGAAACTCGCACCGCCCTTGATCTCGAGATCGCTCCCGTCGCGCCGAACAGCGACGCCTTCGTCGTCGCCTACAAGGGCAAGCCCCTGGCCGATGCGACCGTGACGCTGATCAATCCTGACCGCTGGTCGAAGTCCTTCAAGACCGATGCGTCAGGCCAGGTCACCGTGCCCGCCACCTGGACCGGCCGCTACCTGCTGGCCGTCAATCACGCCGTCGCCGAGCCAGGCAAGATCCAGGGCCAGGACGTGACCAAGATCCATCACGTCTCGACCCTCACCTTCGTGAAATAGCGCCAAGGCCCACGGGCGGTCGCCAACCGCACGTCCGTGGGCGCGCACCTGCAATCCAGTCAAAAGTGAGTTCCGCGTGCCCGCCACCAAGGCCCTGATACGGCGCCCGTTCCCGTGCGCCGTCGTCGCCCTCGTCCTCATCAGCCTTGGGGCCTGCAACGGAAAAGCCGACGAACAACCTGGCCCTCAAGCCACGCCTGTCCGAGTGGCCGAGGCCGCAATCCGTCCGTTGGCGATCCAGATTCGCGCCATTGGATCGGTGACCCCGCTCCACACCGTCGATGTCCGCAGCCAAGTGCCAGGCCAGTTGGCCCGAGTGCTGTTCACCGAAGGGCAAGAAGTCCGGGAAGGACAGCTGCTGGCGGAGATCGATCCAGCCCCCTTCCGCGCCAAGGTGGACGAAGCCATCGGCCAGAAGCAGCAGAACGAGGCTCAGCTTCGCTATGCGGAGCGCCAACTCGAGATCTACCAAGGACTGGCCGAGAAGCAGATCCTGGCCCAGACCCGCCTCGACCAGCAACGGACCTTGGTCGACCAGCACGGCGGCGCTCTGGCCGCCGATCACGCCCGGCTCGCCGACGCCCGGATCCAGCTTGGCCGCACCCGCATCGTCGCCCCGGTTTCCGGCCGGATCGGCATGTGCCGCGCCGACCCCGGCAACATCGTCGGCACGACCTCCACCGACGTTCTGGCGGTGATCACCCAGACCCGGCCGATCTCGGTGCTGTTCGCCGCCCCCGAAAGCCGACTGCCGGAGATCCGCGCCGCCATCGCCGCCGGGCGTCCGCTCAGCGTCCAGGCCTGGGATCGCGCTGAAAAGGTAATGCTGGCCGAAGGGCGGCTGACGTCCCTCGACAACCAGATCGACCCCCAGACCGGCGCGGTTCGGATTCGAGCCGTCTTTCCCAACGCAGATGAAGGGCTGTTCCCGAACCAGTTCGTCAACGTGCGCCTGACCGTGGGCGTGCTGAACGACGCCGTCACAGTGCCCGACGCGGCGATCCAGCAGGGATCACGCGGAACCTATGCCTGGATCGCCGACGCAAAGGGCCAGGCCCGCATGCGGCCCATCAAGATCGGTCCTTCCAATGCAGGCATGACCGCCGTGACAGCGGGCCTCAGCTCCGGGGACCGCGTCATCGTCGAAGGACTCGACCGGCTTAGCGAAGGCGGCGCGGTGGAGATCATCACGAAGGCCGACACGCAATCGGCGCAGGCTGACGCGACGAACAGCGCGTCGTGAACCTCTCACGACCGTTTATCCTGCGGCCGGTCGCGACCGCCCTGCTGATGGTTGCGCTGCTGGTCACGGGCGTGATCGCCTATCGCATGCTACCGGTGGCGGCCCTGCCTCAGGCCGACTACCCGGTCATCCAGGTGTTCACCTTCCAGCCGGGCGCCAGCCCCCAGGTCGCGGCCGACACCATCACCGCGCCGCTCGAACGACGGCTGGGCCAGATACCTGGCCTGGAGCAGATGTCGTCCTCCAGCTCCGGCGGCGCGTCGATCATCACGCTGCAGTTCGCGCTCGACCTGCCGATGAGCGTCGCCGAGCAGGAGGTGCAAGCCGCGATCGGCACGGCGCGGGGCCTATTGCCCGACAACCTGCCCGCGCCACCGGTCTATCGGAAGGTCAATCCGGCCGACATGCCGATCATGACCCTGGCCTTCAGCGCCAAGGCCACCCCGCTGCACGAGGTTTACGATCTGGTGGACACGCGGGTGGCGCAGAAGCTCGCCCAGACCTCGGGGGTAGGCCAGGTGACGCTGGCCGGCGGGCAGCGGCCCGCGGTGCGCATTCAGATCAATCCTCGCGCGCTGGCGGCCTACGGCCTGACCTTCGAAGACGTCCGCACCGCGGTGAACGCCGGCAGCGTCAATCAGCCGAAGGGCAGCTTCGACGGCCCCGACCGCTCGATCATGATGGACGCCAACGACCAGCTCCGCTCCATCGAGGAGTATCGAAACCTCATCCTGGCCTGGCGGAACAATGCGCCGATCCGGCTGGCCCAGGTCGCCGAGGTCGCTGAGGGACCGGAAGATCGCCGACTGGCGGCTTGGTCTGGTGAAACGCCCGCCGTCCTCGTCAACATTCAGCGACAGCCCGGCGCCAACGTCATCGAGGTGGTCGACCAGGTCCAGAACCTCCTGCCGCAACTGACCGCCAGCCTGCCGGCCGATGTCTCTGTCGAGGTGCTGAGCGACCGCACGAGAACCATCCGCTCGTCCATCCAGCATGTTCAGATGGAGCTGCTGTTCGCCGTGGGTCTGGTGATCGCGGTGACGTTCGTCTTCCTGCGCGACCTGCGGGCCACGCTCATTCCGGCCGCGGCGGCGACCTTGTCGTTGATCGGCACGTTCGCGGCGATGCAGCTGCTGGGCTACAGCGTCAACAATCTCACCTTGATGGCCCTGACCATCGCCGCCGGCTTCGTGGTCGACGACGCCATTGTCATGCTCGAGAACATCGAGCGTCACTTGGAGAACGGCGAGCGGCCGCTGGACGCCGCGCTCAAGGGTGCGCAGGAGATCGGCTTCACCCTGCTCTCCCTGACCATCTCGCTGATCGCGGTGCTGATCCCGCTGCTGTTCATGGGCGACGTTGTGGGCCGCCTGTTCCGCGAGTTTGCGGTCACCCTGGCCATTGCGATCCTCATCTCGCTGGTCGTCTCGCTGACCCTCACCCCGATGATGTGCGGCCGAATGCTGAAGGCCCACGGCCCCAAGCGAGCCGATTTCCTCGACAAGGTTATCGCCAACTATGGCCGCGCCCTGGATTGGGTTCTGCAGCGACAGGCGCTGTTCCTGTTCGTGACCGTCGCCACGCTCGCGGCCACCGCCCTGCTGTACGTGATCACGCCCAAGGGTTTCTTCCCCGTCCAGGACAGCGGCGCGATCCAGGTCACGGTGCAATCGCCCGCAAGCAGCTCCTTCCAGGCGGTGGCCGAGCGCCAGCAAGACGTGGCCAAGATCATGCTGGCCGATCCTGCGGTCCAGAGCATCGCTTCCTTCATCGGTGTCGACGGCGCCAACGCCACCCTCAACACCGGCCGCATGTTGGTCACGCTCAAGCCCCACGGCCAGCGTGATTCCGCCGCCAAGGTGATCGACCGCCTGGAGGCCAAGGCCTCCAACCTGCCCGGCCTGCGCCTCTTCATGCAGCCGGTTCAGGAACTCAACATCGACGACCAGGTGGCACGCAGCCAGTTCCGCTTCAGCCTGTCGAGCCCCGACGGCGACCTGCTGAATGTCTGGACGCCGCGCCTGGTCGAGCGCCTCGCGGCTTCACCCCACCTGCGAAACGTGTCCAGCGATCTTGAGAACGGCGGGCTGAGCGCTCGCGTGCTCATTGACCGCGAAGCCGCAGCGCGGCTCGGCGTCACCGCGGCGGCCGTCGATGAAGCGCTGCATAGCGCGTTCGGCCAACGCCAGATGGCCACGCTGTTCACTCAGGCCAACCAGTACCGCGTCGTGCTGGAGGTTGATCCCGCGCTTCAGACCGGTCCCGCCGACCTGGAGCACATCCACGTTCGCGGTCGTGGCGAGGCCCTGATCCCGCTGTCGGCGGTGGCCAGCGTACAGGTTGGAGAAACTCCGCTGCTCCTCTCGCGTCTCGGCCAGTTTCCGGCGGCCGCTGTATCGTTCGATCTGGCTCCAGGCGTGGCGATCGGCCAAGCCGCCAAGACCATCGAGGTCGCCGCCCGGGATATCGAACTGCCCCCCTCCGTGGACCTGAAACTGCAAGGCGCGACCAAGGCGTTCAGCGCCTCGTTATCCGGAACGCTGCTGCTGATCCTCGCCGCCGTGGTGACGATGTATATCGTGCTGGGCGTTCTCTATGAGAGCCTGATCCACCCCGTCACCATCCTCTCCACCCTGCCCTCGGCCGCCATGGGTGCGTTCCTCGCCCTGCTGGCCGCCGGTCGTCCGTTGGACCTGATCTCGGTGATCGGGATCATTCTGCTCATCGGGCTGGTGAAGAAAAACGGCATTATGATGGTCGATTTCGCCCTGGAGGCGGAGCGCAATCAGGGTCTGTCGCCCAGCGACGCGATCCGCCGGGCGGCGATGCTGCGCTTTCGGCCGATCCTGATGACCACCATGGCCGCGCTGTTCGGCGCGCTCCCGCTGCTGCTCGCGAGCGGAGCCGGCGCCGAACTGCGCCAACCGCTCGGCCTCGTCATGGTCGGCGGCCTGTTGGTCAGCCAGGTGCTGACCCTCTTTACGACGCCGGTGGTCTATCTGGCCTTCGACAGGCTCAAGCGCAGGCTGGCGCGCCGCCCGGTCGGCGACGGCGATCTGGTCGCCGACAGCGTCCCGTGAAACGTCCTTTCAGCCTCGCCGGGCTTTTCATCGCGCGGCCGGTCAGCGCCTTGCTGCTGGCGCTTGCGGTCATGCTGGCCGGCGCAGTGGCCTATCGCGACCTGCCCACCGCGCCGCTGCCAGAGGTGGACTTCCCGTCCATCGTCATTGAGGCGAGCCTGCCCGGAGCCAACCCTCGAACCATGGCCGCCGCGGTCGCCGCGCCATTGGAACGCGCCCTCGGCTCCATCGCGGGCGTCACCGAATTGAGCTCGACCAGCGGCCAGGGCTCCGCCGAGATCCGCTTGGTCTTCGAGCTGGATCGCGACATCAACGACGCGGCTCGAGATGTTCAAGCCGCCATCAACGCCTCTCGCGGTTCGCTCCCCTCCGGGATGCCCTCAGAGCCGAGCTATCGGAAGGTCAATCCCTCCCAGGCTCCGGTCATGGTCCTGGCCCTCGCCTCGCCAAACCTCAGGCCAGGCGAGCTCTATGATGCAGCCGCGACCGTGCTCGCCCAGAAGCTCTCGCAAGTCACCGGGGTGGGCGAGGTCACGATCGGCGGCGCGGCCTTGCCCGCCGTACGGGTCCAGATGAACCCGCACGCGCTCAACAGCTATGGCCTGGCCCTCGACGAGGTTCGGGCCGCGATCGACCAGGCCAATCCCGCCGGACCGCTGGGGACCGTCGAGGCTGACGGCCAACAGTGGACGGTGGTTTCGGGCGGTCAGCTTCGAACGCCGGAAGACTATCGCCGCCTTGTCGTCGGCTGGCGCAACGAGGCTCCCATTCGCCTGGGCGACGTCGCGACCATCATTGATGCGACCGAAAACCGCTACTCCTTGGGCTTCCACAACGACAAGCCCGCCGTACTGGTGACCGTGCGCCGCCAGCCAGGCGCGAACATCATCGCGACGACCGATGCGATCCACGCGCAGTTGCCTGGGCTGCGGGCGCTGATGCCGGCCGACTCGACATTGACCGTGGTCCTCGACCGCTCGCCCGGCGTCCGCGCGACGCTTCACGAGGCCCAGAAGACCCTGCTGCTCTCGGTCGCCCTGGTGATCCTGGTCGTGGCCCTGTTCCTAGGCCGCTTTCGCGCCGCGCTCATCCCCAGCATGGTGATCCCGGTTTCGCTGATCGGCGTGTTCACGGTGATGCGCTTGCTGGGCTTCTCGCTGAACAACCTGTCGGTCACTGCGCTGATTATCGCCGCCGGCCTTGTCGTCGATGACGCCATCGTGGTGCTGGAGAACGTCACGCGGCACCTGGACCGCGGTCTGTCGCCGATCCGCGCGGCCCGACGCGGCGCGGCCGAGCTTGGCCCCACGCTCATCGCCATGAACCTGGCGCTGATCGTGGTGTTCGTGGCGATCCTGCTGATGGGCGGCGTGGTCGAGAAGCTGTTCCGTGAATTCTCGATCACCTTGGCCGCATCGCTAGCGCTATCGCTGGCCGTCTCCCTGACCCTGACGCCCGCCCTCTGCGCACGCCTATTGCCCGCCATGCGAGGCCCGCCATCGGTCGGCAAACTCGACCGGCTGACCGAACACTATGGACGCTCTCTCGACGTCGTCCTGCGTCACAAGCTCATCGTCCTGGGAGTCCTCGCAGCAGCGACTTGCCTGACCGTCGCGCTCTATATCTGGCTGCCCAAGACCATGCTGCCCGAGCAGGACACAGGTCAGCTTCGCGGATTCGCGCGGGGCGATGACGGCATCTCGTTCGCGATCATGCAGCCCAAGATCGAGGCTTATCGGCGCCTGCTTCTGGCGGAACCGGCCATCGCCGACGTGGTCGGTTCGGCGGGCGGGGACAATGGGATCAACAACGCCTCGCTGATGATCCGGCTCAAGCCGGTGAGCGAGCGGAACGAAACCTCGGCTGAGGTGATCGAGCGGGTGCGCAAGGCCATGCCCAAGATTCCGGGCGGCATTCTCTGGCTGAGCGTCGATCAGGACATCCAATTGGAAACGCCCAGCGACAGCGGGCAATATGACCTCGTGCTGCGCGCCGGCGACCTCGAGCCCTTGGCGATCTGGGCCCCCAAGGTTTCTCGCGCGCTTTCGGCCCTGCCCCAGCTCGTCGACGTCGAGCAGGTCAGCGAGACCGGCAATCTTCAGATCAATCTCGACATCGACCGCGACGCGGCCGCGCGTCTGGGCGTCGATATGCTCACCATCACCTCGGTCCTGAACAACGCCTTCAGCCAACGGCAGGTCACCACCCTCTATGACAGCCTGAACCAGTACCGCGTCATACTCGAGTTGGAGCCGGCCCAGACCCGCGACCCCGCGGTCCTGGAAACTGTTCAGGTGATCGCCGCAGACGGCCGCCGCGTCCCGCTCTCAGCCATCGCGCAATGGTCCTACAGCGTGAACAGCGACTGGGTCTGGCGCGAGGACCAGTTCGCCGCCCGCTCGATCAGTTTCGCGCTGGCGCCTGGCGTCACGCTTGAACAGGCCGACGCCGCGATCCAGGTCGCCCTCGCCGGCATTTTCCTGCCGACCGAGGTCCAGGCCCGCATGGGCGGCGGTATGGACACCTTGAAGAAGACGCTCGGCAACCAGCCGCTCTTGATCGCTGGGGTGCTGCTGGCCGTCTATGTGGTGCTGGGCATCCTCTATGAGAGCTTCGTTCAGCCCCTGACCATCCTGTCGTCGTTGCCCCCGGCCGCGCTCGGCGCGCTCCTGGCGCTCAGCGCGACGGGTCAGCCGTTCAGTCTGATGGCGCTGCTCGGGCTCTTCCTGCTGGTCGGCATGTCGATGAAGAACGCCATCCTGATGGTCGACTTCGCTCAGACCGCGCAGCGACGGAACGGCCTGGCGGCATCTGACGCTATCCGGCAGGCCGCCTGCACCCGCCTGCGCCCCATCCTGATGACAAACTGCGCCACCATGCTGGGCGCGGTTCCACTGGTGCTGGGCGCGGGCGAAGGATCCGAACTGCGCCTGCCACTAGGCATCTGCATCATCGGCGGGCTAGCGGTCAGTCAACTCCTGACGCTGTACACGCTACCCGCCGTCTATGTGAAACTGGACGCAGTGAGCCGGGGTGGCCGACATAGCTTCAAGCGGCGCGCGCCTCGCGACAAACCAAGCGCGCAATCCGCATAAGGAATCTGGGGCCTAGTGTTTCGCGACGTGCTCGGGCTTGCCCTTGCGTTTCGTGTGGGCGAATTCCTCAAGCTGCTTTTCGGTCATCGAAGCCTCCATGGACTTCGAGGCGCCCTTCAGCTTGGACTTGGGCGTATCGCCTCGCTTGGCCGAGAGCGCCGCACCTGCGGCCCTCTGCTGAGCTGCGGACTTGGCGGGCATCGTGACCTCCAGCAGTTTTCCTGGCCCATCAACGCCGTCGCGCCCACCGGGTTCACGTCGCCCGCCGCCGCGCGGACTTCGCAAGCCATTCGTGTCGCCGCCCCGGGGGGTTGGTATCTCGGTCGGACCTTGGCCGACGCGGCGCTGCTCTCCAGCGGTGGGATTGTCGGCCTCCTGCGCTGAACCATATGATGGGAGCATCGGCCCGGGCGCATGCTTGGCGCCAAGCCCATCCTCATCAGCCCTTGAAAGGCCCCTATGGCCACGTTGATCTTGAGCATAGTCGGTAGCGATCGCCCCGGCCTGACCCAGGCGCTCGCCGCCGCGGTGCTTTCGGCGGGCGGCAATTGGCTTGAAAGCCACCTCAGCCGGCTCGGCGGCCTCTATGTCGGATCTGTGCTCGTGGAATTGGAGACCGGCGACGTCGATGGGCTGCGCTCAGCCGTCCGCGCCGTGGACGCCCAGGGTCTTGAGGTGCGGATTTCCCCGGCGATCGAGAACGCGCAGGCCGTCGGCGACACGGTTCAATTTAGCCTCGTCGGACAGGATCGGTCGGGGATCGTGCACCAGGTCACCGCCATCCTGAGCCGGCTCGAAGCGAACATCGAGGACTTCGACACCCACATCAGCGTGGAGCCTCATTCGGGCGCGCCGCTGTTCCACATGGAGGCCCGCCTGAGGCTGCCCCCCACGCTCCCGGCGCAGGCGGTGCAAGCGGCCCTGGAGGAGATTTCGGCCGAGATCATGGTCGATATCTCGCTCACGCCGGCAAGCGGTGGTTGAAATCATCCCTAGTTGCAAGCGAACCTGGGGGCGGCTCAACCTAAAGGCATAGACTCCTGGCTCGCCGCCCGCGAACCTACCGAGCCGATTCCCATGGAGTTTGAAGATGAATACGTCCGACCTCGTTGACCGCCTGGCGGCCAGTGACGACAAGATCACCAAGGCGCAGGCCAAGCAATTGGTCGACGCCGTGCTCGAAGCAATGCGTGCTTCGCTGGTGTCCGGCGAAGAAGTGAACCTGCCCGGCTTCGGCAAGTTCAAGGTTCAGGACAAGCCGGCCCGCACCGGCCGCAACCCGGCCACCGGCGAAGCGATCCAGATCGCCGCCAGCAAGAAGGTCGCCTTCGCGGCCGCCAAGGCCCTGAAAGACGCCGTCGCCGGCTAAGCGACGACCTTCGAGCCCTCGGCGCAGGCTAGCACCTTGCGCCGAGGGCCTCGAAAACCAACGACAATTGCGCGGATCTCCGAGCTCGAGCAGCGATCTCGCCGGCTCGAGAGTCGTAGGCTGTACCCGCCGTAGGCCCCGCGCGACTAACGATCTACGGCCACCGCCGCGGCGTCCGGGCGGCGACTGTCGGCTGCGCCATTGAAGACCCCGCCCTCGATGAGGATCGACTGGGTCGAGCCCATCGTCAGGGACGGCCTGGTCTTGTGGCCCCGCGCCTCCATCAGCTTCAGCATGTCCACGGGGAAGCCCGGTTCGAACTCCACCGGGGTGTCGCTGGCGGCCTGAAAGATGCGCGGGCGCTGTGTGGCCTCGGCGATGTTCAGCTTGTGGTCCACCAGATTGCTGAGCAGCTGAGCCATGGCCGAGATGATCCGCGTGCCGCCAGGCGTTCCCGAAACCACCCAGGGCCGGTCATCCTTGAAGGCGATGATCGGGGTTATCGTGGAAATCACCCGCTTGCCGGGCTCCGGCGCATTCGCGAGCTCGGAGCCGCCCCAGGCGAAATTGGCCATGGCGTCATTGAGGAAGAACCCCGTGCCGGGCGCCATGACATGGGCGCCGAATGACGACCCCAGGGTGAAGGTGTTGCTGACCACGTTCCCCTCGGCGTCGGCCACGGAATAGTGGGTGGTGTCGCGGCTCTCATAGAGCAGCGGATCACCGGGCGAGACGCGCTGGTCCATCGCCGTCTTGGGATCGATCAGCTTGGCGCGTTCGGCCGCATAGGCCTTGCTGGAAAGCCCTCCGACGGGAGGCTGATACTGCGGGAAGCCGCCCATGAAACGCGACCGGTCGGCGAAGACCAGCTTCATGGCCTCGGCGGTCAGGTGCAGCGACTGAACGCTGTTCTGACCATAGTCCGCCATCGGAAAGCGCTCGACGATGTTCATCAGCTCGCAAAGCAGAACGCCTGCGGCCGGCGGCGGCATATAGGCGACGGGGGTACCGCGATAGGTGCACCAGAGCGGTTCCTGGATGCGGATCTGATAGTCCGCCAAGTCCTGCTCAGTCAGGACCCCACCCCCGGCCTGCACACCGGCGACGACGCGCCGGCCGAGCTCGCCGCGGTAGAAGGCGTCAGCGCCGCCGTCGCGGATCTGGCGCAGCGACCAGGCTAGGTCGGGCTGCTTTAGCCGCTCGCCGGGCTGATAGACCGACCTGTCGCGCTTGTAGAGCGCCCGCGCCGAGGGCCCATCGGCCAGCAGGCCGTCGCGATAGACCTCCAGGCCATAGGTCATATCGTCAGTCATGATGAGGCCGTCGGCGGCCAGCTTCACGGCCGGCTCCACCAGCCGTCGCCAAGGCAGCCGGCCATACTGGCGGTGGACCTCATAGAGACCCTTGATGGTGCCCGGCGTCGCGATGGCCTTGTGGGAGTAGCGCTTGGCCGTGTCGAGCTTGCCACCCGGCCCGGCCAGCAAGCTGGCGTCGGTCGCCGCCGGCGCCTGTCCGTAATAGTCGATCGCCAGCGTTTTCTTCTCGCTGGCAACATAGACCAGCATGAACCCGCCGCCACCCAGATTGCCCGCGCGCGGAAGGGTGACGGCCAGGGCCAGGCCCGTCGCGACGGCGGCGTCCACGGCGTTGCCGCCCTGGCGCAGGATGTCAGCGCCAACCTGGGAGGCGATCTCACTCTGGCTGACCACCATCCCTTTGCGAGCCGTGACCGGGTGGTTGATCGCGTCGTAGTCGAGGATGTAGTCGGCGCGGCCGGCCGCCGGCGCCTGGGCGCTAGCCGTAATGGGTTGGAGGCCAAGGCTTGCGATCGCCACCGAGGCAAGGACGAATTTGGTCAGGCGCATCTGGCCTCCGAAACGCAATGCGGCCCGCGCGTCTTGCGACGTCGCGGGCCGTGAGGGCTGGCGGGGTTAGAAGCTCTTGCTGACCTGGGCGAACCAGTAGCGGCCACGGTTGCTGTAGAGCTTGGTGAAGTAGCCGAACGTTTCGTCGGCCAGGGGCGGATCCTTGTCGGCGATGTTGTTCACCCCGACGCGCAGCGCCACGCCCTCCAACACCCCATCCTGCGGCGCATAACCGACCGTGGCGTTGAAGGTCAGCCAGTCGTCGCCCTTATAGAGCAGGGCCGAAGAATCCTTCACCGCGCCCACATAGCGCGCCGCGCCGGTGACTTCCCAAGCCCCGGACGTCCAGGTGGCGTAGGCCGAACCGCGGGTGCGCGGATTGTCGTCCTGCTCGATCAACGAGCCGCCGGCGCTGGCCGGAAGCCCTGCGGCCAGCAAAGCCGCCGATTCCGCCGACGGCGTCTGGTCGAACTTTTCCAACAGGGCCACGTCCACGCCAAACCGGAAGTCGCCGAACTGCGTGCCGTCGAGCCGCCAGGTCGCCGCCAGATCGACGCCCTCGATGGTCCGGGCGTCGAGGTTGAGGAATTGGTTGTCGATGCGGATCGGCTCACCCAGCGTGTTCCGCGTCAGGGCCGGATTGGGACCACCGCCGCCCAGGCGACCGATGGCGTCCAGGTTCAGGTGATCTTGGGACTCGAAGACGCCGATCACTCCGTCCTGCTCGATGCGCCACCAATCCACCGAGAACATCAGGTCCGGGGTCGGGGTGAAGACCACGCCCGCGCTGAAGTTCTCGCTGGTTTCCGACTTCAGCTTGCGGTTGCCGGCGCGCACGTCCTCGACGTTGAACCGGTAGTTCGAGCAAGCGCTGCGGTTGATGGCGGCGAACGAGGTCACCCCCTGCCCCACCGCGCAGCTGTAGTAGTCGGTGAGGTTCTCCTGGACGCGGCGGATTTCCGAGGCGTTGACGGTTTCCAGGTTCGGGGCGCGGAAGCCCTGGGAATAGGCCGCCCGGACCAGGAACTGGTCATTGATCCGCCAGCCCAGGGCCGCCTTTGGCTTGAGGATCTGCTCGTCGATATCCGAATAGTCTTCAAAGCGCGCAGCCAGTTGCAGGTCGAGGCTGCGCACGAACCGGATGTCGGCGCTGTCGGGGATCAACGAGGTCTGCAGCTCGGCATAGGCCGAAAATACCTTCCGGGAGCCGGAGGTGTCGGGCGTCGGGCTCGAGCCCATCGCGTCGCTGGTCGGACCCCCGGCGGTCGCGAAGGTGACGGATCCGTCAATCAACGGGTCGCGGTCGTCCTTGAAGGTCTCCCGCCGCCACTCCGCGCCGAAGGCCAGGCCGACATCGCGGTCCCACAGATTGAACGCCTCAGGATTGCTGATCTTGGCGTCCCAAAGCGCCAGGCTGGTCGTGCCGTCGCGGGCGATGCTGACGCGCAGCGGATCGACCACGGAAGCCGGGTTCGACGTCGCGTCGAAGCCGCCGGGATTAGACAGGTCTCCGCCGTTGAAGGGGTTGTAGGCGCGGGCCGGATCGCTGCTGTTCAACGCTGCCTGCAGGGCCGTGTTGCTGACGCGGTTGCTCTCCACATCCTTGGTGCGGGCATGGGAGTAGAGAAGCGCGCTCTCCCAGGACCAGTCGCCCACGTCGCCGCGCAGCCCAGACAACAGGCGGTAGGCGTCGGAGTCCACGTCGATGCGACGGCGGCCGACATCGTCCACCCGCAGGCCGACCACGGTGATGGCCTGGGCCGGTCCAGTGTAGCCAGCCAGCCGCCCGGGGCCGGAGCCGAAGGGGTTGTAAGGGTTGTTGGCGCCGATGGTCAGCGGCGCCGAGGTCAGGTTCGTTGTGCCGCCCCGAACCGAGCTGGAGGAAGCGCCGTAGTAGAGCGCCTGGCCGAACAACTCGACCTGACCGAAGTCATGGCTGAAGACCCCCATCAGGCTGTAGCGATCCGAGCTCGGCGACATCGTCCGCTCGGGCGCCTCGTCGGTGCGCAGCGAAGCATCCAGGGTCGACGATCCGCCGTCGATGCAGACCCCGCCGCCGACCTGGGCGTCCGAGCCGGTGTAGGAACACGGTTGCAGGTGGAAAGCGGTGAACGAGGGGCCAAAACTGGTGACCGCCGTACCGACCCGCGCGGTCAGCCAGGGCGTCAGGGTGGAGCGGTTGTCGAAGCTGCCGGCATACTGGGCCGGAACGCGGCTGCTGAGATTGTCGGTCACCGCATAGTCGCGGTCGGAGGCCGGCATGTCGGTCCGGCTGAACACTTCGCCGAACAGGGCGACATGGGTCGCGCCATCATTGAACGTCCGGCCCCACTTTGCGCCGAGCGACGTCTCGGTGAGGTTGGTCCCCTCGGACCCGCCGTAGCGCGCCACGACCTGGCCGCCGACATAGTTGTTATCGAGCACGTTGTTGAGCACGCCGGCCACGGCGTCGGAGCCATAGAGGGCGGCCCCGCCATCGCGCAGGACCTCGACGCGCTTCAAGGCGGTGGCCGGAATGGTGTTCAGGTTCACGACCTGGACCGGCACCGAGCCTTCCTGCTGGGTGCCCGGGTGTCCGACCATGCGGCGTCCGTCAAGCAGCACCAGGGTGTTGCCGGAGCCGAGCCCGCGCAGGTTGGCCGAGGCGACGTCGCCGCGCGCCTGGTTGGGGCCTTGCTGTTCGTTGTTGAACGCCTGGCCGCCGGACTGCGGCAGCGAGGCGATCATTTCGCCGGCCGTGACCGCGCCGCTCATCTCCAGTTCGCGGCGGTCAACGACGGTGACAGGCAGCAAGCCGCGCTCGGAGACGCCGGCGATGTTGCTGCCGACCACCACGATTTCGTCGACTTCAGCAGGCGCTGCGACAGGTTCGCTGGCGGCGACCACGGGGCCAGGCGCGGAAGCCTTGCTGAGGGTCGCGACCTGAGTGCGCTCGATGATGATGGTGCGTCCGCTTTCGCGCGAGCGCAGCGACTGGCCGGCGAGCAGACGGCTGACCGCCGTCGAGACACTCATGTCGCCCTGGATCGCCGGCGCGCGCTTGCCGTTCACCAGCGCCGGGTCGAAGAGAACCTCGCGGCCAGCCTGGACGCCAAAGGTCCGCAGAGCCGCCCCCAGGTCCTGGGCCGGAATATCGAACTGCGCACGGGCCGGGGCCTGGGCCCAGGCGGCCGAACCCGTCAGGGCGAGCGCCGCCGCACTGGCCAAAGCCATGGCCTTGAGATGATGAAACTGCACGACGCCCCCTTATGTGTCCCCGCCCCGCGAACTGCGGGATCTGCGAACGAAGACGCCAGGGCGCGGCGGCCCCTCAGTCCAAAGATGAAGTTTTTTTCTCAGTCGCCGGCCCAATGCGCACAACCTCGCCCTCGGTCCGCACAGAAACCGGATGGGTCAGCGGCAAGGCCGTCAGGAACCCGCTGCTCTCGCCGGTGTAGAACACGCCGCTGACCCGCATTCGGCCGACCTTCGGATCGGTCACGACGATAGGGATCTGGCGATATCGATTCATCTCGGCGACGGCCTCGGTGAGGGTCGCTGAGGCGAATTCTATGCGCCCCTCACGCCAGTCACCGGCCACGGGTCCGGCTGGCCGCAGCACCGCGGCGCGCCCCTCGACGTCGATCCGTTCGCCGGCCCGCACTTCGGAAATGCGCTGGCCGTCCAGAGCGTCGAGCGCCACCCGCCCCTCGACGACGGCGACTCTCAAGGCGCCCTTCTCCATCCGCACGTCGAACGACGTGCCGACCGCGGTGACCGTGTGGTCGCCGGCCTTCACCACGAACGGCCGGGAAGGATCCTTGGCGACGTCAAACCAGGCCTCGCCCGACACCAGTTGCAGCCCGCGGCGGCGCCCCGAAAAGTCGACCTTCACCTCGCTGCTGGTGTTCAGCAGCAGCCGCGATCCGTCGGCCAAGGTCACCGTCGCCCTTTCACCCACAGCGGTCCGGTAGACCTGCGCAGGCGCCTCACGTCCAGGCGACAACGGCCCGTCGCGCCAAGCGAGCGCCCCGAGCGCTCCACCGCCGACGACCAACGCCAGAGTCGCGGCGAGCGCCGCGAACCGGGGCCGGCGGCGCCGAACAGGTCCCGCAGCGAGCGCTTCGGCTCGCAGTTCGCGCACACCGGGACTGCCAGCGCAGAGGCCGACTTCGTCCCACATGCGCTCGACGCTCTCAAAGCATTCGCGGTGCAGCACCGACGCGTCCAGCCAGGCGGCGAGATCGCGCTCGTCGCCCTCGGTCCAGTCGCCCGACCGTCGCTGCAGGAAAAACTCAGCGGCCCGCTCATCAGGGTCGGTCATGGGAAGATCCGTCTTCATCACGGCCTCCCGCGCTTGGAAAGGTGGCTCAGCGCCTTGCTCATATGCTTTTCGATGGCGCTTACCGAGACCTGTAGCTGGCGCGCGATCTGCGCGTAGCTCTTCTCCTCGAACCGGTGGAGAACGAACACAATCCGGGTCCGTTCGGGCAGCTCATAGAGAGCTGTCTCCACCAAGCGAAGTCGTTCTTGCCCGAGGTAAACCCGCTCCGGCGAAAAATCCTCGTCGGCGTGTTGGTGCTCGTCGAACAACTGATGATCGCCGCCGCGCCGGCCCGCGCGCCGGAAGCTGTCATTGAGAACGCTGGCCGCCACGGTGAAGAGATAGTTCTCCGCCGTCTCGAGAGCCTCTCCGCCCCGTCGCGCGGCCAGGCGCAGGAACACCTCCTGGACCATGTCGTCGACATCAGCGGCCGTGCGGACGCGAGCGCGGAAATAGCGCGCAAGCGGAACCGCATAGCGGCGCGCCATCTCGTCCATTTCGATGCCGCTGGTCAGCGCCATGGCCGTGTCATGATCTGGTCCGAGCGTCCCTAGGCCGAGGTGTCACTCTGAAGACGCTAGGAACCGCCATGACCACAGCAAATTTCGCGCCTCCGACTCCAATCTTCTAACGCCAGCCACCTGGAGACGAAGGCGGCAGCCTGTTCAATCCAGGCGAGCCGCGCTCCTTACGGCCGTTTCCATTGATGTTCTCGATGGTCTCCACAGAGTTTTCCCATTGGCCAGCGCCAGATGCAGGGCCTAGGCTCTTGAAAATAATCGTTACGGGAGGACTTCGACATGGACGACGCAACCCCGCTTAATGACCCCCGCAAAGAGCGCGGCGCCCTGCGTTCGTTGCTTGGGCGGACCAATCGAGATTGGTGGCCAAACCACCTTTCTCTGGAAATCCTGCCTCCCGGCGACCCGATGGGCGAAGGCTTCAACTACGCCGAGGCGTTCAAGAAGCTCGACTATCAGGCCGTGAAGCGCGACCTGGTTGCGCTGATGACCGACAGCCAGCCCTGGTGGCCCGCTGACTACGGCCACTACGGCCCGTTCTTCATCCGCATGGCCTGGCATAGCGCCGGCACCTATCGCAGCGGCGACGGGCGTGGCGGCGCCGGCGCGGGCCAACAGCGCTTCGCGCCCCTGAACTCCTGGCCAGACAATGGCAACCTGGACAAGGCCCGCCGCCTGCTGTGGCCGATCAAGCAGAAGTACGGCGCCAGCCTTTCCTGGGCCGACCTGATGATCCTGACAGGCAACGTGGCCATCGAATCCATGGGCGGACCCATCTTCGGCTTCGGCGGCGGCCGGGCCGACGTCTGGGAACCGGAGCACGCCGTCTACTGGGGCACGGAAGAACAGTGGGTCGGCGATGAGGCCAACGAAACCCGCATCCAGCCTGAAAAGGGTATGGCGCTGGAAAGCCCGCTGGCGGCGATCCAGATGGGGCTGATCTACGTCAATCCCGAAGGGCCAGGCGGCAATGCCGACGCCCTGCAATCGGCGCGCGACATTCGCGAAACCTTCCACCGTATGGGCATGACCGACGAGGAGACCGTGGCGCTGACCGCCGGCGGCCACACCTTCGGCAAGGCCCACGGGGCCGGCGACGCCTCCAAGGTCGGAGCATCGCCAGAGGGGGCGGACATCGCCCAGCAGGGGCTTGGCTGGCAGAGCGGCCACGAGAGCGGGATCGGCGATCACACCATCACTTCAGGGCTCGAAGGCGCCTGGACACCGACGCCGATCACCTGGGACAACACCTTCTTCCACATGCTGCTCGACTACGAGTACGAGCTGGTCCGCAGTCCCGCCGGCGCCAAGCAATGGCAACCGGTGAACCAGAAGCCAGAAGACCTGGCGCCGGGCGCTCACAGCCCCGACCGGCGTGTGCCGACCATGATGACGACCGCCGACATGGCGTTGAAGGTCGATCCGGAATTCCGCAAGATTTCCGAGAAGTTCCGGGACGATCCGGCCTACTTCGCCGACGCGTTCGCACGGGCCTGGTTCAAGCTCTGCCACCGGGACATGGGCCCCAAGGCGCGCTACCTCGGCCCCGAAGTGCCCGCCGAGGATTTGCTCTGGCAGGATCCGATCCCGCCTCAGCAAGGCCCCGTGATCGATGCGAACGACATCAAGGCGCTGAAGGAAAAGATCGCCGGGTCGAACCTCTCCGTCGCCGAACTGGTTTCGACCGCCTGGGCCTCGGCCTCGACCTATCGCGGCTCAGATCACCGCGGCGGGGCGAACGGAGGCCGCATCCGCCTTGCGCCGCAGAAGGACTGGGAGGTCAACGAACCGGTCAAGCTGGCCAAGGTTCTGCAGGTCTACGAGAACATCAAGGCCGGGTTCGCCGGAGCCAAGACCGTCTCGATCGCCGACCTTGTGGTGCTGGGCGGCTCAGTTGGGATTGAGAAAGCCGCCCGAGCGGTCGGCCGCGACCTCGAAGTACCCTTTACGCCCGGCCGCACCGACGCCTCGCAGGAGCAGACCGACGTCGAGGGCTTCGCGGTGCTGGAACCCAGAGCCGACGGCTTCCGCAACTACCTGCAGGTGGCCTTCAACGTGCCGACCGAGGAACTGCTGGTCGACCGCGCCCAGCTTCTGCGCCTCACAGCGCCTGAAATGACCGTCCTGGTCGGCGGGTTGCGAGTGCTGGGGGCGAACTACGGCGGCTCTCCGCATGGCGTGCTCACCGATCGCCCTGGCCAACTGACCAACGACTACTTCGTCAACCTGCTCGACATGGGCACGGCGTGGAAGGA
This sequence comes from bacterium, assembly GCA_030824495.1. GTDB lineage: Bacteria > Pseudomonadota > Alphaproteobacteria > Caulobacterales > Caulobacteraceae > Phenylobacterium. The sequence continues at coordinate 102,362 of JAVBXP010000084.1, forward strand.
AGTGGACGGTCGCGGCGACGAGGTGTTCCTGGGGACCGATCGCGGGACGCACGAGGAAAAGTGGACCGCCACCCGGACTGACCTGGTGTTCGGCTCAAACTCCCAGCTCCGAGCGCTGTCTGAGGTCTACGCCTCGTCGGATGCGGGCGAGAAGTTCGTGAACGACTTCGTGGCCGCCTGGACCAAGGTCATGAACGCAGACCGCTTTGACCTAGCCTAGGATTGCGGGGGCCGCGACCGCGTCGCGGCCCCTATCCTTCTCGCGACCACGGCTCATCTCACTACGCGGATCACGACCTTGCCGAGGTGGGCGCCGCTTTCGAGGTGGCTGAACGCTTCGCGCGCCTCATCAAAGGCGAAGACCCGGTCAATCACCGGCTTCAGGCCGGTCGCCGCGACGGCTCGGGTAAACTCCAGAAGCCCGGCCCGGTCCCCGACCGTGATGTTGCGGAAACTCGCGCCGCTGCCCTTGAGCTGGAAGAAGTCGATGCCGGGGTTTTCGGTGCTCAGGAAACCTATGGAGGCGATTTCCCCGCCCAGCGCCACCGCGCGCAGAGACTGGGCGATGGTGCCCGGCCCGCCGACTTCAACGACGCGGTCCACCCCTCTGCCACCGGTCAGCGCGCGGACAGCCTTCCCCCATTGGGGATCATCGGCGTAGTTCACGACTTCGGCGGCGCCCAACGCCTTGAGCTGGTCGACCTTGGCTGCGCTGGAGGTCGTGGCGATGACCTGGGCGCCCACGGCGCGGGCAAGCTGCAAGGCGAACAGCGAGACGCCGCCGCTGCCAAGCACAAGCACCGAATGTCCGGCCCGGATCGGAGTGGGTCCTGCCAGCGCCGTCCAAGCGGTCAGACCGGCGCAAGGTAGCGTGGAACCCTCCTCATACGACAAGGCGTCAGGCAACCGGACCACGGCCTCCTGGCTGATGGCCTTGAGCTCGCAAAGCCACCCGTCGCTCTCTGCCCCATAGCTGTCGCTCTGAATCGTGGAGGGCATCTCCCCGCCGAACCAACGGGGATGGAAGGCGCTGATCACGCGGTCGCCGACCTTGAAGGCCGCAACCCCCTCGCCCACCGCCACGACCTCGCCGGCGGCGTCGCTCACCGGGATCAGGCCCGGAACCGCCTTGCGCGGATAACGGCCACGCAGAATGGCGATGTCGCGGAAGTTCAGGGAAACCGCATGCACGCGCACCAGCACCTCGCCGCGCTGCGGTTGCGGATCGGGCTCTTCGCGGACCTGCAGCTCGTCGAGACTGCCGAAGCTGTTAAACCGATAAGCCTGCATGTTCTCCCCTTGCCCCGGCCGTTCGTTGACAGCCGGCCCGGAACGTCATGCACCAACCGCCAAAACCTGTCCACGCGCGCGGAAAAGGGTCGTCTGCAGCGCCTGGCTTTCGCGAAGGCGGCCTTCGCGCTTGGCGCGCGGATCTCACAGGCAGTAGTTGGCCCGGAGAAGCGGGGACGCTCCTCCGGGCCGATTCAGATCAGAAGCGCTTCGTGAGCTGCACGCCGTAGGTGCGGGGCTCGTTGACGAAGGCCGTCAGGTTGTTGAAGTCGATCGCCCCGATGACGTTCTCTTCGTCGGTGACGTTGCGCACATAGACGGCTGCTTCCAGGCCGCGGCTCGTATCGCGCCAGCCCGCGCGAACGCCGCCCTCGAAGGCGGTGTCTTGCATGAACTCGACCGACTCATAGAGGAACAGGTTGAAGTTCTTCTGCATGACCCAGTCGGTCGAAGCGAAGAGCTCCGAGCCGTTGGCCAGCGAGTGCTCGTAGTTCAAGGTGATGTTGGCGGTGTATTCCGGCGCCTGCGGGAACGGGTTGCCGTCGATGTTGGCGCGACGGGTCGTGCCGACATTGACGATCGGATCGGTCACGGTGCAGGCCGCGCCGCAGAACGCCACCAGCAGGTCGCTGTCCTTGATCTCGGTGTGGTTCCAGGCAAACCCGCCGAGCACGCTGAAGCCCGCGCCGAGATAGACGTCGCCGTCGATTTCGATGCCGTAGCCCTCGCCCTTATCGGCGTTGATCAACTGGTTGAAGTTGCCCTCGCCGCCGATGGCCGTGAACTGCGGATCCGAAACTTCATAGATGTACGCCGTGGCGTTGAGGCGAGCGCGGCCGTCCCACAGGCGCGACTTCAAGCCGACCTCGTAGGACATCACGGTCTCGGAGTCGGCGGTGGTCACCACGTTGGACGTCGCGATCCGGCCCTGGATGGACGGGCCGCGATAGCCCTGCGCGATGCGGGCGAACAGATTGAGTTGGTCGTTGACCTCATAGAGGGCGCTGACGTCCCAGCTCACCTGCTCGTCGCCGACCTTCTTCGTCACGTCCAGCGGCGGGCCGAGCACGCGTTGGCCGCGGAAGTCGCGGCTGTCGTCGGTGTAGCGCAGGCCGGCCGTCAGCTTCAGGGCGTCGGTGACCTCGTAGTGGCCTTGGCCGAACAGCGACCAGGACTCCGAACGCTGCACGATGTCGGTGGTGATCGTCGGCAGCATGCCGCCGGTGCCGTTGAAGGTCGCCGAGATCAGGTTGAAGCGCTCATCCCAGTAGAAGGCGCCGACCTGCCAGCCGAGCGGGCCGTCGCCATTGGACGAGAGGCGCAGCTCGTAGGTGTTCTGCAGCAAGTCGCTGTTGAGGGTGCCGGTCTCGGAGTTGAACGGAGTCTTGAAGGGCGCGCCGGCCGGAGCCGAGGCCACGCCGCCGTCGATGTCGCCATTGCCGGACGACTTGCCCTGGTACGAGCCGACCACGCCCGTCAGGGTCGCCGGTCCGAAGTCGTAGGCGACCTGCAGCGACTGCGAGGTGGTGTTCTGCTTTTGGAAGTTGTTGCGGCCGCCGTCGTAATAGACCTTTTCGCGGTCGAAGTTGGCGTTCAGCTCGTTGGAGCCCTTGGTGAGGACATTGGCCCGGTTCATCGTGCCCGTGCCCTCATAGTCGCGGGCTTGCAGGGTCAGCAGGGCCGATAGGCGGTCGGTCGGGGTCCAGGCGATGTGGATGCGGCCGGCGACGTCGTCGAAGTTGCCCAGGTCCTTGCCGTTCGGATCGGCGAAGGGCGCGTCATAGGCGTTGTCCACCCAGTCGTCGCGGTGGTTCCAGAGGCCCGAAACGCGCACTTGCACGGTTTCGGTAAGCGGCATGGTGACGGCGCCCTCGCCGCGGACCGAACCCAGATTGCCGTAGGCGAGCGAGGCGAAGCCGCCGAACTGCTGCGACGGCTTGGCGGTGTCGATCTTGACCACGCCGGCCGGGGTGTTGCGGCCGAACAGCGTGCCCTGCGGTCCGCGCAGCACTTCAAGCTGCTGGACGTCGAACAGCGGGAAGCCCTTCAGGAAGACGTTTTCGAGCACGACGTCGTCGAGCACGACGGACACCGGCTGCGAGGCGTTGAAGTCGAAGTCCACATTGCCCAGGCCGCGAATGTAGAAGCGCGGGGCGTAACGGCCGTTGGAGCTCTCAACCTGCAGGCTGGGCACGCGGGCGGACATCGACAGGATGTCGCCGCCGCCGGCGGCCACCTCGGCCAACGTCTCCTGGTTCACCGCGGTCACCGCGAACGGGACGTCGCGGATGCTCTCGCTGCGGCGCTGGGCCGTGACCACCACGTCTTCAACGGTGAAGGTGGCGTCCGCCGGCGCAGCCGACTGGGCCAGGGCAGGCGTGGAGACGAGAATAGCCAGACCGCTGACCGTGCAGGCCAGCGCGCCGAGACGACGAGACATTTGAGTGATCCCCGAGGAGTAGATTATGGGGCCGCCCCTACGTTGCGGCGCTTCCAATCACCAACACAAAACGCGGTTCGCTTCGTGAATTTTTCACTACGTTGCCACAATCACGCATTGTCTGGTCGCGCGCGCCGCTCAGTGATTGCTCAGGCGCTGAAATGGTGAAATCAGGCTGATCGTGCCCCAACTCCCCTCGCCTACCGACCGCCGACAATTCCTCGGCGCCTTGGCCGCCACCGCCGCCAGCCCCCTCCTGACCGGCTTTGCGTCTCCGATCGTCGGACGGGTGCTCGCCATGTCGGACACCCATTCGGCCTATGAGCGGACGGGGCAGTTGCTCGCCGCTCTGGAGGCCGAGGTCGCCTCCCAACGCGTCCCGCACGTGCTCGCCGTCAATGGCGACGCGTTCGAACACGGCAATGTCGCGGCCGTGCGCTCCGGCGGCGCCATCGATTGGGCCTTCCTGGGCGAACTGCCCAAGATCGCCCCGACCGTCTTCAATCTCGGCAACCACGACAACGACATCACGCCAGACTTGGCGGACGTGGTGGCTCGCCTGAGGAGCCTGGGCGTCACGGTGGTGAGCAACATCATCGACACCCGAACCGGCGCGCCGTTCGCGTCGGCGACGGCGCTCGTTCCGCTGGGCGCACGAAGCCTGCGGGTCGTGGGCGTGGCGACGAACTCTGTGAAGACCTACCCGGCCGCAAGCCGCCCGACCCTGGCCATACCCGTGCCCGGCGAATGGGCCAAAGCGAACCTTGCAGCCGCCCTGAATGGCGCGGACCTGTCGATGGTCATGAGCCATGCAGGCGTCGCGCCGGATCGAGACATCCTGCCCCTGCTGCCCGACGGCGCGCTGATGGTCGGCGGGCACAATCACCTGCTGTTCCAACATCGGCAGGGTCGCAGCGTCTATGTGCACACCGGATCGTGGAGCAACGCCTACACCGCCATCCCTCTACGATTGAACGGACCCGGCGACGCGGTTTCCAAGCCCGTCTCGATGGACGCGCCGCCCTCGCCCCGCCTCGCCACACTGATCTCCACGACCTTGGCGCAGGCGCTGACGGAACAGGAACGGGCAATCCTGGGGACTTCGGCACGCGCGCTGTCGCTCGGAGACACCGGACGCGCCGTCGCCGCGGCCATGGCCGATGCAAGCGGCGCCGAAGCAGGCTTCATCGGCCACACCACCCTTGGCGCCGGCCTGCCCTCCGGCCCCGTCTCGCGGTTCGCCTTCGACGCCGTCGTCCGGTTCGAGGGCAAGCTGATGGTGGCGGAGGTCAGCCGCAAACGCCTGGCGGGCTTTATCGAGCGGGCGAACCAGGACCGCCCGATGCCGCTGGACCAGCGAAGCGGCGACTTCCTCTATGCCAAGACGGTTGCTGCGGCCGCGGGCGACCTCGTGCGCATCGTCACGACCGACTGGTGCGCCTCGAACCAGGCCGAGTATTTCGGTGTCACGGACCTGGCGTTCACCGAGGTCCCCGACCTGCGGCTGAAGGCCGTGGCGGCCAATGGGCTGCTGGGAGAAAAAACCAAAACGCCGGCATTCCCCGGGTAAGGAACAGGGCGGCTTCCGAGGCCGCTGCCGCGCGTTTTGGTCGTCCCGCGGAATTTGCTGAGGTGTCCGTTGATCAGACGGATCACTGGTCAGGCCATCGCGTGGGCCGTCCCCTATGTGGGTGGTCGCGGGGCAGCGTCAACCACCGCCGCGCATTAGGTCAGCGGCCAGGGTCCCAGATGGGGCTTTAACCAGTCCTCGGCCTTCCATTCGCCTATCGGAATCTGTTTGATCAGTTCGCCGCGCAGCCTGATCTCAACCGGATACTGCCGCGCGGCCAGTATTTCAGCGTGATTGAACGCGTGCTGATCGTCCGGGAATTCCAGTTCGTGCGCCTCGAAAGGCTCGCCCAGGTGATTGGTCAGGAAGAACACATATGCCGGCAACCCCGACCTCATTTTCCAAGCTGGGCGAGATTAAGCTCGTCGCTCTCTATTTAGCACAGCCTAGCATTGCCGCTGACCGTCTAGTCAACGAGCGAATAACTGTTGCAGCAATTGCGCCCCGCTAAAGAACTCGACCGTTAGTCATCGACCAGAGCTATACCGCGGGGCCGGATCATCGGATAAGCCAGCCCATGAAACTCCCGATCGACATCGACACCGTCAAAGGCTTTCTGGACCCTGCGGAAGGCCACGCGCTCTACGACGCCGCTGTCGCCACAGCGAGCCTCGGCTGCGCGCTGGAGGTGGGCTCCTATTGCGGCAAGTCGGCGGTCTATCTCGGCACGGCCTGCCGCGACGCGGGCAGCCTGTTGTTCTGCGTGGATCACCACCGCGGCTCCGAGGAGAACCAGCCCGGCTGGGAGTATCACGACGCCGAGCTATGGGATGATGAAGCCGGCGCAATGGACACCCTGCCGTTTCTGCGCCGAGCCCTCCGCCGCGCGGGCCTGGAGGATCATGCGATCCCGGTGGTCGGACGCTCCGAAATCATCACGCGGGCTTGGGCGACGCAGCTCGGCTTCCTGTTCATCGACGGCGGCCACACCATGCCCGCGGCGCTTGGCGACTGGCGAGGCTGGACGCCGCACCTGAAGGCCGGCGGCCTGCTGGCCATCCATGACGTCTTTCCCGACCCGGCCGACGGTGGCCGCCCGCCCTTCGAGATCTATCAGCGGGCGCTGGCGTCGGACCTCTATGAGGAAGTTCTGTCGGTCAAAAGCCTGCGGATCCTGCGCAAACTCTAAGCGGCCTAGTCGGCGGTCAGCACGCCGCTTGCGGGCGTGGCGGCGTTCAAGGCGTCGGTGGCCAAAATCACCGCCGCTTGCGTCCAACTCGGCTTCTCCTGGGGCCAGAAGATCGACTCCTCGAATTGCCAGCCCATCCAGTAGGAACCATCGGCGTCGCGCTGTGCGTTCTGCCAGTCCAGCAGGGTCGCGGCCGAGGCCCGGCGTCCCAGCCGCAGCATCGCCATCGCCAACTCGCAGGACTCGGCGGTCGTCACCCATGGCTGGTCGATGACGCAGAGGCACCCCAGACCCGGCCGCACGAAGGGCGCGACCTTGGTCTCGAGCCGCGCAAGCCCGGCCGCTGCGGGCGTCAGGCCTGTGAGGATTGGATAATAGGCGTCCATGGCGAAGCCCGACCGGTCCTGCCCCGCGCGATCGAAGCGTTCCGGCGCACAAAGCACCGCACGCCGCAGCCGGCCACGCGCCAGACGCCATGCGTCCTGCGGCTCACCCATCAGGTCGGCAAGATGCAGGGCGCACCCAAGGCTGGCATAGATCGACGCGTTGCCAGCCAGCACCGCATCGTCGATCTCAGTTCCATGCGCCTCGGCGCACCAGGAGATGTCACCATCGGAGTGCTGTTGCGCCAGGACGAAATTGATCGCCGCCCGCACCATGGGCCACCGGCGCCGGGCCTCGGCCAAATCGCCGGTCAGTCGAAATCCGTGCCACACCGCGGCCGCCGGATAGGCCACGAAGTTGGTGTCCTTCAGAACGGGCGCCGCGACGCGGGCTATCCGCATCGGGCCGTCCATCGGCAGGGCGTTGCCGTAGCCGCCGAGCCACGATCCGTCCGCCTCTTGCGTCTCCTGCAAGAAATCGAGCCCAGCCCGCGCGGCGTCCGCCTCCCCCATCACCGCCAGGGCCATCACGCTTTCGGCGTGGTTCCAGGCGTCCCAGGGGCCACCGTCGAACCAGGGAATGGAGCCATCGGAGAGCTGGACGCTCAGTATGGACGCGCACGCCCCCCTCAGGGCGCCCAACGCGGGAGCAGCGGAAAGGGCCGTTCCGGCGGTCATGCCGCCGCACGCTTGCGGAAGTAGAGCGCCACGCTCTTGCCCATCACCGGCGAAGCCACAGCGTCGAGCGCCCGGGTCAGCCAGGGTCGCTCCATCAGGTCCCAGACCAAAAACCGGTGATAGAGCTTCACCAGCGGATGATCGTCGCGGCGGTCCCAGAACGCGCACTTCAGCCACCAGTACGGCGCATGCAGGCCATGGGCGTGATGACGGCCGGTCTTGTCGAAACCGCCCTTGGCGATGTCCGCGGCCAGTTCACGCTCGTCGAAGATGCGGACATGGCCGCCGGGCTGATCGCCATAGCCGCCGGGTCCCGACGCCAGCGCCCAGCAAATTCTCTCGGGCCAGGCGCGCGGCACGGTGGCGACGAACACCCCGCCCGGCTTCAGCACTCGAGCGATCTCCGCCAACGCGGCGTGGTAGTCCTCAAGATGCTCCAGCACCTCCGAGCAGATCACTGCGTCGAAGGTCGCGTCCGCGTAGGGCGTGCGATAGGCGTCGCCCTCGACAAAGCCTGTGGTGGCGGTGGCGGCCGGCAACATCGCCAGCCCCTCTCGCGCCTTGACCAGGGACGGGCCGTCCCGATCCAGGCCGACCACGTTGATCCCGCCCAGCACGTGCAGGCCATGGACGTGGCGTCCCTCCCCGCAGCCGAGATCCAGCACCCACGCGCCGCGCTTCAGACCTAATTTTTCGAGGCGAGCGGTCAGCATTGGCGGGACATCGCGCGTTGCAGGACGACTTCATACGCCTCCGCCGCCCTCGGCCAGGAGAAGCGCTCGGCGGCCCGCGCCAGAGCCGCGTGCCCCATGGCCGCGCGACGCGACGGATCCTTCAGCAACTGACCGATCGCCGAGGCCAAGGCCTCAGGGTCGCCCTTGCGGACCACCACGCCGGCGTCGCCAACCACCTCCGGCAGCGCGCCGCCGTCGGTGACGACGACCGGCGAGCCGCAGGACATCGCCTCGGCCGCCGGCAGTCCAAATCCTTCGTAGAGCGACGGGGTGACGCAAAGCGTCGCGCGCGCATATTGCTCGACGACTTCCTGCTGGCTCAGATCGCTGACGAACTCCACGCGTCCAGACAGCCCGAGATCTTCCAGCATTTCGGCGGTGGGGCCTTCACGCAACTTGCCGATCACCACCAGCTTCAAATCCGGCCATGCGGGCAAGAGCTGCGCATAGGCCTCGATCAGGTATTTGAGCCCCTTGAGGGGGACGTCGGCGCTCGCCGTCGTCAAGAGCCGCAACGGCTCTCGCGTGATCTGAGGCTGCGGCTTGAACACCGTCTGGTCGATGCCCAGCGGAATGACCGAGATGTTTACCGCCGACACGCCAAGGCACTCGGCGACGTCCTGTCCACTGCTCTCCGACACCACGATCACGTCGCTGAGCCGCGGCGCGACATGCTCCTGCATGCTCAGGAAACTGTACCAGCGCCGCTTCAACCACCGAATGCCCCAGGCCGGCTCCGCGGCCAGGGCGAGGTCGAGATCGCGACGAATGGGATGGTGAATGACGCCGACAACCGGCACGCCCTGGCGCGCGATATCCAGCAGTCCCGAGGCGATCGACTGGTTGTCGAGCACCACGTCGTACTTGTTGGGATGAGCGCGCAAGTACTTCGCCGCCCGGCGGCCAAAGCTCCAGGGCTCCATGAACTTGCCCGACAGGTGTCCGAAAAATTCGGCCGTGTCGGTCCAGCTGCGCAGGTGTCGCCACCGCAAGGCACGATGACCGTTGTGGGGCTGGGCGTAGAGATCAAGCGACGGCAGCTTCACCAGACCGATCCCGTCGGCCAGCTGCGGATAGGGGGGTCCGGAAATGACCTCGACATGGTGCCCACGTTCGGCCAGCGCCCTGGCCGCTTCGGCCAGATAGATCCCCTGCCCGCCGACCCGTGGATCGGACCGGTATGACAGGAAGGCGATGCGAAGGGGGTGGTCCGTCCGGGACGGCGCGGGTCGGGCTATTGTGCCTGCAAGCGCTTGCGCCGGAGCTTCGAGCGTCAAACGGGTTCTCCTCTAAGCGTCGGTATGGTCGCCGACCTCAGGGGCTATAGCAGGTGAGACATCGGGTGGCAGACAAACATCGTTGAAATCCGAACGATGTTCATCGCCTGCCTCGCGCCGTGGCGCCGCCTTCAGAATTTGGAGGACCCGCGCGAAGACGCCGCGCGGGTCCTGCCGATATCACCAGCGGGTTTCGAGGATCGCGCCGACGACCCGCGGGTCGCCGAACATCGCCTGGTTCAAGGCCGCCTGGTTCTGCTGCACATACTGCTCGTCGAAGATATTCTTGGCGTAGATTGAGGCGCTCCAACGAGCGGTCTCGTAGCCGATCTTCCCGTTCACCAGCGTCCGCGCGTCGATGGCGTAGTCGGCCTGGTTGGGGCCGGAAGCGCTATAGGCCTTGCTGCGATAACTAGCGTTAAGATTGGCGACGAAGCCATTGTCCCAACGATAATTTCCCCCAACCGCCCAGGTCCACTCCGGCGCGAACGCGAAGGAGGAACCCGACAGGTCGACGGTGCTGGAGCCGGGGTTGACGGTGAAGTCGTCGAACTCGGTGTGGCTGGCGCCAAGCGCGGCGTACCAGTCGAACTGGCGGCTGGCGCGGTAGGTGGCTTCCAACTCCAGACCATAGAGATGCGAAGCGCCGGCGTTCTCGATCTGGGTGTCGTAGAGGCTCGAACCCATGTTCACCAACACCTGCTGATCGGTCCAGTCGACATAGTAGGCGTTGGCGTTGACGCTGAGCGCGTTGTCCAGCCAGGTCGAGCGCAGGGCCAGTTCGTAGTTCCAAGTGTATTCCGGATCGTAGGGCACGATGGCGCCGCGGGCGACGTTGATCGTCGCGCCGCCGGAGCGGTAGCCGCGCTGCACCACAAAGCTGGCGGAGGCCGCATCGGTAATGTCGTACTTCAGGCCAAGCTTGGGCAGGAAGGCTTCGAACGTCCGGCTGGTCGAGGGGACGACCGCGCTGGCCTGACCGACGAACAGTCCAACCACCTGGTTGAGACCGGCGATGACCGGGCCGAGCTGGCCGTAGAGCGCCGGGTTCGGATAGACGCCGCCGAAGCTGGCCTTCTGGGTGACGTCCTGAATGTTCTCTTCGCGGTCGTAGCGGAACCCGCCCAGCAACGAGAGTTGCGGGGTCAGCTCGAACCGGCCGTCGGCGAAGATCGCGGCGGTCTCGATCTGGTCGGACGTAACGCCATTGAAGTTCACCGGCACCACCGGCAACGCCGTCGCATAGAGGCCGGCCGCCATGGTCGCCGTCGCCGCGTTCAAGCTGAACGGCGGGCTCATCAGCACGCCGATCAGGGTCGAGGTTGGCGTCGGCACCGCGCGCCGGCTGGTCAGGGCGAGATCAAGCTCACGATTGGCGTAGTAGACGCCGACCAAGCCTTCGAGTCGTTCGCCCTCGTACTGCAGGCGAAGCTCTTGGGAGAAGGTCTTGTCCGTCTCGGTCTGGACGGCGAACTCCGAATTGATCGGGCCGCCATCGGCGTCGAAGCTGGTGGCCAGATCGAGCCGGCTCCAGGCGGTGACGCTGGCGAGCGTCAAGTTGTCGGATATCTCATAGTCGGCCGCGAAGGTCAGGATGTCGGTCGTGCCCTTGCTTCGGTTCGGATAGTTGCCGGTGGCGATGCGATTGTCCGACGCGTCCGGCACATCGGTGCGGGCGTAGGTATAGGCGTATCCGCCCTTGCGCTCGTCGTGGGTCCAGGTGGCGCGGGCGGTCAGGCCCGGCGTGGTCGCCGGCGCAAACAGCAGGCTCGAGCGGATGGTGGTCGCCTCGCGCGCGTTCTCGTCTTCCTTGCGGGTCGTGTTGTAGATGAAGCCGTCGGACTCGCGATCCTCGACCGCGATCCGGAACGCCAGTTGGTCAGCCACGATCGGGCCGCCGCCGGCCACCGCGACCGAACGATCACCGGCGTCGGAGAGCAAGACGCGCCCACGGGCGGACCAATCCCAGGTCGGCTCCTGGGTGCGGATCACCACCGCGCCGGCCAGGGCGTTGCGGCCCTGCAGCGTCGATTGCGGACCACGCAGGATCTCGACCTGCGCCACATCCCACATATCCAGCGGGCCGTTGTTCAGGCCGTGGTCGGGGATCGCCGCGCCATCGACATAGATCGTCGCCAGTCCGCCGCTGCCGGCGCCCGTGACGCCGATATTGCTGATCCCGCGGATCGAGAAGCCCGACGCGCCATAGGTCTCGGCCATGTTCGGCGTACGGTTGACGATATCGCCAAAGTTCTGGATCGCTTCGTCCTCGATCCGCTGGGCGGTGACGACGGCGACGCTGGCGACTGTGTCTTGAAGACCGCGATTCACTTTCTCGCCGGTGACCACCACCTCGTCGACGGGGGTCGCCGCATCATTGGCGAGCGCGGCTCCAGCGGGCAGCAGCAACGCCGCAAGGCTGGCGGCGCAAAGTAGGCGTGATTTCACAGGCGGTCCTCGTTCTACGAGAACCCATATGCGGCGCCCTCGTCTTGCGTTCAGTTTGTCGAGGACCGTCTATCTGGAAAATGCTGCCAAAAACCTTCCAGCCCAGGCGTCAGCGAACACCGTCACGCCAATGGCCTCACTGGCGCGAGCGTTCCCTTACGCAGGATCAGTTCGGATCGAGCCCGCTAGGCGCTCAGGGCTGCACGCTCCGGCGCCTTGGGTTTGGAAAACTCCATGGCGTCGTCGGTGACGGCGCCGAACCGTAGCGACAGCAGATCGAGCGCGTAATTCTGGTTAAGTTTCCAAGGCTTCTTAAGACCCTGCCGCGGGAACTGGCCGATGCCGCGCTGCACGTAGCTCGATGAGAAATCGAGCCAGGGGGCCTCATCGACTACCGGGTTCTTTTGCGGCGTCGCCTGCTTGAGACCGGTCCGATCCATATGATTCAACAGCCGGCAGACATATTCGCAGGTCAGATCACATTTCAGGGTCCAGGAGGCGTTCGTGTAGCCGAAGGCCGAGGCGAGGTTCGGCACGCCGCTGTACATCATGCCCTTGTAGGAGACGGTTTTGGACAGATCGATCCGCTCGCCGTCGACGACGACCTCCATCCCGCTCAGCAACTGCATCTTCAGGCCGGTGGCCGTGACGATGACGTCGGCCTCCAGTTCCTCGCCCGATTTCAGCTTCAGTCCCTTGGCGGTGAAGCTGTCGATGTGGTCGGTGACCACAGAGGCCTTGCCGTCCTTGATCGCTTCGAACAGGTCGGCGTCCGGCACCAGGCACAGGCGTTGGTCCCACGGATTGTAGCTGGGGGTGAAATGTCTATCGACGTCGTAGTCGGGACCCAGGTGCTCGCGCACCATGCCCAGGATCCTCTGCTTGGTCTGTTCGGGCTTCTTGCGGGCCATGTTGAAGAACAGCATGCCGAACAGCACGTTGCGCCAGCGCGTGATCCCATAGGCCAGCTTGGCGGGCAGATGTTCGCGTAGCCAGTTGGCGGACGCGTCCTCGGCCGGGCGCGACACCACGTAGGTCGGCGAGCGCTGCAGCATGACAACGTGAGCGGCGGTCTTGGCCATCTCAGGCACCAGCGTCACCGCCGTCGCGCCGCTACCGATCACCACCACCTTTTTGCCCGAATAGTCGAGACCTTCCGGCCACTTCTGGGGATGCAGGATCGGGCCGCGGAACTGATCGGTCCCCGCGAAGTCGGGCGTGTAGCCTTCGGCGTAGTCGTAATAGCCGCTGCACATGAAAAGGAAGTTGCAGGTCAGCTGCGCCAGCTCCTTGCCGGGGCCGCGCTCAACCTCGACCGTCCAGCGCGCATCAGCCGAAGACCACGACGCGCCCTTCACCTGGTGGCCAAAGCGGATGTGACGGTCGATGCCGTTCTCGACAGCGGTGTCGCGCACATACTTCAGGATCGAGGGGCCATCGGCGATCGCCTTGGCCCCGCGCCACGGCTTGAACGAGTAGCCAAGGGTGTACATGTCGCTGTCGGAGCGAATGCCCGGATAACGGAACAGGTCCCAAGTCCCGCCGATAGCCTCGCGGGCCTCCAAGATCGCATAGGTCTTCCTCGGCGCGTTGGCCTGAAGGTGATAGCCCGCCCCAATGCCCGACAGGCCAGCGCCCACGATCAGTACGTCAAAGTGCTCGACCGCCACCTGATATTCCTCGCATGGACTTCCGAACTTCGCCGGATCGCCCGTCAAACAGTTGTTCGGCATCATGCTACGCCGTCGGTCGCCAGCCAAGTAATCATTGATAACTCATGATCCCACGGCGCTCGCCTGTAACCTCGTCGGTTGCATCGGTATCAACCGGTATCGTGTGGGTCATTGACACGAGCCGGCCGCTCGCACGTCAATGCAATCAGACATGAAAACGCTGGCGATAGATTCCGCGCTGGAAGTTACGGCCCCGCCCGCCGCGGCCGGGGCGCCGGCGCGCAAGTCCGCACGCGACCGCATCTTCGAGACCGCGCGCGAAATGTTCTATCGCCGAGGCATTCGCGCCGTCGGCGTCGAGTCCATCGCCGCCTTGGCTGGCGCGACCAAGATGAGCCTCTACCGAAACTTCCCGTCCAAGGACCACCTCATCGCCGAGGTGCTGAAGGAGCAGTCGCGCGAGGGCTGGATCTGGTGGGATGAGGTTGTCGGGGCCTTCGACACACCGCGCGGGAAGCTGGAGGGGCTGTTCGACGCGTTCGCCTGCAAATCGTCCGGCGAGGAAGCGCAAGGTTGCGCCCTCTGCAACGCCGCGGTCGAATTGCACGAACCTGATCACCCGGCCTTCCTGGTCGCCCAGCAGCACAAGCGCGAGACCCTGCGCCGGCTTGGCGAGCTTTCACGCGCGGCCGGCGCCAAGGACGACGAACTGGGCGACGGGCTGATGCTGCTGCTCGAAGGCTCCTACATGAGCCGGGTCACCCTGATGGGCGACGGGCCGGCCCGCATGCTGCCGCGCGCCGCCCGAGCCCTGATCCGTGAACACCTCGACCACCGGACCTAGACAGCCTGGACGCCGCCAAGGCTTGTGATCATTGTCGCCGCTACAATCGGAGCGGGCGGCATGACTGACGGCGCTAAAACATTCCCCAAAGGGTTCATCTGGGGCGCGGCCACCGCCGCGCATCAGGTCGAGGGCGGCAACGTCAATTCCGACTGCTGGGCGCTGGAGCACGCCTCACCGTCGCTGTTTCGCGAACCCTCGGGCGACGCCGTGGACCAGTATCATCGGTTCGGCGACGACATGGCTATCCTGGCCGCCCTGGGACTGCAGTCCTACCGGTTCTCCATCGAATGGGCGCGGATCGAGCCTGAGGACGGCGTCTTTTCGCAGGCGGCGCTCGACCACTACCAGCGCTGTATCGACGCCTGCCTTAGCCGCGGCCTCGCCCCTGTGCTGACCTACCACCACTTCACCCTGCCCCTTTGGCTGGCCCGGCAAGGCGGCATGACCAGCCCCGAGTTCCCCGACCGCTTCGCCCGGTTCTGCGAGCATGCGACCCGCCACCTGCGCGGTTTCGACATTGCCTGCACGATCAATGAGCTGAACCTTCCCCTGTTCATCCGCGAACCGCTGATGGCGCGCATGACCTCGGAAAAGGCCCTGGCCCGCATCGCCGCGGCCGAAGCGGTGCTGCACGGGTCGATCGACCGCTTCTTCCTCTACAGCCCGCGCGAGGTGATCCTGAACCAGGGCTTGGCCGCCCACGCCCGGGGCCGCGACGCGATCAAGTCCGTCCGGTCGGAAGTCCAGGTCGGCGTCACCTTAGCCGTCCAGGACGAACAGGCCGAGCCGGCGGCCGAAGCCCTGCGCGACCAGCGGCGCGAAGACTTCTATGGGGTCTGTCTGGACGCGGTGAAGGGCGATGACTTCATCGGCGTGCAGACCTATTCCCGTGTCGTCTCCAAGCGCGACGGAAGTTCGGGTCCCGAAGAAGGCCATCCCCGCACCGTGATGGGCTATGAGGATCGCCCGCAGGCGCTGGCCGCCACCTGCCGCTTTGTCTGGGAACGCACCGCCACGCCGATCATTGTGACGGAGAACGGCTGGGCCGGGGACGATGACCGCCGCCGCGCGGCCTTTGTGCCTGAAGCCCTTAGCGAACTGCATGACGCCATCACCGAGGGCGTGGATGTGCGAGGCTATTTCTATTGGTCGCTGCTCGACAACTACGAATGGGCGGCGGGCTATGGGCCGAAGTTCGGGCTGATCGGCGTCGATCGCGCCAACCAGCAGCGGCGGATCAAACCCTCGGCGGTCCTGCTCGGCGACATCGCCCGCGCCAACGCCGTTGGGGCCGACAACCGCTCCGCTGCAGCCCCGCAGGTGATGGGCGACGGCGCGCCGGTGGGACTGTAGAAAACGCCGATAGCCGGCAAGTCAGACGGATGCACCAGTGCCAGATCGAGTAGTGAAGTCAGCCCCGTCGGAACTGCGCGCCAAGGTGCGCTTCCTGGGCAAGGTGCTGGGCGATGTCATCAAGTCCCAGGACGGTGAGGGGCTGTTCAACCGGATCGAAGACATCCGCCAAACCTCCGTGGCGTTCCACCGGGAGGGTGGCGCGGCGAACGCGGCCTTGCTGGAAGAGCGGCTGCGCAGCCTCGATCTGAACGAGACGGTTCGTTTCGCTCACTCGTTCGCGTGCTTCCTGCAGATCACCAACATCGCCGAAGACAGCATCCAGCGCGACAAGATGCGAGCCGGCGACGCACGGCCCGACACCTTGGCCGGCAGCCTGCGCACCCTGGCCGCCGAGGGCGTGCCGCCCGACCGGGTCGCCAAACTGCTGGCCGGCGGCCTGATCGCGCCGGTGATCACCGCCCACCCCACCGAAGTCCGGCGCAAGAGCGTACTGGACCGGGCCGGCGCCATAGCCGCGGCTTTTTCCGCCTGGGAGAAGGCCACGAGCGACGAGGCGCGCCAGGCGCTGGAAACCGAACTGCTGCGCGAAGTGGCGATCTTCTGGCGCACGCGGCTGTTGCGCGGCGTCCGCCTGGGCGTGGTCGATGAGATCGAGACCGCCGTCTCCTATTTCGAGCGCAGCTTCCTGGCCGAGCTGCCCCGGCTCTACGCTCATTGGGGTCGGCAGCTTGAGACTGAGTTGCCGAGTTTCCTGCGGATCGGCTCCTGGGTCGGCGGCGACCGCGACGGCAACCCCTTCGTCACCGACGCAGTCCAGCGGCAGGCCTTCGCGCGGCAATCCCAGGCCGCTCTTCAGGCCTATCTGGAGCGCATCCACGCCCTGGGCGCCGAACTGTCCATATCCAGCGAACTGGCCAAGGTGACGCCGGCCCTCAAGGCGCTGGCCGAGGCCTCGGGCGACGCCTCGCCCCACCGGCTGGACGAGCCCTATCGCCGGGCCTTGCGCGGGATCTACGCCCGGCTGGCGGCCACCTATCCGCTGCTGACCGGCGAGGCCCCTCCCCGGCCCGCCACACTGGTCGCCGAGCCATATCCTGATGCTCAGGCCCTCAAGGCCGATCTGCAGGCCATCCTCGACGCCCTGGTCGAGAGCCAGGGCGAGATCTTCGCCGCCGGCCCCCTGCCTGACCTGATCCGGGCGGTCGACATCTTCGGCTTCCACCTGGCGACGCTGGACCTGCGCCAGAACTCGGCGGTCCATGCCCGCACGATCGCCGAACTGCTGGCCGTCGCCGGGGTATGCCCCGATTACCAGGCCCTGGATGAGCCGGCGCGTTGCGAACTTCTGCTGTCCGAACTGGCTCACGGCCGGCTGCTCTATTCCCCCTATGCCGAGTACGGCGAGGAAACCCGGCGCGAGTACGCGGTGCTAAGCGCCGCGGCCCAGTCCCGCCGCCGCTACGGCGCCGAGGCGATCCGGGCCTATATCGTATCCAACACCACCTCGGTGTCGGACCTGCTCGAGGTCTACATCCTGCTGAAGGAGGTCGGCCTCTTCCACCCGGGCGACGAACCCAGCACAGAAATTTTCGCCGAGCCTCTGTTCGAAACCATCCCCGATCTGCGCGCCGCGCCGCAGACCATGACCGCCTATCTGTCCCTGCCGCTGATCAAGCGGCTGTTGGCTGAGGAGCGGTTGCAGGAGGTGATGATCGGCTATTCGGACAGCAACAAGGACGGCAGCTACCTCACCTCGACCTGGGAGCTGCACAAGGCCTCGACCGCCCTGCTCAAGGTGACGGATGAGGCCGCGCTACGCCTCCAGCTATTCCACGGCCGTGGCGGAACAGTGGGGCGCGGCGGCGGCTCCAGCTACGACGCCTTGCTGGCCCAACCGGAGGGCACGGTGCGCGGTCGCATCCGTATCACCGAGCAGGGCGAGGTCGTCGCCAACAAGTACGCCGATCCCCTGCTGGCGCGCCAAAGCCTTGAGACCATCACCGCTGGCGTGGTCCTCGCCTCGCTCGGCAAGTCGGGCGACCACGAGCTCGCCCAGCGTCACGGCCCGACATTAGGCCGCCTCTCCCAGGCCTCGATGGAGGCCTATCGCAACCTCGTCTACGAGACGCCCGGCTTCGTGGACTACTTCTACGCCGCCACCCCCCTTACCGAGATCGTCGAGCTGAACATCGGCAGTCGGCCGGCCTCGCGCCAGCCGACCCGCAGCATCGAGGGCCTGCGAGCCATCCCGTGGGTGTTCTCCTGGTCGCAATCGCGCACGATGCTGCCCGGCTGGTACGGTTTTGGATCGGCCGTCGAGGCCTCCGGCGTCTCGCTTGCCGAATTAAACGACCTGCATGAAGCCTGGCCGTTCTTCGCCACCACCCTGGCCAATATGGAAATGGTCCTGGCCAAGGCCGACGTGAACATCGCCCGCCGCTACGCCGACCTGGTCGAGGACAAGACCCTCGCGACCACGATCTTCGACCGCATCAGCGCCGAGTGGGACAGGACCACCAACGCCATCCTGGCGATCAGCGGGCAAGGCGCATTGTTGGATCGCCACGCCGAACTGGCCGAGGCCCTACGCACCCGGTTGCCTTACATCGACCCGCTGAACCACCTGCAGATCGAGCTGATCCGCAGGCGGCGGGCGGGCGACACCGACGAGGCCGTGCGTGAGGGAATTCACCTGACCATCAACGGGATCGCCGCGGGGCTGCGCAACAGCGGCTAGCGCGCCGCGTTTCATCATGCAGTGCAACTTGGCCATCCAGGTCTGGATCGAATGGCAGAGCTAGGCGTTCCTCCCTTAGTGGGAGGAAGTCCATGAATCCAGACAGCCTGATGATCCGCAGCGCCAACCTGCTGGGGACCGTTTTGAAGGACGGCGCCGGCAAAAAGCTCGGCACCATCCGTGAGGTGTTTTTCGAGCGTGACACCGGCCAGGCGCGCTTTGTGATCGTGGAGCTCGGCGGCCTGCTGAAGGCGGCCGGAAAGTTCTATCCAGTCCCTTGGCGCACCATCCGGTTCGACGAGAAGGCCGACGGATATCTCGCTGATCTCACAAAGGATAAGCTGAAGGGCGGTCCCGCCTATGACCGCGAGCAGCTCAACGACACAGCATATGCGTGGAGCGAGCAGACCGAGCGCTATTACCGCGTCGAACCGATCTGATTTCGGAGGCCTCGGCGCTTGGTGAGGGCCAGGATCCAGTCATACGGAATGGCTGGGACCTCGCGCAGCCGCATCCGCCACCAGGCCGGCCAGCCCATCTGACGCGGGCCGGCTTTCACGCAACCATCGATGCTGGCCACACCCAGGGCTGAGAAGATCAACCGCGTTCGGGGCGTGTGATAGCTGTCGGTGCAGACGATGGCGCCCGCCAGGTTCCGTTGGCCGATCTCGCGAGCCGCGGCGACCACGGTTTGCAGGGTGTCGAGGCTCTGCTCATCAAGGACCAGCCGTTCGGCCGCAACGCCGTCCGCGGTCAGACGCTCGGCCATGATCGAGGCTTCCGACGGCCCGTATCGCCCTACTCCGCCCGAGCAGAAGACGAGCGCGTCGGGATGGGTTTGCGCCAACCGCCGACCGCCTTCGATACGGCGCAGCAGCGCCGCGCTCGCACGGCCGTCTGGCCGCACAGCCGCGCCAAGGATGACAATGAGATATTGGGGCAACTGATCGGCCGTTCCTTCTGGAATCGGCCGCAAGATGACCGGGCTAGCGCTGCGGCGCTAGGCTCGCGCCTCGGCGTTCATCGGCGGGCTGTGTTCCTCGATGAGATCGTCCTGCTCGGCCACACGCACCGCGCTGCGGACGTTCAGCCGGGTCATCACGTCGGCGTCGTCGCCGTAGACATCCTTGGCCTTGGCCAATTGGTCGCGCCAGGCCGTTCGCGCCAGGCTGTCGGTCTCGCCGACGAAAAGCACGTCAACGCCCTGCGACCCTGGCTTGCAGATGACGTAGTTCGCGCCGGCAGGCGGCAGAACCCGGTCTTCCTCGAGAGCGGTGTAGCGATAGCGGTTTCCGGATTTCCCGGCGATTTCGATCTGACGGGCCAACGCACGCTCCCGACCTGAGACAATAATGTGTTCCGAGGCCGCCCAAGCCGCCCCGCGCCCCTGTTAGCCGGGCGACTTGGGCGAAAGATAGGCATAGCGGTCCGTCTGCGGATCACCTTGTCGCGAGAAGCGACGCTGCAGTGCGGAAACTCGGAACAACCTCAGCTATATGGCGTTCTTCGTCCCGTGGCGGCTCTGCTAGGTTGAGCCTCGAGGCGTTTCGAGTCACGAAAACGCTCTTAGTTGAGGCCCCGACGCGAGCCGATGGAACGACCCGCCGATTTTAGTCTGATGGACGCCGATGACGGCCGCAAAGCCGTGCTTTCCGGCGACTGGACGGCCACGTCCACCGGCGACGCCGCCACGCGTCTGGCCGCCGCCGTCGAAAGCGATGGCCTGAAGGGTGTCGACATGACGCCCGTCGGCCGGCTGGACACCGCAGGCGCCTTCGCCCTGATACGCGCCCTGCGCGATGTCCTGCCCAGCGAGGCCATCCAGGCCCGCCCAGAAACCGTGCGGCTGCTGGAGCTGGTCGGCGAAGCGGCGGCCGAGAAACCCGCCAAGAAGGTGGAGCCGCGCGGCTTCTACCAGTTCGGCGTCCGCATCGGCCGGGGCGTGTTCGACCTTGGCCGCGAGTTCTTTGAGACAATGGTCTTCACCGGCCACCTGCTGGTGGTCGTGGGCCGGGTCATGGTCAATCCCCGGCGCATCCGCTGGGCGGCCTGCGTTTCGCTGGCCGAGCGCGCCGGGCTGGACGCCATTCCGATTGTCGCCGTCACCTCCTTCTTCATCGGCGCGGTCGTCGGCCTGCTGGGCGCCAACATGCTTCGCCAATTCGGCGCCGAGGTCTTCGCGGTCGAACTGATCGGCATCGCGGTGCTGCGCGAGTTCAACATCCTGATCACGGCGATCCTGCTGGCCGGCCGATCGGCCTCGGCCTTCGCCGCCGAGATCGGTTCGATGAAGATGAACCAGGAGATCGACGCCATGAAGGTCATGGGCGTCGATCCGTTCGAAGCCCTGGTGTTCCCGCGCTTCGCCGCCCTGCTGGCCATCATCCCGCTGCTGACCTTCGTGGCCACGTTGGCGGGCCTGTTCGGGGGCCTGCTGATCACCTGGTCGGTGCTGGGCCTGGGTCCCAACTTCTTCCTGCAGCGGATCATCGACAATGTCGGCGTCACCCATTTCCTGATCGGTATGTCCAAGGCCCCGGTCATGGCTGTGGTTATCGCCGGGATCGGCTGCCGCCAGGGTATGGAAGTCGGCGGCGACGTGGAATCTCTGGGCCGCCGGGTGACCTCGGCCGTCGTTCACGCCATCTTCGCGATCATCCTGATCGACGCCGCCTTCGCCCTGCTCTACATGCAGTTGGGGATCTAAGTGTCAGACGAAGAAGAAGATCCCCTGGACAGCACCGGCCCGGCCATCGAGGTGAAGGGCCTGCGGTCGCAGTTCGGCTCACACGTCGTGCATGACGATCTCGACATCACCGTCGAGCGTGGCGAAGTGCTGGGCGTTGTCGGCGGCTCGGGTACCGGAAAGTCGGTGCTGCTCAACAGCATCATCGGCCTGCGCCGGCCCGATGCGGGCACGGTCAAGGTGTTCGGCCAGGATATTCAGCACGCCAGCCGGCGACGGTGGTCCGAGATCGAACGTTCATGGGGCGTGCTGTTCCAGCAAGGCGCCCTGTTCTCGAACCTCACCGTCCGCCAGAACGTGTCGGCTCCGATGTACGAGCACACAAATCTGTCCCGCAAGGTCATCGAAGAACTGGCCGACCTGAAGATCGCCCTCGTCGGCCTGCGCGCAGGGGCCGGCGACCTGAAGCCGGCGGAGCTGTCGGGCGGCATGCGCAAGCGCGCCGGCCTGGCGCGCGCCCTGGCGCTCGATCCCGAGCTGCTTTTCCTTGATGAGCCGACAGCCGGTCTCGACCCCATCGGCGCGGCGGCCTTCGACACCCTGATCAAGGACCTCTCCGACAGCCTGAACCTGACGGTGTTCATGATCACCCATGATCTCGACACGCTGTATGCGATCACCGATCGCGTTGCGGTGCTGGCCGACAAGAAGGTGGTCGCGATCGATTCCGTGCAAGCGCTGGAGCGGTCGACACACCCCTGGATCCAAGAGTACTTCCTCGGCCCGCGCGGACGCGCGGCCGCTGATGCAGTCAAGAAAGCCGAGACGGCAGCCTGATGGAAAAAGACGCCAATTACGCCCTGGTCGGCTTTTCGACCCTGCTCCTGTTCACCGGCCTGATCATCTTCGTGGTCTGGCTCGCGCGGCTGACCTTCGCCCAGGACTATGATGTCTACGACATCATCTTCCAGGGGCCGGTTCGCGGCCTCAGCCAAGGCGGCGAAGTCCATTTCAACGGCATCAAGGTCGGCGAGGTCACGCGCATCCAGCTCGACCGCGCCAATCCAAACCGGGTCATCGCGCGCGCGCGGGTCACGTCCGACGTGCCGATCCGCGTCGACTCATTCGCGACGCTTGAGCCGCAGGGCATCACCGGGGTGAACTACGTGCAGATCACCGCGGGCACGCCGTCCAAGCGGCTCTTGAAAGACACCGTCCCGCAGGGCGAGATCCCCAAGCTCAGGACCCAACGAAGCGCCCTCTCCGATCTGCTGGAAGGCGGAGGCACCGTGCTGACGCGTACGGTCGAGGCGCTGGACCGCGTCAATCGCGTCTTGTCCGACCAGAACATCAAGACCGTCGGCGCGGCGATCAGCGACGCCCAGGCCGTCACATCCGAACTGCGCGAGCGCAAGGCGATCATCGCCGACGCCCAGAAGTCCCTGCAGAGCATCGACGCCGCCGCGCTGGAGATCGCCGAGCTCAGCAAGTCGAGCCGCTCGCTGGTGGATGAAGACGGCAAGCGCACCCTGGCCAACCTGGCCGCGGCGTCTGAGGAGGCCCAGGCCGCCGCCAAGGATATCCGCACGATGGTCGGCCGCCTCGAAGGGCCGACCAGCGACTTCGCCACCAACGGGCTCCCGCAGCTGACCTCATCGGTCCAGACGCTGCAGGAGACCGCCGAGTCCCTCGACTCGCTGATCCGCGACGTACAAGCCAATCCTCGCGGCCTGGTCGGCAAGCCCATAGCCCAGGAAATGAAGGTAAAGCCATGACCGCCCTCGCACGCAGCCTCCGCGTCCTGAGCCTCACGGCGATCGCCGTCTCGCTGTCGGCCTGTATTTCGCTGTTCCCGAAGTCCGAGCCGTCTCAGCTCTACCGGTTCGACGGCGCGACGCCGGCCGAGGCCGGTTCGGCCCCTGCGCCCACGGCCCAGTTCGGCGTCGTGCGTGGCTCCGGCTCCTTCGTGCAATCGGCGGCTGGCGATCGCATGCTCACGGTCACCGGCGACCAGGTCGCTTACATCGCTGAGTCCCGCTGGGTTTCGCCGGCCTCGACCCTGTTTAACGAGGCGATGACGCGGGCCTTCGACGCCAATGGCGGCGCGGCGCGGCTGATGTCGCGCGGGGAAACCGGTCGCGCGGATTACTTCATGCGGGTCGACGTCACGCGGTTCGAGGCGGTCTATGATAGAGGCGTGAAGTCCGCGCCCGAGATCGCAGTGACCCTGCGCGTCGCCCTGGTTCGCAACGACCGGACGCTGGCCGGCTCAACCTTGATCGAGGCGAAGGTGCGGGCCGGCGACAACCGGGTCTCATCGATCGTCGCCGCGTTCGATCAGGCTGTCAGCCAGTCCTTGGCTGAACTGATCGCCTGGACCAACCAGACCGGCGCGACGCCGGCCTAGGAGTCCGCCAAGCCAGCGATGCGCTTAGCCGCGGTCACGGTGTTCTTCAGCAGGCAGGACACCGTCATCGGCCCGACGCCATTCGGCACCGGAGTGATATGGCCGGCGACCTCCAAGGCCTCCTTGTAGGCCACGTCGCCCACCAGCTTGGTCTTGCCCGCCGCCGCCTTCACCGGATCGCGGAACGGCACGCGATTGATGCCGACATCGATCACCGTGGCGCCCGGCTTGATCCAATCGGCCTTGATCATTTGCGGGCGACCGACGGCCGCCACCAGAATGTCAGCCTCGCGGCAGACCGCCGGCAGATCCTGGGTGCGTGAGTGGGCGATGGTGACCGTGCAATCGGCCTGCAGCAGCAATTGAGCGATCGGCTTGCCGACCAGCACTGAACGGCCGACCACCACAGCGCGCTTGCCGCTGAGATCTCCCAGGGTGTCGCGCAGCAGGATCATGCAGCCGAGCGGGGTGCAGGGCACGAGCGACGGCAGCCCCTGCGCCAGACGACCCGCGTTGACCACGTGCAGACCATCGACGTCCTTGGCCGGATCGATGGCTTCGATCACGGCTTTCTCGTCCAGGCCCTTGGGCAGCGGGAGTTGCACCAGGATCCCGTGGATCGCCGGATCGCGGTTCAACTGATCGACCATGGCCAGCAGCGCGTCCTGGCTGGCGTCGGCGGGCAAGCGGTGGGTGACCGAGTGCATGCCCGCGGCCCTCGAATGCTCGCCCTTGGAGCGCACATAGACCTGGCTGGCCGGATCATCGCCGACCAGCACCACCGCCAGGCCCGGCTGCAAACCGTGCTCGGCCTTCAGGATCGCCACCTCGGCGGCGACCTCGGCGCGCAGGCGCTCAGCGGTAGCCTTGCCGTCAATGATCTGGGCCTGGGACATGCGTTCTCCTGGGTCGGAACTGGCCGTGGGACTACCCGTTCAGCCTGCGCCGCGCAATGCGGCGAGGAGCCCGGGCATGAGCAAGTTCACTGAGGTCTTTACGAAATTCGCCACCGCGATCGCCAGGTGGACCGGTCGGCCGCTGGTGTTCGTGGCCTGTATGATGCTGGTGGTCCTGTGGGCGGTGTCGGGGCCGATCTTCGGGTTTTCGGACACCTGGCAGCTGGTGATCAACACCTCCACCACGATCATCACCTTCCTGATGGTGTTCCTGATCCAGAACACCCAGAACCGCGACAACAATGCCTTGCACGCCAAGCTCGACGAATTGATCCGGGTCTCGAGCGGCCACAACTCGTTCATCGGCATCGAAAACTTGGCCGACAAGGAATTGGAGGCGATCCTCAGCAAGCTCGATGAGCAGTCCACCCGGCTGCGCGAAGATAGCGGCCCCACGCCTACCCGCCGCACGGCGACCAAGACGGGCTCGGCGTCCAAGGCCAAGCCCCGCGCCGCATCCTCTTCACGTACTAGGAAAAGCGCCTAGGTCCGCAGCCAGGCCGCCACGGCCCAGGCATGGGAGTCGTGCCGCAGGGCGCTGATGGCGGCCCTGGGCTCCATCCACACCAGGGTGTGGTCCTCCTCGATCTTCAGGTCCGGCTGCTCCGCCTGAAGGTCGAGGACGAAAAACTCACTGCGATTGTTCCAAGCGTCGCCGTCCGTATTGATGAAGAACTGGTCGGCCAGGGCGAACGACGATCTCACCGCCACCTTCAAGCCGGCCTCCTCGCCAAATTCCCGCACCACGCCCTGCGCAGCGGTTTCGCCCTCATCGACGCCCCCGCCAGGCAAGTCATGCCATGACGCACCGTCGGTCTTCACGATGTGGACCAGGGCGATCTTGCACTCTCGTTCCAAGATGCCAAACGCCGCCGGCCGATCCACATAGGTCCGGTCGGACCGGCGCTCCCCGAACTGCGGCACGGCGCGCATCGATCAATCCTTGCCGTAGAGATTGTCGTAGGGATCCTTGCCGGCCAAAACGTCCTGCACCCGCACGACCGGCCAACCCACCGTAGCGTTGGCGCTGCCGCGCCAGGCCGACACGATCATGTCGCGTAGCTCAGAAGCCCCGATGGCCAGTTGCTGGGTCGCAAATGCGACACCGCGCGCGTCGCCTGGCGTCAGGCCGCCGGCCTTCTCCAGCTCATAGAACGGTATGACCTCGGTGGCGGTGGACGACAGGTATTCGACCGTCCGCTTTTCGATGGCGCCCTCGGTCGGCTTCAAAGGGCTCATCTTCGCCCTAACCGCCGCCGGCTTGATGTTGTTGAAGACAAACTCGCTCTCGAACGGGCCGTGGACGCGGGCGGTCGTATAGCCCTTGGGATTGGGGAACTCGCCCCAGCCATTGTAGTGCACGGTCACGTGCAGCGGCTGGGCGCCGTCACCGACGAAGTGCGAGAGCGCGCCGATCGTCTGCAGAATTTGCGCCTCGCGCCGAACCTGATCGCGCTTCAGCCAGGCCAGACGTTGCGGGTTCTTCTCGCGCGCCGCCGCCGCCTTTACCGCGCGCCAATAGGCGAAATCCTTGGTCAGCTGCTGGTGCTGGTCGATGATCGAATAGGGCAGATAGCCAGCTTTCCAGCTGTCCAGCCCCGCCGCCTGCAGCCCCTTTTCGTAGTCGGCCCGCGTCGAGGGCAACGGCAGGAACGAGGGCCCGCCCAGCAGCTTCCCGTCCTCATCCAGGTCCAGGAAATGGCCGGCGTCGCGATTGTGGTCATGGATGCGGCCTGCGCCCTTGGAGCGATCCTGCTCTCGCGACAGTTCGCCGACGTCGCGCACCGCGGCCGGATTGCGCAGGAAGGCGGGAATTTCTTCCGGCAAGGCCTGCATCGCCGATTCGCCGACGATCCGATGTCCCATGGAACCCCAGGCCAATGCCTGGGCGGGAGCTAGGGCGACGACGAGGGCGGCGATCAGCGGAGCTTTCATGCTCCTCCGTTTAAGTGATCTTGAGCGCGGCCTCTACCCGCTTCACCCACGCCGCGACCGCCGGATAGTCTCCAAGGTCAAAGCCCGCTTCGTGAGCGACCCGCGTGTAGGCGACCAGCGCTACATCGGCGAGGCTGACCGCGTCACCCACAAGGAACGTCGAGAGCGCCAAGCCATCCTCCAGGCGCTGCAGCGCGCCCTTACCGCGCTCGACCAATCGAGGTTCCAGCTCGCTCACAGGCTTGCCGGCATATCGGACCTGGAACCGGGCGACGGCGACATAGGGCTCGTGGCTGTATTGCTCCCAGAACATCCATTCCAGCATCCGCGCACGATCATAAGCGTCTGTCGGGATAAGCCCGGAGCCCTCGGCCAGGTGCAGGATAATGGCGTTGGACTGGGCCAGCGGGCGGCCGTCATCGAGGATGACCAAGGGCACTTGGCCCGCCGGATTGAGGGCCAGGAACTCCGGCGTCCGCGACTCGCCCTTGAGGATATCGGTCTCAACCCAGTCGAATGAGCGCCCCAGATATTCAGCGACCCACCGGACCTTCAGGCAGTTTCCAGAGATGGAATCCCCATAAATGCGCATCGTAAATTCCTTGCTGCGTAAGGGATTAGACAACTACCTTGGCCGCTCGACAAGCCATGGTGTCCATATGTCGCTGTTAGGATTGCTTCACGCAGGCTTGAACACCCCTCGGACTCCGAGTACTTAAACCGCCGCTGCCAAGAACAACGACGAAGGAGCTGCCGTCTTGAGACGTCGCCTCGCCGCCCTTGCCGCCCTCCCGATTTTGTTGGGGCTGTCTACGAGCGCACAAGCCGCGCCCGCCCCCGACCCGGTCGGGGATCTGATCGTTTCGGCCCTTACCGGGGCCATGCCTGGGACGCCTGAATTCCGCCTGAAGGCCAGCCTCTATCATGCTGGCGCCAAGGGTGTGGGCGCGCTGGATTCGCTCGGTTGCCGCGTCGTGGCGATGCGCACCGTAGCCATCGACTCCAAGCTCATTCCGCGTCGGACCAAGCTGTTCATCAAGGAAACCGTCGGCTTGCCGATGCCCGATGGCTCCCGACATGACGGCTTCTGGTACGCCTCCGACGTTGGCGGCGCCATCAAGGGCGAAAAGATCGATCTCTTCACCGGCCACGGCTCCTCCTCGATGAAGCCCCTGATGCCGCTGAACCTCGCCAAGTTGACCGTGTCCAAGGTCGGCGAGTTCAAGGGTTGCCCACCGGCCTAAGCGCCGGGGCGCCCCAAACACCCTCCCCCAATCCTGACCGAACGTCGTCGCATTCCCGCGGCGGCGCGCTTCGTATGGACTTGGGGTTCGGATGATCATCGCCAAACCAAACTTCTTCCTGTTCACCGGCGGCCCGGGGGTCGGCAAGACCGCCTTGCTGGAGCACTTGCGGGCGCGCGGCGAATGCTGCGTCGAGGAAACCCACCGCCGGGTGATCCGAGAACAGGTCGCCAGCGGCGGCTCAGCCGTGCCCTGGCTCGACCTGCAGGCCTACGGCGAACGAACGGCGCGCGAAGACATCGCCATCTTCGACGCCATGGCCGATGTCGAGCAACGCGTCTTCTTTGACAGAGGTATTCCCGACACCGGCGGGCCAGGCTTCACGCCGCCGCCGTGGCTCGTGGAGGCATGGCGCACACGCCGTTACAACGCCCACGTCTTCGTGCCGCCGCCCTGGCCGCAGATCTATCACCAGGACCCCGAGCGCAAGCAGACGTTCGAGGACTGCCTGGCCACCCACCAGGTTATCTTGGAGACCTACCGCGCCCTGGGCTACGAACCGGTCCTGCTGCCCCTCACAGACGTGGAGACACGCGCGGACTTCGTCCTGGCTCATCTCTAGAAGTGAGTAGCGCCCACTAATTCCTCCCCTGCGTAGCGGGGGAGGGGGACCGCGCGGCACGCGTGGTGGAGGGGGCGAGGCTAGGCGCGGAGCTTGAAGCTC
>JAVBXP010000009.1 GCA_030824495.1 bacterium
CTAAACCGCCAACCAGATCAAGGAGCCCCCATGAGCATCGAAGCCCGCATCGCCGAACTCGGCATCACCCTGCCCGAACCCGCCAAGGCGGTGGCCAACTATGTGCCCTTTGTCCAGACGGGCGCCGTGGTCCATGTGTCGGGCCAGCTGTCGAACGACGCCTCGGGCGGGGTCAAGGGCACGGTCGGCGTGGACGTGACGCCGGACCAGGCCAACGCCGCCGCCCGCCTGTGCGGGATCAACCTGCTGGCCCAGATCAAGGCCGCCTGCGACGGCGACCTGAACCGGGTGGTGCGGATCGTGAAGCTGGGCGGCTTCGTCCAGGCCGGTCCGGAGTTCGAGGCCATTCCCGCCGTCATCAACGGCTGCTCGGACCTGATGGTCGAGGTGTTCGGCGACGCCGGCCGCCACGCCCGCTCGGCCGTGGGCGTCTACAAGTTGCCTCTCGGATTCGCCGTCGAGGTCGACGCCATCGTGGAGATCCGTTGACCTTCACCCTCACGGTCCACGAGGGGATCGCCGACATCGGCCGCGAGGCCTGGGACGCCTGCGCGCGTCCCACCGGCGATCCCTTCGTCTCCTACGACTTTCTGCACGCCTGCGAGGCCTCCGGCAGCGCGGCCCCGCCGGAAGGCTGGGCGGCGCGCCACCTAGCCCTGCGTGACGAGGACAACGCCGTCCTCGGCGTCATGCCCCTCTATCTGAAGGGCCACAGCCAGGGCGAATACGTCTTCGACCACAGTTGGGCCGACGCCTATGAGCGCGCCGGCGGCCGCTATTATCCCAAGCTGCTCGGCGCCGTGCCCTTCACCCCGGCGACCGGGCCGCGTTTCCTCAATCATCCCGACACAGACGCCGCGACGGTGCGGCAGGCCCTGCTCCAGGGCGCCCTGACCCTGGTGGAGCGGATGGTGGTGTCGTCCCTGCACGTCAATTTTCCGACCGAGGTCGAGTGGACGGACATGGCCCAGGCCGGCCTGCTGCCGCGCCAGGACATCCAGTTCATCTGGCGCAACGACGGCTATCAGACCTTCGACGACTTCCTGGCCGCCCTGTCGGCCAACCGGCGCAAGACCATCCGCCGCGAACGCCGCGACGCCCAGGCCGATCTCGACATCCGCGTCCTGACCGGCGCCGAAATCACCGAGGCCCATTGGGACGCCTTCTTCGCCTTCTACATGGACACGGGCGACCGCAAATGGGGCCGGCCTTATCTGACGCGGGACTTCTTCACCCGGGTCGGTGAGACGATGGCGGACCGCATCGCCCTGGTCATGGCCTTCCGCGACGAAACGCCCATCGCCGGCGCCCTGAACTTCATCGGCCGCAACGCCCTGTACGGCCGCCAGTGGGGCACGCTGGAAGAGGTGCCCTTCCTGCATTTCGAGCTCTGCTATTATCAGGCCATCGAGTTCGCCATTGCGCGCGGCCTGTCCCGCGTCGAGGCCGGCGCCCAGGGTGAGCACAAGATCGCGCGCGGCTATCTGCCCTCGCCGGTCTATTCCGCCCACTTCATCGCCGACCCCGCGCTGCGCGGTCCGGTGGCCGACTATCTCCGGCGTGAAGGTCCTGCCGTCGAGGCGCAAAGGCTGGAGATGACCGCGGAACTGTCGCCGTTCAAAGGAAATGGCTGATTCCCGCCCCCTGCGCGGATTCGACGCCCCGGCGTCGGAACTCAGTCCAATCGCGCCAGCACCGGGTCGAGCGAAGCGAGAAAATGCGCCCATCCTGTCTTTGCGCCCTGATAGAATTGGTCTTGGTCGTCCTGAAAGCCCGAATGCTCCATTCGCAAACTCGCGCCCGTAGCCGAAGGCGCAAGCGTCCAGGTCACCACGCTTTCAAGGCCATGGGCGGACCAGCTGTAGGTCAGGGTTCTGTTCGGTTCGATTTCCAGAACCTTGCAGGAAACCGCCCCCCAATCTCCGCGGAACTCGAAGGCGTGGCCAAGCTCGGCCTGAAAATCGTTCTTCATCAGCCACTCTGCGATCAGGTGGGGCTGCGTCAGTGCGCGCCAGATCTTCTCCGGCGGATAGGGAAACTCCCTCTCGATGACGACAGAGCGAATTTGGGTTGCAACCTCGGTCATTGGTCCATCCTCTGGAGTAGATTGGCGAGCTCGTCGAACCGACCTCGCCAGAAGTCGGTCATTCTTCCTGTCCAGTCGTTCAGCGGCGCGAGGGCGTCGGCGCGCGCGCTGTAATGGGTTTCTCGTCCTTGGCGACGATCGCGCACCAAGCCTGCCAGCTTGAGGACGCCGAGGTGTTTTGAGACTGCAGGTTGGGAAACGCCGGACTGTGCAGTAAGCGCGTGCACCGTCTGCTCTCCCTCACGACACAGGCTTTCGAAAAGTCCGCGTCTGGTCGGATCAGCCAAGGTCGTGAAAAGCAGTTCGTGCGAGGCAGACATGAAACCCATAACGCGACAGTGATGAGTTAACCGATAACTTCAAGGTTATGGTTTGTCAATGCGCGCCGCCTGCCTGGGCCCAGACTTGGTACATGCCATGGAAAAGAGTGGGGCGTCGCGCCTCGAGCGTGTCCCACAAGCTCAGATCCAGAGGGTCGGCCGCCCCAAACGCCGAGTTGAAGGCAGCCCTCGCCTCAGGTGAAGCTTCGAAACCCACCAACCGCAGCCCTGCCCCAGCGATCAGCCTGCCCAGTTCCGGCGGCGTGTAGCGATGCTCCTGAACATGGAAGACCAGGTCGCGACAGCCGCTGAGGCTGTAGAAGTCGGCGCTCTCCTTCAGCGCGGCCAAGGGCTCCCCGTCGGGCAGGGCCAGAACATGGGCGCGAAACGCCCGGATGTCCGCCTCGACCGGCGTCCAGCCCCGCGCCCGGATCAGCTGATGTGCCGCCCGCACCACCGCCCGCGCCCGCTCGCTGTAGAGGCCCAGCCGCACCACGCCACCGGGCCGCAAGACGCCCGCCAGCCGCGCCAGCCCGTCCTCGGGCCGCGCCATATGGTGGAGTACGCCCGTGCTGGTGACGACGTCGAACCGCGCTCGCACCTTGTCCAACGCCAGGATGTCGCCCTGGACGAACTGAACCCGCGTCAGCCCGAGGTCTTCCGCCACCCGCATGCCGTGGGCCAGGCTGGCGCGGCTCAGGTCCATGGCGGTGATCGCCAGCGAAGGGTCCATCCGCGCCATGTCGATAGGCTCGAACCCTGTGCCGCACCCCGCGACCAGCACTGTCTCCGCACGACCGGCGAAGGCCTTGCCATCAAGCCCCGGCAGGGCCGCGATCGCATCTGAGAGTCTTCGCGGCGTGGGCGCGGGGGGCGCTGACCAGCGCGGATAGGGGTTGGCCTCGTACTGATCCTTGACCGCTTCGGAAATGGCGTCGGCGCCGTCGGGCGTCA
>JAVBXP010000064.1 GCA_030824495.1 bacterium
TCAGCCGGCGAGGGCGGTCAACACGTCGTCGAACCGCGCGCCTTCGACATAGGGCGCCAGGCTCGCGGAGGGCTGCAAACCGGCGCTGATATCGGCGTCGGCCATGCGGCGGCCGACCTGGGTGGTGATCGGGATCACCCCGCTCCACAGATCGGCTTGCGTCCGCTCGGCGCCATGGTTCGACCCGCCGGACCGACACTTGGCGGACGCCTCCTCGATGAGCATCTCGACCAGACCGATCTGCTTGACCTCGTTGTCGTGGGCCGGCGGCAGTTCAGCCGAGCGGCCGGGATAGAGCCGGTCGATAAAGGCGCTCATCGCCCGGCGCTTGGCCTCCAATCCCTCGACCTCCCGCGCCCGGCCAAAGACCATCACCGAGCGATAGTTCATGGAATGCGAAATGCCGGAGCGGGCGAGCACCAGCCCGTCCACATGGCTGACCGTCAGGCAGACGGGCAGGCCGCTGGCCTGGGCCTTGATCATCCGGCTCGCCGCCGATCCGTGCCAGTAGAGCTTGCGGCCCTCCCGCCAGTAGGTCGTGGGCGTCACGAACGGCTGGCCTTCCAGCACATAGCCGACGTGGCAGAGCACGCCAGCGTCGAGGATGGCGAACACCTCGGCCTCGTCATAGCTGGCGCGGTCCGGCTTGCGGCGAGCTTTTGATCTGGGGCTGAAGGCGTCGGTCATGGCGGTTCCTTTCGAGCCTGCCTAGCGGCGGAGCGGTCTGCCATGTAGATCCAGTTGACGACAATACGCCGAACCACTTCTCTGGGGAGAGTGACTGATGAGCTGGGCCGAGATCTACCCCTGGCGGTCGCCGGAGGCCGGCGCCCCGATCATCCGCCAGGTCTATGACCAGGTGCGCGACGCCATCATGAGCGGGGCGCTCAAACCGGGCGGCCGCTTGCCGTCCAGCCGGGACTTTGCGGCGCGTCTCGGCGTGGCGCGAGCCTCGGTGGTGGCGGCCTATGAGCAGCTCCTGGCCGAGGGCTATGCGGCCGCCCGCGGGGGCTCGGGCACCTATGTCTCTGAGGATCTGTCCGGCGTCGCCGAGCTGCGGCCCGCTGTGGTCGAGATGAGCCGCGCCCCGCCCAGTGTTCCAGCGCGGGTTCGCGACCTCGACGAACTCGCCTTGCCCGAGCCAAGGCCGGAAGCGCGACTGTTCGCCACCGGCCGCACTCTGCTGGACGCTCGGGCGTTCGACGCCTGGTCGCGCTCGACCCGCCGGGCGTTGCGAACCTTGGGGCCGGTGCACTTCGGCTATTCCGATCCCCGAGGCGACGCCGAGCTGCGCGCCGCGATCGCCGATTATCTGCGCGCCGCGCGCGGGGTGACCTGCACGCCCGATCAGGTGATCGTCACCGCCGGCGCCCAGCATGCCGTCGACATCGCAGTGCGGGTGCTGCTCAAGGCCGGCGACAAGGTCTGGAGCGAGGACCCGGGCTATCTGGCGACGCGACACGCCCTGGTCTCGGCCGGCGCCGAGGTCAGCTATGTGCCCGTTGACCGGTTCGGCATGGTCGTCGCGGCGGGCGTCGCCGCCGCGCCGGAGGCCAAGGTGGCCTGTGTGACGCCGTCCCATCAGTATCCGCTAGGCGTCACGCTCTCGATGGGACGCCGGCTGGAACTGCTGGCCTGGGCGCGAGACGCCGGCGCCTGGATCATCGAGGACGATTACGCCTCGGAGTTTCGCTACGACGGCCCGCCGCTGGCCTCGCTTCAAAGCCTCGATGGCGGCGAGCGCGTGATCTACGTGGGGACGCTGAACAAGGCGCTCTTCCCCGGTTTGCGACTTGGCTACGCGGTGGTTCCGCAGGCCTTGGCCGGGGCCTTCGCCAATGCGCGTCAATTGATGGATCGTCAGCCGCCGACCCTCACCCAGGCCATCGTGCTGGACTTCATGCGCGACGGGCAGTTCGCCGCCCACATCCGGCGGAGGCGGATCGCCTACAAGGCGCAGCGCGACGTGCTCGCGGCCGAACTGTCGGCGCGGTTGGGCGCGGTGATGGAGGTCGAGGTTCCGGACGGCGGCATGCACATGATCGCCTATCTGAAGGGCGATCGCTCCGACCTGGAGGTCGAGGCGGCGGCTGCTGAGGCGGGTCTGTCGGTGCGGGCCATCAGCCGGCTCTATCGCCAGGCCAAACCCCGCTCAGGTCTGATGCTGGGTTTCACCGGCTTCCCCGCCCGCGCGATGGCGGGCGGGGTCGCACGATTGGAGAAGGCGCTGACCTAGGAGGCCGCGGCGGCTTCGGCCGCGATCACGCGGCTGACGGCGTTGACCACGGCGCCGATGCGCAGGGCCGCCTGGATGGAGGTGTTGGGCACGCTGTGCTTCTTCAGCTCGGACTCGTGGGCGTCCAGGCACATGCCGCAGCCATTGATGGCCGAGACGGCGGTGGACCAGAGTTCGAAGTCGATCTTGTCCACGCCCGGATTGGCCAGGATGTTCATCCGCAGCTTGGCCGGCAGGGTCTTGTACTCGCTGTTCGAGAGCAGGTGCAGCGTGCGGTAGTAGACGTTGTTCATGCCCATGATCGCGGCGGCGGCCTTGGCGGCGGTGGCCGCTTCCTCGGACAGGCCAGCTTCACGCGCGGCGGCGTCGATGGCCTTGATCACCGCGGGCGTGCCGACGGCGTAGGCCGAGGCGACAAACGTGCCCCACTTCTGCTGGTCGTTCAGGAGGGTTTCCGAGGCCAGGCTCGACAGGTTGAGGCTCAGGTCCTTGGCATAGGCGGGCAGCGACTCACGCAGGGCGTCGAGCGACATGGCAGACTCCGAATTCGTAGAAAAAGGGGGGTCCGGGAGGCGCGGGGAGATCGCGCGCTCCCGGACGAGGCGACGTAGGAGCAGCTCAAGCTCGTGCGAGCCGCTCCCGAAAGGGCTGGAGGACCCTTACGCCGCCAAGGTGTCGCCGCCAACCGCACGGTTGCACGGGCACAGTTCGTCGGTCTGCAGGGCGTCGAGCACCCGCAGGGTGTCGGCCGGGTTGCGGCCCACGTTCAGGTTGGTCACGTAGACGTGCTGCACCACGTTGTGCGGGTCGACCACGAAGGTGGCGCGCAGGGCGACGCCCTCGTCTTCGTTCAGGACGCCGAGCGCACGAGCGAACTTGCCGGAGTTGTCGGCGAAGTTCCAGATGGCCAGGCTGTTGAGGTCCGGGTGCTCCCGGCGCCAGCCGAGCTTGGAGTGCTCGTTGTCGGTCGAACCGCCCAGCACGACAGCGTCACGTTCGTCGAACTGGCTGTTCAGACGCGCGAATTCGGCGATCTCGGTCGGGCACACGAAGGTGAAGTCCTTCGGATAGAAGAAGATAACCTTCCACTTGCCCGGGAAGGATTCGTTGTTGAGGGTCTCGAAGGCGCTTTCGCCGTTTTCCTCATGACGGTTGAACTTCGGCTTCACACCGACAACCTTGAACTCCGGCAGCTTTTCGCCAACGCCCAGCATGTGTTTCTCCATTTGATTTGAACTGTTCGGCCGAAGCCGTGACGCTGAGATAGGGACCCGACTGGTAAATAGCCAATCGATTGTTTCTGGAACTTGGATAGAAATTTCCTATATGTGATCCATGAACCTGCCGACCCTCCGACAGCTGCAATATCTCAAGCTCTTAGCCGAGCACGGCTCATTCGGGCGGGCCGCCGAGGCCGCGCACGTGACCCAGCCGACGCTCTCGGCCGGGGTCCAGGAGCTTGAGAAAATCCTCGGCGGACCGGTAGTGGACCGTGCGCGATCCGGCGTGATTCTGACGGCGGTCGGCGAGGTCGCGCTCTCTCGCGCCACCACCATCCTCAACGAGGCCGAGGAGATGGTGCAGTCGGCGCGCAACGCCGGCCACCCGCTGACCGGCCGGTTCAGGCTCGGGGTCATTCCCACCGTGGCGCCCTATCTGCTGCCCAAGGCCCTGCCCCTGCTGCGCGCGCGGTTTCCGAAGCTTCGGCTCTATCTGCGCGAGGATCTGACCCACAGGCTGATCGCTCTGCTCAAGGCCGGCCAGCTCGATGCGGCGCTGATCGCCCTGCCTTACGATATGGCTGGCCTCGCCCATGCTCACGTTTCCAATGACGAACTGCTGGCCGCCCTGCCCAGCACCCATCCGCTCGCCAACGCCGCCGAGGCCCCGCCCTCTGCCATGGAAACCGACGACCTGATCCTGCTGGAAGACGGGCACTGCCTGCGCGACCACGCGCTCGCGGCCTGCGGCCTGCGTCCGCCCAAGGCGACGGGGGAGGAGGAGGCTTTCGCCGCCACCTCGCTGCCGACCCTGGTGCAGATGGTCGGGTCGGGCCTGGGCGTGACCTTCCTCCCGGCCATGGCGGTGGCCGCTGGACTGGCCGACACCGCCGACGTCTCGGTGATGCCCCTGCAAGCCGACCACCCCAGCCGCGAGATTGTCGTGGCCTGGCGCGCCGGATCCAGCCGCGCCGCCGAAGGGCGCCTGCTGGCCGAGACCCTTCGCGGGGCTTGAGGCCGACGCCCCTTCTCCTCTCCCCGCCGGGGAGAGGTCGGGTGAGGGGTCTTTCGGCCTGACCGCTTTTGATGATCGCTCTTCAGCAGAGCGCCGCTGCGCAGCGCCCCCTCACCTAGCCTCTCCCGAGGGAGAGGAATGGGCGTGCTCACCCCCGGTTCGTCATGGCCGGCCTCTTGAGCCGGCCATCCATAGACTCTGCCGTTGGGATTTGCCGGGGCGGCGGGCGCAAACTCTTTCAAAAACTATCTAAGATATATCTTGAATTCCGATTTGATCGCGATATATCTCGCATATCAACATATCTAAATAGGATCTAAAATGCATCGACATCACATGAAACGACATGAACACGAGCACCGGGCCCGCGGCTCGTTTGGCGGCTTTGGCCGCGGCGGCGAGCGCCACGGACATGGTCCGCGCGGCGGCGGGGGCCGGATCGGCCGGCTGCTTGAGCACGGCGATCTGCGCTTCGTCATCCTGGCCCTGCTGAAGGACAAGCCCGGCCATGGCTACGAACTCATCCGCGCCCTGGAAGAGCGCACCGGCGGCGCCTATCGGCCCAGCCCCGGCGTGATCTATCCGACGCTGAGCCTGCTGGAGGACGAAGGTTTCGTTCGTCAGACCGGCGCAGAGGGCGGTCGCAAGGCCTATGAGATCACCGACACCGGCGCCGAGGCGCTGGAACGGAACCGGCCTGCGGTGGATGCGGTTTTTGCTCGGTTGGACGAGGCGGCTCAATCCTCGCCCCGCTCTTCGCCGCGCGTTGAGCGCGCCATGCAGAACCTCGGCGTCGCACTGAGGCTGCGGCTGCAGGGCGAGCGCCCGACCGACGAACAGATCGACGCCATCGCTGCGGCGATCGACGAGGCCGCCGCCAAGATCGAACGGGTTTGAGCATGGAGACCAAGATGAAATCCAGCGCCACCATCCCCACGGCCGAGGCCCAGCGCTACATGGTGCAGCTCTGCAAGCACTTCGGTCACAAGCTCCCGGCCACCTATGAGGGCCATGAAGGCAAGATCACCTTCGAGATGGGAGAGGCCTCGATGCGCGCCTCGCCCGAAACCTTGATGATCGTCAGCCAAGCCGCCGACATCGAAGGGCTGGGCCGGCTCGAAACGGTCATGGAAAGCCACCTCAAGCGCTTCGCGTTCCGCGAGCCTGAGATGGCCGTCGATTGGCGCCGCGGGGCCTGAGCCCCGCGGACGCCTTCGGCGCCTAGTTGATCGCGAGGGCGGCCTTCACGGCCCGCCAGTCGACCAGCTTAAAGTTCTGACGCGTGCGAACGGTCGAGGCCGCTTCGCCATCGGTGTCGGCGTCGTCCTGCACCACGATCAGGCCCTCGGGGAACGCGCCCACTGGGCCTCCCAAGGCGGCCAGGCCGTCGGTTCCGGTCACCGGATCGGCGCCTGCCCCGCCCACTACAGAAAAGCGGCCGGCATAGTCGGCCTGCGGGCCATCGACCCGCCAGACCGCAAAGGCGCTGTCGCCCTGGCTTGACGCCAGCAGATAGGTCTTGGCCCCCTCGCGCAGCAGGGTCAGGCCCTCGACGTCGGGCTTCAGTATTTCGGACGGCGCGCCGGCCAGCAGGCTGCGGGCCGAACCGCTCTTGTGGTCGAGATTGTAGCGCCAGATCCCCTTGGCCTCCTCGGCGATGAAGAGGGTCCCGGTCGCATCATCGATCACGCAGCCCTCAGACTGCGAGCCGACCGCGAAGGTCCGCGTCAGGATCAGGTTCGGCTTGCCGTCCTGAGCGGTGACCGTGAACTGGGCGATGTCGCCATCCTTGCCGACCATCACGGCGATTGTGTCGTCGCCCAGGCGTCCCATGCAGAAGCCGTAGGGCTCGCTGACCTGCACCGGGACCACTCCCCAGGGCGTGACGTTCAGGCTGTCTGGGTCGAGCAGGAAGAAGGCGATACCCATCCGCTTGCGGTCGCTGGCGCCCACCAGCACCTGCTCGCTGCCGGCGACCGTGAACCTGTCCCGCAGATCGACATTGTTCAGCGGCCCCTCGGGCAGGAATTGACGGTCCTTGCCGTCCAGACCGTAGACATAGAGCCCGGCCTGCTTGTCCGTGCCGAAGATCACGCCCCGTGACGGATCGCGCGGGTCGGCCCAGATTTCCGGGTCGTCGGCGGCGTCGCGGACCTGCGTGCCGACCGCCGCCGTTTCGCCCGCGGCTGGCACAGGAACGCCCGTGCCGATGGTCATGCCGGCCGAGTCCGAGACGCTTTCCGGATCAACGGCCGCGCAGGACGCGGTGAGAACAGAGATTGCGGCTACTGTCGCAAAACTGATAGAAAATTGCCGAGAAACCGTCACTGGCCCCACTCCTTGCGCAAGATATATCCCCTGCGCTGCAAATCATGCTGTGCGGGGTCGGGTCAACCGTCCCTGCAGTCGGGGGACTAGATGACGAAATTTTCCTTGCTTGCCTGCGCTGCGATCGCGCCGCTTCTGCTGGCCTCGCCGGCCGCCGCCGATGACGCCGCCACGCCGGTGTCCGAACTGATCGTTACGGGCGAGATCGCCTTCCGCAACCGGGCTCCCGACGTCAATCCGGTGCTCTCCTACGACCTCGAGTATTTTCAGCGGTTCGAGCCGGTTTCGGTCGGCGAGATGCTGAAGCGCGTGCCGGGCGTGACCTTCACCTCCGACGTGCTGGAGTTTGACGGGGTGTCGATGCGCGGCCTGCCGCCCGGCTACACCCAAATCCTGATCAACGGCCGCCGCGCGCCCGGCGGCGAGGGCGACCGCAGCTTCTTCGTCGATCGCATCCCGGCCGAACTGGTCGAGCGCATCGAGATCATCCGCAGCCCCCGCGCCGACCAGCCCAGCGACGGCATGGCCGGTTCGCTGAACGTGGTGCTGAAGGAAGGCGCGACCCTGACCGGCGGCTTCGTCAAGGCCGGGGCCTTGATCAATGAGGACGGCAAGGTCCGTCCGTCGGCGGCTATCGCCTATGCCGGCGCCACGGCCTCGGGCGACACCACATATTGGGCGGGACTGAACTATCAGGGGCGTCGCAACCCCAAGCAGAAGGTCAGCCTGCGCTATGACGGCGACTTCGGCGACTTCGACAATGTCGAGTACCAGAGCGACACCCGCGACGGCGTGGACATTTCCGGCAACGGCGAGATCACCCACCGGTTCGATGGCGGCAAGCTGCGGGCCTCGGGCTTGATCGTGAACACCAAGCGGGACGAGGACGAGACCTCTCTCACCTACAACGAATTGCCGCGCGGCGATTTCGACGAGTTCGAGATTCAGGCAGAACGCATCAAGCAGAAGACCTACGCCCTGGACCTGGACGGCGAGTTCGACGCCGGCCCCGGCACGCTTGGGCTCGACCTCAACTGGTCGCGCTACAAGGAAGACACCAAGACCAGCGTCGATGTGGGCGAGGAGGCGGACTTCTCCGACCGCGAATTGGACGAGTACGTCGATCTGGACATCAAGGATACCGAGTGGGGCGCAGGCGCCTTCTACAAGTTCAAGGCCGGCGCGGCCGACCTGAAGTTCGGCGTCGATTTCCTGAAGAAGACCCGCGACGGATCCGAGGTCGAGTTCGACATCGACGACGGCGTCGTCGGCGATCCGGACCCGGCGCCGGGCGCGATCTATACCGTCGAGGAACGCCGGATCGATCCCTATGTGCGGCTGACGCTTGAGCCGAACGACATGTGGACCTTCGACGCCGGCCTTCGCTACGAGACCGCCAAGCGCGACGTGACCAGCGACCTGGGCAAGGTGTCCAAGGACTCCGACGAACTGAACCCCTCGCTGCACGCGACCTTCAAACCCACCGATGTCGACCAGTTCCGCGCCTCGGTCGCCCGCACCGTTCGCCGGCCGGACTTCGATCTGCTCGCGCCCTATCTGGCCGAGGAAGAGCCGACCGACGACGACGATCTGCAAGGCAACCCGGCCCTCGACAACGAGACGGCCTGGGGCCTGGACGTCGGTTACGAGCGCCGGCTGGGCGCGCGCGGCGTGGTCGGGATCAACTTCTTCTATCGCGACATCAAGGATCTGATCGAACTGGTGGCGACCAGCGAGGTATCGTCCTCAGGCCTTGGCCGGGTCTACGAGCCACGTAATGTCGGATCAGGAAAGACCTGGGGCGTCGAGCTCGACTTCTCGACCCCGCTGGACGTGGTCGGCCTGCCCAACACCGGGCTGTTCTTCAACTACACTTGGCTCGACAGCGAGGTGAAGGACCCCTTCACCGGCAAGAACCGCCCGTTCACCAACCAGCCCAGCTACGTCTACAACATCGGCTTCGTGCACACGGTCCCGACCTGGAACGCCAGCTTCGGCGCCAGCCTCTATGACCGCGACATGGGCTTTGAGACCGGCCTAGATGAGGATGTGACGGTCGACTACGATCCGGACCTCGAAGCCTTCGTCGAGAAGCGCTTCGGCGACCGATACGTCGTGCGTCTGGCGGCGATGAACCTGCTGGATAAGGAAAAGCGCGAGACCTACCGGACCTATGACGGGGACTCGGTGGACGAGATCCTGGCCAATCGCGCGGCGGGGAACATCAACGACAGCGAACGCGAGAGCGAGCGTTCGGGCGTGCTCTACCAAGTCACTTTCCGCGCGGCGTTCTAGGCTTACCTCCTACCGGTTCGTCATGGCCGGCCTCTTGAGCCGGCCATCCATAGACTCCGCGGTCGGGGATTTGCCTGGCCCGCCTGTGTGTATGGATCCCCGGGACAAGAGCCCGGGGATGACGAACCTGGAGGGAAACGGCCCCGGCGGTCTAAGGCCACGTTCCTCTCCCCGCCGGGGAGAGGCTAGGTGGGGGGGCGGCGCGTGGCGACGCTCAGCGGTCTTGCGGCGGCGTCGTGGCTCCGAGAGGCCCGCCCCTCACCCGACCTATCCCCGGCGGGGAGATGAGGAGAAGGCCGCTTCAGTCCATCAGCTTCTGGCTGAGATACACATAATGCCGGGCCCAGCGCTTGGCGTTGAGCTCGGGGTCGGCGTCGTTGGCGTGCCCGCCGAAGGTGTTCTCGTAATAGAGATAGGGGTAGCCGAGCGCCTCGAGCTTGGCCGCGAACTTGCGGGCATGGCCGGGATGAACCCGGTCGTCGCGGGTGTTCGTGGTGATGTAGGGTTCGGGGTACTTCTGGCCCGGCTTCAGGTTCAGATAGCCGTCGTACTTGGCGATGAAGGCGTGGTCTTCCGGCACGTCCGGGTCGCCGTATTCGCCGACCCACGAGGCCCCGGCCGAGAGCTTGTGGTAGCGCAGCATGTCCACCAGCGGGCTCTCGACCACCACGGCGTTCCACAGCTCTGGATGCTGGGTCATCGAGACGGTGGTCAGCACCCCGCCGTTCGAGCGGCCATAGATGCCGAGCCGGCGCGGCGAGGTGACCTTGCGCGTCTCCAGGTCGCGGGCGACCGCGGCGAAGTCGTCGAAGGCCAGCTGGCGTTTCTCGCGCAGCACCGACTGGTGCCAGGTGGGGCCGAACTCGCCGCCGCCGCGAATATTGGCGATCACATAGGCGCCGCCGTTTTCGAGCCACAGCTTGCCCATCTCCGGGATGTAGATCGGCGGCTTGGCGACTTCGAAGCCGCCATAGCCGTACATGATCGTCGGCGTCGAGCCGTCCAGCTTGGCGGTCTTCGGGCGGACCACGAAGTAAGGGATCTTGGTCCCATCCGACGAGGTCGCCCAATACTGGTCGACCCGGTCGCGTGAGGCGTCGAAGCGTGGCGGCAGGGTCTTTACCTGCTCGGCCTTGCCGGTCGCGCCGTCGGCCAGCCACAGGCTGCTCGGCGTCAAGAAGCTCTCGGCGGCGACGAACAACTGATCGTCCTGGCCG
This sequence comes from bacterium, assembly GCA_030824495.1. Taxonomy (GTDB): domain Bacteria; phylum Pseudomonadota; class Alphaproteobacteria; order Caulobacterales; family Caulobacteraceae; genus Phenylobacterium. Next base: position 10,312 of record JAVBXP010000064.1, read on the forward strand.
GAGGTCGAGCGGATGGTGAGGGTGGCGTCCTTGGGTAGGGCCAGGCGGCGGGCCGCCCACTTGCCGCCCGCGAAGTCGTAGACGTCCACCGCGCCCTTGACGTCTTCCAGCAGTTCGACGGCCAGCAGGTTTTTGGTGTCGGCGACGTTCTGAATCGCCTGGCGCGGGCCGGGCTGGAAAATCAGCACCGGTTTCGTGTCCAACGCCTTCGGATCGTAGGCGATCAGGGCGCCGGCGCCGAAGCCGTTCCAGGCTTCCTGCAAGGTGAAGACGATCTGGCCATCGACATAGGCCTGGTACTCGGCCTTCCGGGGCAGGGCGATCGGGGTGAGCTTGCCGCCTGCATAGAGGCTGTATTCGGATTCAAAGAAGGTGACGCCGCGCTGGACAAGGATGCCGTCAACCTTGCCGTCCCCGCGCAGCACCGAGGCGCGCGCCGAGACATCGGTCTTCTGGCCGCGGAAGATTTCCTGCGGCTCTCCGGTGCGGCCCACGATCTTGACCACATAGGCGTAGCCGGAATTGGTCACCTCGCCGGGCGTCCATTCGCGCCAGGCCACGAGGTTGCCGGAGTCGATCCAGTCCGCGCCCTGCTTGCCTTCGGCCGAGCGGAAGCCCCCCTCGACGAAGCGCTTGGTCAGCGTGTCGAACTCGCGCAGCTCGATCGCGTCGCCGCCGCCGTTGGAGAGCTGGACGAGGCAGGTGGTCTCGGCGGGCTTCAGGCAGGTCGCGCCCTTCCAGAACCAGTTGCGCCCTTCGTCGGCCGCCAGCTTGTCGATATCGAGTACGACGTCCCAGGCCGGCGTCGCGGTGCGGAACGAGGCCTGCGACGTATGGCGCCAGATCCCGTGGGTGTGGGTGGCGTCCTGCCAGAAGTTGTCGACGCCGCCAGCGCGGAAGGTCGGCTGCGGTATCCGGTCGGTGGCGGTGAAAATGGCCCGGCCGTCCTTGAGGAACTGGTCGTAGCGGGCGTCGCCCTCCAGGCGCTTTGCGGTCTTGGCGTTCTGCGCCTCGACCCAGGCCATGGCCCGGGGAGAATCGATGTCCTCAAGCCAGATGAAAGGGTCGGCCGAGGCCTGCGCTGGGGCCGCGTTCGGGGCCTGAGCGACGGCGCTGGAGGCGGAGAGAAGGGCGCCTGCCAGCGCCACGGAAAGTAGTTTCATAGGCCCCTGGATAAATCGACTGGGCCAGATCTGTCTCGTCAAAGGTGATCGTGCGTCAATTCTCCCCTATATAGCCCCGCACCATGAGCCGTCCGTTCCTGAAGATGAACGGGCTCGGCAACGACTTTGTCGTGGTCGAGGCCCGATCCGCGCCCTTCGCGCCGACGCCTGAAGAGGTGCGCGCGATCGCCAACCGCGAGGGCGGAATCGGCTGTGACCAGCTCGTCTCGATCGAACCCTCGCAGACCGCCGACGCCAAGGTGCGGTTCTGGAACGCCGATGGCGACGAGGTCGGGGCCTGCGGCAACGCCTCGCGCTGCGTCGGCTGGCTGTTGATGGAGGCGTCCGGCGCCGACCATGCGGTGATCGAAACCCGCGGCGGCCTGCTGACCGCCAGCCGGGCCGGCGACAAGATCGTCAGTGTGGATATGGGCGAGCCCGGTCTCGACTGGCGCCAGATCCCGCTGGAAGAAGAGATGGACACCCGCGGCGTCGAGCTGCAGGTCGGTCCTATCGACAACCCGATCCTGCACACGCCGGGCTGTGTCTCGATGGGCAATCCGCACGTGGTGTTCTTCGTACTCGACGCGGAAGCCGCGCCGGTGCGCGAGGTCGGCCCGATGATCGAGCATCACCGGCTGTTCCCCGAGGGCGTCAATGTCGGCTTCGCGCAGATCGTCAGCCGCGACCGTATCCGGCTGAAGGTCTGGGAACGCGGCGCGGGCTTGACCCAGGCTTGCGGCACCGGCGCCTGCGCGGCCTTGGTGGCCGCCTATCGGCGCGGCCTGGTTGACCGCAAGGCCACCCTGGAACTCGACGGCGGCGAACTGGTGATCGAATGGCGCGAGGCCGACGGCCACGTGATCATGACCGGGCCGGCCCAGGTCGACTTCACCGGAAATCTGCCGTGAGCGCCGACCACGACATGCCCGCGAGCGACGCGGTCGAAGGCGGCTTCACCATCGTTCCGCGCGCAGCGTCGCGCGAGGCCGGCGGCGTGGACATCGTCACCTTCGGCTGCCGCCTCAATTCCTATGAGAGCGAGGTCATCCGCGCGCGGGCGGCCGAGGACGGGCTCTCCAACGCCATCGTGTTCAATACCTGCGCGGTGACCAATGAAGCTGTGCGCCAGGCGCGCCAGGCCATCCGCAAGGCGCGGCGGGAAAACCCCGACGCCAAGCTGATCGTCACCGGCTGCGCCGCTCAGATAGACCCGGCCGCCTTCGCCGCCATGAGCGAAGTCGACCTGGTGCTGGGCAACGCCGAGAAGTCCCAGGCCGGGGCCTATGCCGAGACCGCGCCCGAAGGCCGCGTGCGGGTCAACGACATCATGAGCGTGCGGGAAACCGCCGGCCATCTGATCGACGGGCTGAAGGATCGCGCCCGCGCCTATGTCGAGGTCCAGAACGGCTGCGATCACCGCTGCACCTTCTGCATCATCCCCTATGGCCGCGGAAATTCGCGCTCGGCCGCCGCCGGCGAGGTGGTGGAGCAGGTCCGCAAGCTGGCGGCTCAAGGCTATCTGGAAGTCGTCTTGACCGGCGTCGATATCACCAGCTGGGGCGCCGATCTGCCCGGCCAGCCGACGCTGGGCCAACTGGTCACCCGGATCCTGAAGCTGGTCCCCGACCTGCCGCGCCTGCGGCTGTCGTCCATTGACGCGGCCGAGATCGATCCAGACCTGATGCGCTGCCTGGCCGAGGATTCCCGGCTGATGCCCTATCTGCATCTGTCGCTGCAGGCCGGCGATGACATGATCCTGAAGCGGATGAAGCGCCGCCATTCGCGCGGCGACGCCTTGAAGCTGATCGCCGATGTTCGCGCCGTCCGTCCCGACACCGCCTTCGGCGCCGACCTGATCGCCGGCTTCCCGACTGAGACCGAGGAGATGTTCGAGAACACCCTGCGGCTGGTCGAGGAGGGGCAGCTCTCGTTCCTGCACGTCTTCCCGTTCAGCCCGCGTCCCGGCACCCCAGCCGCGCGGATGCCCCAGCTTCAGCGTCCGGTGATCAAGGAGCGCGCCGCGCGCCTGCGCGCCGCCGGCGAGGCGGCGTTGGCGCGCCATTTGGAGCGTCAGGTTGGCCGCACGATCACTGGCCTGGTGGAACGTTCGGGCGTCGCCCGGGCCGAGGACTTTACCGAGATCGTCTTCACCGGCGAGGCGGCGATCGGCTCGATCGTTCCCCTGCGGATCACCGGCCACGATGGCCACAAGGCTGTGGCGGAAACCATCCTGCTTGAGGCGGCTGAGTAGGCTCGCCCTAACGGCGATGCTGACTTCCTCCGCTCATCCCGGCGAAAGCCGGGACCCAAGCCGAGTCAGCGCTTTTATCGAGACGAGACGAGACGAGGCGATGGGCTGAGGGTCCGTTTGGGTCCCGGCTTTCGCCGGGATGAGCGGAGCCCTAACGCCCGGCCCGGTCGCCGCCGCGCCCCGGGAAGGCCGGCAGCATCCAGCCCCAGAAGATCGCCGCCGCGCGCACCAGGAAGGCTGCGACGAAACCGCCCATGCCAGCGGAGAAGTCGGACAAACCGATGGCCTCCAGCGCCACGAAAACGCTCGCCCCGACCAGGGCGCAGCTCACATAAAGCTCGCGACGCAACAGCACTGACGGCTCATGGGCCAGGACGTCACGGATGATGCCGCCGAAGCAGGCGGTCAGCACGCCCATGACGATCGCCGAGATCGGCGGGACGCCCAGCGCGCTGGCCTTGGCCGCCCCGACCACGCTGTAGGCGGCCATGCCCAGCGCATCGAGCCACAGCAACACCTTCAGCCGCGCCTGGCCGGTGCCGAACACCCACACCGCCACCGCCGCCAGCATGCAGGCGATCAGATAATCCGGCCTGGTGACCCAGAACACCGGGGCGTCCAGCAGCAGGTCGCGCATGGTCCCGCCGCCCACGCCGGTCACGGCGGCGAAGAAGCCGAAGGTGACGATGTCATGCTTGCGTTGGGCCGCGGCCATGGCCCCGGTGGCGGCGAAGACGGCGACCGCGGCGTAGTCCAGCCAGATGAAGACCGAGGCGAGAGCGTCCATGCTTCGATCCTCTATCGCGCAACCCATTGACGAGCTAGAAGCGGCTCATGACCGAACCAAAAAAGGGCTGGTTCCAGCGCCTGACCGACGGCCTTTCGCGCTCGTCGAAGCAGATGACGGAACAGGTGGTCTCCACCTTCACCAAGCAACCGCTGGACCAAGCCAAGCTCGACGAGCTGGAAGAGATGCTGATCGAGGCCGATCTCGGCCCGCATTCGGCCGCCCGCATCACCCAGCGCTTCTCCGACGAAAAATTCGGCAAGAGCGTCGACGAGAACGAGATCAAGGAAGCCTTGGCGCAGGCCATCGGCGCCGAGCTTGAGAGCCGCGAAGGCCACTTCGATCCGCTGTCGGGTCCGAGGCCCTATGTCGTCCTGTTCATTGGGGTGAACGGCTCAGGCAAGACCACGACGCTCGGCAAGATCGCCGCCGATCTCACCAATCGCGGCGCCAAGGTGCTGATCGTCGCCGGCGACACCTTCCGCGCCGCCGCTGTCGAGCAACTCAAGGTCTGGGCCGAGCGCGCCCGCGCCGACTTCATGTCGCGGCCGACCGGGTCGGACGCCGCGGGCCTGGCCTTCGACGCCATCGAGAAGGCCAAGGCCGAGAACTACGACGTCGTGTTGATCGACACCGCCGGCCGCCTGCAGAACAAGCAGGGCCTGATGGACGAACTCCTGAAGGTGATCCGAGTGGTCAAGAAGATCGACGCCGACGCCCCGCACGAAACCCTGCTGGTGCTGGACGCCACGGTCGGCCGCAATGCCCTGGCTCAGGAAAACATCTTCGGCAACCAGATCGGCGTGACCGGCATCGTCATGACCAAGCTGGACGGCACGGCGCGCGGCGGGGTGCTGGTGCCCGTGGCCCAGGCCTCCGACAGCCCCATCAAATTGATCGGCGTGGGTGAAGGGATTGAGGACCTTCAACCCTTCAAGGCGCGCGCCTTCGCCCGTTCCCTCGTCGGCCTGGAAGACACATGACGCTATCGCCCACCGCACGGAAATGGGTGCGGGCCGTCGTCGATTTCGGCGGCCTCGCGGCCTTCCTCGTCGCCTTCTTCTATCTGAAGTCGGCCGGCATGCCGCAGCAGCAGGCCCTGGTCCAGGCTACTTGGGCGCTGGTCGCCGGCTCGGCGGTCGCGCTGGCGATCGGCTTCGTCGTCGAGCGCCGGATCGCGCCGTTCCCGCTGATCGGCGGGCTCGCGGCCCTGTTCTTTGGAGGGCTGACGCTGTTCTTCCATGACCCGCGCCTGCTGAAGATCAAGCCGACGGTGATGAACACCGCCTTCGGCGTCATCCTGCTCGGCGGGCTAGTCATGCGGAAGAACCCGCTGAAGCTGCTGATGGGCGAGGCCATGCAGATGCCCGATGAGGGCTGGCGCAAGCTGACCCTCAACTACGGCCTGTTCTTCCTGGCCCTGGCGGTGCTGAACGAGATCGTCTGGCGCACCCAGTCGGAATCCACCTGGGTGCTGTTCCGCTTCCCCGGCCTGCTTATCCTGTCGGTGGTGTTCTCCTTCGCCCAGGTGCCGCTGATGATGAAGTACGCCAAGACCGACGAGCCGCCGCCGCCTCACGTCGAGTAGTTGTCGGCCGCCCCTAGCGCTTGCGCCGCCCACTGACCATCTGTCGTCAAACCGACACCATGGCCCGGTAGGTTCCAGGCAAGTCGACAAGCGGGGCGTCAGCCGATGGCTAAGACCAAGTCGCAGGACAAGTCGCGTAAGGGGCTTCCAGCCCTCGATAAGTCGCCCAGCCATCTGCTGCATCGGGCGCTTCAACTGGCGCTCGATATCTATGCCGAGGAGCTCGGCGCCGGCGGGATCACCCAACGGCAGTTCGCGGTGCTGAGCGCCGTCGAAGCCTATGAAGGCCTGACCCAGACCGATCTGGTGAAGATCACCGGCATTGACCGCTCAACCCTGGCCGATATGGCCGCGCGGATGATCGCCAAGGGCCTGCTGGAACGCGAGCGCTCGGCCTCCGATGCCCGGGCCAATGCGGTCAGCTTGACCCAGGCGGGACGCGAGACGCTCGAGGAAGCGCGGCCCAAGATGGCGGCCGCCGACGCCAGGCTGATGCGGTTGCTCTCGGCGACCAAGCGCGAGGCGCTGGTGGGCAGCCTGCGCGACCTGATCTCGGCGGGAGAGCAGACCGGCGCCCCGGTCCTCATGGTTCCCAAGCCCGAGAAGAAGCCAAAGGCCGAGAAGCCCAAGAAGGCCGCCAAGCTGGCCAAGGCCGACAAGCCGAAAAAGAAGAAGCTGAAGAAGGCCGCCTAGGGCTCAAGGCGCGTCATTCCTGAAGCCGTGCGGCGGCTGTCTGGAACGGCCACCCGCAGTCTGTGCCGAGGCCGCGCCGCCTGCCTCTGCTCGGCGCCGCGCTAGCGGCGGCCGGCTCGAGCGAGGCGCGCGGGGAAAGAGCGTACGCCTCGCTCCCCCGTCAGACTAGGTCGCTTTCCTCCTCGACGGGGGCTTCGTCCTCGTCAGGTCTGGCGAATAGGGACCAGCCAACGAACAGGCCCAAACCGCCAAGCCCGGAAAATACGAGGCGAGCCGTCAGGCTGAAGGCGTCGGCCTTGCCGAGCGACAGCAGAAACAGCACGCCGCCACCCAGAAGCGCGAACAGGAACAGTTTCAGATGGCGAGGCATGCGACGCCTCCCCGTCCAAACGATTGGCGCGCATGCGAAGGAGGCGGCTGCGCGGCCGCGTAATTGATTGTCATCTTCCATAGTTCCCAGAAGGCTCTGCCCGAGGGGCGAGCTTTTGAAGCCGGATGTGTCTTGGGCTGGGGCTAGGAAGCGGAGGGGGGTTCGCGGGCTCTGAAGCTGGTCTTGGGACGCCCGGCGATCACGGAGGCGCAGGGCGGCGCGAGCGGCTCCAACGTGCTTGCAGTCCGCCGATGCGCGAACAGCGCATCGACGCCGCCCAGGACAGGCAGCCAGACTGGTCCAGGGGCTTCGTCGTTGCGAACTCCCCATGCGAACTGCGCACGCGGCGAGAGATGGTGCGAGTAGTGCGTTGCGCCTTCGATCGACCACTTGGCCGAGCCGTGATCGGCGGCGAATGCGGCGCTGGGAGGCGCCAACAACCACGTCCATGAAAGGACGAGGAGCACCTGGAGAAGGCGCGCTGCGGGCGTTCTTCGTGCAGGGGTTGCTATCGACGGCACGCGGCCTTCTAGCTCGTCAGCCCCATTGCGGCCAATCACGAAGCGGAAAGCCAGGCTCGGGCGCGTCCGCCGGGCTCGGCGCCTAAACCCGGATATCCAGGATCGAGCCCGGCCGCAGGATCTTTTCCGGCGGTTCGGCGGGCAGCGAAGAGGGCATGCGATGCACCGGCTTTGCGCTCGCCTGGGGTTGGGCTTGAGACTGTGCGGCGGCGCGCGGCTGCGCGGCGACTGCGGGCGCGCCGGTGGCCGCCGCGAAGAAGGCGCGTTGCGCTGCGCCGCGAGCCGAAGGCTGCGCCTGGACCGGTTGCTGGGGCGTCGGAAAGATCGGCGGACGGATCGTGCTCACGGGCGCGCTTTATGGTTAACAGGGCCTTCGCCGAACCTGATGCGCGCCGTCTCAAAAATTAGTTAACGGTCGAATGGTTAATTTCGAGATCCGTTGTGGGGGCGGGGTTTGCGCGCCCGTTAACCATGAAAAACTTGGTTAATTCGCGCTTGGTTAACGCTGGGCTTTCGCCAGCAAATCCCGGGCGCTTTGTTTGGTGAGGGGGCCTGTGTGCTTGGCCAGGACCTTGCCGTCAGCGCCGACCAGATAGGTCTCCGGCACGCCGGTCACGCCCAGTTCGATCCCGCCCCGTCCGTCGCGATCGACCAGCCGCTCCGCATAGGGATCGCCCAGCCGGCCCAGGAAGGCCTTGGTGTTTTCGGGAGCGTCCTTGTAGGCGACGCCGACTACCCGAACGCCTTGCTTCTTCAGATCGACCAGCACCGGATGCTCGATCTCGCAGGGGGCGCACCAGGAGGCGAAGATGTTGACCAGCACCGGGGCCGGCGCGGCGGCGTCGAGCAGGCGGATCGGTCGGCCGGTGTCGAGCGTGGGCAGCACCAGGTCGGGGAGCTGCTTGCCGACCAGCGCGTCGGGCTTCACCTGCGGGTCGCGCTTCAGGGAGAACAGGCCGAACAGCAGGCCCAGAGCCACGAGAGCGGCCAGGGGTGCGATTGCGAGCCAGCGGTTCATTTATCGTCTTTCTCGGCGCGTCGGCGCCAGTGGCGCGACTGCGCCAAGCAAAACCAGATCATCGCGACGAAGATCAGGGCGGTGAGGCCATAGGCGGGCCAGACGAAGGCGGCGTAGGCGCCGGCGTCGAGATCGAGCATGTGTCTAACCCCTGGCCGCGCGCAGGGCGGCGGCTTCAGCGCGGCGGCGCCAGACCTGGGCGCGGATGCCCACCAGCCACAGCGAGCCGAAGGCGGCCATATAGGCCAGGCCCATCAGCAGCAGCGGCCACAGGAATTCGGAGGTCATCGCCGGGCCGTCCTTGCGGAACACCGAGGCGCCTTGGTGCAAGGTGTTCCACCAATCGACCGAAAACTTGACCACCGGCAGGTTCACAGCCCCGACCAGCGCCAGGATCGCGGCGGCGCGGGCGGCCTTCACCTCGTCGTCCAGCGAGGCGCGCAGGGCCATGTAGGCCAGGTAGAACAGGAACAGCACCAACACCGAGGTCATGCGCGCGTCCCACACCCACCAGGCGCCCCACATCGGGCGTCCCCAGAGGGAGCCGGTGGCCAGCGCCAGGAAGGTGAAGGCCGCGCCGAGCGGCGCCGCTGCCTTGGCGGCCGCGTCGGCCAGGGCGTGACGGAAGACCAGCGACAGGAAGCTGGCGCCAGCCAGGCAGACATAGACGAACATGCTCAGCCAGGCGGCCGGGACATGGATGAACATGATGCGGACGGTGTCGCCCTGCTGGTAGTCCTCGGGAGCGGTGAAGCCGAGCCAGAGGCCGGCCAGGGCGAGGACCAGCGCGATGGCGCCGAACATCGGCGCGGCCCAACGCGAAAAGGCCATGAACCGCTCAGGATTCGACAGGAAGGCCGGCGCCGGGATCATGGGTGCGGATTAGCCTCCGGAGCGCCGCGCTGCAAGAAGAGCCTCGCCGCGCGGCGACAGCCGATAGCCGACCTTTAGGCTCTCGGTGAGGCCCAGCGCCTTCAGTTTTCGCACATCGCCCTTGAAGGGCAGGGTCTCACGGCCTAGCCGCGCGGCCAGGTCCGGGGCGCGAACGCCGGGATTGGCGGCGATGAGGTCGAGGGTGGCGCGGGTCCAAGGGGTCTTGGCGTCAAGCTTGGCCAGCCGATGCTCGACGGCTTGGAGGGCGGCTTGCGAGGTGTCGCTACGCAAGGCTTTGCGGGGATCTTCGCCGATCAGCCTGAAGGCGATCCGGTGGAGCGGCTCTGCGCCCGGAAGGTCGGCCTGCAATGCTTCGAGCGAGCCGTAGCCGGCGCGCTGGGCCTGGCCCTCGTCAATCAGCTCGGGTGAGACGATCTCGACGGCCTCGATCGCCAGCACGCCGACCGGCGTCGTCACGGTTCCGCCGGCGCGGACGGTCGGCTTGCGCCACCTGCGGAAGGCCAGGGTGACCTGACCCTCCGCGATGGCCGTCAGGACGGGCGCCTTGAACAGCATCGCCCGTCCATATCACGATCAGCCGCGACCGCCGCCCATGTGGCCGCGACCGCCCATGCCGCGATGCTCGCCGCCCTTCATGCCGCCGCGTGGGCTCATGGCGTCGAACGCCTTTTGCTGGCTGGGCGAAAGCTGGGCGTAGAACTTCTTGGTCGCCGCCGCCCGTTGGTCGAACCGGGCAGTGCGTTCCACCAGGCGCGCGCGCTGGGCGTCGAGGCGTTGGGGCGTGGTCATGGCGGCCAATTGCTCGCGTCCGCCGCGTCCAGGCTTGGTCGCGCCAGCAGGCGGCTTGCGGGAGTCAAGGAAGGCCTTCAGCGCAGGCTCTTGTTCAGGCCGCAGTTGCAGCACCGCGCGCAGGCGCTCGGCGTGCTTGGCGGCCATGGCCTGCGGGTCCATGCGGCGGCCTTCGCGCGGGCCGCCGGGCTGACCTGCTTGCGCGCCCTGCGGGGGCGCCGGCGGCTGTTGGGCCAGGCTGGATCCAGCGAAGCCGCCGGCCAGGAGGACGCCGCCGAGCGCCATCGGCGCCAATCGGGTCAATTTCATCGTTTCGAACTCCAGTCTTCACATCCCTCAGGAGCTTGAACGAGGGCGGTGGGTGGAATCCGTCGCGACCGAGAAGTTTAGTTTTCCGGTTCCTGCGCCAGCCATTCCTCTCCCTCGGGAGAGGTTAGGTGAGGGGGCGCTGCGAAGCAGCGCTCTGCTGACGCCGATCACCTAAAGCGTAGAAGCCGACGCCCCCTCACCCGACCTCTCCCCGAGGGGAGAGGAGATCAGCGCGAATTAGCTAAGCGCGTTGCGGCACGCCGCGGCCATGGCGATCGGCCCCAGCGCCACGGCGGCGGCGGCGTAGGCCGCCAGCAGGGCGAACCCGGCTCTCCAGGGCAGGCCGTTGGAAAAGGCGTCCAGCGCGCCGCCGCCGAAGATCACCGGCGGCACAAACAAGGGCATCACGATCACCGCCGTCAGCAGGCCGCCGCGCCGGGCGCCCAGGCTCAGCGCCGCGCCAATGCCGCCGACAAAGGCGAAGGCTAAGCCCCCCATCAGGGCGCAGACGAAGATCAGCGGCGCGAGGGAAGGCTGGGCGCCCAGTGCGATGGCCGCCAGGGGCGCGGCCAGCGCCAGGGGCGCGGCGGTGGCGACCCACTGGCCCAGGCATTTGATCGCGCAGACCAGCTCCAGCGGTACGGGCGACAGGGTGATGAGGTCCAGAGCGCCGTCTTCGTAGTCACGCTCGAACAGGCGGTCGAGCGAGAGCAGGGCCGAGAGCGCCAGCGCGACCCAGGCCGCGCCCGGAGCGATGGCGGCAAGTCTCGCCGGTTCCGGCCCGGTCGCCAGCGGCAACAGGGTGGCGACGCCGGCATAGAAGGCCACCGACACCAGCGGTCCGCCGCCGCGGCCCCAGGCCAGGGTGACTTCGCGTGACAACAGCGCCATGGCGCGGCTCATTCGCCGGGCTCCTGGAAGGCGTCCTCGGGGGCGAGGATCTCCAGCGGCTGGGCGGGAATCGGCAGGGGATCGTGGACTGCGGCTATGATCAGCCCGCCGCTCGCCAGATGTTGGCTCATCATCTCGCCAAACCGCACGCGCCAGCCGGCGTCCAGCGGGCTCAGCGGCTCGTCCAACAGCCAGAGCGAGCGGGGCGAGGCCAGCAGCCGCGCCAGGGACAGCCGCCGACGCTGGCCGGCCGACAGGCGGCGGACCTCCAGGTCCAGCAGCCGCGTCAGGTCGAGCGCGGCGGCGGCGTCGCGCGCGGCCTGCTCGCTTCCGCCGGTCCAGCGAGTCCAGAACGCCAGTTCTTCCCAGGCCGTGCGCGCCGGCTTCTGGCCGTCCTGATGTCCCGCCAGGTGCATGTGGCTGGCGCGGGCCTCGCCGGCGTCGATTTCGCCAAACTCGATGGTCCCGGCCTCAGCTTCGACCAGACCGGCGATCGCCCGCAGCAGCGTGGTTTTGCCGGCGCCGTTACGACCCACCAGGGCCGCGGCCTCGCCCGCTTGAAGCCGCAGGTTCAGTCCCGAAAACAGCAGTCGCCCGCCCCGGCGGAGGGCCAAGCCATCAATGTTGAGCGTTGCGATCACCCGCAGTGCTCTCGCACTGCATGGACGGTTAGGAAACTAGGGGTTATGACGCGCGCGGCCGTCGCCACCTTGGGGGGCGTACGCGGCGCAGGGGCGAACGCTGTGTGTCCGCCTCGAAAAGCGCGCGATCCCCGAAGTGGTTCAAGAGCGGCCGCGAACAGAGGAAGGATCCCTGATATGGCGTCTAACGACAGCCTGAAGACCCGCCGCGAACTTACGGTGGGCGATAAGACCTACGTCTACTACAGCCTTCGCGCCGCGGAGGAAGCCGGTCTTTCGAACGTGGCGCGTCTGCCCGTCTCGATGAAGGTGCTTCTCGAGAACCTGTTGCGTAACGAAGACGGCTCCACCGTCGGCCCCGACGATCTGCAGGCGCTGGCCGCCTGGCTCGACAACAAGGGCTCGGTCGAGCACGAGATCAGCTTCCGTCCGGCCCGCGTCCTGATGCAGGACTTCACCGGTGTTCCCGCCGTCGTCGATCTGGCCGCCATGCGCGACGCCATGACCAGCCTCGGCGCCGATCCGGAAAAGATCAACCCGCTGAACCCCGTCGACCTGGTCATCGACCACTCGGTCATGGTCGACCACTTCGGCACCTCCAAGGCCTTCGGCGAGAACGTCGAGCGCGAGTATGAGCGCAACATCGAGCGTTACCGCTTCCTGCGCTGGGGCTCCTCGGCCTTCAACAACTTCCGCGTCGTGCCGCCCGGCACCGGCATCTGCCACCAGGTGAACCTGGAATACCTCGCCCAGACCGTCTGGCTGAACGAGGAAGCCGGCGAAACCGTCGCCTATCCCGACACCGTCGTCGGCACCGACAGCCACACCACCATGATCAACGGCCTGGCCGTCCTGGGCTGGGGCGTCGGCGGCATCGAAGCTGAAGCGGCCATGCTCGGCCAGCCGATCCCGATGCTGATCCCGGAAGTCATCGGCTTCCGCCTGTTCGGCGCGATGCCGGACGGCGCGACCGCCACCGACCTGGTGCTCACCGTCACCCAGATGCTCCGCAAGAAGGGCGTCGTCGGCAAGTTCGTCGAGTTCTACGGCCCGGGCCTCGCCGGCCTGACCCTGGAAGACCAGGCGACCATCGCCAACATGGCTCCGGAATACGGCGCCACCTGCGGCTTCTTCCCGGTGACCAAGGCCACCATCGACTACCTGCGCGCCACCGGCCGTGAGGCCCATCGCGCCGACCTGGTCGAAGCCTACGCCAAGGCCCAGGGCATGTGGGTCGAGGCCGGCGATCCGGATCCGATCTTCACCGACAGCCTGGAACTCGACCTCGGCTCCGTCCTGCCTTCGCTGGCCGGCCCGAAGCGTCCGCAAGACCGCGTGCTGCTCTCCGACGCCGCCGCCGAATTCAAGTCGGCCCTGGCCAAGGACTTCGGCAAGCCGGAAGGCGAAGCCCGTATCCCGGTCGCCGGTGAAAAGTTCGACGTCGGCCACGGCGACGTGGTGATCGCCGCGATCACCTCCTGCACCAACACTTCCAACCCCTCGGTGCTGATCGCCGCGGGCCTGGTCGCCAAGAAGGCGGTCGAAAAGGGCCTGAAGGTGAAGCCGTGGGTGAAGACTTCGCTCGCCCCCGGCAGCCAAGTCGTCACCGACTATCTGAAGGCCGCGGGCCTGACGAAGTCGCTGGACGCCCTGGGCTTCAACCTGGTCGGCTACGGCTGCACCACCTGCATCGGCAACTCGGGCCCGCTGCCGGAAGCCATCTCCGACGCCGTCAACCAGGGCGACCTGGTGGCCTGCTCGGTGCTTTCGGGTAACCGGAACTTCGAAGGCCGCGTGAACCAGGACGTCCGCGCCAACTACCTGGCCTCGCCGCCGCTGGTCGTCGCCTACGCCCTGGCTGGTTCGATGAACATCGACCTGGCCACCGAGTCGCTCGGCGAAGGCAAGGACGGCAATCCGGTGTTCCTGAAGGACATCTGGCCGACCTCGGAAGAAATCGCCGTGCTGCAACGCAAGCACGTTACCCAGAAGATGTTCGCGACCCGCTACGCCGACGTCTTCAAGGGCGACAAGAACTGGCAGGGCATCAAGGTCGCCGGCGGCCAGACCTACACCTGGGACATGGGCTCGACCTACGTCCAGAACCCGCCTTACTTCCAGGACCTGAAGATGGAGCCGACCCCGGTCGTCGACATCGTCGAGGCCCGCGTGCTCGGCGTGTTCGGCGACTCGATCACCACCGACCACATCAGCCCGGCCGGCAACATCAAGGCGACCTCGCCTGCCGGCGTCTATCTGCGTGAGCACCAAGTGCCGGCCACGGAGTACAACTCCTACGGCGCGCGTCGCGGCAACCACGAAGTCATGATGCGCGGCACCTTCGCCAACATCCGGATCCGCAACAAGATCACCCCGGAAATCGAAGGCGGCGTGACCAAGCACTTCCCGTCGGGCGACGTCATGTCGATCTACGACGCGGCGATGCGCTACCAGTCGGAAGGTCGTCCGGCGGTGGTGTTCGCGGGCAAGGAATACGGCACCGGTTCATCTCGCGACTGGGCGGCCAAGGGCACCAAGCTCCTGGGCGTTCGCGCAGTCATCGCCGAGAGCTTCGAGCGTATCCACCGCTCGAACCTGGTCGGCATGGGCGTGCTGCCGCTGCAGTTCACCCAGGAAGGCTGGCAGAAGCTGGGCCTCACCGGCGAAGAGATCGTCACCATCCGCGGCCTGACGGAGCTTTCGCCCCGCAAGCAGCTGACGGTGGAGATGTATCGTCCGTCGGACGGCCGCATCGCCCGCTTCCCGGTCCGCTGCCGGATCGATACGCCCACCGAGCTTGAATACTTCAAGAACGGCGGCGTCCTGAACTACGTCCTGCGCAACCTCGCGCGCTCGGCGGCCTAAGACTGCGCCCTTCCCGGAGACGGGAGGGGCGAGACTGACTGGTGGAGGGGGCCCGCCGCGCGGGCCCCCTCCTTCGTTTCCCACCCTTGGCCCTTACGCTGGTCACACCTTGTTGAAGCCCAAACCGCAGGGAAGTCCGCTTTATTGCGCCACGATGCGTAAGGCCGCGCTTTTCAGCCTCCTCCTGTGCGCCCTGCCGCTTTCGGCGACCGCGAAGTCGCCGGTGGTGGTCGAGTTGTTCACGGCGCAGGGCTGCGCCTCCTGTGGGGAGGCCAACGCCTATCTCGGCAAGCTGGCCGAGCGGTCGGGCATTCTCGCGCTTACTTTCCCGGTCGACTATTGGGACTATCTCGGTTGGTCGGACACCTTCGCCAAGCCGGAGTTCACCGAGCGCCAGAAGGCCTATGTGGCGCGCCTGGAACTGCGCGAGCCCTATACGCCCCAAATGGTGATCGACGGCCGCGCCCAGGCCGGCGGCTTGCAGACTGAGAAGGTCGATCGTCTGGTCGCTCAGGCCGCGAAGTCGGATACGCCTTCCCCCGACATGGCCTTCATCGGCCCGCGCCGCGTCGATGTCGGCTCCGGGCGGGT
This sequence comes from bacterium, assembly GCA_030824495.1. Lineage (GTDB taxonomy): Bacteria > Pseudomonadota > Alphaproteobacteria > Caulobacterales > Caulobacteraceae > Phenylobacterium. The sequence goes on from JAVBXP010000064.1 coordinate 25,686, forward strand.
TCCGCGCGGCGGGGCCGAGGTCTGGCTGGTGCGCTACGAGCCGCGCGAGCAGGACGTGGTGGTCAAGAAGGGCGACAATCGCGGCCAGACCGTCGCTCACCACAATGTGGTCCGCGAGATCAAGCGCCTGGGCGCCTGGCGCGGACGCCCCACCGCCTATCGCCTGCCCAATGACGGTGAAGACGGCCTCTCGACCGTGATCCTGGTTCAGGCCAAGGACGGCGGCCGCATCCTGGGCGCGGCCCGGAAGAACTAGGCCGCGCTGCCTTTTCTCCGCTCATCCCGGCGAAGGCCGGGAACCAGGTCGTAGAGCGCAAGATTTCAGAATTATCCGCCAGCATCGGGCTGCATCTGGGTCCCGGCCTTCGCCGGGATGAGCGGATTTGGAATGGCTCTAGGCCGCGCCGGGTTCAGGCCCGTATTTCAAGAAAAGCATAGTCCAGACAAAGCGAAGCCCGCGCGGGAGGGGGGAGGGACCGCGCGGGCTTGC
>JAVBXP010000075.1 GCA_030824495.1 bacterium
CGCCATTCGTGAAGGCGGCCGCACCGTCGGCGCCGGCGTCGTGGCCAAGATCGTCGAATAGTCGATCTTACCCACACCTAACAATCAGGCCGCCGGAGAAATCCGGCGGCCTTTTTGTTAACTGGCCTCCCTAACCGCAGCCTGGCGTCGGGCGGCTTGGGCCGGGGGGATGATCATGAGATTGCTTGGAACACTCGCGGTGCTGGCCCTGTTGTCGGCGCCGTCGGCTTATGCCGCGCCTGACCTCGGCCCAATGACGGCGGGCGAGCTGACCGCCTTCACCAAGGCGATGCCCAAGGGCGGCGAGCTTCACAATCACGTCTCCGGTGCGATCTTCCCCGAAACCTTCCTGAAGTGGGCGGTGGAGGATGGGCTTTGCGTCGATGTCGCGGCCCTGGCGTTTCGCCCGCCCTGCACGCCGGCTGGGGATCTTAAGACCGCCGCCTCGGTGCTGGCGAACGACACCCAGCGATCGGCCCTCTACGACAGCCTGACGACACGCGAGCCTGGCTTTCAGGGGCGCTCCGGGCACGACCAGTTCTTCTCGGCGTTCGGGCGTTTCGGCTTGGCTGGAGACAAGCGCCCCGGTGATGAGCTCGCAGAAGTGCTCGACGGCCTTGCCCGCCAGAACACTTTCTATCTGGAGGCCATGGTCACCCCGCAGGCTGCGCCGTCGATCATCCTGGGGGCCAAGGTCGGTTGGAAGGATGGGGATCTGGCTGCGCAGAAGAAGGCGCTGAGCGAGGCGGGGCTCGAGAATCTGGTCGCCGCCGCGATCGCTGAGACCGACGCCATGGAGGCAGGCGCGCGTCAGGCGTTGAAGTGCGGCACGCCGCAGGCCCGGCCGGGCTGCCAGGTGACGGTGCGCTATCTCGTCCAGGCCAATCGCATTGCGCCGCTGGCTTCGACCTTCGCCCAGCTCCAGCTTGGCGTCGCTCTGATCCGAGCCGATAAGCGCTGGGTCGGCCTCCAGCTGGTCGCGCCCGAGGATCATCCGTCGGCTCTGGCGAACTACAGCCAGCACATGAAGATGGTCGGCTTCCTCACCGAGCAGGGGCGGCGCGCTCCAGCAGCCCTGCACGCCGGCGAGCTGTCTTTCAAATATGCGACGCCGGCGGAGATGAGCTTTCACATCGGCGAAGCGGTCCACGTGGCCGGCGCCCGCCGCATCGGTCATGGCGTGGCCTTGCCTCATGAGAACGGCGCCGAGGCCCTGGCTGCGCAGATGGCGGCGACGGGCGTGCTGGTCGAGGTGAACCTGACCTCGAACGACGTGATCCTAGAGGTCTCGGGCAAGAACCATCCCTATGCATGGCTGCGGCAGCGGGGCGTGCCGGTCAGCCTCTCGACCGACGATGCGGGGATCCTGCGTATCGACCTGTCGCATGAGTATGCGCGGGCGGCGGGCGAGGGGGCGAGCTACGCGGACCTGAAGCGCTCGGCCCGGAACGCCATCGCCTTTTCCTTCCTGGCCGGAGAGGGCTTGTGGAGCGACCCGAATGTCTATCGTCGCCCGACCAAGGCCTGCGCCGGGCAACTGGGCGCAGCGGAGCCAAAGCCCGGACCCTGCGCCGACCTGGTCTCACGCAGCGACAAGGCCCGCGAGCAATGGCGACATGAGCGGCTGCTCCGTGAGTTCGAGGCGGCCCGGAAATGACGGGGAGGTCATGACCTCGAATTAAGCTGACCCTTGGAGGCGCCGGGCCTACCGTCGCTGCAAGGTTGTTCAACGAAACGGAGGGGACAATGCGTCTTCCGATGATGATCGCGAGCTTCGGCGTGGTGTTCGCCGCCGCAGGGGCGGCGCAGGCGGCGACGCCCGTCGTCGAGATCAAGGATGCTGTCGCGCGCGTCACGGTGATCCCTGAGGCCCGGAGCGACATCAAGGTCGAGTTCCTGTCCACCAACGCCAAGCTGCCTCTGCAGGTGCGGACCTCGGCGGGGAAGGTGATTGTCGATGGGGACCTGGATCGCAAGATCCGCAGCTGCAAGGGGGAGGGGACTGGCGTTCGGGTCCAGGTGGCCGGGATCGGCGAGGTCGGCTACGCCGCGATGCCGCAGATCGTGATCCGAACCCCCCGCGACGTCGATATCCAGGCGGGCGGCGCGGTCTATGGCGCCGTCGGAAAGTCCGACAGGTTGGAGCTATCCAATGCGGGCTGCGGCGACTGGACGGTAGCCAACGTCGCCGGGCAGCTGAAACTGAGCCAGGCCGGTTCCGGCGACACTTTCACCGGGAGCGCGGGCGACGCGGTCATTCATGCCGCTGGATCGGGCGACATCAAGACGAGGGCCATCAATGGGCCGCTTGAGGTCAGCATCGCCGGCTCCGGCGACGTCCGCGCAGCCTCGGTGAGCGGTTCCCTGAATATCAAGGCGGCGGGCTCGGGCGACGTGAAGGTCGAGGGCGGCCGGGCCGACGCAATGAACGTGGCGGTGGCCGGTTCGGGAGATGTCGATTTCCGAGGCGTCGCCCAAAGCCTGAAGGCCCGGATCGCCGGATCGGGCGATGTCCGGGTGCGGGAAGTGAAAGGTGAGGTCTCCAAGACTATTATGGGTTCCGGCGCCGTCACGATCGGCTAAAGACGCAGCTTCCGTCCTGGAAGGGATTCGTTGGCCCGGCTTTTGCGGCGAAAGCAGCAAGAACCGGGGTTCCGGCGCCTCCCGCCCTTGACGGAACCGAGTCGGGGACGTATAGACCCGCCTCCTGTTGGACCGGCTGTGTGCTTCGAAGCGATTTGAGGCACAGACGCGGTCCGCAGAACGGTCTGGGATCCGGTGGAAATCGGAGTTTCAGGACAGGGCCCACACGAGCAGTTCGTGCGGGCTCATCTCGTTTTTGCGGACTTACGCGTACGAATGTCTCCTATGAGGCGTTCGGGTTGGTCTTTGAAATGGTCAATGTCACGCGGACGTTCGTCGTCTGTAGGGGAAACTAAAGAGCGATATGGATCGTCAGAACATCCGCATCCGGCTCAAAGCCTTCGATCACCGCGTGCTGGACCATTCCACACGCGAGATCGTCAATACGGCTAAGCGCACCGGCGCGACCGTCCGGGGGCCTATCCCCCTGCCGACGCACATCGAAAAATTCACCGTCAACCGTTCGCCGCACATCGACAAGAAGTCGCGCGAGCAGTTCGAAATCCGCACGCATAAGCGCGTGCTCGATAT
>JAVBXP010000003.1 GCA_030824495.1 bacterium
CGACCCATCAGGTGCGGGCCACCGAGGCCCGGATCCGCGCCGTCGAGACGATCCGCACCGACCCGGCGCGCACCGTCGCCGCCCTGCTGCGCTTCTCGCAGCGGACCGAACGGCAGGTCGTGGGATCGGACGCCCCGCCCCTGCACGACCCCTGTCCCATCGCCTGGCTGATGAAGCCGGACCTGTTCACCCTGAAACCCTGCCGGATCGAGGTCGAGACAGGCTCGGACCTGACGCGCGGCCATACGGCGGTGGAGTTCCGCGTCGATCCCGCCACGGCGCGGCACCGCTGGGCGGTGGCGGCGGAAGGACAGGGGGTGTTCGACCTGCTGACCGAGACGCTGAAGGCGAAATGATGCGGATCACCGTCGTCGGCTCGATCAACCTGGACCTGGTCGCGACGGCGCCCCGGCTGCCGGCGCCGGGCGAGACGGTGACGGGGGCCAGCCTGGCCCGCTATCCGGGCGGCAAGGGCGCCAACCAGGCCTATGCCGCCGAGAAACTGGGCGCCGAGGTCAGCCTGATCGGCCGGGTCGGCAACGACTCCCTGGCCGGCGAGGCCCTGTCCCTGATGTCGGACCTGGGCGTCGATCTGGCGGGGGTCGAGACGGATGTGGCGGCGCCGACCGGCGTCGCGCTGATCGCCGTCGATCCGACGGGCGAGAACCAGATCGTGGTGGCGGCCGGGGCCAATCATATGGTCACGCCCGAGCAGTTGCCCCAGCGGATCGAGGGCGCCCTGATCGTCCAGCTGGAGCTGCCGGTCGAGACGGTCGAGGCGGCGGTGGGCCGGGCCACCGGCTTCGTCTGCGCCAATCTGGCCCCCGCCCAGCCGGTGTCGGAAATGCTGCTGCGCCGCGCCGACCTGATCGTCGTCAACGAGACCGAGGCCGCCTTCTATGGCGACGGCCTGCACCGCGGCGGCGGCCGGGTGGTGGTCACCAAGGGCGCCAGGGGCGCGGCGATGTATCAGCGCGGCGTCGAAATGGCCTGGGCGACCCCGCCGACCGTCGAGGCGGTCGACGCCACCGGCGCCGGCGACGCCTTCGTCGCGGCCATCACCGTGGCCCTGCTGGAAGGCATGGAGCCGACGCAGGCCCTGCGCTTCGCCTGCGCGGCCGGGGCCTTTGCGGCGACGCGGCCCGGCGCCCAGCCGTCGGCGCCGGAGCGGCATGAGGTCGAGGCGCTGCTGGCGGGTCAGTAGGCGTCGTCGCGCCCAAGCTGTGCTGTGCTAGTGTAACGTTTTTGACACAAATTGGTCCAGGCTGGTCGTAAGCCTATTGCAGTCGGGAAATAATACGGCACGGTGGCTCCCAGGATTTTGAGGGGAGTGCACGGCATGATTGAACGTAACGGGACGGGTCGTCGTCGCTGGCTGGCGACGGCGTCGGTGATCGGGCTGATCGCGGCGGCGGGAACGGCGGCGGCGGAGGTGCCCAATGACAACTTCAGCCCGAACGCGCCGCCGGTCCTGGCCGACCCCGATGCGATCAACGGCATCGGCAACATCATCGTCGACACCGGCGGCGGCTCGGTGGGGGTCTGCACCGGCAGCCTGATCAATCCGCGCACGGTGCTGTTCGCCGCCCACTGCGTCAACGACCTCCCCGACGTCGCCTACGGATCCCAGGGCCAGGGCAGACCGATCAGCATCGGGTTCAAGGGCGACGCCTTCGACGGCATCCTGAACTGGATCACCAGCGGCGACTACGCCACCAGCTATATCGACCAGCACTACAATATGAGCCGGGTCTTCTATGACCCCCGCTCGCTGGAAGACGCCCAGGGCGGCGGCTTCTATGAGGGCGATGTCGCCATCGGCGTGCTGGATTCGCCGGCCAAGGGCGTGCCGACCTGGGCCATGCTGTTCTCGCCCCTGACCGGCGACGAGGACCGGCACGTGATCACCGGCGGATACGGCCGCAGCGGGACGGGGTCCCTAGGTTCGGTTCAGGGGATCGACTTCCGCCGTCGGGCCGCCGAGAACATGATCGGCGCCCTGACGTCGCTGGACGACATCAACCTGTTCCTGTTCGGCGACGGCGCCCAGGGCGGGCTGAGTCAGAACCTCTATATGGTCGATTTCGACGATCCGGCCGGGACCGCGACCTTCGACTTCAACATCTTCGGCGACGACGTCGCGCTGGAGAACGAAGGCATGACGGCGGGGGGCGACTCGGGCGGTCCCCTGATCCTGGATCGGGCCTTCGACACGCCGGTGGTCGTGGGCGTCCTGTCGCTGGGATCGCGCTATTTCAACGGCCAGGGGGCGGCCAGCTACGGCACGACGGCGGGCTATCAGCCCCTGTATCTGTTCACCGACTGGATCGTCGCCAACAACCCCTACAAATACGTCACCACGACCGGCGGGAACGGCGACTGGTTCGATCCGACCCACTGGGTCCAGATGATGGATCCGAACTACAAGATCATCGACGCCAACGGCAATCTGGTCACGGGCCTGCCCGCCACGCCGGCCGAGGGCGTGGATTCGCGCGGCGGCGAATGGGGCAGCATCTGCTTCTTCGGCGATTGCGCCGATGCGGGACAACTGGCCGACTACAACCATGACCGCGAGGACGGCTTGAGCGGCGCCGCTCAGCCGGTCAAGGCCGAGGTGACCGGCGGCCGCACGATCGTCGATATGAGCGGGATCGTCGCGGGCGGGGCCGGCGGGGCGGCCGGCAGTTCGCGCGGTCAGACCGCCTCCGGACTGGCGGTGCGGCACGAAGCCTCGGCGGTGGGCACGGCGCCGGGCGCGACCCTGCCGTTCGAGATCGTTCCGGGCGGACCGGGTTCGACGAATTTCGTGCCGTTCAACGTCCAGGGCGATGTGCTGGCCGGCGAGAAGCCGCTGTTCTACGACGTCAACCTGATGTCGGCGGGAACGACGACGCTGAACGCCCCCGCCGTCATCGACCGGTTGACCATCGGGACCAGCGGCGCGGTGCTGGACATCGGCGCGGACGGCCTGTTGTTCGCCCAGAACGACGTCGGCGTCTGGGCCGGCCAGCTGAACGTGGACGGCGCGCTGCTGACCTTTGAAATGCTGCTGGCGGGCGGGGTTCTGAGCGGTTCGGGCGTAGTCGACTCCACGGTCCTG
>JAVBXP010000008.1 GCA_030824495.1 bacterium
GATTCATCCGCCGATCGCGCGAACTCGGGTTCGGCATAGACGCCATTCGTCGGCTGATCGCTCTATGCGAGCCGACGGCCCAATCCTGCAGCGAAGTGCGCGACATGGCTCAGGACCACCTTGTCAGCATCGAAGCGAAGATCGCCGACCTGCAACGCCTTCAAGCCTTGTTGAAACAGACGGTCTCCGACTGCGGCGACGGAAGACGAGTCCGGTGTCCGGTCATCGAAGAGCTCGGCTCAAGCTAGATGCCCCCCTCATTCAGCGGCTAGGCAGTTCCGAGGCGACTGCGATTGATATCCGCCCGGAACAGCAACAAGAACAGACAGGCGCGAATGCTAACCACAGGGCTAACCTAGGCAGAACTCCGCCCAGTCCTCCATCAGCCGAAATCGCTTCGCCATCATGTCTCCACGACGATAGGCCGCCTCAACCTTGCTGCTCACAGTGTGCGCCAACGCCATCTCGGCGGCTTCTTGAGGATGCGCGGTCTTCTCCGACACCCAATCCCTGAACGTCGACCGGAAGCCGTGCGGCACGGCTTCGACCTTCATGCGGCGAAGCACGGAAGCAAGAGTCATGTTCGAGAGCGCCTCGCCATCGATATTGGCGAAGACCAGATCAGTGTCCGGATTCCGCCGCGTCGCAGCGAGAAGCGCGAGCGCGCCTGACGAAAGCGGCACACGATGCGGCCGCCCCGCCTTCATCCGCTCACCCGGCACGACCCACAGGGCGGCCGGAAGATCGATCTCGGACCATCTGGCGCCCCGCACCTCGCCCGAGCGCGCTGCGGTGAGAATGGTGAACTCAAGCGCCCGCGCGCCTGTCCCTTTTTCGTCAGCAAGCCTGGCCATGAAGGCAGGCATTTGGTCGATGCCCAAGGCCTTGTGGTGAACAACCTTCGCGACCCTGGAGGGTGTGGATCGGCGTGGAAAAGGGACCCCGTTAGCGGTGTGATCGGCGTCGAATAAGGACCCCTCATTCCTGAGGTCTAACGGTGGCGGCTTGGCGGATGTCAGGCGGCGAGTTCGGGATGTTGGTGTTGGAGACGGTGTTGAGGATTCGGCGCGAGTTTGCGTCCGGGAAGGCGATCAAGGCGATCGCGCGTGACCTTCGATTGTCGCGCAAGGTGGTGCGCAAGGCGATCCGGGAGCCGGATGCGGAGTTCGCCTATCGGCGGGCGGTGCAGCCGTTGCCGAGGCTGGCGCCGTTCCAGGCCAGGCTCGATGAGCTGCTGGAAGAGGACGAGGCGCGGCCGCGGCGCGAGAAGCTGCGGATGACGCGGGTTCATGACCTGCTGGTGCGCGAGGGGTTCGACGGGTCGTACGACGCGGTCCGGCGCTACGCGGCGGGGTGGCGGCTGAAGCGACGCCGGGGCGTGGCGGACGCGCCATCGTTCATCCCGCTGATGTTCCGGCCGGGCGAGGCCTACCAGTTCGACTGGAGCCACGAGGACGTGGAGATCGCGGGCAAGCCGATGCGGGTGAAGGTGGCGCACATGCGGCTGTGCGCCTCGCGGGCGATCTATGTTCGGGCCTATCCGCGCGAGACCCAGGAGATGCTGTTCGACGCGCATGCGCGGGCGTTCGCCTTCTTCGGCGGCGTGCCGACGCGCGGGATCTACGACAACATGAAGACGGCGGTGACGACGGTGTTCACGGGCAAGGACCGGGTGTTCAACCGGCGCTTCCTGGTCATGGCGAGCCACTACATGGTGGAGCCGACGGCCTGCTCCCCGGCGGCGGGCTGGGAGAAGGGCCAGGTCGAACACCAGGTCCAGACGGCCCGGGGACGGTTCTTCCAGCCGCGCCTGCGCTTCACCAGCCTGGAGGAGCTGAACGGCTGGCTGGAGGCGGAGTGCCGGCGCTGGGGCGAGCTGCGTCAGCACCCCGAGCAGAAAGAGCTGACGGTTGCTCAGGCCCTGGCCGCCGAGCGGCCGGCGCTGCAGCCGATGCTGGGCCCGTTCGACGGCTTCCACGAGAGCGAGCACGCGGTGACGGGGACCTGCCTGATCAGCTTCGACCGTAACCGCTACTCGGTGATGGCGAAGGCCGGGCGCCGTACGGTGCAGGTCCGCGCCTATGCCGACCGGATCGTCGTGCGCTGCGAGGGTGAGGTCGTCGCCGACCATCGCCGGTTCTTCGGTCGTGACCGGACCCTCTACGATCCCTGGCACTACCTCCCGGTGCTGGCGACCAAGCCCGGAGCCCTGCGCAATGGCGCGCCGTTCCAGGACTGGGAGTTGCCGCCGGGGCTGGCCCGCCTGAGGCGCAAGCTGGGTGCGGGCGACGAAGCCGATCGCCGGTTCGTGCGGGTTCTGGCGGCGGTGCTGGAAGACGGCCTGGAGCCGGTCGAGGCCGCGGCGCGCGAGGCGCTCGCCGCCGGGACCGTCAGCGACGACGTCATCCTCAACATCCTGGCGCGCCGGCGCGAACCGCCCCGGCCGCTGAGCATCGTCACGCCCGATGACCTGGCGCTGCGGCATCCGCCTCTGGCGGACTGCGACCGCTACGACAGCTTGCGAGGCATGCATGCAGCGGCATGAGATGATGGCGGCCCTGACCGGCCTGGGCCTCAAGGGCATGGCCGGAGCCTTCGACGAGGCGGTCACCACGGGCCTGCAGCGCAAGCGCACGACCATGGAGATCCTCGCCGACCTGCTGCGCGCCGAGACGACCCACCGGCATGCGGCTTCCATCCGTTACCGGATGGCGGCGGCCAGGCTGCCCGCCGTGAAGGACCTCGACGCCTTCGTGTTCGACGACACGCCGATCAACGAGGGGCTGGTGCGCTCGCTTCACAGCGGCGCCTTCCTGGCGAACCGGCGCAACATCGTGCTGGTCGGCGGGACCGGCACGGGCAAGACCCACCTGGCCACCGCCATCATCGCCAACGTCGTGCGGGCCGGGGCGCGTGGCCGGTACTTCAACACCGTCGACCTGGTGAACCGCCTCGAGGAGGAGACCCGCCTGGGCAAGGCCGGTGCGCTGGCTGCTCACCTCTGCCGCCTCGACGTCGTGGTCCTCGACGAGCTTGGCTACCTGCCGTTCGCCCGCTCGGGCGGCCAGCTGCTGTTC
>JAVBXP010000002.1 GCA_030824495.1 bacterium
GCCCGCCTCGACAGACTGACCGGCGCGCACGGCGCCCTGATCCTCGCCCTGGAGACTCAACCATGATCCGCCTGACACCTTCGCGGCGCTGGCTCGTTGCGTCCGCGATCGTCCTCGCCTTCGCCGCCGCCGCTTGCGGAGACAAGCCCGCCGAAAAGGCAGGCGAAAACGGCGAGGCTGCCGCCGCCGACTATGAGCGTGGCCCTCACCGAGGCCGGATGCTCCGCGACGGAGACTTCGCCCTTGAGATCACCATCTTCGAGGAAGGACCAGAGCCCCTGTTCCGGCTCTATCCCTATCTGAAGGACAAGCCGCTCGATCCACGTCAGGTCCAGGCGACCATGGCCCTGACCCGTCTCGGGCCGAAGGTCGATCGGTTCACCTTCATCCCGACCGAGGACTATCTCGCCAGCCCCGGTGTCGTCTCCGAGCCGCACTCCTTCGACGTGGCGGTCGCGGCGACCCAGAACGGCAAGCGATCGACCTGGGCCTACCAGTCCTATGAGGGTCGCACCGTCATCTCAGCCGACGCCGCCCGCGCCGGTGGCGTCACCACGCAGCGCGCCGGTTCCGCAGTCCTGGGCGAGTCTCTGCCGTTGAGCGGTCGGGTCGAGATCACGCCTGAGGGCCAGAGCGATGTCTTCGCCCGCTATCCGGGTCGGGTGATGGCGTTGAACGTCGAACTGGGCCAGCGCGTATCGCGAGGCCAGGTTGTGGCGCGGGTCGAGTCCAGCGAGAGCCTCCAGACCTATTCCGTCACCGCGCCGATCTCCGGCGTCATCATGGCCAAGAACGTCAACGCCGGGGCCATCACCGGCGCGGGCGGCGAGCCGATGCTGGTGATCGGCGACCCAACCCGCCTCCATGCCGAGTTCGCCCTCTATCCGCGCGATGCAGAACGTGTCCGCCGGGGCCAGCGGGTCGAGGTCACCAGTCTGGCAGGTGACCACCGTTTCAATGGCGTCATCGAAACCATCCTGCCCGGCTCTGATCCGATGAGCCAGACCCTGATCGCCCATGTCGAACTGGCCTATCAGGGCGGCGTCTGGCGGCCGGGCCTGGGAGTACAGGGCACCGTTCAGGTCGGTGAGGGTGCAGTGCCTCTCGCCGTCCAGACCAAGGCCATCCAGCCGTTCCGCGATTTCCAGGTCGTCTACGCCAAGGTCGGCAACACCTATGAGGTGCGGATGCTCGAACTGGGCCGAAGGACCGACGAGTGGACCGAGGTGCTTGGCGGGCTCGAACCCCGAACCGAATACGTCGTGGACGGCGCCTTCCTCATTCGCGCGGACATCGAAAAGTCCGGCGCGAGCCATGATCACTAGGGGGCGCGAGAACCATGCTTGCACGCATCATCGCCCTGTCGATCCGCTTCCGATGGGCGGTCATGGGGCTCGTCCTCCTGGCCTGCGCCATCGGCGTCTGGAGCTTCCAGCGCCTGCCGATCGACGCCACTCCGGACATCACCAACGTCCAGATTCAGATCAACACCGAAGCCCCCGGCTATTCGCCGCTGGAGGCCGAACAGCGCATCACCTTCCCCGTCGAGACCGCCGTCGCAGGCGTTCCGGGCCTTCAATACACCCGCTCGGTTTCGCGATACGGGTTGAGCCAGGTGACCGTCATCTTCGACGACGGCACCGACATCTATTTCGCACGCCAACTGGTGAATGAGCGCCTCCAAAGCGCCCTCGGTCAGCTTCCCCCCGGCGTCACCCCTGAACTTGGCCCTATCGCCACCGGCCTCGGGGAGATCTTCATGTATACGGTCGAGGCCGAGCCGGGTGCACGACGTCCCGACGGCCAGCCCTATACGACCGAAGACCTGCGCACGCTTCAGGACTGGGTCATCCGGCCCCAGCTTCGCAACACGCGCGGTGTCACCGAGGTCAACACCGTCGGCGGCTACGAGCGTCAGTATCACGTCACACCCGATCCGCAGCGGCTGGCGGCCTACGGGGTGACCATGGCCGAGGTGGTCGAAGCGCTGGACAACAACAACGCCAACGTCGGCGCGGGCTATGTCGAGCGCTTCGGCGAACAGTATCTGATCCGGGTGCCGGGGCAGGCTTCGACGAGTGAAGACCTGGGCAACATCGTGATCGCCACGCGTGGGGGCGTTCCGATCCGCATCCTGGACGTCGCCGACATCGGAATGGGCCAGGAACTTCGCACCGGCGCCGCGACCGAGAACGGCAAGGAGACGGTCCTTGCGACGGTTCTCATGCTGGCTGGCGAGAACAGCCGTATCGTCGCCCAGGCCGCCGCCGCCAGCCTGCAGGAAGCCGCCAAGGCCCTGCCGCCCGGTGTCGTCGCCACGCCGGTCTACGACCGCACCGAACTGGTGGAACGCGCCATCCACACCGTCGAAAAGAACCTCGTCGAGGGCGCCCTGCTGGTCATCGTCGTGCTGTTCCTGCTGCTCGGCAACATCCGCGCGGCCCTGATCACGGCGGCGGTCATTCCCGTCACCATGCTGATGACCATCACCGGCATGGTGCGGACCGGAACCTCCGGCAATCTGATGAGCCTCGGCGCGCTCGACTTCGGCCTGATCGTGGACGGCGCCGTCATCATCGTCGAGAACTGCCTCAGGCGCTACGGCGAGGCCCAGCATCGCCTGGGTCGTATCCTGACCCGCGAGGAACGGTTCGATCTGGCGGCGACCGCCTCCAGCGAGGTAATCCGGCCCTCGCTATTCGGGGTCATGATCATCACCCTGGTCTATGTCCCCATCTTCGCCCTGACCGGGGTGGAGGGGAAGACCTTCCACCCGATGGCGATCACCGTCGTCATCGCCCTGACGGCAGCGCTCCTGCTGTCCCTGACCTTCGTACCCGCCGCCGTCGCCATGTTCGTCACCGGCAAGGTCGAGGAGAAGGACAGCTTCCTGATGCGCTGGGCCCGGGTGGGTTATCAGCCGGCGCTCGACTTCGCGCTCAGGACCCGCAGCCTGATGATCGGCATTGCGGTCGTGCTGGTGCTGCTCGCCGGGTTCGGGGCGTCGCGGATGGGCTCGGAGTTCGTGCC
>JAVBXP010000007.1 GCA_030824495.1 bacterium
GCGGCGTGCTCGACACCCAAGGGGTCAAGGACCGCAAGCAGCGTCGTTCGCTCTACGGCGCCAAGCGTCCTAAGTAAGGAATAAGAAGAATGTCCCGCCGCCGTCGCGCCGAGAAACGTGAAGTTCTTCCGGACCCGAAGTTCGGAGACCTCACGGTCACCAAATTCATGAACTACGTCATGTACGAAGGCAAAAAAGCCGTCGCAGAAAACATTCTGTATGGCGCTTTCGACATCCTGGAAGCCAAGCGCAAAGACCAGACCCCGCTGGAAACGTTCCATGCGGCCCTGGAAAATGTCGCTCCCGGCATCGAAGTTCGCTCCCGCCGGGTCGGCGGCGCCACCTATCAGGTGCCCGTCGAAGTCCGTCCGGATCGCCGTAAGGCCCTGGCCATCCGTTGGCTGGTCACCGCCGCTCGCAAGCGCGGCGAAAACACCATGACCGAGAAGCTGGCCGGCGAACTGCTGGACGCTTCCTCGAACCGTGGTTCGGCCGTGAAGAAGCGTGAAGACACGCACAAGATGGCCGAAGCGAACCGCGCCTTCTCGCACTACCGCTGGTAAGACCCGGCATCCATCGCTTTCCGGCGCGGGCGGTTTGAGTTAAGCCGCCCGCGCTGTTCGTTCAGATACCCGAACGCCCTTCTCCAGCAGAGCTTCCGCTATGCCCCGCACGCACAAAATCGAAGACTACCGCAACTTCGGAATCATGGCGCACATCGACGCCGGTAAAACGACGACGACGGAGCGGATCCTCTACTATACCGGCAAGAGCCATAAGATTGGCGAAGTCCATGATGGCGCGGCCACCATGGACTGGATGGAGCAGGAGCAGGAGCGCGGCATTACGATTACTTCGGCCGCGACGACCGCGTTCTGGAACGACCATCGCCTGAACATCATCGACACCCCCGGCCACGTGGACTTCACCATTGAAGTCGAACGTTCGCTGCGCGTGCTCGACGGCGCGGTCACCGTGCTCGACGGCAACGCCGGCGTCGAACCGCAGACCGAAACTGTCTGGCGTCAGGCCGACAAGTACAACGTTCCGCGGATCGTCTTCGTCAACAAGATGGACAAGCTCGGCGCCGACTTCGACAAGTCGGTCGAGTCGATCCGTGACCGTCTGGGCGCGAAGGCTGTTCCGATCCAATTCCCGATCGGTTCGGAATCCTCGCTGAAGGGCCTCGTGGACCTGGTCCGCATGAAGGCCGTGCTCTGGGACAACGACGGCCTGGGCGCGACCTTCCGCGACGAAGAGATCCCGGCCGACCTGAAGGAAAAGGCGATCGAAGCTCGCCATTACCTGATCGAGAACGCCGTCGAACTCGACGACGAAGCGATGGAAGCTTATCTGGGCGGCGAAGAGCCCTCGGAAGCCGTCATCAAGAAGTGCATCCGTAAGGCGGTGCTCACGGGCGCCTTCTATCCGATCCTCTGCGGCTCGGCCTTCAAGAACAAGGGCGTCCAGCCCCTGCTCGACGCCGTTGTCGACTATCTGCCTTCGCCGCTCGACATTCCGCCGACGCCGGGCATCGACTTCCGCACCGAAGAGCCGATCGTCCGTCGCGCTTCGGACGAAGAGCCGCTCGCCGTCCTGGCCTTCAAGATCATGGACGACCCCTTCGTCGGTTCGCTGACCTTCTGCCGTATCTATTCGGGCAAGCTCGAAACCGGCATGAACCTGATGAACTCGACCCGCGACAAGAAGGAACGCGTCGGCCGCATGCTGCTGATGCACTCCAACAACCGCGAAGACATCAAGGAAGCCTATGCCGGCGACATCGTCGCCCTGGCCGGCCTGAAGGAAACCCGTACGGGTGACACCCTGTGCGATCCGCACAAGTCGCCGGTGATCCTCGAGCGCATGGAATTCCCTGCGCCGGTCATCGAGATCGCGGTTGAGCCCAAGTCGAAGGCCGACCAGGAAAAGCTGGGCGTCGCCCTGGCCAAGCTGGCTTCGGAAGATCCGTCCTTCACCGTCTCCACCGACCACGAGTCGGGCCAGACGATCCTGAAGGGCATGGGCGAGCTGCACCTGGACATCAAGATCGACATCCTGAAGCGGACCTACAAGGTCGAAGCCAATATCGGCGCGCCGCAGGTGGCCTATCGTGAGAGCCTGGGTCGTAAGGTCGACATCGACTACACCCACAAGAAGCAGACCGGCGGTACGGGCCAGTTCGCCCGCGTCATGATCACGTTCGAACCCGGCGAGCCGGGCTCGGGCTTCGTGTTCGAAAGCGCCATCGTTGGCGGCGCGGTGCCGAAGGAATACATCCCCGGCGTCGAAAAGGGTCTGGAGTCCGTCAAGGACAACGGCCTGCTCGCCGGCTTCCCGCTGATCGACTTCAAGGCGACCCTGACTGACGGCAAGTACCACGACGTCGACTCCAGCGTGCTGGCGTTCGAAATCGCGGCCCGCGCCGCCTTCCGCGAACTTCGCGAGAAGGGCGCTCCGAAGCTGCTCGAGCCGATCATGGCCGTTGAAGTCGTGACCCCGGAAGACTACCTGGGTTCCGTCATCGGCGACTTGAATGGCCGTCGTGGCATGATCCAGGGCCAAGACACCCGCGGCAACGCGATCGTCGTCAACGCTTACGTGCCGCTGGCGAACATGTTCGGCTATGTGAACACCCTTCGCGGGATGTCGCAGGGCCGCGCTCAGTTCACGATGCAATACGACCACTACGACCCGGTGCCGCAACACGTCGCCGACGAAGTGATCAAGAAGTACGCGTAGCGTTTTCCTTCGGAAAAACGCTCACTAAAAGTCTGGACGATCTTCTCGGAGATCGTCCGCCCAACCCTAGTTTAGAGGACAAGCCCAAACAGGGCTGGAGCTTGAAATGGCTAAAGAAAAGTTCGAACGCAATAAGCCGCATTGCAACATCGGCACGATTGGTCACGTTGACCATGGCAAGACGACGTTGACGGCTGCGATCACGATGACGCTGGCCAAGGCTGGCGGCGCGAA
>JAVBXP010000001.1 GCA_030824495.1 bacterium
AAAAGCTGGTGCTGACCAAGGCCGCCATCGAGGCGATCGAAGCCCGCTTCAGCGATAAGGAAGCCGCGTAATGGCCGCTCAACCTACCGCCAAGCACTACGACACCATCCTGGCTCCGGTGATCACCGAGAAGGCCACGATCCTGTCCGAGCAGAACAAGGTCGTCTTCCGCGTCGCCGACACGGCGACCAAGGACGAGATCGCCGCGGCGGTCGAAAGCCTGTTCAAAGTCAACGTCCTGAAGGTCAACACCCTGGTTCAAAAGGGCAAGACCAAGCGTTTCCGGGGTATCCTGGGTCGCCGGGTCGACATCAAAAAAGCAATCGTGACCCTGGCCGACGGCCAGTCGATCGACGTGACCACGGGGCTCTGATCAGATGGCCTTGAAACATTACAATCCGACCTCGCCGGGCCGCCGCGCCCTCGTGCTGGTCGACCGTTCGGAGCTCCACAAGGGCCGTCCGGAAAAGTCGCTGACCGAAGGCCTGACCAAGTCGGGCGGACGCGGGCAGGGCGGTCGCATCGCGGTCCGCTTCCGCGGCGGCGGCGCCAAGACCCTGTACCGCAAGATCGACTTCAAGCGTCGCAAGTGGGACATGGTCGGCACGGTCGAGCGTCTGGAATACGATCCGAACCGCACGGCCTTCATCGCCCTCGTGACCTACGAAGACGGCGAGAAGACCTACATCATCGCGCCGCAACGCCTTAAGGCCGGCGACACGGTGATCGCGGGCGAAAAGACCGACGTGAAGCCGGGCAACGCCATGCCGCTTCGTTCGATGCCGGTGGGTACGATCATCCACAACATCGAGATGAAGCCGGGCAAGGGCGCCCAGCTGGCTCGCTCGGCCGGCGCCTACGCCCAGCTGGTGGGTCGCGATCAGGGCTACGCCCAGATCCGTCTCGGCTCGGGCGAGCTGCGCATGGTCCTGGACGGCTGCATCGCCACTGTGGGCGCGGTTTCGAACCCCGACCACATGAACCAGAACCTGGGCAAGGCCGGTCGCAAGCGTCACATGGGCTTCCGCCCGCACGTCCGCGGCGTCGCCATGAACCCGATCGACCACCCGCACGGTGGTGGTGAAGGCCGGACCTCTGGTGGTCGCACCCCCGTCACGCCGTGGGGTAAGGACACCAAGGGCACCCGTACCCGCAAGAACAAGGCTACGGACAAGTACATCATCCGTACCCGCCACGTTAAGAAGGCTCGCTAAGAATGGCCCGCTCCTCCTGGAAAGGCCCGTTTGTCGACGGGTATCTGCTCAAGAAGGCCGACGCCGTTCAAACGTCGGGCCGCAAGGACGTGATCAAGACCTGGTCGCGCCGCTCCACCATCCTGCCGCAGTTCGTCGGTCTGACGTTCGGCGTCCATAACGGTCAGAAGCATGTGCCCGTGTCGGTCTCGGAAGAGATGGTCGGCATGAAGCTCGGCGAGTTCGCCCCGACCCGGAACTTCCCGGGTCACGCGGCGGACAAGAAGGCCAAAAGGAAGTAACTGATGGCCCAGACCAAGAACATTCGTCGGGTCGCCCCGACCGAGGCCCGCGCCAAGCTGGTCAACGTGCGCATCAGCCCGCAAAAGCTGAACCTGGTCGCCGCATCGATCCGCGGCATGCCGGTTCAGAAGGCGCTGAACGAGCTGGAATTCAGCCGTAAGCGTATCGCGACCGACGTCCGCAAGGTCCTGTATTCGGCGATCTCGAACGCCGAGAACAACCACAACCTCGACATCGACAACCTGGTCGTCGCCGAGGCCTTCGTGGGCAAGAACCTGGTGATGAAGCGTTTCGCGAGCCGTGCTCGTGGCCGTTCGTCGCGCATCCTGAAACCGTTCAGCGAGATCACCATCGTGGTCCGTGAAGCCGGCGAGGCCGCCTGATGGGTCAGAAAATCAATCCGATCGGTCTGCGCCTCGGCGTGAACCGTACGTGGGACAGCCGTTGGTTCGCCGCAGGCGCCGACTATTCCCGCCTGCTGCACCAGGACCTGAAGCTGCGCGAGTGGCTGCGGGAACGTCTGGCCGCCGCCGGCGTGTCGCGCATCATCATCGAGCGCCCGCACAAGAAGTGCCGCATCACCATCTACGCCGCCCGTCCGGGCGTCGTGATCGGTAAGAAGGGCGCTGACATCGAGAAGCTCCGCAAGGACATCTCGGCCCAGACCGAAGGTGAAGTTCACCTGAACATCATCGAAGTCCGCAAGCCGGAAACCGATGCGCAGCTGATCGCCGAGAACATCGCCCAGCAGCTCGAGCGTCGCGTGGCCTTCCGCCGCGCCATGAAGCGCTCGATGCAGTCGGCCATGCGTCTGGGCGCCAAGGGCATCCGGATGAACGTCTCGGGTCGTCTGGGCGGTGCGGAAATCGCGCGGATGGAATGGTATCGCGAAGGTCGCGTGCCGCTTCACACCCTGCGCGCCGACATCGACTACGGCTTCTACGAAGCCAAGACGACCTACGGCATCATCGGCGTGAAGGTCTGGGTGTTTAAGGGTGAAGTGCTCGAGCACGATCCGATGGCCCAGGACAAGCGTTGGGCCCAGGAAGCGTCGGGTCCGTCCTCGAACGAAGGCCGCGAACGCGGCGGCCCCCGTGGCGACCGCGGTCCGCGTCGCGACCGGGGACGTGAGAACTAAGTCATGTTGCAACCGAAGAAGACCAAGTACCGCAAGGCCTTCAAGGGCCGCATCCACGGCTCGGCCAAGGGCGGCTTCTCGCTGAACTTCGGGTCGTACGGCCTGAAGACGCTGGAGCCGGAACGCATCACGGCGCGTCAGATCGAAGCGGCTCGCCGCGCGATCACCCGCCAGATGAAGCGCCAGGGCCGCGTCTGGATCCGTGTCTTCCCCGACCTGCCCGTCACGGGCAAGCCGGCCGAAGTCCGGATGGGTAAGGGCAAGGGCGCCGTGGACCAC
>JAVBXP010000063.1 GCA_030824495.1 bacterium
CGAGGCGCACCCGCCCCGCTCGCTCTCGACCCTGCGCGTGCTGCTCGCCGAGGACCGCCCGATCAACCAGCGCGTGGTCGAGCTGATCCTGGCGCCCTACGAGGTCGCCCTGACCATCGTCGACGACGGCGCCCAGGCCCTGGCCGCCCACGCCGCCTCCCGCTTCGACCTGGTGCTGATGGACATGCAGATGCCGGTCATGGACGGCCTAGCCGCCACCCGCGCTATCCGCGAGCGCGAGCGCGAGACCGGCGCCCACATCCCCATCGTCATGCTCAGCGCCAACGCCATGACCCAGCACCGCCAGGACGCCGCCGACGCCGGGGCCGACCATCACCTGGCCAAGCCGATCACCGCCGCCGCCCTGATCCAGGCGCTGGACATCGCCCTGCCCCTCTAGGCCCACCAAGAACAGATAAAGAACATTCTCGTTGACAGGGGCCGCCAATCAGGCGCCTGCCATAGGCATGGCCAAAGAAACCGTCCACATCATCCAGGCTTACAAGCAAGGTCGCGGCAAGAGCCTCAAGGCCGAGCAGCAGGTCGGCTGCGCCAATCCGGAAGAAGCCCGCCGCAAGGCCGAGCGCCTGGCCCCGCACCGCGCCGCCGTCGTCGCCTTCACCGTCACCGCCGACACCGAAATGGGCGACTACGACGAGAATCCCACCATCATCTTCCGCTCAGGCCCCTTGCCGCATCCCTTCGCTGAGTAGCCGCGCCCCCTACTCCTCTCCCCGCCGGCGAAAGGCCGACGCCGCCAGGCGCAACACCGCCACGCAGCAACAAGCCACCCTTCCATTCCCCAACGTCACTATCCGAACACTCGCCGGATAAGATCCTTGGGGAGGACACCACGATGGAAGCTGCCGCGATGAACGCGCTGCTGGGCAAGCAGAAAGCCGCGCATCTGCGCGACGGGGCGCCGAGCGCGGCCCAGCGCATCGAGCGCATCGACCGGGCCATCAAGCTGCTGATCGACAACGCCGGCGCCATCGCCGACGCCCTGAACCAGGACTTCGGCTCGCGCAGCAAGGAGGCGACCGCCTTCACAGACGTCGCCGCCTCCATCGGCCCGCTGAAGCACGCCCGTGCGCACCTGACCAAGTGGATGGCCCCGGAAAAGCGCAAGGTCACCCCGGCGATCCTGGGGCTATTCGGCGCGAAGGCGGAGGTCCGCTACCAGCCCAAGGGCGTGGTCGGGATCATCAGCCCCTGGAACTTCCCGGTGAACCTCACCTTCGCGCCGCTGGCCGGGGTGCTGGCGGCCGGCAATCGGGCGATGATCAAGCCCTCGGAATTCACGCCCGCCACCTCCGAGCTGATGGCGGTGATGTTCTCCGGCGCCTTCTCCGACGAGGAGATCGCCGTGGTCACCGGCGGGCCGGAGGTCGGCCAGGCGTTCGCAGGGTTAGCCTTCGACCACATGATCTTCACCGGCGCGACGAACATCGCCCGCCACGTGATGCGCGCGGCCGCCGACAACCTGGTGCCGCTGACCCTGGAGCTGGGCGGCAAGAGCCCGGTGATCCTCGGCAAATCGGCCGACATCGCCGTGGCCAGCGCCCGGATCATGAACGGCAAGACCCTGAACGCCGGCCAGATCTGCCTGGCGCCCGACTACGTGCTGACCCCGCGCGAGAGCCTGGAGCCGTTCGTCGCTGGGGCGCAGGCCGCGGTCGCCAAGATGTTCCCGACCCTGAAGGACAATCCCGACTACACCGCCATCGTCGCCCAGCGGCACTATGACCGGATCAAGAACTATGTGGACGACGCCCGCGCCAAGGGCGCCCGCATCGTCGAGCTGAAGCCGGACAGCGAGGACCTGTCCCAGCAGGAGCATCGCAAGATCGCCCCGACCCTGATCATCGACCCGACCGACGACATGCTGGTCATGCAGGAAGAGATCTTCGGCCCGGTGCTGCCGGTGAAGACCTATGGCGCCATCGACGAGGCCATCGCCTACGTCAACAAGGGCGACCGCCCGCTCGGCCTCTACTATTTCGGGACCGACGAGGCCGAGCGCGAGAAGGTGCTGAACGCCACCACCGCCGGCGGGGTGACGATCAACGACGTGGTCTTCCACGTGGCCCAGGAAAACCTGCCGTTCGGCGGGGTCGGCCCGTCCGGCATGGGCAGCTATCACGGCGTCGACGGCTTCCGCGAGTTCAGCCACGCCAAGTCGATCTACACCCAGATCAAGGCCGACAAACCCCTCCAGCAAATGCGCCCGCCCTACGGCCCGGCCATCCGCAAATACCTGGCCGGGCAGTTGAAGGCCTAGCGGCCGCCCGCCTCAGCCCCATATCGTCATCCTCCGGTCGTCTGAAAGACGATCCGGGGGACGCAAGCTGACTCTCCCGACGTGGCGCCGCCGCATGGCTCACCCGGATCTCGCTGCGCGAGCCCGGAGGATGACGAGTCGCCAGTCATCACGATCAGCGAGAGCCCCCTCCGTCGCGCAAACGCGCGCCACCCCCCAGCGGGGGAGGATCTCAACTCCAGATGCTCCCCCGCTGGGGGAGCTGGCGGCGAAGCCGACTGAGGGGGACTTCAGCTCACGCCCAGGCCACCGCGCCCCGGCGCCGCGCGGACCGCACCATCGACCCCACCCCGCCGAACCCGACGATCATCATCGCCCAAGTCGCCGGCTCAGGCACCGCCGACACGCTGAGCGGCGAGGCGTCGAGCACAGCGTTGTCGAAGGCCGCGCCCCCGCCGGTGCCGCTGATCAGGATGTAGAGCTGCTTGCCGAGGAAGGCGTCGGTGGCCCCGGTTTCGAACACCAGGCTGACGGTCCCAAAGGTCCCCGGCAGGATGGTGATGCCGCTGGTCGCGTCGGTCAGTTGGGCGAAAATCTCGCCCGTGCCGTCCAGCAGACCGCCCAACAGGCCGATCTCAAACCCAAAGACGCCGTTGCCCCGCATCTGGCTGCCGACGTCCATCGTCAGGGTGTAGCGGGTGTTGGCCAAGATCGTGTGGCCGGCGACCTTCTGGGCCAGCATGCCGGGGTTCGAGGCGTTGGAAATCCCCGTCCCGTGCGCCCAGCCCACCCCGCCGTGCGCCGCCTCGTTGGCGAAGTCCGCGGCGGTCGGATTCCAATGGCCGGTCGACGAGCCGCCCGAGGCGCCCCACCCGTCCGGATTGCCGCCCGCATGGCCGGGACGGAAGTCGCCGTCCGCCTGCGACCAGCCGGCGTTGAAGTTGCCGTTCTCGAGCGCCACAGTGGCGGCGTTGGCCACTCCGGCCGCGCCCATCAGGGCCGCGCCGGCGACAGCCGCGCCAATGATCTTATGCATGGGTGATCTCCCCCAAAGTTAGCCGCACATCGCGGCGGGTCGGGGAGATCGATCACTGTATGCCGCCCGCCGGCCAACCGCCCTGCGACAAGCAGGCGAGGTTCCTGCGACGAACGCGCAAAGTCCCTCTCCCTCGGGAGAGGCTAGGTGAGGGGGAGCTGCGAAGCGGCGCTCGACTGCCGCTCGATCATCAACAGCGGGAAGGCCGAAGCCCCCTCACCCGACCTCTCCCCAAGGGGAGAGGAGAAGGCTCGTCGGAGCCGGCGGCGCTTCCCGCCGGCTCCGCGTCGTCCTACGCGGTCGCGAGCGCCAGGGTCTTGCGGCGGTTGGAGCGGATCGCCCCGCCGACGCCGGCGAAGCCGATGATCATCATGGCCCAGGTCGCCGGTTCAGGCACCGCGCCCGACACCGGGGGCAGCACGCCGCCGAAGCCGTCCAGATAGGCGTAGCCGGCATGGGCGCCGTACGGGCAGTCATTGGCCAGCAGCGACAGCATGAAGTCGTGGCCGAGCAGGCCGGCGCCGGCGACGTCGAAGCTGATCGTCGTCCAGTCGGTATAGTACCAGCCTTGGCTCGAACGGGTGAAGCTCGACGGGGTGGCGGCCGAATTGACGTTGACGGTCAGCAGGTTAAGCCCGGTGGTCAGGTCGTCCAACGAGATGATGAAGGCGTCGGAGTCGCTGACGCCGTGGGAGTCCTGCAGCACCGCGGCGTAGGCGAAGGCGATCAGGTTGTCGGAATAGCCGTCGACCTGTTGGCGGATCGTGGCGACGCTGTAGTTCGAGTAGGAGTCGTTGACGCGGGCCGAGTGATCGCCCGAATAGACGGTCCGCAGCTTGTTGTCGGTCAGCGAGTCAAAGCCCGCATTGGTGATCGAGACCGGGCCGCTGCCGGGATAGTAGTTCCCCGGCGTCGGATAGGATCCGCCGTACCAGGAGCCGCCGCCGGTTTCCCAGTTGGCGAAAGTGCCGGTTTCGAAATTCCCGTTTACAAAGCCGGCGGCGCTGGCGGCGGCTGGTAGGGACAGGCTGAGCGCCACGGCGGCCAGACCCCCAAGAATGATCTTCTGCATCGATACACACCTTCTCGAAAGAGCGGCCACAGCCCAGGTGCCCCCTGAGGAAATGTGGCCAGATTGTGTGTTCGGCGTAGAGGGATCGGGCGCGCTCGCCATCGCCCAAATAAACTAAGTGTTAGGGATATTTTCGCCTGGGGCTGGCCGGTCGGCCGCCAGATCCTCGAGCATTTCGCGCCAGCGGGCGAGCATCAGCAGGTGGCCGTGGCCCGCGAAGCGGCGCAACACAGCGGGCGGCGCGGCCAGGCTGGGCAGCAGATCGTCCAGCAGCGCCGACCCATCCTGCATCCCGTGCCACACCACGACCGAGGTGTTCAGCCGGGCCGGCGCCTCGGCCGCGTTCCGGTAGCAGGCGATGTCGGCCAGCGGACCGACGAACCCGCGGGCGAAGCACTCGGTCCCCCGCGCGGTCAGGAAATCGATCAGGCCGGCGTTGGACTGGGCGTAGGCGCGGTCGAGCGGCGCCTGCGCCGTAGAGCGCTTCAGGCTGCCGGCCACGAACTCGCGCGAATAGAGCTGGACGTAGAGCCGCAGCATCGCCTCGGCCAGCCAGGGGCTGGACAGCATCTCGCGGCGATAGCGGGTCAGGAAGCTCTGGTGCGCCGGGGCGGGCGCAGTCGGGGTTCCGCCTCGGCCGGAAACCAGCAACAATCGCTCGCAGGCGCCGCCCAGCAGCCGCGCCGTCACGATGGCGAACGCCGCGCCCGACGCCGCCGCCGCCAGCCGGACAGAGCCCAGGTCCAGGCCTTCGATCAGGGCGCCATAGTCCGCCGCGACGCTGTCGAAGCCGTAGCGCGGCGAGGGATCGGACTGCCCAAACCCCGGCCGCTCCGGGATCACGAGCCGCAAGCCAAGCTCGCGGGCCATATCATCCGTACACGGAGGAGCTAGCGAGGACCCCATGCTGTCATGGAAAATCACCACCGCCCGCCCGGCCGGATCGCCATACTCCCGGTAGCAAAGCCTGCGCCCGTCGCTCAGTACGAACAGCCGCAACGCCGGCGCGTTGGCCAGCAAGGCCCGAGCGCTCGGCGTCAGCGCCCTGGCCAGCGCCTTGGACGGCGCGGCGACCACCGGAACCACGGCGTTCAACAGCCCGTCAAACTGCTTGAAGGCCAAGGCGAGCTCGCTCTGGCGGCGCACCCCCACCTTGGCGAAGATCGCACGAAGCTGGGCCCGCACCGTGAACACCGACAGGCCGAACGCCGCCGCCGCTTCGTTCAGTGTGACGCCCTCTTCCATGTGCTGCGCCAGCCGCGCTTCGGCCGGCGTCAGCGAGAAGGTCGCCTGGATGGCGCTCCACTTCTCTCGCCCGTCGCGCTCAGGGCTGACCAGCAGGATGGCGCAGCCGTCGCCGAACGGCGTCTCAGTCAGGCTGGCCCACACGTCGGGCAGCCGCTCAGCGCGGACCAACACGCCAAAGCGCCGACGGCCGTCGCTCTCCGACAGATCGACGAAGGCGGCGTGCAGGCCACGTTTCAGGGTGCGGCGCGCCAAGCGCAGCGACAAGCCCGCAGCGCTGTCCTCAGCCGCGACGCCGGCCGCCAGGGCCTGACCCAGTCGGTTGGCGCCGCGCTTTCGTCCCTCGCCGCTGATCGCCACGGCGGCCATCGCGTCAGGCTCTTCGGCGGCCCCCGCGCTGAGGATCAGCCGGCACACCTCTTCCAAAGTCGCCGGATCGAGCGCCTCGCCATCGCGGGCCACCCAGTCCAGCAGCTTGGTCCAGTCCTCGACTTCGAGCGCCTGACGCAAGGCGTGCGCCAGCGCGTTGGCCTCCCGATCCCGCTCTGCAGTCGCTTGAGTCAAACGCCGCCACCCCCAACGCCCGATTGCACGACGGCAATCATATAACGCAGATATCACCAGGAAGTGTGCAGCGCCGTCGCCAACCCGACTTTGGCGCGAGGCTGTGGCGCAACAAGAAACGCCGCCCAGTTGGGCGGCGTTCATGTCTTGGATTTGGCTAAGGTCTATTCGCCGGAGCGAAGTTGCTCGCGGGCCTGGGCCAGCAGTTCGTCCATCTTCATCCGGACTTCGCCTTCGCTAACGGCGACGCCCGAACCCTTCAGGTCCTCGAACACCTTGCGCAGTACGTCCTCGTCGCCGGGCAGTTCGAAGTCAGACTTCACCACGGCCTTGGCGTATTCGGCGACGCTGTCTTCTCCGAGACCCATCAGGCCGGCAGCCCATTCACCCAGCATGCGGTTGCGGCGCGCGCCGGCCTTGAATTCCTGCTCCTGGTCGAGCTCGAACTTCTTTTCGAAGCCACGCTCGCGATCGTCGAAGGTCGTCATGTGTTCCCCAGTAGTCCGTCGGTCGGGCGTTCCATATCCCTTGCGTCGTCCCCTCGCAACGTAAACGCATCAAGACGTCGTGCGGCGCTGACGCCGTTTGCGCCGCAGCGCCGGTTCCGCTAATTTTCGTCGGCCTCAGATGAGCGAGAGGGCCTTCGAGTCGGAGCCGCGCGCGTTGGGATCAGCCGCGCGCGTTTTTCTTTTCCGAACAATGGCCAAGCCCTCGCTCAGGGAGAAGGCGCATATGACCACCCGTCGCAAGAAGATCTACGAAGGCAAGGCCAAGATCCTCTACGAGGGCCCCGAGCCCGGCACGCTTATTCAGTATTTCAAAGACGACGCGACAGCATTCAACGCCCAGAAGAAGGCCATTCTTGAAGGCAAGGGCGTCATCAACAATCGCATCAGCGAATACGTCATGGTGAAGCTCAACTCCATTGGAGTTCAGAACCACCTGATCCGCCGCCTGAACCTGCGCGAACAGCTGATCCGCGAAGTCGAGATCATCCCGCTGGAGGTCGTCTGCCGCAATGTGGCGGCCGGCAGCCTGTCGCAGCGCTTCGGCCTGCCTGAGGGCCAAGCCCTGCCCCGCTCGATCATCGAATTCTACCTGAAGGACGACAAGCTCAACGATCCGATGGTCGCCGAGGAGCACATCACCGCCTTCAACTGGGCCTCGACCCAGGAGATCGACGACATGATGGCCCTGACCCTTCGGGTGAACGACTTCCTGACCGGCCTGTTCGCCGGCGTCGGCATCACGCTGGTCGATTTCAAGGTCGAGTTTGGCCGAATCTACGAAAACGACTTCGCCCGGGTGATCCTCGCCGACGAGATCAGCCCTGATTCCTGCCGCCTCTGGGACACCCAGACGAATGAGAAGCTGGACAAGGACCGCTTCCGCCGCGACATGGGCGACGTCATCGAGGGCTACACCGAAGTGGCCCGCCGGCTCGGCATCATGAAAGAGATGCCGACCGTCATCCAAGGAGGTCTTCACTAGTGCGCGCTAAAGTTCATGTGTTCCTGAAACCCGGCGTGCTCGACGTCCAGGGCAAGGCCGTCGAGAACGCCTTGCACGGTTTGGGCTGGCCGCAGGTCGAGGGCGTGCGCGTCGGCAAGACCATCGAGTTCGACCTGAAGGCCGGGAGCGCCGCCGAGGCCGAGGCCGAGGTCAAGCAGATGTGCGAGAAGCTGCTCGCCAACACCGTGATCGAAAGTTACCGGGTCGAGGTGGCGTGAGGGGCGCGGCGCTCTTTGCGCTGATCCCACTGCTCGCCCTTCAGGCTTGCGCGCCGGAACCGCCCCCGGCGCGCCAAAAGCTGGTCCTCGATTGCAGCCTTCCTTACGAGACGCTCGCCGCCAGGGTCCTGGCCCAGCCCGGCCTGAAGCCGGCGCCGCCGGAACGGGGCGAGCCCTATCGCTTCTATAATATGGAAGGCGGCGGCGAGGCGTTCGTCCTCACCCATGCCGGCGCGCCCGGCCATCCGGCGGTCTTCAAGCAGGAAGCCGTCCAGGAGAATGGCCGCAAGGTCATGAAGAACACCGGCTGCGCCTATGGCGACAAGGCTGGATTCGACCAGGTGATGACCTATCTGGAGAGCCTCAGCTCACGATGAGGGCCATATGACCGTCGGCTTCCACCTCGCGCAGATCAATATCGGCCGGCTCAAGGCCCACATCGACGACCCGCAGATCGCTGACTTCAAAGACAACCTCGACGCCATCAACGCCGTGGCCGAGGGATCACCCGGATTCGTCTGGCGCTTTACCGGCGAGGGCAACAACGCCACTGACGTACAGGCTTTCGACGATCCGCTGATGGCGATCAACATGTCGGTCTGGGAAAGCGTCGCGGCCCTAGGCGCCTTCGTCTACCGTTCCGAGCACGTCGCCTTCATGCGTCGCCGGCGGGAGTGGTTCCACGAGATCGACAACTTCATGACTCTGTGGTGGACGCCCGCCGGCCACCGCCCAACGCCCCAGGAAGCCATCGCACGCCTCGCCACGCTGGGCCGCTTAGGGCCGACTTCAGAAGCCTTCACCTTCAAGACACCGCATCCGGCCCCGGATGCGGCACATCCGCCTCTCCCAATTCTCGACGAAAGCGCCTAGAGAACCGCCCATGAAAGCTGCCGTCATCGTTTTCCCCGGATCCAACTGTGACCGCGACTGCAAGGTCGCCATCGAGCGCTCGACCGGCGCGAAGGTGGACATGGTTTGGCATGCCGAAACCGCCCTGCCCCAGGGCCTGGATCTGATCGTGCTGCCAGGCGGGTTCTCGTACGGCGACTATCTGCGCTGCGCCGCCATGGCTTCGCTCTCGCCGGTCATGTCCGAGGTCCGCGCCGCGGCCGAACGCGGCGTCGCGACTGTCGGCATCTGCAACGGCTTCCAGGTGCTGACCGAGTCGAAGATGCTGCCGGGCGCCCTGCTGCGGAACGAAAAGCTGAAGTACGTCTGCAAGCCGGTCGGCCTTGAGGTCACCAACGCCCAGACCCGGTTCACCGCCGCCTACAACGGCCGACGTGAGATCGAGATGACGGTCGGCAACGGCGAAGGCAACTTCTTCGCCGACGAGGAAACCCTCGACCGGCTGGAGGGCGAGGGCCAAGTGGTCTTCCGCTATCTCGACAACCCCAACGGCTCCTCGCGCGCCATTGCGGGCATCGTCAACGCCAAGGGCAATGTCCTGGGCCTCATGCCCCACCCCGACCGCGCCTTCGAAGAAGAGCTCGGCTCGGCCGACGGCGCGCTGCTGTTCCAGAGTGCGCTCGCCAGCGCCTAACGGCGGCTTGAACTGCACGGGCAGCCGCCTACGCGTCGCCACCTAGCTGACGCGTAGCAGATCTCGCGCGCTCAAATACCTATCAAAACAACGTTCGGTTCTTCCTACTCGTCGCCAATGAGAACAAGGCGCGCCCTTGAGGCCGCGCCATATTGGAGGACGGACCATGAGCGACGGCTCCATCGATATCGCCCAAGAGGCGCGCCGGCAGGCCCAAGACATTCCGCTTGAGCAGTTGAATCCGGCCCAGCCGGAACTCTTCAGCGGCGACGCCATGTGGGAGCATTTCGCGCGCCTGCGCCGCGAAGACCCCGTGCATTTCACCGCCGATAGCGCCTACGGCCCGTACTGGTCGATCACCAAGTACAACGACATCATGGCCGTCGACATCAATCATCAGGTGTTCTCGTCAGCCGATGGGATCGTCCTGCAGAGCCTGGAGTCCAAGGCCGAGAGCGCCGGACGCCCCATCCGGCCGTCCTTCATCGCCATGGACCCACCCAAGCACGACGTCCAGCGCAAGGCGGTCAGCCCGGCCGTGGCGCCCGCCAACCTCCATATCATGGCGCCGGTGATCCGCGAGCGGGCCGGCGCCATTCTCGACGGCCTACCGATCGGTGAGGAGTTCGACTGGGTCGATCTGGTTTCCAAAGAGCTGACGGCCATGACCCTGGCCACCCTCTTCGACTTCCCCTTCGAGGATCGCCGCAAGCTCACCTATTGGTCGGACATGATGACCAACCCACCCGGCCACGGGGTCTGCGAGAGCTGGGAGCAGAAGCGCCGGGAGCTCGGCGAGTGCTTCGACGCCTTCGACGGCCTGTGGAACCAGCGCATCAACGCCCCACCGCAGTCCGACATGATCTCGATGATGGCCCATGCCGAGGCCACCCGGGACATGGATCCCAACGAGTACCACGGCAACGTCACGCTGCTGATCATCGGCGGCAACGACACCACCCGGAACACCATCTCCGGCTCGATCTACGCCCTGAACAAGAACCCCGACCAATACGCCAAGCTGAAGGCCAACCCGGGGCTCATCAGCTCCATGGTGTCGGAAACCATTCGCTGGCAGACACCGCTGGCGCACATGGCCCGCACCGCCGTTGAGGACATCGAGCTCGGCGGCAAACTGATCCGCAAGGGCGACCGGGTGGCCATGTGGTACGTCTCGGGCAACCGCGACGACGAGGTCATCGCCAATCCCGACAGCTACATCATCGACCGCGAGCGGCCGCGCAATCACCTGTCGTTCGGCTTTGGCGTCCACCGCTGCGTTGGCAACCGGCTGGCCGAGCTGCAGCTCACCATCATCTGGGAAGAAATCCTCAAGCGGTTCCCGACCGTCGAGGTCGTCGGTGAGCCCCTTCGCACCCATTCGGTCTTTGTGAAGGGCTACGAAACGCTGCCGGTGATCATTCCCAGCCGCAATTGATCTGAGCGGGCGGCGAGGCCCTAGTCTTCGCCGCCCTCTTCGTCCCCGATCGCCTCGGTGACAAGGCGGCGCCAGACCGGATCGGTGTCATCCACCAGGTCGACATCCTCCAGCAGCGCGACCGCGCCACCACCGTCCGGCGTGACGAGGCCCAACACCTCCATGGTTTCGCCATCCTCGGTGTCGTGGGCCTCGGCCTGAACCACGATAGCGGCCTCCTCGCCATCATCGGTCCACCAGATCACCGGCTGCGGCAGCTCCATATCGATGGGCCGGCCGTTCTGCGTATCGCCCAGGGCGAAGATCGCCACGCGCCGCTGAACGTCGTCGAGGGTCGCCAGCGCCCCGACAAAGGGCTTCAGCCGCGCCCAGTCGTCGACGTCAAAGCCGGTGTCATCAAAGCTCGGCTGGTCGTCCGTCATCGGCCCTGGTCTCCACGTGCAAACAAAGACCGTATCATGCGATCCGGCGTCCGGGCTCAAGCCCCGATGTCCCATTCGATCCGTTCAGGCGGGCGTGGGCGGCACGGCGGGTAGTTCGGACGGCGGGGTCTGCTTTTCGCCGAGCACCACGACGAAGCTGCCGACGAGAATGAGCAATCCCCCGACGCCCAGCGCCAGCGTCAGATGGTCGCCGAACAGCCACACCCCAATCGCGGCCCCCATCAGAGGCTCGATATTGATGAACACGCCGGCGCTGGCGCTGCCCACACGGGCCGATCCGAACTGCCAGGCGGCGGTGGCCAGCAGGGTGGAAAACAGCCCCTGCCCGACAATCCCCGCCCACGCGCCTAGACTGAGATCAAGCTTGGGCGCGCCGTGCATGACCAGGGCGATAGGCAGGATTGTCGCCGCCGCGACGACCACCGTGACGGCCGGGATCGCCATGGGAGCCGCTGTCGCCGGCGCCTTGCGCAGCACGAACAGCCACGCCAGAAAGATCACCAGCGCCGCGAGAGACAGCGCCACGCCTAGCGGCGTCCCGGCGCCGCCCGGCTTTCCAGCGATGAGCACCGCCCCCAGCGTTGCGGCCGCTACGCCGACCCAGGAGGCGGCGCTCACCCGCTCGCCCAGGAACCGGGCGCTGAGCGCGATCAGGGCGGGCATCACCCCGACCAGCAGCGCCGCAAGCGTGACGCTGACCCGAGCCAATCCCTCGAACTGCACCAAGAAAGCGACGCCGTAGAGCGCGCCGGCGAGCAACACCACCGGCGAACGGAACAAGGCGCGCGTCTCGCGCCCCCTCAGTGCGAACGGCAGCGCCACTAGGGCCGCGACGGCGAAACGCAGCAGCACGACATGCGCGGCGTCCGTCTCGCGCAGCGCCAGCTTGCCCAGCGGAAAGCCCATGCCCCAAAAAACGCCGGCGGCGGCGAGAGCTAGAAAGGCGAGGCGGTTCATGTCTGCTTCCTGCCGTATTCGCCCCGCGAAGGCGATAGGCGGTGAGCAAGCCGCAGCTCAGGCGATCAGCCGGAATCAGCCGGGCGAAGGCGGCCTGGCGCTCCACGTCTAAGCAACGGACGCCCTAACTAGTGAAGCGTGGCGGCGGGACAGGCTTCGTCGTCCCACATCCTCACCGGCATCGGAAAACCGGCGTTCCCGAGCGCGATATTGAGCGTTCGCGCCAGCAGGACGGGCGCTTCGCGCTGCTTCACCAGCGGCCCTAGGAGCTGCATGGAGACGTCGGGCGCCACCCGCGCCAGGCCGCAGGCCAGGACCACTCGCTGTTCGTCATGGGAATAGCCCCCGCAGGCCACGCAGTGGACCTGCATGGCGCGCGCTGCTTCGCGCTCGATGCTCTCCATCATCGCCACGAAGACCGAGGCGACCGGCCGAGACGCCACGTGGGTCAGGCTCGGCCGGATCAGGGCCCTAGGCTCCTCTCCCACCATCCTGGCCCGCGCCCAGGTCCGTAGCCCCGCCAGAACCAGCTGCTCGGAGAGCGCCAAGCCGGCTGGGCCAACCCGCAGGCTGGCGGCGGCGAGAGGTCCGGGTCTCATGGGGCGATCCTTATTTGCGAATGACTCGCAATATCGATAAGCCTCGCCGGGCGGATGGTCAATGCTGCTTGCCGGCTTGGGCTGACGCTGCGTCATGGACTAAGCACCATCCCTCCATGGGCTTTGCGGGGAACGGTCATGCAACATCGGATGAGTGTAGGGGAGTTGCTGGACGCAAACGGCGCGCTGGTTGAACGCGGCTGGGCGACCGAGGAGGTCCGGCGATATGACCGCGCAGTGCTCAAGTCTCCCGATCCCCGGATCAAGGAGTGGGACTACTACTGCGTCCTGACCGATGACTTCGGTATCGCCCTCACCGTCGCCGACAATGGCCACATGGGCTTTCTGGGCGCGTCCTGGATGGATTTCCGCGAGCGAACCTTCGTCAATGGTGGGGTCGGAACACCGGCGCCGCACGGCGCAATGGCCCTGCCCTCCAGCGCTGACGCCGGCGATATCGTCCAAGTCCACCCCAAGATGCAGATCGCGTTTCGCCACGAGGCGGGCGGGCGACGCCTGACCATAGACGCGCCCGGTTTCGACAAGGGCCGCGGCCTCTGCGGCGAGCTTTGGCTGGCTCAGCCGCCGATGGACCGGATGGTCATCGCCACCCCGTTCGCCGAGGTCCCCGAGGCGTTCTACTACAATCAGAAGATCAACTGCCTGGCCGCCTCCGGGCACATCGACTACGCCGGCCGCCGCTACGAGTTCACGCCTGAGCGGGCCTTCGGCGTCCTCGACTGGGGCCGCGGCGTCTGGACGTTCGACAACACCTGGTACTGGGGCTCGGCCTCGGGACTGGTCGATGGCAAGCCGTTCGGCTTCAACATCGGCTACGGGTTCGGCGACACCTCGGCGGCCAGCGAGAACGTCGTCTTCTACGACGGCAAGGTCCACAAACTGACCGACCTGAAGTTCCACCTGCCCCAGGACGGCTACGACACCGGTCCCTGGAGGTTCACCTCAAGCGATGGCCGCTTCGAGATGACGTTCGAGCCCCTCGTCGATCGCCACGCCAGCTTCGTGATGGGCGAGATCAGTTCGGCCCAACACCAGGTGTTCGGCCGGTTCAGTGGCTATGTGAGACTGGACGATGGTTCGCGCCTGGAGGCGCGGGACCTCATCGGCTTCGCCGAAGAGGTCCATAACCGCTGGTGAGCGCCTCAGTCGTGGTGCTCGTTCTTGAGCATCGACAGCGCCACCAGGCTGATCAGCGCCGCGACGCCCAAATAGATACCCACCGGAACAAGACCGCCCTGGCTCGATAGAGCCTGGGCGACCACCGGCGTCAGCCCGCCGCCGATGATGCCGCCGACATTGAAGGCCATAGAGGCGCCGGTGTAGCGCACCCGCGCCGGGAACAGGCCGGGCAGGAAGGCGCCCAAGGGGCCGTAGACGAAGCCCATGGTCAGCAGGGCGAGCGACAGGAACGCCCAGCTCGATAGCAGCGATTGCGCGCCCAGCATCGGGGCCAGCAGCACGCCGACGACCACCGCCATTAGGCAGCCCGCCATCAGAACTCGGCGGGGATTGGTCGCGTCGGCCCAATAGCCGGCGATGACGATGCCGAGCGCCATGAAGCCGATGGCGCCCAGTTGGACGCCCAGGAAGGTCTCGCGGCTATGCCCCTGGGTCTGGACGCCGTAGCCGAGCGCGAACGCTGTCGAGAGGTAGAACACCGCAAAGCAGGCCACCACGGCGAAGGTGCCGGCGATTGTGGGCATCAGGTGGCGTTTGAACAGTTCGGCCAGCGGCACGGTGGAAGGCGCTTCCTCCGCCAAGGCCTTGGCGAAGGACGGGGTCTCGGTGAGCTTCAGGCGCACCCACAGACCGACGCCGACCAGCAGGATGCTGCCCAGGAACGGGATCCGCCAGCCCCAGGACTGGAACTGCTCGGGGGTAAGGGCCATGCCGAGGATCAGGAAGAGGCCATTCGCGGCGATGAAGCCGACGGGCGCCCCGAGTTGCGGGAACATGCCATAGCGGGCGCGCCATCCTGGCGGAGCGTTCTCCACCGCCAGCAGGGCCGCCCCGCCCCATTCGCCGCCCAGACCGAAACCTTGGCCGAAGCGCAAGAGGCAAAGCAGGATTGGAGCCAGCGCCCCAGCCTGGGCGTAGGTCGGCAGGAAGGCGATGGCCACTGTCGATCCGCCCATCAGCATCAGCGAGGCGACCAGGGTCGACTTGCGCCCGATACGGTCGCCGTAGTGTCCAAACACCACCGCCCCGAGCGGCCGGGCGAAGAAGGCCACCGCCATCGTCGCGTAGGACGACAGCAGTTGCATGGATGGCGAGGCCGAGGGGAAGAACAGCGGACCGAACACCAGCGAGGCGGCGGTGGCGTAGATATAGAAGTCATAGAACTCGACTGCGGTCCCGACCAGGCTGGCCGTCAGGACTCTCCGCGTCGACGGTGGCGTCACCGCCGCTGAACTGTTCGCCATCGTTTTCCCCGACCCTATTGTGCGGACGGCTTCGCGCCTGAGACGGCGCAGGTCAAGTCGCCAACGCCGCATGAAGCCCCGCCGCGACCGGGAGCCGCGCTTGCCTTGACCGCTATGGTCGGCCAGATGGGCGCATGTCGTCCATGATCGAACCGTTCCACGCCATCGCCATCAGCGGGCTGGCCCATCAGCTCAAGAGCGAGGGGCGTTCGGTCATCCATATGGAATTCGGCCAGCCGTCGACCGGCGCTCCGCGCGCGGCCATCGAGGCGGCCCACAAGATCCTCGACACCGATCCGATGGGTTATTGGGAAAGCCCTGAGCTGAAGGCCCGGATCGCGCGGCACTACAAGGATAGCTATGGCGTCGATGTTCGCCCCGGCCAGCTTATCCTGACCTGCGGCGCCTCGCCGGCCCTGGTCCTGGCCCTATCCTCCTGCTTCTCCCCAGGCGACCAGATCGCCTTGGCCCGGCCGGGCTACGTCGCTTACCGCAACACCCTGCGGGCCTTGCACATGGTTCCGGTGGAGCTTGAGTGCGGACCGGAGGAGCGGTTCCAGCTGAGCGCCGCCCGGCTGGCGGCTCTCGACCCGGCTCCGGCCGGGGTGATCCTGGCCAGCCCCGCCAACCCCACCGGCACGATCATTCCGGCCGCTGAACTAGAGGCGATCGCCAAGGTCTGCCGCGAGCGCGGCATCAAGATCATCTCCGACGAGATCTATCACGGCCTCAGCTATGTCGAGCCAGCCCGCTCGATCCTGGAGTTCGAGCCGAGCGCGCTGGTGGTGAACAGCTTCTCGAAATATTTCAGCATGGCCGGATGGCGACTGGGCTGGTTGCTCAATCCGCCGGAGCATGTGGAGCGGGCGCGGGCCTTCATGGGCGCGCTATTCCTGACGCCCCCTTCGCTCGCCCAGCATGCGGGCCTGGCGGCCATGGACAGCCGCGAGGAATTGGAAGGCCATCTGGAGGTCTATCGCCGCAACAGGACGCTGTTGCTTGAGGCGCTGCCGGCGCTCGGCCTCGACGCCATCGCACCGCCAGACGGGGCCTTCTACATCTATGCCGACGTCGGCCATCTGACCCGCGACAGCCTCGAGTTCTGCCAGGTGCTGCTGCGCGACACCGGCGTCGCAACCGCCCCGGGTATCGACTTCGACCCGGTCGAGGGCGGTCACTTCATCCGCTTGAGTTTCGCGGTCTCGACCGCTGAGATCGAAGAGGCGCTCACCCGCCTGAAGCCTTGGTTCGCGGCCCGCGAGCGCCTCGTCGTCTGAGGCCTACTTCTTGGGCGTGATCGGCGACAGGAAGGACTTGGTCACCTCGGCGGGCTTGTCCTTCACCGTCTTCGGCTTTCGGACTTCGCGATTGCTCTTCTTTTGGCCCTTGGCCATGGCGCGTTCCTTTCAGAAACGAGACGACTATCGAAATTCAGACGTCGGTGGCGCGGGTCTCAGCAGAGGCGGCGAGCGCCAACTGCGAGCGCTTGCGCGCATAGGTCTGGTCGGTGACGAACGCGCTGACCGCACGGCGGTGATGGCGATCGCGCTCCAGCGAATGGAAATGCTGGCGCAATAGGCGGAAGACCCAAACCTCAACACCGACCTCGTCGCTGACCGCCAAGGGCGACGCACGCGCGGCGGACAGGGTTTCGGCGACCAGCGCCTTGGCCTCGTTGGCGTCCCGGGTCATGCGGATGGCCGATTCCAGGAGGCGAGGCTCCAGCGCCATGATCTCCTGACGGCGTTCGGGGGATAGGCCGCTCATGGGCGAACCGGGGAAGCACAGCCCGGTGCAGGCGCCTGATGGTCCCGCCGCTGAAGGGGGTCTTCCAAAGTGAGCGTCATGTTGAAGCTTTCCGGAGCGGAGGCGAAGACACGCGACGCATGTCGATTTGCACCCTTCCCGGCCGAGCGGCCAGCATCCGTTAGCGCATGGTATCACGCCATCGACCTGATTTCGCGCGCTATCGATAAGGGTATGGCGTTCGAGACTGACGTCATTCTCGAAATAGCCATTTCATTGGCAGATTTCCGAAAACAATCGCTGCCCGATACGGGCGCTTTTTCTCACTTTCTGAAAATAAATCTCAGCCGCACGCGGTCAGCTTCACAATCAGAATTGCGGTTTTACTGGCGCAACGTGAGATGAAGCCCCATATTTGCGGTGTGCGCCGTCGAGCCCGCACCGCTAGGCAAGCGGTCGATCTGGTCCGACGCGGCGCCCTTTCGAGATCCCGATGCCCGCCCTCTTCATAGCATCCGCCGCCTGCGTCCTGGCGGCCCTGGCTGTTTCAGCCGTCTACGCTTTTCGCCGCCCGGAGCGCCGCCGTTGAAGGCGCTTAAGCGCGCTGCGCCACGGATCTGCACCTTCCGGGCCGGCCTTCGGGGCGGCGTCTGGCAGGTGACGCGCGACTATGTCTTCCATGGCGAATACGCCAGCCGTGAAGAGGCGGCCGAAGGCGCCTGCAATGCGGCCCGCTCGCTTGAGGCGGCCGGCGGCGCGGCCCGCGTCCTGGCCACGCCCGGCGACACGCCCATCCCTCACGCCTCACGCTCTAAGCCCTAGGCCAGCCACGCCGCGTCTATTGGAGGAACCTTCGCCACCCCGAACGGTTCAGCGCTCATTCCAATAATCAGCGCGAGGACCGGCCATGGCGACTCGAGACGGTTTTGATACCGACGTGGGCAACGGCGGCGAGACTCACCAGCACGTTCCCGTCGAAGGATCCCATAAGCCCGAGGATCATCTGACGACCAATCAGGGCATCCGCGTTTCCGATAATCAGAACCAGCTCAAGGCCGGCGACCGCGGCCCTGTCTTGCTGGAAGACTTCGTGCTGCGCGAGAAGATCTTCCACTTCGACCACGAGCGAATTCCCGAACGCATCGTCCACGCCCGTGGCTCTGCGGCGCACGGCTATTTCGAGCTGTTCGAGTCTCTAGCGGATATCACCAAGGCCGACATCTTCCAGCGCGCCGGTGAAAAGACCCCGTTGTTCACCCGCTTCTCCACCGTTGCGGGCGGGGCCGGGTCGGTGGACACGCCTCGCGACGTGCGCGGCTTCGCCGTCAAGTTCTACACGAAGGAAGGCAACTGGGACTTGGTCGGCAACAATATCCCGGTGTTCTTCATCCAAGACGCCATCAAGTTCCCCGACCTGATCCATTCGGTGAAGATGGAGGCGGACCGCGGCTTCCCGCAGGCCGCCAGCGCGCACGACACCTTCTGGGACTTCGTGGGCCTGATGCCCGAGACCACTCACATGATCATGTGGGCGATGTCCGACCGCACCATTCCGCGCTCGCTGCGGATGATAGAGGGCTTTGGCATCCACACCTTCCGGTTCGTCAACGCCGCCGGCGACTCGACCTTCGTGAAATTCCACTGGAAGCCAAAGCTTGGCGTCCAGTCCACGATCTGGGACGAGGCGGTGAAGCTCGCGGGCGCCGATCCCGACTTCCATCGCCGTGACCTGTTCGAGGCGATCCAACGCGGCGATTTCCCGGAATGGGAATTGGGCATCCAGACCTTCGACGAGGCCTTCGCCGACAGCCTGCCCTACGACGTGCTCGACTCCACCAAGATCATTCCGGAAGAAGTGCTGCCGGTGCGTATCGTCGGCCGCATGGTCCTTGATCGCTGGCCGGACAATTTCTTCGCCGAGACCGAGCAGGTCGCCTACTGCCCGGCCAATGTGCCGCCAGGCATCGACTTCACCAACGACCCTCTGCTGCAGGGACGGCTGTTCAGCTATCTGGACACTCAGAAGAGCCGGCTTGGCACCGCAAACTTCCACCAGATCCCGATCAACGCGCCCAAGTGCCCGGTAATGAACTTCCAGCGCGATGGGCAAATGCAGATGCTGCAGCCCAAGGGCCGGGCGAATTACGAGCCCAACAGCCTGGGCGAGCACGGCGAGATCGGCGGGACGCGTGAATGTCCGGCCACCGGCTTCACCACCTTCCCGGCGGCCGAAGCAGGCGACAAGCTGCGGATCCGGGCGTCGAGCTTCGCCGACCATTACAGCCAGGCGCGGCTGTTCTTCCGCTCGTTAGACGCGGCCGAGCAGAGCCATCTGGCCTCAGCGATCGTGTTCGAACTTTCGAAGGTCGTGATCGAACCGATCCGGGTCCGGGTCTTGTCCAATCTGCTCAATGTCGATGCGAGCCTGGCCAAGCGTGTCGCCGCGGGCCTGGCCATGGATCTCCCCAAAGCGTCAGAGACGGCCGCTCCGGTCCAGGATCTGCCTCTCTCGCCCGCCCTGCGGATCGTGCGGGGTCCTCGAGAAATGGAGACTCTTGTCGGGCGCTCGGTCGGCATCCTCATCGCGGAAGGATCGGACGCCCCAGCCCTCGCCGCCCTGATCAAGTCGGTCGAAAAGGCAGGCGGCCGCCCGGTGGTGATCGCGCCGAAAGTCGGCGGCGTGAAGCTGTCGGACGGGTCGGTCCGCAAGGCCGACGGGCAGCTGGCCGGCACGCCGTCGGTGACGGTGGACGCGATCGCCCTGATCCTCTCGGAAGCCGGATGCGCGGCCCTGCTGAAGGAAGGCGCCGCGGTCCAGTTCGTCATGGACGCCTTTGGCCACCTGAAGGCGATTGGAGCCAACGACGCCGCCAAGCCCCTGCTCGATAAGGCCGGGGTTGAGCCGGACGAGGGCGTAACCGGCCTGGACGAGGCTTTCGTACGCGCCGCCACACGCCGGTTCTGGGATCGGGAGCCCAAGGTCCGCACCCTGGCCTAGTGCCAATAGCTGGATAAAGCGCGGCGCGCGGCCGCAAGGGGCGCTTGAACGTCTCTGCCCTATCGCGCGCCGCGCCGAGTCCGGCTATTACGCGCGCATGAGCGCTCAGCCTGCAAAGACCCTCCGCGAAACCGCCGCCGAGTACGGCCTGAAGTCGGAAGAATACGACGTCATCCTGCAACGCCTGAACCGGGAGCCGAACCCGGTCGAGCTGGGCGTGTTTTCAGTGATGTGGAGCGAGCACTGCTCCTACAAATCCAGCAAGATCCACCTGGGCAAGTTCCCGACCACGGGACCCCGCGTAATCTGCGGACCGGGTGAGAACGCCGGCGTCATCGATATCGGCGACGGCCAGGCCTGCATCTTCAAGATGGAGAGCCACAACCACCCGTCCTACATCGAGCCCTATCAGGGCGCGGCGACGGGCGTAGGCGGCATCATGCGCGACGTCTTCACCATGGGCGCGCGTCCCATCGCCCTGCTGAACGCACTGCGCTTTGGCGATCCCAGCCATCCCAAGACCAAGCGCCTGGTGTCGGGCGTGGTCAGCGGCATCGGCGGCTATGGCAACTGCGTGGGCGTCCCCACCGTCGCCGGCGAGACCAACTTCCACCGCGGCTATGACGGCAACATCCTGGTCAACGCCATGTGCGTAGGCCTGGCCGACGCCGACAAGATCTTCTACTCGGCCGCCCCCGCCGCGGGCCTGCCGGTCGTGTACTTCGGTTCAAAGACCGGCCGTGACGGCATCCACGGCGCGACCATGGCCTCGGCAGAATTTGACGACGCCTCGGACGAGAAGCGCCCGACGGTTCAGGTCGGCGACCCCTTCGCTGAAAAGCTGCTGATCGAAGCGACCCTCGAGCTGATGGCCTCGGGCGCGGTGGCCGCCATTCAGGACATGGGCGCGGCGGGCCTCACCTCCTCGTCGGTCGAGATGGCCGGCAAGGGCGGGGTCGGCATCGAGCTCGACCTCGACATGGTGCCTCAGCGCGAAGACGGCATGAGCGCCTATGAGATGATGCTGTCGGAAAGCCAGGAGCGCATGCTGGCGATCCTGAAGCCCGGCCGCGAGGCCGACGGCCAACGCATCTTCGAGAAGTGGGGCCTGGACGCCGCCACCATCGGCGTCACCACCGACACTGGCCACATGGTGTTGAAGCACAAGGGCGAGATCGTCTGCGACGTGCCGTTGGCTCCGCTGTTCGACGACGCCCCGCTGTATGACCGCCCGTGGGTCGCCACCCCGGCGCCGGCGCGCCTCGCGCCCGCCGACGTGGCCGCGCCCGCCGACTATGCCGAGGCGGTGCTGAAGCTGATGAGCGCGCCGGACATGGCCTCCAAGCGCTGGCTCTGGGAGCAGTACGACCGTCACGTCATGGCCGATACCTTGGAAGACAGCGCCACCGGCGCCGACGCCGGGATCGTCCGCGTCCATGGCGGCCGCAAGGCCCTGGCCGTGACCTCCGACTGCACCCCCCGGTATGTGCTGAACGACGCCTATGAAGGCGGCAAGCAGGTGGTCGCCGAGGCTTGGCGCAACCTGACCGCCGTCGGCGCCGATCCGATCGCCATCACCGACAACCTGAACTTCGGCAATCCCGAGCGCCCGGAGATCATGGGCCAGATCGTCCGCGCCATCGAAGGCATGGCCGAGGCCTGCCGCGCGCTGGACTTCCCGGTCGTGAGCGGCAACGTCTCGCTCTACAACGAGACCAACGGTCAGGCCATTCCGCCGACCCCCACCGTTGGGGCAGTGGGCTTGATCCCCGACTACGCATTCCGCGCCGACTTCGCCGGCATGAAGACCGGTGACGCCCTGGTGCTAGTGGGCGACACCACCGGCGAACTGGGCGCCAGCATGTATCTGCGTGAAATCCTCGGTCGTGAAGACGGCGCGCCGCCGCCGGTCGATCTGGCTCACGAGCGCAAGGTCGGCGACGTGGTGCGCAAGCTGATCCTCTCCGGCGACGTCACAGTCGTTCACGACCTGTCGGATGGCGGCCTGATCGCCGCGGCGGCCGAAATGGCGCTGGCCTCCAAGCTCGGCCTGACCCTGAACGCGCCGGAAGGCGCCGCCCATGCCGCTTTGTTCGGCGAGGACCAGGCCCGTTATCTGATCGCGGTGAAGGACCCGGCGGTCGTGCTTGACGCCGCCAAGGCGGCGGGTGTGAGCGCGAGCGTCATCGGCCAAGCCGGCGGCGAGGATATCGAGGTCGAAGGTCTGTTCACCCTGCCGCTGGCCAAGCTGCGTGACGCGCATGAAGGATGGATGCCCACCTATATGGGCGGTTGATGCGCATCCAGATCGGCGGTTGGTTCGTACCCTCGACCATGAAGCCAGCCGTGATCGCCCTCCCCCTTCTTCTCGCCGCCTGCGCCAGCCCGGCCACCAAGTCGGGCTTCCTTACGACCTATGACGGCATGGCCCCGCGGACCGATACTGTGCGCGCCAAGGTCACCCAGCGCCGCGACGACGCGCGCTTGGCGGGCGTCCAGAAGGTCGCGCTGGAACCGGCGGTGCTAGCCGCCAACGCGCCTTGGCTGACGGCGCCTGAGCGTCGGCTGCTGTTGCGGGAGATCGACGCCCAACTCTGCTTCGAACTTTCCGAGCGCTACGAGATCGTCCAGCGACCGGACGGCGCTCATCGCGTCCGCGCCGCCGTGACCGCGGTCGAACCAACGGGCCGTGTGAGCTCGGCGGCTTCGGCGGCTGCCAGCTTCTTCATTCCGGGGCCGCTGGGCCTGAGGGCGCCGGGCACGCTTGGCTCGCTGGCCGCCGAGGCCGAGTTGCTCGACGGCGACCAACAGATTGCGGCTATCGCCTGGAACCGGGCGGCGACGCCCGTTGGGACCGACAACCCGTCTCTCAGCCGGGTGGGCGACGCCCTGCAGTTCGCTGAGCCATTCGCCGACGCGGCGGCCGCGGCGATGACGGCGACCGGCGCACAGCCGCGGAAGATCGGCACGCCCGATCCCTGCGCCCAATTTGGCGCCCGCTTTCGCGTTGAAGGCCTCGCGGCCAAGTTCGCAACCGGCCTCTACGTACCCGAGATGAGCGGGGCCAAGGCCAGCGAAGTCGCCGACGAGACGCCGCCATCGTCACGTGACGCAGGCGGACTCGGCCCGGTGTCCGAGCGCTAGAGCGCTCGCGACACCGTCAGGCGCGCCCGCTTCGAACGGATCGCCGAACCTAGCCCAAAGAAGCCGATGATCAGCATCGCCCAGGTCGCAGGCTCGGGCACCGCGCTGACCGGCGGGATATAGGGGGTCGGCGTCTCAGGGCCACCA
>JAVBXP010000023.1 GCA_030824495.1 bacterium
CCACGGAGACGCCCATCGCGGCGGAGCCTCCCGCCCCTCCCGCGAATGAGGATGCTGCGGCGCCCAAGGGCGAGGGCGAGGGCGAGAAAAACCCCGAAACCACCAAGTCTGAAGACAATCCGTATCGGCGCATGGCGGCGGAAGCCCAGGCGCGCGTCGCTGAGCAGTCACGACGCGGGGCGGCGCAGCAGGAGGATCGCGACTTCCTGTCCGACGCCCGCAATCTGGCGAGCCAGATCAAGAGCATGGCGAAGCGGGCGCAGCACCAGGCCGAGACCGACCCCGCCCTGCGCCAGCACGCCGACCAGGCGGCGCAGGCTGCAGCCGAGGCCGTGCGGGCGATCGAGAGCGCCGGCCGCGATCTGGGCGCGGCCGGGGTCTCCCTGACGGTCTAGATCAGCCGCGCGCCCAGACGCCGAACGGATCGCTCCATTCCAGGCCAAGGGCCTGGGCCACGGCCGGATAGGTGATCTCGCCCTTCAGCACGTTCAGGCCGCGCGCCAGGTGGGGATCGGCCTTCAGGGCGTCCAGACCCTTGTCGGCCAGGGCCAGGCCGAAGGGCAGGGTGGCGTTGTTCAGGGCTTCGGAACTGGTGCGGGGCGCGGCGCCCGGCATATTGGCGACGCAATAATGGACCACGCCGTCGATGACATAGGTCGGGTCTTCGTGGGTCGTGGCGTGCGAGGTCTCGAAACAGCCGCCCTGGTCGATGGCCACGTCGATCAGGACCGAGCCGGGCTTCATCGTCTTCAGATGGTCGCGCTTGACCAGTTTCGGGGCCGAGGCGCCCGGCACCAGGACGGCGCCGATCACCACATCGGCCTTGATCAGTTCTTCCTCGATCGCGCCGATCGAGGAATAGCGGGTGATGACCCGGCCGCCCGTGATCTCGTCGATATAGGCCATGCGCGGGATCGACCGCTCCAGCACCACGACCTCGGCGCCCAGGCCCATGGCCATGCGGGCCGCGTTCAGGCCGACGACGCCGCCGCCCAGCACCAGCACCCGCGCCGGGGCCACGCCGGGAACGCCACAGAACAGCAGGCCCATGCCGCCGTTATGCTTCAGCAGGGTCTCGGCGGCCGAGAAGACGGCGATCCGGCCGGCGACTTCCGACATGGGCGCCAGCAGCGGCAGGCCGCCGCGCGCGTCGGTCACGGTCTCGTAGGCGATGGCGGCGCATTTCGACGCCAGCAGGCCCTTGGTCTGTTCCGGGTCGGGGGCCAGGTGCAGATAGGTGTAGAGGATCTGGTCCTCGCGCAGCATCTCCCACTCGACCTTCTGCGGCTCCTTGACCTTCACGATCATGTCGTTGTTGGCGAAGATGGTCGCCGCGTCGGCGACCAGGGTCGCGCCCGCCTTTTCGTAGTCGGCGTCGGTGAAACCGGCGCCCAGGCCGGCGCCGGTCTGGACCGAGACCGCATGGCCGTGGGCTACATATTCGCGCACCGCCGTCGGCGTCAGGCCGACCCGATGTTCGTTCTTCTTGATTTCGCTGGGAACGCCGACGCGCATGGGGAACCTCTCCGGAAATAATGGGAGCGTCCGTCTCTGCGGGCGGATCGCCGTTGCGCCACATATAGCGCCGAGCGGGTCGCAGAATCCTGTTCATTTGACGACCTGATCGCCGTACATACGCAGTCTCTGCGATGGATTGACCAAATGAAGACTGTTTCCGCCGTCGAACTGGACGGAACTGACAGGAAGATGCTCCGCCTGCTCCAACAGGACGGACGGATGACCAATGCCGACCTGGCGCGTCAGGTGGCCCTGTCCGAAAGCGCCTGCCTTCGTCGTTTGCGAGCGCTGGA
The DNA here is from genome assembly GCA_030824495.1 of bacterium. Lineage (GTDB taxonomy): Bacteria > Pseudomonadota > Alphaproteobacteria > Caulobacterales > Caulobacteraceae > Phenylobacterium. Next base: position 1,812 of record JAVBXP010000023.1, read on the forward strand.
GGCGGCGGGGGTGGTCGATCACTATGCGGCGGTGATCAGCGAGCGGGCCGTGGGCCTCCCGATCAGCGTCTTCGTCACCGTCACCCTGTCGTCCCAGTCCGAGGCGGTTCTGACCGCCTTCGAACAGGCCGTGGCCGCCGCCCCCGAGGTGATGGAATGCTATCTGATGACCGGGGGCGCCGACTATCTGCTGCGGCTGGTGGTGCGCGACGTCGACGATCTGGAACGGGTCCACGCCAAGACCCTGACGCGCCTGCCCGGCGTCCACCGCGTCTCCTCCAGCGTGGCCATGCGGTCGGTGGTCAAACGGGGGGCCTTGCCGGTGTGAGCGGCGGTTCCCAGATCGAATGGGGACATCTGGTCTGGGGGATATATGGATCGCGACGGTTTGACCTGGTTCGGCCTGGCGATCACCGCCGCCTTGGTCGCCATGCCGGGGGTTCTGGCGGGCGGACTGCCGCTGTTCCCGCTGTTTATCGTCTGCGTCGGCCTGGCCTGTACCCTCCATTCGGGCAGTCGCCGTCTGGTCGTGAGCACCACCCTGCGCCTGTTGTCGCGCGGCGCCTTCAGGACCGCGATCATCGTGCTGGGCGCCGTGATGCTGATTCAGCTTCTGCCGCTGGAGTTGGCGTTGTTCATGGCCGGCGACGTCCTGGCCTATGTCGAGGTGCTGGCGGCTGTCAGACTGATCGCGGCGAACGCTCGCGTCCAGGTCATTCGAGGGATGATCGAAGCGAAGACGGATCAGTGGCGGGCCGCGGTCCGGCGTCGGATCGCCAATCGCACGCCCCGGGTCGCGCGGCCTTCGGCCCGTCGTCGCCCGCCGTCACCGGACGACGACCCGGCGGCCGGTTGGGCCTTCGCGTGATTTGACTCGTGCGGTTCAGTGTGGATCATACGACCTATGGGTGTTGAAGAGAGCATCGTCGTCTGGACGGATCGCGAGCCCACGCTCGATGAGGAACTGCGCGCTCTGG
>JAVBXP010000019.1 GCA_030824495.1 bacterium
TTTCGGGCTGTTCGAGAAGAGCGGAGTGGACCCGTCCGAGCCCGGCTACGGCAAGCGCTACTTCATCGATCAGTTCGGGCCGACCTATTACGGCTTCAGCCACAAGGGCGTGCGGTTCCTTGTCCTGGACTCGATCGGTTTCAAGGGCCGCAACTACGAGGGCCGCATCGACGCCGAGCAGCTGGCATGGCTGCGCGGCGAGTTCGCGATACTCTCACCCTCGGATCCGGTGGTTGTCCTGACTCACATCCCGTTGGTGACCGCGCTGGAGTGCTACGAGCCCGAAGACTGGGCGGCCTCGCCCTATGACTGGACGCGGGTGATGAACGGCCGTGAGGTGATGCGACTGTTCCAGAACCACAATGTGTTGGGGGTGTTGCAGGGGCATGGTCACGTACACGAGACCGTCGAGGTCGCCGGGGTGCGCTACATCTCCAGCGGCGCGGTCGCCGGGGCGGACTGGCGCGGTAGCTTCCTGGGCACGCCGGAGGGCTATCTGGAGGTCACCATCGCCAACGGTCGTCTTGATACACGGTTCAGAACCTATGGTTTCACGCCGCCGCGCCGCCACGATGTACCGCTTTGACGCGAAGGCCGCCGCTACGGGTTCCATCTCCTCGCGACGGGTGAATGGCGCAACAGCTGCGTAATCGGGCGGTCCTGCGAAGGGGCAAGCACCGTAGAGTTCTCGGCTCAATCCGAGGCGAGATCACCGCCCTGAGCTTCAAGGCCGCCGTGTCAGGGCCCCAAGCATCGAAATCAATCAGTACGTCGTGCGTCCGCCGGACGTGTCGAACGTCGAGGCGGTGGTGAAGCTGCATTCTTCGGAGGCCATGAAACAGACCATGGCGGCGCTTTCCTCGACCTCGCCCAGGCGACCCATCGGGATCTTGGAGCGCATGTATTCGACCTGGCTGGGCGGAAGCTGTTGCAGGATCGGGCTTTCGAAAGTGGCGGGGGTCAGGCTGTTGGCGATGACGCCCTTGTCGGCCAGTTCCTTGCCCAGCGACTTGGTGAAACCGATCACGCCGGCCTTGGAGGCGGAATAGGCGCTGGCGTTAGGATTGCCTTCCTTGCCTGCGACGGAGGCCACGTTGACGATGCGGCCATAGCCGTTGGCCAGCATGAAGGGCACGATGGCGCGCGAGCAGTAGAAGACGCCGTTCAGATTGATGTCGACGACGCGCTTCCAGCTGTCGATCGGGAACTCATGCACCGGAACCGTGGCGCCGGTGATCCCGGCCGAGGCGACCAGGATGTCGATCCGGCCCAGCGCCTTGTTGGCTTGTTCCGCCGCCGCAGCGACGGCGTCCGCGTCCGACACGTCCAGCGCCGCGACGTGGATCGCGCCGACCTCGTTCGCCGCCGCCGCCAGCGCATCGGCGTTGAGGTCCCACAGCACCACCTTGCCGCCCTCGGCGACGATGCGGGCGGCCGACGCCTTGCCCAGGCCCGAGGCGCCGCCGGTGACCACGGCCGTGCGGCCCGCGAAACGCCCCTGATAGGCGCTCATCGCTTCCACTCCACGAAGGTCTGGCCCTGTTCACCGAGCTTCTGGATGCCCAGGCGAACCGTATCGCCCGGTTTCAAGTAGAGCGGCGGTTTCTGGCCCAGGCCGACGCCCGGAGGAGTGCCGGTGGTGATCAGGTCGCCCGGCTCCAGCGTCATGAACTCCGAAAGATAGGAGACGATCTCGGCGACGCCGAAGATCATGGTTTTGGTGTTGCCGGTCTGCATGCGTTGGCCGTTCAGGTCCAGCCACATGTCCAGGTCCTGAACATCGCCCACTTCGTCGGTGGTGACGATCCAGGGACCGACGGGACCGAAGGTGTCGCATCCCTTGCCCTTGTCCCAGGTGCCGCCCCGCTCGGTCTGGAAGGCGCGCTCAGACACGTCGTTGATCAGCACATAGCCGGCGACGTGATCCAGCGCCTCATCCTGGGTGACGTAGGTGGCGGGCTTGCCGATCACGATGCCCAGTTCGACCTCCCAGTCGGTCTTTTCCGAACCGCGCGGAATGATCACGTCGTCGTTCGGTCCGTTCAGGCAGGTGATGGCCTTGGTGAAGACGACGGGTTCGGCCGGGATGGGCAGGTTGGATTCGGCGGCGTGGTCGGCGAAGTTCAGGCCGATGGCGATGAACTTGCGGCTGCCCTTGACGGGCACGCCATAGCGGGGCTGGCCCTCGACGAGGGGAAGACTGGTCGGATCGATGGCTTTCAAGGCCGCGAGCGCCGGTCCGTACAGCTGTTCCGGGGTGATGTCGGCGACGACGCCCGACAGATCACGAATGCGGCCCTCGGCGTCCAGCGTGCCGGGTTTCTCGTCGCCCTTGGGACCATAACGCAGCAGTTTCATAAGGGGCTTTCGTCTTAGCGCACATAGGGGCGATGAAGGGCGATGTCGCGGTTCAGCTCGACGCCGAACCCTGGCGTGTCGGGCACTTTCAGGCGGCCGTTCACCGGCGTCGGCTCGCCGATCAGCTGGGGATGGAACATGGGCACGACCTTGTCGGCTCCGGGCGCCATCATCAGGAACTCGGCGAACGGGCTGTTATGGCGCGTGACCACGAAGTGGTAGGAATAGACGCTGGATCCGTGCGGGATCATCAGCACGCCCTTGGCGTCGGCCATGGCGGAAATCTTGATCAGTTCGGTCACGCCGCCGCACCAGCCGACGTCCGGCTGGATGATGTCGCAGCATTCCATTTCCAGCAGCATGCGGAAGCCCCAGCGGGTGGCCTCGTGCTCGCCAGTCGT
>JAVBXP010000067.1 GCA_030824495.1 bacterium
GAACAGCAGCTGGCCGCCCGAGCGGGCGAACGGCAGGTAGCCAAGCTCGTCGAGGACCACGACGTCGAGGCGGCAGAGGTGAGCAGCCAGCGCACCGGCCTTGCCCAGGCGGGTCTCCTTCTGTGGACGCCCCCTTCAGCGCAAGAGTGATTTTCGGGAATTTCTGACACGTAGTCGGATGCTGCCATCTGTCCGGCCTGTTGATGCGGTCGCTCAAAGACCGCTGGCCTGTATGGGAGTTCGCGGATCCGGTCCAAATCACCCACGGCGTGCTCGAAGCACAGTGGAAAGCCCTGGTTTTCCTGATCCCGTCTCGCCGACTGTTGCGCCATACGCTCCTTCGCTCATCCCTACGCTTCGACGTCTCGCGGTCGTGCTGGCTAGGCCGACACGACCGGAGCTCGGTAGACATCGCCCTTGGCCAAGAGCGCCCAGACTATGCGGGCGTTCTTGTTCGCCAAGGCGACGATGACCAACATCTTGGGCTTTCTCTCCAGCATCTGGCTCAGCCAGGAACCTGCTGGCGCGCCCCGAATGACGGCCTGTTTGATCACCGCGCTGGCCCCGATGGTCAGCAGCCGTCGAAGCGTTCGCTCGCCCATCTTGGTGATCGCGCCGAGCTTCTGCTGACCGCCGGTGGATCGTTGTCGCGGCGTCAGTCCCAGCCAGGCGGCGAAGTGCCGACCGCTCTTGAAGGCTTCGGGTGACGGGGCCAGTGCGACCAAGGCTGTAGCTGTGATGGGACCGATCCCGGGAATGGTCATCAGTCGACGCGCAACCGGATCGTTCTTGGCCCGGGAAGCAATCTCCGCATCGAGCACGGCGATCTGCTGGTCCAGCGATCGGAGGGTCGAGACCAGGACGAGAAGAATCGTCCGCGCGGCGGTTGGAAGCGCCTCTGCCGGATCTTCGACGCGCGCGATCAACCTATCGACGTGCGGAACGCCCTTGGGAACAATCCAGCCGTATTCGGCCAGGTGACCGCGCAGGGCGTTGATCGTCTGGGTTCGCTGCCGGACCAGAAGGTCGCGGGCCCGAAAGACCACGCTGCTGGCCTGCTGCTCCTCCTCCTTCAGCGGCACGAACCTCATACTGGGGCGCTGCGCCGCCTCACAGATGGCTTCGGCATCGGCCGCATCGTTCTTCTGACGCTTCACGAACGGCTTTACATAGATGGGCGGGATCAATCGGATCGTATGACCCTGGCGGGCCAGCTCACGCCCCCAGTAATGGGCGCCGGCGCAGGCCTCCATCGCCACCACGCAGGGCGACAGGCCAGCGAAGAACGCCAGCAATCGGCCTCGACCCAACTTCTTGCGAAACACCACCTCGCCCGAGGCATCAGCGCCATGCGCTTGAAAGATGTTCTTGGCGAGATCCAGACCGACAGTGCTAACTTGTTCCACGGACGCCTCCTTCGAGTGCTGTTCAACACCTCACTCTGGCACATAGATGCCGTCGGGGGGCGTCCACCCCATCACCCCCTGACCAATACGGCGACCACGTCTCTGGAACAGGCGGCCTTCCGCCGGGTGCTGGCGGTCTGGGAGCGAGAGCCGATCGTGGTGGATTTCGGCGCCCTGGCGGGTTGAAGCCCGGTTCCGGGGCGGAGCGTGCGTCGAAAGGCGGGAACCGACGTTCGATGACCCGTCTCTCTTCCTGACCGGCTCGAAGTCCGCTACCGGCACAGAGGATCGCACGGCGATACTGTGCGTCCTGAGGCATGCGTATGTTTGGACCCAAGCCCGTTTCTCAACCGGACCGACGCGGCGAACCCCGTCGGGCGGTCAATGCGCGGGGCGTCGTCTGTGCGCCGGGTGTGGAGACGGCCTGCGTGATCGTCGATCTGTCGGACGGCGGCCTGAAGCTCAGGCTCGACCGGGGCGCGGCCCTGCCGCCCGAAGTGGTGGTGGTGGATATTGCGGAGGCGGTGGCCTATCCGGCGACGGTGGTCTGGCAGAAGGGGCAGGAGGCGGGGCTGAGGCAGACCGGCGCCAAGTCCCTGCGCGGCCTGGCCCCCGCGCGGCTGATCGGGGCCCGCGACGCCTGGATCAGGGCCGGCGGGCGCTGAGGATCGCTACAGACCCGCCGGCATGGAGCCGGCGTTGATGGCGATGCGGCCGACCAGGCCCTTGACGATCAGGTCCAGGGCCGAACCCTCGCTATAGTCGGCGGCGGCGACGAAATTGACCCGGTCTTCCGAGATCAGCGAATAGACCTTCTTCTGGTCCTTCTCGTTCGAGCGGGGGTCATAGACGGCGATTGAGAAGCCGCCCTTGGTGTGCATCATCTTCATGGTCGGCACGTCGGTGTCGCCGTCGCCGATGAAGATCATCCGCTCGAACGGCACCGGCCGCTGGTCGTCGGGGATGAAGTGGTTGATCCGCTCGTGCTCCCAGTGGTTCTTCACCCCCTTGTTGATGCGGAACAGATACTGGGTCTTGGTGGTGTAGTTGACGCCGACCGCGGGCCAGGCCGCCTCGCCCTTGTCGTCATAGACATAGTGGGAGGCGAAGACATGGGTCAGGGCGGGGCGGATCGGCGTGCCGTCGATCATCTCCTCCAGGCCGGCCGAGACGATATAGTGTTCGATCTCAAGCCCGTAGCGCGCGCCGAAGGCGTTCATCCGGTCGAACCAACTGAGGTCCTTCAGACCTTCGAACAGGGCCACCGCCTCGCCGTGCCGGCGCAGGGTCTCGCGCGTCACCGGCGAACCGTTCTGGCGCGCGTGATGCAGCATCAGCTGCATGTACA
>JAVBXP010000031.1 GCA_030824495.1 bacterium
TAGATATCGATTCAGACTCACATAGGCGGGGCCTCAATTAGAAGGACACCGCCTAGCCCTTCCGCGACAGGTCCCGCGCCTTGGCCAGGCGCTCGACGCCGGCGTCGAGCGTTTCGTCCTTCTTGGCCAGGCAAAGCCGCAGGATCGTCGTGACGTGGTCTTCCTCGTATAGGGCCGAGACCGGAATGCTCGCGACGCCAGCTTCCCGAACCGCGCGCAGGGCGAAGGACCGGTCGTCTTCGGTGACGCCTGAGGCGGCAAGATCCACATTGAGGAAATAGGTGCCTTGGCTCGGCAGGACGGCGAAGCCTTCCCGCTGCAGGCCCGCAGCCAACCGGTCGCGTGAGCGCTGCAACGCCTTGGGCATGGCCTCGAACCAGTCGCCGCTGTTCTCCAGGCCGAACGCCACCGCCGCCTGCAGGTTCGGCGGGGTGGTGAAGGTCAGGAACTGGTGGGTGCGCGACAGCGCGTGAGTCAGGGCGGGGGCGGCGCAGAGGAAGCCGACCTTCCAGCCGGTCAGGCCGAACATCTTGCCGGCCGAACCGATCTTCACGGTTCGCTCGCGCATACCGGGGTAGGCGATCAGCGGGCGGTGGACGGCGCCGTCGAACACCACCTGCTCCCAGACCTCGTCGCAGATGGTGATGGCGTCATGACGCACGCAGAACTCGGCCAGCAGGGCCAGGTCGGCGTCGGGCAACACCGCTCCGGCCGGATTGATCGGATTGTTCAGCACCACAAAGCGCGTCGCCGGCGTGAACGCGGCTTCAAGCATGGCGCGGTCGAACCGCCAGTGGGGCGGGGACAGCTTCACCAGCCTGGGCACGCCGCCCGCGCGGCGGATCAGCGGCAGATAGGCGTCGTAGAGCGGCTGGAAGACCACCACCTCGTCGCCCGGCTGGATCAGGCCAAAGAAAGCCGCGGCTAGTGCTTCGGTGGCGCCCGAGGTGATGGTCACTTCGCGCGTCCAGTCGAGGTCGAGCCCTTGCGTCCTGGCGTAGTGGCCGGCGACCGCTTGCCGCAACTCCGGCAGGCCAGCCATCGGAGGATACTGGTTGTAGCCGTTCATCACGACGTCGGCGGCCTTGGCCCGGATTGCCTCGGGCCCGGGATCGTCCGGAAAGCCCTGGCCCAGATTGATCGCGCCGTGTTCACGGGCCAGGCCCGACATTTCCTCGAAGACGGTGGTGGGCAGGTTTGCGAAGATCGGATTGGCCATGATGGTTGCCTAGCATAGCGGGGCGCGGGATATTTCGCCTATGCGGATCATAGCTTTCGAACCGCGTCACGCTCAGGCTTGGCGCAGCCTGAACGAGGCTTGGATATCCAAGCACTTCGCTATCGAGGCGAAGGACCGCGCCGTCCTGGACGACCCCCAGGGAAAGATCCTGGACCACGGCGGCCATATCTTCATGGCGGAGCGTGACGGAGAGGTTATTGGCTGCGTGGCCCTGATCGCTATGGCCGACGGCGGCTATGAGGTCGCCAAGATGACGGTGACCGAGGCCGCACGCGGGACGGGGCTCGGCCGGATGCTGATGCAGGCTTGCATCGAGAAGGCGCAGGCCGATGGCGCGCCTCGGCTCTATCTGGAGACCAATTCCAGCCTTGGCCCTGCGCTTGGCCTCTATCGCGCCATGGGATTTGTCGATCTCGACCCGGCCATGCGACCGCCGAGCGATTATGCGCGTTGTGATGTGTGGATGGAGCGCCCGGTCTAGCTTGGACGCGCCGGTTGCCAGGAGGCGGTAGGCAGATGGCGGGCGTGGCGTTGCAGCCATCCAGAGCGCGCTACTTCGCCTACGGGGCGGTCTCGATCCTGCTGGGCTTGACCCAGGGATTGGGCTTCAACCTCATCAACAACAACCTGCCCTGGATTCAGGGTTCGCTGGGCGCCTATCCCAACGAGGCGGCGTGGCTGGCGACCGCCTATACCGCCACCAACGCGACCATCGCCCTGCTGGCGATCAAATTCCGGTTCCAGTACGGGCTGCGGCTGTTCGCCGATATCGGCCTGGGGCTGTTCATCGTCGTGGCCCTGGCGCACCTGTTCACCGATGATCTGCGCTCGGCCATTGCCGTGCGCGCGGCGGCGGGTGTGGCGGCGACAGCGCTCAGCACGCTCGCCCTGCTCTACATGATCAACGCCGTGCCGGAGGCTAGGCGGCCCATGGGCATCGCGCTGGGGGTCGGGTGGAGCCAACTGGCTGCGCCGCTATCGCGACTGGTCTCGTCCGACCTGCTGCAGATCGGCCAGTGGCACGGTCTCTACCTGCTGGAGATCGGGCTCAGCCTGCTCTGCCTGGCGGCGGTGAACCTCATGCCGCTGCCGCCCATCCCGCGGGTGAAGATGTTCCAGGCCCGCGATTTCCTCACTTTCGCGCTGTTCGCGCCCGGCGTTGCGCTGCTGTGCGCCGTGCTGTCCCAGGGGCGCTTTGTATGGTGGTTCAACGCGCCCTGGCTGGGCTGGTGCCTGGTGGCGGCGATCATCCTGCTGTCAGCCTCGGTCCTGCTGGAGTTGCACCGCGAGAAGCCGTTGCTGCACGTCCGATGGCTGACCACTTCTGACATGCTGCGTCTGGCGGTGATCATCCTGCTGTTCCGGATCGTGCTGTCGGAGCAGGGAGTGGGGGCGTTGGGCTTCCTTCAGGCGATGGGCGTCAACAACGACCAGATGCGAGGGCTGTCCTGGGTGATGTTCTGGGCGACCCTGGCCGGGGTGATCGGGGTGGCTGTGACGATCAATCCGGCTCGGGTCTCCACTCCGGCCCTCATCGCCCTGTTGCTGATCGCGGCGGCGGCATGGTCGGACAGCCGTCTGACCAGCCTGACCCGGCCCGAGCAGATGTATGTCAGCCAGGGACTGATCGCCTTTGCGAGCGCGCTCTTCCTGCCCGCCGCGATGTTGGCGGGCTTTTCCCGCGCCATGCGCCAGGGCCAGGAGTTCATCGTCAGTTTTGCGGTGATCTTCGGCGCCGGTCAGAGCCTGGGCGCCTTGGCCGGCTCGGCCTTTCTCGGCACGCTCCTGACCATTCGCCAACGAGCCTACACGAGCCAGATCGTCGAGCACTTGACCCTCGCCGATCCCCAGGTTGTCGCCAGGCTTCGGCAGTATGCCGGGGGCTATGCGGGGACGGTGAGCGACGCGGCGGTCCGCCAGGCCGAGGGCGTCGTGCTGCTGGCGCAAGTCGTGACCCGAGAGGCCACGGTCCTGGCCTATGGCGACGTGTTCCGCGTGATCGCGGCGTTGTCGCTATTGGTGTTCTTCTACCTCCTGGCGCTGCGTCTACGCGAGGACGCGCGCACGCGTCGCGCCAACGCCCTCATTCCAGCAAAGGCTGTTTGATCTTGAGCGACACGCCTGAAACCGCCCCGGCCCCCGTGCGCAGACCCTGGTCGCGCGCCGCCATTCCGATTGTGGCCGCGGCCATCGGCGGGGTGTTGCTGGTGTTGTTCGCCTGGCGGCTGCCGCCCTTCGACACGGGGATACAGAGCACCGACAACGCCTATGTTCGGGGCAATGTCACTCTGATCAGCCCGAAGCTGGACGGCTATGTCACGCAGGTGCTGGTCAAGGATTTCATGCAGGTCGCCAAGGGCCAGACCCTGGTGGTGATCGATGATGGGAACTATCGCGAAAAGTTGGAACAGGCCCGCGCCGGCTTGGCGTCGGAAAAGGCCAACCTCGCCAATTGGGATCAGCAGCGCCGTCGGGGCGAGGCCAATATCAGCCTGGTCAGCAGCGAGGGCGCCAGCGCCAGGGCGGCCCTGGCCAAGGCCAAGGCCGACTACAACCGGGCGCGGCCGCTGGTGGACCAAGGGTGGCTCGCCCCGACCGAGCTCGACCGGCTGCGGCTGGCGGTGCAGCAGGCCGAGGCCGGCGTCGCCCAGGCTGACGCCCAGGCGCGCGTCGCGCGGGAGGATCTGACCTCAGTCGATGTCAGCCGCGCGGCCCTGGAAGCGGCGGTCGCGAAGGCCGAGGCGGCGGTGAAGCTGGCGCAGATCGACCTGCAGAACACCAAGATCACCGCGCCGATCGCCGGTCAGGTGGGGGAGGTCGGGGTCAAGGTTGGCCAGTACGTCACGCCCGGCACCCAACTGATGGGCCTGGTTCCCGAAACTGTCTGGATCACGGCCAACTTCAAGGAGACCCAGGTGGCCGATGTCGGGGTGGGCGAGCCGGTGCGAATCCGCGTGGATGCTCTACCGGGCGTGACCCTGTCTGGGCGGGTGGAACGCATCGGGCCGGCGACGGGATCAGAATTTTCGATCATCAAGGCGGATAACGCCACCGGCAACTTCACGAAGGTGGTTCAGCGGCTGCCGGTGCGTATCGCGATCGATCCGGACCAAGAGGCGGCCGCACGGCTGCGGCCGGGGATGTCGGCGGTGGTCAGCATCGACACGCGACGAAGGTAGCGCGCCTCGCCTTAGTGGTGGGTGGCGCTGCGCAGGGCTTCGCCGAGCGTGTGGCGGGTGAGTGGCTTGCCGAGGAAGCCGACAGGGTTGATCGCGGCCATCGACACCCGGAAGTCTTCGGTGATCGAGCCCGAGACGAACAGCGAACGAACGCCCAGCTGATCGTAGAGCTTACGAGCGAGCTTTCCGCCGTCGGTATTCTTGGCCAGGCGAATATCGACCAGAGCAAGGTCCGGAGGGCCACCCTCGGCCAGCTCCCAGGCCGTCACGGCGTCTGCGGCCTCGGCCACCACCTCATGGCCCATGTCTTCCAGCAGGCTCACAATGTCCAATGCGATTAGTGCGTCGTCTTCAACAACCATAATACGCATCGGCCCTACTGACTCCTTGGGAAGAGCACCGCGAATGCGGCGCCAGCTTCCGGTCGTTCAATCTCGAAACGCCCGCCTAGTTGTCGCGACAGAGCCTCGATGGCCCTCATCCCCAAGCTCTTTTTGGCGTGTGGCGTAAAGCCCTCTTGAAGGCCGTCGCCATCATCTGAAACAGACAAGCGATAGTCGTCGCCTTCGGTTCCAAAGGTGACCTTGATCCGCGACGGCCTGTCTGGCGGGCAGCCGTATTTCAGGGCGTTGGTGATCAGCTCATTGAGGATCAACGCCAGCGGCACGGCCTGGCGCACATCCAGCACGGCCGACTGGATATCCGTCTCCAGCACGATGTCATCGCGGCCTAGCGACTCGACCAGGTCATGGGATAGCGCCTTGGCATAGTGGCCCGCGTCGAAGGCGCCGATTTCCCCGCCGGTCTTGTAGAGTTGTTCGTGCACTCGGCCGACGGCGATGATCCGGTCCAGGGTCTTCTCGAGCGCCTCGCGCGCATCGGTGTGTTCGACGGTTCGCGACTGGAGGCGAACGACGCTGGCGATCTGCTGCAGCGAGTTCTTGACCCGATGGTTCACCTCATCGAGGAGCAGGGTCCGGTCGGCCAGCAGAGCGCGCAGGCGTTCAGCCGTGTCAGCCTCGACTTCCCGGTCGAGGCTGATGTCGCGCAGGGCCTTGAAGAACAGCATCGCCAGCAGGGCCGCGAAGATCAGCGTGGCCGCGATCAGGACCGCGCGGACGGTGGCGACCTGTTGCGATCGAACCGCCTCGAGCCGGGCTTCTTCGTGTTCCAGCTCGGTGGCGATGCGACGCACGCCGTCCATGGCCGCCATGCCCTCGCCGCGGGCGATGATCTGGATCGCAGCGCCCACCGTGCCTTGTCGGCGCGCGTCCATGGTTTGGTCTATGATGTCCAACCGTGTCGCCATCAGGCGACGAAGCTCGTCAATCCTGCGCTGCTGGAGCGGGTTGTCGCGGGTCAGCCGGTCAAGGGTGTCGATCTGGCGGTGAGCGATCTTGCGACCAGTCTCGACGCGTCCGGCGAATTGGCTGTCGCCGGTCAGGATGAAGGCCCGCTGGGCCGACTCCGCATCCGTCAGGGCCTGGCGGAGGCCGTCGATGCCGGTGCGGACTTCATGGGTATGAGAAACGGCGGCGGCGGCGCGATCGTACCAGACGAAGGCGCCGCCGAGCGCTGCAAAAGCTAGGAACAGGGCGGTGACGGTAAGCGCGAGCAGGCGAAAAGCCCGCTCGCGCGCGAGTTGTCGGTTGGAACCCGAAACCTCGGCCGGATCGCTCCGCGCCACTACTCCTCCTTGACGCGACGCTTGCGGAAGGAGGGGTTCAGAACCTGCTTGCGCAGGCGGATCGACTTCGGCGTCACCTCGACCAGCTCGTCTTCCTCGATATAGGCGATGGCCTGTTCGAGGGTCATACGGCGGGGCGGGGTCAGGCGCACCGCTTCATCCTTGCCGGAGGCGCGGACGTTGGTGAGCTGCTTGGCCTTCATCGGGTTGACGTCGAGATCGTCGGCGCGGCTGTTCTCGCCGATGATCATGCCCTGGTAGGTCTTTTCGCCGCCGCCGACGAACATCGTCCCGCGCTCTTCGAGGTTCCAAAGCGCGTAGGCCGCGGTCTCGCCGTCGGAGTTGGAGACCAGCACGCCCTTACGGCCGGCGTCGATCGCGCCCTTGTAGGGCTCGTAGTGGCTGAACACGCGGTTCAGCACGCCAGAGCCGCGGGTATCGGTCAGGAATTCGCCCTGGTAGCCGATCAGAGAGCGCGACGGGGACATCAGGCTGATGCGCGTCTTGCCGGCGCCGGACGGCCCCATGTCCTTCAGCTCGGCCTTACGGGCCGACAGCTTCTCGATCACGATGCCGCTGAACTCGTCGTCGACGTCGATCATGACGTCTTCGATGGGCTCAAGGCGCTGGCCGGTTTCGGGATCGGTCTGGAACACCACGCGCGGCCTGCTGATGGACAGCTCGAAGCCTTCGCGGCGCATGCCTTCGATCAGCACGCCCAGTTGAAGTTCGCCACGGCCCGCCACTTCGTAGGCGTCCTTGTCCGGCGTCTCGGTGACGCGGATGGCGACGTTGGACTGGGCTTCCTTCAGCAGGCGGTCGCGGATGACGCGGCTTTGGACCTTGTCGCCTTCGCGGCCGGCCAGCGGGCTGTCGTTCACCGAGACCGTCATGGAGATGGTCGGCGGGTCGATCGGCTGGGCGGGCAGGGCCTCGGTGACGTCCATGGCGCACAGGGTGTCGGCCACGGTCGCCTTGGAGAGGCCCGCGATGGCGACGATGTCGCCAGCTTCGGCGTCTTCAATTGGCTGGCGCTTCAGGCCGCGGAAGGCCAGGACCTTGGTAATCCGGCCTCGTTCGACTTCCTTGCCATCGATGCCGAGGGCGTGGATGGCGAGACCAGGTGTGGCCTTGCCGCTTTCGATGCGGCCGGTCAGCAGGCGACCCAGGAAGGGGTCGTTTTCGATCAGGACCGAGAGAATCTGGAAGGGCTCGTCCTTGCGGGCGACGGCCTTGGGCTCGGGCACATGCTCGACGATCATGTCGAACAAGGGCGCGAGCGTGTCGTTGGGCTTGGACAGGTCCAGCGTCGCCCAGCCGTTCTTGCCCGACGCATAGATGTGCGGGAAGTCCAGTTGTTCGTCGCTGGCGCCCATGGCCGCGAACAGGTCGAAGGCGTCGTTGAGGACCCGGTCCGGATCGGCGTGGGCGCGGTCAACCTTGTTGAGGCAGAGGATCGGGCGAAGGCCCATCTTCAACGCCTTGCCCAGAACGAACTTGGTCTGGGGCATGACGCCCTCTTCGGCGTCAACCAGGAGGACGCAGCCGTCCACCATGCCAAGGATCCGTTCGACCTCGCCGCCGAAGTCGGCGTGGCCTGGGGTGTCGATGATGTTGATGCGGGTTTCACCCGCCTTGCCGTGCCAGAGGACGCTGGTGCACTTGGCGAGGATGGTGATCCCGCGTTCGCGCTCCTGGTCGTTCGAGTCCATGGCGCGCTCTACCGTCGCCTCATTGGCTCGGAAAATGCCCGATTGGGCGAGCAGCTGATCCACGAGCGTTGTCTTGCCGTGGTCGACGTGGGCGATGATGGCGATGTTGCGGAGCGACATTGATTTGGCTTTTGAACGCCCTATTTGGGGAAGCGCGCGCTTTTAGGCGACGAATGGCCAATTAGCCAGCGCCTTCTCGCCGCGGCGCGGAACATTGCTATTTTCCGATGGTGCAGCGCAGCATTTTGAGCTCGCGGTTTGGCGGCCAAAATCGCACTGATTTGTAACGTGATTTTTCAGAGGTTGCGAAAAACGTGATCAGGAAGTCACAAAAGTGCTTGGCGTTTTGTGCGTCGCACTCTATAACTCGAATTGTGAGGCGTCGCTGACGCCTCTGCCCTTCCTGGGCGTTTCCTCCCTAATGAACTGCCGGGCCCTCGGGTCCGGCTTTTTTTTGGCCTGCGCCTTTAGCGCATGTTCTTGGCCGCCGCTAGCTCGATCGCGCGACTCCGATTATAGAACGGAGCATGAACTTAGACCTCTTCCTCGTCGCCCTCATCGCCGCCCTCGTGGCGGCGGCGCCCGCGATCGCCTGGGCCCTGATGGAGCGCAGCCGCGCCAACCGTGCTGAGGCAAGGGCTTGGGATCTCCAGGACGCCGCGGCGCGGGTGCGGGTCATGGAAGAGCAGAGCGCCAAGAACAGCGCCTTCCTGCAGGCCGAGGCCGCCGCCACCATCGCCGAGCAGGTGATGAAGCGCGCCGATGAGACGTTCCATAATAGAGAGCAACTGGCGCAGGCCCGCCTCGAGGCGCAGCTCAAACCCGTCGCCGACAGCCTGGCCAAGTTCCAGGAGCAGGTGGTCGCGGTTGAAAAAACGCGCGCCGAGGAAACCGGCGGCCTGAAGGAGCAGATCAATCAACTGCTGACCGCCTCGATCGCCACCCAGAGCGAAGCGCGGAAGCTGTCTGCGGCGCTACGTCGCGGGGCCGGCGTCCAGGGGCGCTGGGGTGAACAAACCCTGCGGAACGTGCTGGAGGCCGCCGGCCTTCATAATCGCTACGATTTCGACGAGCAGACCTCGACTGACACCGAGGAAGGGCGCCGGCGTCCGGACGTCACCGTGCGCCTGCCGGGCGGGGCGGTGTTCGTCATCGACGCCAAGTGCTCCTTGAACGCCTTCCTCGACGCTCAGGACGCGGCGGACGATGCGACGCGTGAGGCTTGCTACGTCCGTCACGCCCAGAGCGTGCGCGCTCACATGATGGGGCTATCGGCCAAGTCCTACTGGGATCAGTTCAATCAAGGCTCGCCCGACTTCGTCGCCATGTTCATTCCGGGCGACAGCTTCCTGGCGGCGGCGCTGGAGCGTGCGCCAGAGCTGATGACCGAGGCCATGGATCGCCGCGTGCTGGTCGTGACGCCGACCACCTTGTTCGCGCTCTGCAAGGCCGTGGTCTACGGCTGGCGCGTCGAAGAGCAGGCGGCCAACGCCCAGGAGATCTCCAAGCTGGGTCGTGAACTCTACAAGCGTCTGTCGGTGATGGGCGGCCACGCCGCTTCGGTCGGCAAGGCGTTGGAAGCCGCGGTGGGCCGCTACAACCAGTTCGTGGGCTCGCTGGAGACCCAGGTCATGACCCAGGCCCGCCGGTTCGAGGACCTGAAAGTCGATCATGAGGGCAAGGAGATCGCCGAGCTCGCACCGGTCGAAACCGGGATCAGGCCGCTGACCAAGCTCGCCGCCGACGATGGCGACGATGTCCAGGGGCGCCTCGCCGCCTTGACGGCAAAGGGTCGCTGACCTACCTGCGTTCGTATGGCTATACGTGAAATCCTTGTCGTTCCCGATCCCGTCCTGAAGCTGGTGTCGCAACCGGTCGAGAAGGTCGATGACGATCTGCGCGCGCTCATGGATGACATGCTTGAGACCATGTACGACGCCCCCGGCATTGGCCTGGCCGCGATCCAGATCGGCGTGCCCAAGCGCGTGATCGTCATGGACATCGCCGGTCCCGACGATCCCAAGGCGCCACGCTACTATGTGAACCCGGAAATCGTCTGGGCCTCCGAAGAGACCGCGCCCTACGAAGAAGGCTGCCTCTCGATCCCGGATATCTATGACGAGGTCGAGCGTCCGGCTCGCGTGAAGCTGAAGTACCTCAACTATCAGGGCGAGGAAGTCGTTGAGGACGCCGAGGGCCTGTTCGCCGTCTGCATCCAGCACGAGATGGATCACCTCGAAGGCGTTCTCTTCATCGACCACCTGTCGCGCCTGAAGCGTGAACGCGCCGTCGCCAAGGTGAAGAAGCAGTCCCGCGCCGCCTAGCGGGCGATAGCGCCAGGCGCGGCGTCGCCTGACGGCTTCAAATAATTTGGCATCTCTGCGCTTTAGCGCCGCTCTGTCGGCGCGCCCAAGCGATGCGAGATCCCATGCCGGAATTTGTCATTGAGCGGAACGGGCTCCTCGGCCTGCAACAGTCTCGCTTGGCGCGCGGGTTCTCGTTAGCTTCGGCCAATGAACCTTGACCTTGTGCTGGCCCGTTTTGACGCCGAGGTGCGCGCCAATCCCGCTCCCCCGGCCGGGATCGCCGTCGAACGACGCGATGGGCTCATCCTACTGACCGGCGGCTTCAACTACGTCTCGGCCTGGGATTTGACGGCGGAGACCATGGGCGCGGTCGTGGCGGAGCAGGCGGCCTGGTTCCGCGCGCGGGGCGAGGAGCTGATGTGGCGCGTCTATGATCATGACGGCCCGCCGGCGTTGGCCGCTTGCCTCGCCGAGGCTGGCTTTGAACCGGACCCGCCCGGCACCCTGATGTTCTTTGACCTCGTTGGCGACGTCGCTGGCGCGCCGGCAAGCGGCGTTGAGGTGCGAAGGGTGCGGACCATGGAAGATCTGGACGGGTTCGTCAGCGCCGGCGGCAAGGCCTTTGGCCACGAAGAGGCGTGGCAGCGCGCGGCCTTCGCCAAGCAGTTGGACGATCCCGATATGGCGTTGTTCATCGCCTGCGTCGCCGGCGAGGCGGTCGCGTCGGCACGGCTGGAGATGGCGCCGGGGCGCACCTTCGGCCAATTGTTCGGGGGCGGCGTCGCACCGGCGCACCGACGGCGGGGCCTCTACCGGGCCTTGGTGGCCGCGCGGGTCGCCGAGGCGAGGGCGCGCGGCTTGGCCTATCTCAGCATCGAAGCGCGCGACAGCAGCCGGCCCATCCTGGAACGTTTGGGCTTCGTGCCCGCCGGCCGGGAAACCACCTGGACGCTGCGCCCCTAGGCGAGGGCCGCTAGTTCGTCGGCGGGGCGGGCGCAGGCGTCGGGGCGGTCGCGTCGTGGATCGCCGCCTTGGTGTCGCGGGCTGCAGCGCGCGCGGCGCCCTTGGCCTGGACGGCGGCGTCCTGAGCTGCGGTCCGGACCCGCTCGCGGGTCTGTTGCGCTTCAGGGCTGGTCGCGGCGGCCTTGGTTTCAGTCGCGACCTTGGACGCCGCGGCCCTGGCCTCGGCGGCGGCCTTCTCGGCGGTGGCCTTGGTCTCGGCGGCGGCGCGGTCGGCCGTGGCTTTCGCCTGTTCCTGCTTGGCTTCCGAACATGCCGAAAGGCTCAGACCGGCGACGGCGAGGCTGATGATGACGAGGTTGCGCATGGAGTATCTCCCTACCCGAGCTTGCAGTTGAACGGCGAAGCTTGCGTGTGGTTCCTAAATTCGTCCGTGGCGTCTAAACCGAAGAGGATGCGTATCGCCTTTCTCGGAACCCCCGACTTCGCCGTCGCCGCCCTGGACGCCTTGGTTCAGGCCGGCCATGAGGTCGCGTGCGTCTACTCCCAGCCGCCGGCCCCTCGAGGGCGCGGCCAGGCGCTGAAACCCTCGCCAGTGCAAGCCTATGCCGAGGCGCGCAGCATTCCGGTGCGGACCCCGGTCTCAATGCGCGACCCTGAGGAAATCGAAGCCTTCGCCGCCCTGAACCTGGACGCCGGCGTGGTGGTCGCCTTTGGCCAGATCCTGCCGGCCGCCGTCCTGGATGCTCCTAGGCTGGGCTGCTTCAACCTGCACGCATCGCTGCTGCCGCGTTGGCGGGGCGCCGCGCCGATCCAGCGGGCGATCATGGCGGGCGACAAGGTGACCGGCGTCGAGGTCATGCAGATGACCGAGGGCCTGGACGAAGGTCCGGTGCTGTCGTCGGAAAGCGTGCGTATCGACGCCCTGGAGACCGCCGGGACCCTGCATGATCGGTTGGCGGAGGTTGGCGCGGCCTTGCTGGCGCGCACCATGGCCGCCGTCGAGCGTGGCGAAGCCAGCGCCACCCCACAGCCGCAGGACGGCGAGACCTACGCCAAGAAGATACGGCCCAAGGAGGCCCGCATACGCTGGGCAAAGCCGGCCTCGGAAGTCGATTGCAAGATTCGGGGGCTCTCGCCATTTCCCGGCGCTTGGTTCGAGCTTGCGACCGAGAAGGGGCCGCTGCGCGTGAAGGCGCTGCTGTCCCGGCGCGAGGACGGTGACGGCCCGGCCGGCGTGGCGCTGGACGACGCCCTGCTCATCGCCTGCGGGGAGGGCGCGGTGCGTCTGCTGCGCGTCCAGCGCGAGGGGCGCGGGCCGCAGGATGCTGAGACTTTCCTGCGCGGGCTGGCGGTCCCAGTTGGGACCCAGCTCAGCTGATGCCGCGCTACCGCCTCACCATCGAATATGACGGCCAGCCCTATAAGGGGTTCCAGGCGCAGGAGACCTTGCCTTCGGTGCAGGGTTCCATCGAGCGCGCGGTCAAGGCGTTCAGCGGTCAGACCCTGCGCCTGCAGGCGGCCGGTCGCACCGACACCGGGGTCCATGCGACGGGCCAGGTTATCCATATCGACCTGGAGCGCGAATGGCGGCCGGAGGTCGTGCGCGACGCCTTGAACGCCCATCTGATGCCCGAGCCGATCGCGATCATCGACGCCCAGGTGGCGGAGGGCGATTGGCACGCGCGGTTCTCAGCGACCGAGCGGCGCTACATCTATCGCATCCTCAACCGCAAGAGCCCGCCGGCTCTGGACCGGGGCAAGGTCTGGCACATGAAAAAGCCGCTTGACGCCCAGGCGATGCACGACGCCGCCCAGGTGCTGATCGGCAATCACGACTTCACCACCTTCCGCCACATGCAGTGCCAGGCCAAGTCGCCGATCAAGACCATGGACGTGGCGCGGGTCTGGCGCGAGGGCGAGCAGGTGCTGCTGGAGTTCGCTTCGCGCTCGTTCCTGCACCGCCAGGTCCGCTCGATGACCGGAACCTTGGCTGAGGTGGGGATCGGACGCTGGAGCGCTGCGGACGTGAAGGCTGCGTTGGAAGCCCGCGACCGCAAGGCGTGCGGGCCGGTCGCCCCCGCCGATGGCCTGTATCTGGTGGGTGTGAAGTACGAGGGCTAGTCACCCACTCGTCATCCCCCGGATCAGCCTGCGGCTGACCGGAGGATGACGAGCAAGACTGGGGCTTCAGCCGAACTTGCTGAAGTAGCGCTCAATCACGCGCTCATAGACCCGCTGCAGATCGCGAATTTCTTGGACCGGCGCGCGTTCGTCCACGGCGTGCATGGTCTTGCCCACCAGGCCCAGTTCGACCACCGGACAAAGGTCGCGAATGAAGCGGGCGTCGGAGGTGCCGCCGGTGGTGGAAAGCTCGGGCGCGGCGCCTGAGACATCCTGGACCGCGGCGGCCACCACGTCCGTGAACGCGCCAGGCTCGGTCAGGAATGCTTCGCCGCTGACGACGGGCTCGACCTTGATGGTCCCGCCGAAACCCTCGGCGGCCTTGGCGGCTTCGGCCTCGATCCAGGCTGCCAGCTCCGCGCCCTTGTGCGAGGGGTTGAAGCGGATGTTGAGACGGGCCTTGGCTTGGGCGGGGATGACGTTCGTGGCGCCGTTGGCCACATCGACCGTGGTGACCTCCAGGTTGGAGGGCTGGAAGCCGGTATAGCCCTCGTCCAGCACGTGGTTCTGGAGCTTGGCCAGGAGGTCGATCAGCACGGGGATCGGGTTGGCGGCGCGGTGCGGATAGGCCACGTGGCCCTGGCGGCCGTCGACCGTGATCCAGGTGTTGATCGAGCCGCGCCGGCCGATCTTGATCATGTCGCCGAAGGTCTCGGCGCTCGACGGCTCGCCGACGATGCAATGGTCTAGGATCTCGCCCTGGGCCTTCAGCGCCTCGACGACCATCTTGGTGCCGTGGGTGGCCACGCCTTCTTCATCGCCGGTGATCAGGAAGGACAGCGAGCCCTTCACCTGGCCCGCCGCGATGGCCTTTCCGGCGGCGGCGGCGAAGGCGGCCACCGCGCTCTTCATATCGACCGAGCCGCGGCCGATCAGCATGCCGTCGACGATCTCGGCGGCGAAGGCTTCGCGGCTCCAGGCCTGGGCGTCGCCCACCGGCACCACGTCGGTGTGGCCGGCGAAGCAGAGGTTCGGCCGCGCGGTCCCGTAACGGGCGTAGAGGTTCTCGATCTCGCCGAAGCGCATCCGCTTACAGGCGAAGCCGAGGCCTTCGAGGGTGCGCTGGACGATGTCCATGGCGCCTTCGTCGGCGGGGGTCACCGACGGGCGGCGGATCAGTTCCTGGGTCAGGGCGATAGGGTCGAGCTCGGACATGGCTTGCTGGTAGCCGGGGGCGAGGCGCGGAGCAATGGGCGAGCCGGCGACGCACCAGCCCGGAATGGGTAGGCCATGAGGTGGCCGCCGCCCGAAATGGGAACCCATCACATCGACCCGGCGCGGCCGATGGCCGATTAATCATCTGCCGTCGGGGCCGAAGTGATGTTGATGTTTTTCCGCAAGAGTGTCGCGCAGCCGCCGCAGGAACGCGGTGAGAGCATCGCCGATCTCCTCGCCTGGTGCGGGGCGGGCGGCAGGAGCGATAACTTTGTCCGCGACGGGTCCGCCAAGTCGGCGCGCCAGGTCTCCGCCAGCGACCATCTTTACTTCGCCGCACGGCTCGTCGCCGCCGACGGTCGCCAGCAGGTGATGCAGTACGCTTTCGTGGATGATCGAGGGAATGTGGCGTTCAGCGCCTTCGTGCGCTCCACCAGCCCGGCGATGGTGTACGGCGGGGCGGCGAGCGAGGACCTGTCGGTCGAGCCGATCAGCGACGCGCTGTTCGCTCAGTTGGCGATCAAGCTGTGCGCGGGCGCGACACTAGTCGGCTTCCACCGAGTGCTGCAGTCGGGAATGTTGCCCGATCAGGCTGTAGCCGGCGCGGCTGGCTCCGAGTGTGCCTGGCGGCGGTTCCAAGCCGTCGCGCGTCAGCGCGGGATCGGGTTGTCGCGCCGCGAGCCGCTAACCCTGAACGATTGCCTTGAGAAGCTGGGTCTCGCGCCGTTGGAGACCGAGGACGCGGCGCTACGCGCCCTGGCCATCCGTGCGCTGTGGCGCAAGCTCGACGGCGCCGAATAGCCGCCGGAAGGCAGACTATTTCTCGGCTTGGACGGTGTCGCCCAGCAGGGGCTTCAGGTCATCGAAGAACTGGCTGGCGTCATAGGCCTCGCCCAGTGTGAACAGGCCATCGCCCTCGCGGACAAGATAGCCCCGCTCCACCAGGGCCAGAAGCTTGCGCCTGGCGGTCTCGCGCGGGATCTGGGTGATTTCGGCCAGGCTAAGCGCGTTCAAGCCGCGGCGGCGGCGGAAGGTCTGGGGCGGGCGAGGGCCGCGCGGCATCGCCTCGGAGAGCTCCGCCAGCAGGAAGATCAAATAGAGCAGGCACTGGTCCAGGTCCCCGTCGAACTTTGAGCGGATGCGGACCAGCGCGGTCGAGAGATGGCCGCCCCAGCGGTAGTAGGACCGCATGGTCTCCACATCCAGGGGGCTGATGGCTCCCTCTTTGGAGGTCTGCTCCCCGCAGGGCTTGGAGGACGCTACGACTTTGAGCGAAGGCGCTGAATTCATGGTGCGGGCCTTGCATTAAAGTTAATTCGAGTTAACCGTGTTGTCAGCAACAGTCTTTCTCTCGCTAAAATCAGCATTGATCCTCCGGAGGAGAGTCCTGCCATTTCAAGCGCTAGCTCGGTTACGTTGCGTGTAGTGCGGTGTTCGATAGGTAAGCTACTGATTCGCCTCATGGGCGAGAAGCGATTGCTATGGTAAACGCCGCCTGCGGGTATGGTTGTGGGCCTTTTCCTGTGGATGACTTGGCCCGTGGCGGCAGGAATCCCGGTCCGAACTACCTGTCCAGCCTAGCGCACATACGAAAACAGGCCCGCAAGCGGGCCTGTTAGCGAATCAGTTGATGACCTGTGGAGGACGCGGGGACGCGTCCTGCGCGATCAGTCGCGCAGCAGCTCGTTGATCGAGGTCTTGGAGCGGGTGCGCTCGTCCACGGTCTTGACGATGACCGCGCAGTTGATCGAGGGCAGACCCTCGCCGAACGGGCTGGGCATCGAGCCCGGCATGATCACCGAATAGGGCGGAACCTCGCCCATGAACACTTCGCCGGTCTTGCGATCGACGATGCGGGTGGTCGAGGTGATGAAGGTGCCCATCGAGAGCACGCTGCCCTCGCGGACGATGACGCCTTCAGCGACTTCGGAGCGCGCGCCGATGAAGCAGTTGTCCTCGATGATGGTCGGATTGGCCTGCAGCGGCTCCAGCACGCCGCCGATCCCGGCGCCGCCCGAGAGGTGGACGTTCTTGCCGATCTGGGCGCAGGAGCCGACCGTGGCCCAGGTGTCGACCATGGTGCCCTCATCGACATAGGCGCCGATATTGACGAACGACGGCATCAGTATGGTGTTGCGGGCGATGAAGGCGCCGCGGCGGGCCACGACGCCGGGCACGGCGCGGAAGCCGGCGGCCTCGAACCGGGCGGCGTCCCAGCCGGCGAACTTCGAGGGGACCTTGTCCCAGAAGGGACCGGGCGCCGGAGCGTCCATCAGCACGTTGGGGCTCAGGCGGAAGGACAGCAGGATCGCCTGCTTGGCCCACTGGTGGGTGGTCCAGACGCCGTCGTCGCCGCGGGTGGCGACGCGCAGGGTGCCGGCGTCCAGTTGGCTCAGGGTCTCTTCGACGGCTTCGCGAACGGCGCCTTGAGTTCCGGTGTTGATATCGGCCCGGGCTTCCCAGGCGGCTTCGATCACGGACTTCAGGTCGTCGGACATCAATTGGCTTCCTTGAGGCGCGCCGCCGTCAGGAACGGCGTAAGCTTATCGGTGCGGTGGTGGACAAAGGGTGCGGTGGAGGCGAGCGCCTTCGAGCCGACCAGGACGGTGGTCATGCCGAGGTCCGCCGCCGGCTTCAAATTATGCTCGGAGTCCTCGAAGAACGAGGTCGTTGCAGGGCTTAGGCCGTGGGCGTCGATCATCCGCTGGAAGCCCAGCGGATCGGGCTTGGGCGCGAACCCGAACGAATGGATGTGGAAGACGTCGTCAAACAATCCGCGAAGGCCCAGGTGGGCCAGCACCCGTTCGGCGTGCTTGTCGTCGGCGTTGGTGAAGATCAATCGACGGCCGGGCAGGCCCGAAATGGCCGCGACCAGCTCTGGATCCTGGGCCAGGAGCTCCAGGGACAGGTCGTGGAAAAGGGCGTGGAAGTCGGCCGGGTCGACGCCGTGGTGCAGCATCAGCCCCTTCAGGGTCAGGCCATGCTCGGCGAGATACTTCTTCTGCAGCCCAAAGGCTTCCTCCATCGGCAGCCCAGTGACCTTGGCCACGAAGGCGGTCATCCGGCCCTCGACCTGACCCATGAACCCGGATTCGGCGGGATACAGGGTGTTGTCCAGGTCGAAGAGCCAGGTGTCGATGTGAGAGAGGTCTGGCCTCATGCGCGGATGAGCGTCCCCGAGCCGTGTTCGGTGAAGAGTTCGGTCAGCATGGCGTGCGGGCGGCGGCCATCGAGGATGACGACCGCCTCAACGCCCGACTCCACCGCCGCGATGGCGGTTTCCAGCTTCGGGATCATGCCGCCGGTGGCGACGCCCGAGGTGATGGCTTCGCGAGCCTCGGCCAGCGTCATCTGGCGGATCAGGTCGCCATTGGCGTCCAGCACGCCGCGCACGTCGGTCAGCAGCAGCATGCGCTTGGCGTTCAATGCGCCGGCCAGGGCGCCGGCCACGGTGTCGGCGTTGATGTTGTAGGTTTCGCCCTCGACCGACACGCCGATCGGCGCGACCACGGGGATGTAGTCCTCGTCGGCATAGATCAGGGCTTCGATCAGCTTGGGATCGATGCGGGTCGGCTCGCCGACAAAGCCCAGGTCGACGACCTGTTCGATCTGGCTGTCGGGATCCTTCTTGGTGCGGTGGGCCTTCTCGACGGTGATCAGGCGGGCGTCCTTGCCCGACAGGCCCACGCCGCGCACATCGGCCTCGGCGCCGGCCAGGGTGATCCAGTTGGCGATTTCTTTGTTGATCGCGCCGGACAGCACCATCTCGGCGACTTCCATGGTGGCCTCGTCGGTCACCCGCAGGCCGTCGATGAAGGTCGACTTCACGCCGGCCTTGTCCAGCATGCGCGAGATCTGCGGCCCGCCGCCGTGGACGACCACGGGATGGACACCCAGCATCTTCAGCAGCACGGCGTCTGCGGCGAACAGCCTGGCGACGCTTTCCTCGCCCATGGCGTGGCCGCCGTATTTGATCGTCACGACCTCGCGGTCGTAGATCTGGATGTAGGGCAGGGCCGTGGCCAGGGTCTTCGCGGTGGCCCAGCCCTGTTCTTCGGCGTCGTCGGTCAAGGCTTTCGGCCCTCCAAGAGCCTCTCTGGGCTCCAAGTCGAAGAGTTAGGGCGCGCCAGCCGCCGGACTCGGCGTCCAGGTTCGGCCGATGCGCCCTAGTCGGAGCGCTCCGATAGCGGACCCTGACCCGCCTGTCACCGCCTCGACGCGCCACAAGGGCGTGCCAGCGTCACTGTTCGTCGGGTCGCTAGGGGATTTCAAGCGCTCCAACTTGCGGTGATGGCGCGCTATGGCGCGCAGCGATCAAAGGGCCACTTCGGGCAGCAGCCTCTCGAAGTGGTCTTCGACGGCCTGATAGCATTCGCAGGCGGCGCGCTCGAGGCCGCGCCGGTCGATGATCTCGACCCGTCCGCGTTGGCGGCGCAGGAGGCCTTTGGTCTCCAGGTTCTGGATCACCGCGGTCACCGTGGTGCGCTGGACGCCGAGCATTTCGGCCAGCGATTCCTGGGTCAGTTGTATGATCTGGTCGCCGGCCCGGTCATGGGTGGCCAGCAGCCAGCGACAGCAGCGCTCCTCGACCGAGTGCAGGGCGTTGCAGGCCACAGACTGCATCATCTGCGCCAACAGCGCGTCGGCGTAGCGGGAGAACAGTTCTCCAAACCGCGGCGAGACGTCCTTGATGTTCTCCAACGCGGCCGTGGGTATGGCGAGCGCCAGGCCGGCGATCTGGACGACCGCCCGACCGAAGGCTGGCTTGTTGCCCGCGCTGACGATGCCGCCCACTGCGCCCTCGCGGCCGATGGTGGCGGCCTCAATCTCGTGGCCGTCGCGCGTGATGATCAACAACGAGACCATCGTCTTGTGCGCCGGAAAATAGGTGGTGATCACGTCGTCGCCGGGTTCGAACAAGACCTGTCCGCGGTTCAGGGTGACCACCTCTAGACGGCCGACAAGCTTTTCGAAGTCCGCGACGCTTACCGCCGCGAGCAACCGGTTGGCCACGCGTGGCTCAAGGCCCAGGCGTTTGCGGTCCGAAGGTGGATCGACGGTGCTGATGCTCATATTGGGACCTCTGACCGACCATACGCTGCGAACGGGCCAGCGCATACAACGGCCACGCTAGCTTCACTGTCGGGTTCACGACGGACTTGGCTAGTCTCAGATTGAGCGGGCCACGACCTCCTTCATGATCTCCGAGGTGCCGCCATAGATGCGCTGCACCCGCGCGTCGCGCCACAGGCGGGCGATGGGATACTCGTTCATGTAGCCGGCGCCGCCGTGCAGTTGCAGGGCGATGTCGCAGGCTTCCCACTGCAGTTCTGTGTGGAACAGCTTGGCTGCGGAAGCTTCAGCCGCCGTCAGTTCGCCGGCCACGTGGCGGGTGATCGCCCAGTCCAGGTGCGCCCAGCCTACCTGCAGCTTGGCCTTCAAGGCCGCCAGGGTGAAGCGGGTGTTCTGGAAGTCGAAGATCGACTGTCCGAAGGCCTTGCGCTCCTTGGTGAACTTCACCGCCTCGTCGAAGGCGCGCTGGGCGCCGGCTTGGCCGGCAACAGCGATCTGTAGGCGCTCTTGCGGAAGTTGGCCCATCAGATAGGCGAAGCCTCGGCCTTCTTCGCCCAGGCAGCTGGTGATCGGCACGCGCACGTCGTTGAAGAACAGTTCGGAGGTGTCGGCTGAGTGCTGGCCGACCTTGTCCAGGTTGCGGCCGCGCTCAAAGCCCTCCGCGCCGCGTTCGACCAGGATCAGGGAGATCCCCTTCGACCCCAGGGTCGGGTCGGTCTTGGCCACCACGATCACGACGTCGGCGTTCTGGCCGTTGGTGATGTAGGTCTTCGAGCCGTTGATCACGTAGTGGTTGCCGTCGCGCCGGGCGGTGGTCCGCACCCCTTGCAGATCCGAGCCTGTGCCGGGTTCGGTCATGGCGATGGCGGTGATGATCTCTCCGGAGACCATGCCCGGCAGGAAGCGCTTCTTCTGCTCCTCGGACCCGTAGTTGATCAGGTAGTCGACGGTGATGTCGGACTGCAGGGTGACGCCGGCCGACGAGCCGGCATAGGCCAGCTCTTCGCCGATCACCGCGTTGAACCGGTAGTCCAACTCCAGGCCGCCGTATTCGGATGGAACCTGCGGGCAGAGCAGGCCGGCCGCGCCGTAGGCCTTCCAGAACTCGCGATCGACGATGCCCTCGGCCTCCCATCGGTCGAGATGGGGATAGAGCTCCTTGTCGAAGAACTTCCGGACTTGATCGCGGAACAGAGCTCGAGATCGGCGTCATAGGCCGTGCGGCCGGCGGTGGAGAGCATGATGGCTGGCCCTGTGGTTAGGTTGGGCCAGTTGTTCCATGCGGGGCGTTCAGCGCAAAGCGTGACCCCGCGTCATCGCCTTTGCCAACCACCTTCGTCATCCTCCGGTCGTCTGAAGGACGATCCGGGGGACCCAAGCGGGCTAGCCAGCTTTTCACCTCAGCTTGGGTCCCCCGGAGCAGCCTTTGGCTGCCCGGAGGATGACGAGCTTGGTGTTGTGGCTAGGGCCGGACTTCGCAGGTGGTCATGATCTCGGCGCGCAGTTCGGCCAGGCCGTCGCCCTTTTCCGAGGACGTGGCGAGCACGCGGGGGAAAGCGGCCGGACGCTTGGCGATCGCCGCCTCGGTCTTGATGCGGGCCGCTTCGACTTCGTGCGGCTTCATCTTGTCGGCCTTGGTCAGGATGATCTGATAGGAGACCGCCGCCTTGTCGAAGGCGTCCATCGGCTCCTTGTCGACTTCCTTCAGGCCGTGACGGGCGTCGATCAGCAGATAGGCCCGCTTCAGGTTCGCCCGGCCGCGCAGGAAGTCGCGGCCAAGGTTCTGGAACTTCTTCACCGTGATCTTGGAGGCCTTGGCCCAGCCATAGCCGGGTAAGTCGACCAGCCGCAGCTTGTCGTCCAGCACGAAGAAGTTCAGCTCGCGGGTGCGGCCCGGCTCGTTGGAAGCACGAGCCAGACCCTTGTGACCCACCAGACCGTTGATCAGCGACGACTTGCCGACATTGGAGCGGCCGGCGAAGGCCACTTCAGGCAGGTCGCCCGGCGGCAGGCCGTCGATGGCGACGGCCCCCATCATGAAGGTGGCCTGGCGTGCGAACAGTACGCGGGCCTCCTCCAGCTGTTCTTCGGTGAAGAGCGGGTCCTCGTTCACTAGGCGGCCTTCGACTTCTTGCCGGTCAGCTTGGCGATGATCTGGTCGATGGGGTTGTCCACCTTGAAGCGGCGCATGATCAGGTATTGCTGCAGGATCGTCAGCACGTTCGACCAGGCCCAGTAGATCAGCAGGCCGACCGCGAAGGGCGCCATGATGAACGTGAACATGATCGGCATGAACTGGAAGATCTTCTGCTGCACGGGATCAGCCTGCGGCGGGTTCATGGCCGTCGAGAGGTACATGGTCACGCCGTAGAGCAGGGCCAGCGGGCCCAGGTGCAGGAGGTCGGAGTTCAGGAACCCGCCGATGACCGGGACGGTCGCCGGATTGTAGGGCAGCAGGCCGAACAGGTTCCAGATGGTCAGCGGGTCGCGGGCCGAGAGGTCCTGAATCCAGCCGAAGAACGGCGCGTGCCGCATTTCGATGGTGACCGTCAGCACCTTGTAGAGGCCGTAGAAGACCGGGATCTGCACCAGCATGGGCAGGCAGCCCGTCAGAGGATTGATCTTTTCCTTCTGATAGAGCGCCATCAGCTCCTGTTGCTGCTTGGCCGGGTCGTCCTTGAGGCGCTTGCGCAGCTCTTCGACCTGCGGCTGCACCTTCTTCATCTTGGTGAGCGACTCGTAGCTCTTGTTGGCCAGCGGGAAGAAGATGAGCTTCACCGCGACGGTCAGCAGCAGGATGGCGATGCCGAAGTTGCCGACGTGGCGGAAGATGAAGTCGAGGAAGGCGAACATCGGCCGGGTGATGAACCAGAAGTTCCCCCAGTCGACGGCCATGTCGAAGTGCGGCACGCCCAGCTTGGTCTCGTAGTCCTTCAGGACCGGAACCGTCTTGGCGCCGGCGAACAGCCGGGTGGTCTCGGTGATCTGGCGGCCGGCGGGGATGACCCGCGGCTGGCCGATATAGTTGGCTTCGTAGATGTCGGTCGCACCGGCCTTGGTCACCCGGTACTGGCTCTGGATGCGCTCTTTCTGATCCGGGATCATGGCGGCGAGCCAGTACTTGTCGGTGATGCCGGTCCAGCCGCCGGTGGAGGTGATCGGCGAGCCGCCGCCGTCCTTCAGCCACTTGGCGTACTTCACCTGGCGCAGTTCGTCGCCGAGCCAGCCGATCGCGCCTTCATGGACGATCTGGATCTTGCCCAGACCCGCCGGGATGCCCTGGCGCTGGACCGAGCCGTAGGGGGCGAGCGTCACCGACCCCGTGCCGGTGTTGGCCACGGTGTCGGTCACCGTGAACATGAAGCGGTCGTCCACCTCGATCTTGCGGGTGAAGGTCAGGCCCTGGCCGTTGCTGGTGCGCAGCGTCAGCGGCTGGCCCGGCGCGAGGGTCGAACCCTCGACCAGTTGCCAGACGGTGTCTGCGGTCGGCAGGCCGGGCAGGTTGGCGCCGGTCCAGCCGAACTCGGCGAAGTAGGCGTAGCGCGAGCCCTCAGGACGCAGCAGCTCCACCGGGGGCGAGGTCTTGTCGACCGTCTGGCGGTAGTTCTTCAGGAACAGGTCGTCGATCCGCGCGCCGCGCAGGGAGACTGAACCGCTCAGGGCCGGAGTCGTGATCGGCATGCGGGCGCTGGCCGCCGCGGCTTGCTCACGCGAGACCACCACGGTTCCAGGCGTCGCGCTGGGCAGCACGCCGGGTTTCTGGGTTTCGACGGTCGCAGCCTTCTGGCGGACCATGTCGGCGTTCCGCCGCTTGGTGGCGGGGTCCACGACCAGGAACTGGTAGGCGATCAGGATCAGAACCGCGCTGACCACGAAGATGATCGTATTGCGGTTGTTGTTCTCTTGCATAAGGACGCGCGCTCAGGCGGAGGGGGAAGGAGGGGCGCGCGGCGAAGCGCGGGACGGGCTGTCGCTATCGGCCGCGAGGCTTATCAGCGCGCTTTTCACATCGTCAAGCAAACGCGGCCAAGGGCGCGTCGGCGCGCCGTTGCGAGCGATCAGTACATAGTCGAAGCCGGGCTTGGCGAGCTGCGGCAAAAGCACCCTGGCGGCTTCACGCATGCGCCGCTTGGCGCGATTGCGGACCACCGCCCCCCCGACCTTACGGGTGGCGGTGAAGCCGACTCTGATCAAGGGGGTGTCGTCGGCCCGATTCCGGGCCTGCAGTACGATCGCGCCTTTGGCGCACGAAACAGCGCGCGCCGTAGCGAGAAAATCAGGGCGCTTTTGCAAGCGCTCGATTTTTGGGGGGGCGTCGGTCATCGCCGACACCTAAGCCGTCAAGACGTGGAACGTCTTAGGCGGTCAGGCGCTTGCGGCCCTTGGCGCGACGGCGAGCCACGATCTTGGCGCCGTTCTTCGTCGCCATACGGCTGCGGAAACCGTGACGACGAGCGCGCACCAGTCGGGACGGTTGGAAAGTCCGCTTCACGTGATTAGCTCCGGCTCGAAAACAAGGCGCGCTTCCTAGGGGAGGCGGCGGGACGTGTCAACCGCTGCGACCCTCAACACGCGCCATTGCGCATGGTTTGAGCGTTCGAAGCGGCATTAATGTGATCCGCGGGGTTCGTCACCCCTCTGGGGCCGGTCAGGCCAGGGTCAGAATCACCGGCCCGCGCTTGGTCGCCACGAGGGTGTGTTCGTACTGGACCGTGGGCTCGCCGCCCGGCGGGGTGAGCGTCCAGCCGTCGTCCAGTTCCTCCACCCAGTCAGCGCCGAGCGACAAGAACGGCTCGATGGTGAAGACCAGGCCTTCGTGAATAAGGCGGCGGTCGCCGCGCTCCCACCAGGTCGGAATCTCGCTGGGGTCGTCGTGCAGCGAGCGGCCGACGCCGTGGCTGGCGAGGTTCTTGACCAGGCTGTAGCCGTGCTTGTCGGCGAAGGTCTCGATGGCCTTACCGATCTCGTTCAACTTGCCGCCGGGGCGCACAGCGCGGATGCCGCTCCACATGGCGCGGCGGCCGTCGCGGCACAGGCGCTCGATCTTCGGGGTCACGGGAGGCACGGCGAAGCTGGCGCCGGTGTCGCCATAGAAGCCGTTCAACTCGGCCGAGACATCGATATTGACCAAGTCGCCGGCGGCGATCTTGCGGTCATCCGGAATGCCGTGGGCGCAGTCGGGGCCGACGGAAATGCAAGTCGCGCCCGGGAAGTTGTAGGTCAGCTCCGGCGCCGAGCGGGCGCCTTCCAGTTCCAGCATCTGGCGGCCCAGCTGGTCCAGCTCACGCGTGGTGATGCCAGGTTCCAGGGCCTTGCTCATGGCGTCCAGCGTCCGCGCCACCAACCGGCCGGCCGCCTTCAGGCCCTCGAGTTCTTCTTCTTTTTCAATGGTCATGGCGGAGCGCTACCCTACAAATCCGGCCGCACGATGGTTTTGCCGACCACTTTGCGGGTGGCCAGGGAATCGAACGCGGCGCGCCACTCGTCAAGCCGATACTCGTGGTCTACGCGGGGCTTCATCTTGTCGGCCATAGCCCAGATGGCGGCGGTGTTCTCGCGGCCCTTTTCAGGGAATTGGCGGCCGTACTCGCCGGCCCGTACGCCCATCACCGAGAAGCCCTTGATCAGGGCGATATTGACCGGCAGCACCGGCTGACGGCCGGACGTGAAGCCGATCGAGAGGATGCGGCCGTTGAAGGCGATGCAGCGCAGGCTCTCGTCGAACACGTCGCCGCCCACTGGATCGTAGATCACGTCGGCGCCGCGTCCGCCGGTGATCTCCTTGACCCTCTCACGGAAGCCGCCGGTCACATTCACAATGGCGTCAGGCTGGTACTCGGCCTGTAGGATGGCGAGCTTGTCGTCCGACGCCGAGGCGGCGATCACCTTGCAGCCGAGGTGTTTGGCCATGTCCACGGCGGCCAGGCCGACGCCGCCGGCCGCGCCATGCACCAGCACCCACTCGCCAGCCTCGACCTGGGCGCGGCGCACCAGCGAGACATAGGCGGTGAGATAGGCGGTCGAGTATCCGGCCGCCTGACTGAACGACAGGCTTTCGGGCTTCTTGCGCAGGATCGCAGCGGGGGTGACTGCGTATTCGGAGAAGCCGCCGATCCGGGCGCCGCCGACCACGGCGTCGCCGATCTGGAACTCCGTCACGCCTTCGCCCAGAGCCGACACCTCGCCGGCGACCTCCATGCCCGGAATGAACGGCAGGGGCGGCTTGTGTTGATACTCGCCGCGGGTCTGCAGCAGGTCGGGGAAGTTCACCGCCGCCGCACGGACCTTGATCTGCACCTCGCCCGGACCAGGGGCGGGGGGCTCGATCTCTTTCAGGACGCAGCCGCCGTAATCCGGGGCCAGTTCCTCAACCAACAGCGCGCGCAATACGTCCCTCCAGGCCTTCGCGGACCAGGCCCGCAATTTCACGACACGCTACGTCGGCGCAAGGGACGACACCGGTGAAGGCGGTGAAACCGTGAGCCTGGCTGTCGTAGCAACGATAGGCGACGGGCACGCCAGCGGCGCGCAGCCGCCTGGCGTAGGCCTCGCCCTGATCGACCAACGGATCGAAGCCCGCCGTCACGATGACCGCCTGGGCTAGCCCGGAGAAATCGCCCTCGCGGATCGGCGACAGGCGCGGGTCGGCCGGGTCGGCGCCTGGACCCATATAGTGGCCCATGAACCACTCCATCATCGCCCGCGAAAGTGGGAAGGCGTCGGCATAGGTGGCCATGGAGGCCGTTTCGCTGACCACATCGACGCACGGATAGATGAGCAGTTGCAGGGCGGGCTGCGGTTCGCCGGCGCGGCGAAGTTCCTGGCAGACCACGGCGGCGAAGTTGCCGCCTATGGAATCGCCCCCAATCGCCGCGTGGCCGGCCGGAGCGCCGAAACTGGCCGCATGCTCACGGGCGTACCGGAACGCGCCCAGCACGTCCTCCAGGCCCGCGGGGAAGCGATGTTCTGGGGCGAGGCGGTATTCCACTGACAAAACCGGCGCCCGCGCCAGCTTCGCCAGGATTCCGCAGAAGGCGTCGCAGGTGTCGAGGTCGCCGATCACCCCGCCGCCGAAGTGCGCAAACACGATCACCGGAGCGGCCGGGTCCTGGCCCTCCGGACGGTAGGCGCGCGCGGGGATCGAACCGTGGGCCGCAGGTATCGTGATCGCCTCCGTGCGCACGCCCGGTTCTGGCCTGCCGCCATAGATGGCGGCGGCCTGGGCGCTGGCCCTGCGCGCGTCTTCCGGACTGAGCGTCGTCATCGGCGGCATATGCGCGGCCTGGGCCGCCATGAACTGGACCCGCGGATCAAGGGTGCGACCGCCGCGATAAACCACCGATCCTCCCGACATCAGTCGCAGGATCGGAGCGGGCAGTGACAGGACCGTGCGGGCGAGGACCCGCTGAGCCGATCCGCCAGGCACGCCTTCAGGCCTTGGACTTTGGAAGGCCCTGAAGACCTCCCTGGATCATGGCGACGGCGAATTCCGTGGCGCCCTGCGTGTCGATGGGGCGGCGGGTCAGCATCCGCTCGCCGACGTCGCGGGCGATCGCGATGCAGGCGGCGGCGACATAGTCGGGGTCGGCCGCGGGGGCGCGGCCCATGGCGATCTCATCGACAATGGCTTCGCGCACCTCGTTGAACACCGCCGCCATTTCGGGGGTTTCGCCATGCACGTGGGGCACCACCTCTTCAGGCGGGCGGCGTGCGAGCCAGGTCTTGTGGGCGTCGCTGAGGAACAGGAAATAGGCGCCGATGGCCGCGCGGACGAACTCGTTCCAATCGGCCGATTGCGCACGCTGGGCCTTCAGCAGCGGCGCGAACTGCCGCGCGCCTTCGGCCGAGAGGGCGAGGTACACCTCGTCCTTGGAGCGGTAGTAATTATAGAAGGTGCCGGCCGCGAGCCCTGTACGCCGGATGATGTCGCGCACCGTGGCGGTCTCGTAGCCAAGCTCCCCGAACACTTCGCGTGCAGCGTCCATGATGGCCTGCCGATTGGCGACCTTGGTCAGCTCGCGCTTGCCGGCGGGGAGGTAGGCGACTTCGGACATTCTGGTGTAACTCAAGAAACGTGACGCCCGTCATTGTAGGGCCAGCCGGTGCGCCAAGCCAAGACTGAGCGTTGTTGCGCAGCGCTGGCCGAGTTGAGTCAAACCGTGCGAGCGGCGCGGTCCTTGGCGTTGGTGGCCGAAATCGCCTCCCGCGCCGCTGTCCACTCGGCGTCGCCCCAGCTGCGCAGCCGAGAGAAGTTGCCGCCGGTGGCTTGCCAGGCCGCGCCGTCGATGGCGATCGTCTGGCCGTTCACATAGGCCGACAACGGATGCAGCAGATAGACCGCGAGATTGGCCAGTTCGCGCATGTCGCCGACCCGCCCCATCGGGTTGCCGGTCATATCCGAATAGGCGCCGCCGGTGTCCTTCGCCTGGCTGGGGTTGAGCCGCGCGCTCATGCCCTCGGTGGGGAAGGGGCCAGGCGCGATGTTGTTGAAGCGAATGCCGTAGTCGCCCCATTCGACCGCCAGCGACTGGCTCATGGTGGCCAGCCCCGCCTTCGACATCGCCGAGGGCACGGTGTAGGGGCCGCCATTCCAGACCCAGGTGGTCAGGATCGACACCACCGAGGCTCGCTTGCCCTCGGCGATCCAGCGTTTGCCGCAGTCGAGGGTGACGAAGAACGAACCCCGGAAGACGATGTTGGCGATGGCGTCGAAGCCGCGTGGGCTGAGGTCCTGGGTGCGGCTGATGAAGTTGCCCGCCGCGTTGTTGACCAGGCCGGTCAGGGCGCCGCCGTCGCTCCAGATTTTGTCCAGCATTTCCGAGATCGCTTCGGGGACGCGGATGTCGCAGGCCAGGCCGACGACCTTGCCGTCGGCCTCAGGATGAGCAGCCATCAGTTCCTTGGCGGTGGCCTCCACGACGCCGCCGCGACGACCGCAGATATAGACCTCGGCGCCCAGGATCAGGCAGGCCTCGGCCATGACCTTGCCCAGACCGGTGCCGCCGCCGGTGATCAGGATCCGCTCGCCCGTCATCAGGCCCGGGCGGAACATCAGGTCGTCTGGGGTCAACTCGGCCACGGTGCGTCCTCCGCTTGTGTTGGGGGGATGTCGCGGCTCCTTACGCCGCGTCGGTCAAGCGGGCAGGATTTCGTGCGCCCGGTGGTTTTCTGCGACGCCGTCGATGAAGATCACGTCCCCTTCGGAGTGCTCGGTCCGCAGCGGCAGGATCGCTTGATAGGCAGGCGACGCGTACCAGTCGCGCGCGGCCCCGCGGTCGGCGAACTCGATGATGATCAGGTCGCCGGACCAGTCGCCCTCCAGCACTTCGGCCTCGCCGCCATGGACGCGGAACTTGCCGCCGAAGGGAGCCAGGGTGGCGTCGATCCGGTGCAGGTACTCGATGATGGCCTCACCCATCACAATGTGGCGGAGTTTGGCGATGGCGTAGGTGGACATGGGAACCTCGTGGTCAGTGGACTTGGCTCCACGAACCTGTTCTCTCCCGGCGCCCGGATCGATTACGCGCGAGGTAATGCTCAGGCGCTTTTTTGGATCGCTAAGGATCATCAGCCGCCAACGAAAAAGGGGCCGCCTCGCGGCGACCCCCTCGTCTGTTCCTGGACGTCTTGTTCTTAGAATTCTTCCCAGGTGTCTTCGTCAGCCTGGGGGGCGTAGGCGAGGGCGTTAGCCCCACGCGTCGCCGGTCGTTGCGATTGGCGTTGCTGGGGCGGCGCGGCCCGGCGGGTGGCGGTCTGCACCCCGCCGCCGGCCACCTTGAAGCGGGCGACCAGGCGAGCCAGTTCCTCGGCCTCATCGGCCAGGACGCGGCTGGCGGCGGTCGATTCCTCAACCATGGCGGCGTTCTGCTGGGTGACCTGATCCATTTGGTTGACGGCGGTGTTCACCTGACCAAGGCCGAGGGCTTCTTCCTTGGCCGAGGCGGCGATCTCGCCGACCACGTTGGAAATCTCGCCGACCTGGCGGACGATGCGTTCCAAAGCCTTGCCGGTTTCGCCGACCAGGCTCACGCCTGAAGCGACTTGCTGGCTGGAGGCCGAGATCAGGGTCTTGATCTCCTTGGCGGCTTCGGCCGAGCGTTGGGCCAGGGCGCGGACTTCCGAGGCGACAACCGCGAAACCACGGCCAGCTTCGCCAGCCCGGGCGGCCTCGACCCCGGCGTTCAGCGCCAGCAGGTTGGTCTGGAAGGCGATCTCGTCGATCACGCCGATGATCTGGCTGATCTGCTTGGCCGAGCTTTCGATCTGACCCATGGCCTCGATGGCGCGGCCGACGACCAGGCCGCCTTCTTCGGCGTCGGACTTGGCGGCGGCGACGGCTTCACGGCCGTGCGAGGCGCCTTCCGAGGTCTTGTTGACGGTCGCGGTGATTTCGTCGAGCGCCGCGGCGGTTTCTTCGAGGGTCGCGGCCTGGTGCTCGGTGCGGCGCGACAGGTCGTCGGCCGAGTGGCTGATCTCACCGGCGCCCGACTGGATGGAGGCGGTGGCGCCGGCGATGGCGCGCATGGCTTCTTCAAGCTTGGCGGAGGCGGCGTTGAAGTCGTCGCGAAGCTTGCGGTAGTCGCCGGGGAATTCGCGATCGAGACGGTAGGTCAGGTCGCCGGCGGCGAGGCTGTCGAGACCCTGGGCCAGCGACTGCACCACCATGGCCTGTTCCTCGGCGATGGCCGCGGCGGCTTCGGCGTTCTGGCGACGGGTGACCTCGGCGGCGGCCTCGGTGTGCTCGTGTTCGACGCGGAGCTTCTCAAGATGGAGCTGGTTGTCGCGGAAGATGGTCAGCGAGGAGACGATGGCGCCCAGTTCGTCCTTGCGGGCCAGGGCGTCCAGGTTGATCGCATTGTCGCCGTGGGCGAGGCCCTCGGTGGCGCTGGCGATCTTCTTGACGTCGCCCCGCAGAATGGCGGTCAGGGCCCAGGCCAGGGCGCCGGCGATCAGCAGGGTCGCAAGGGCGGCGATCATGGTCATCATCTGGGCGGCCTGCGAACGATCTTCGCTGGCCTTCGCGTTGGCGTCGGTCAGGGCGCCGTTGGCGGCGACGATCTTGCCCAGGGTCCCGCTCATCTTCGTGTACTCCTCCTCGAAGGGAGCAGCGAAGCCTGCGGCGGTGCCGAAGTCAGTGGTGATCATGGCGGCGATGACGTCGAGCGCATCGCGGGTCTGCTTCAGCGCCTTGATCAACTCGTCGAAGGACTTCTTCTGCGAGGGCGGAGCCTTGGCGGCGATCGCCTCGACTTCCTTGGTGATCGCGTCGACTTCGGTCAGCAGCGCTTGGCTTCGACCTTCGATCTGATCGACTTCGATGGCGGCGGCTTGGTGGGTCAGCAGGAAGTAGAGTTCGCCGTGAACGCCGGTGATGCGTTC
The DNA here is from genome assembly GCA_030824495.1 of bacterium. Classification (GTDB taxonomy): domain Bacteria; phylum Pseudomonadota; class Alphaproteobacteria; order Caulobacterales; family Caulobacteraceae; genus Phenylobacterium. Next base: position 30,876 of record JAVBXP010000031.1, read on the forward strand.
CGAAACCTTCTGCAGACGCAGGCTGTTGGGCAGATCAGAGTGGACGACCTGGCGCAGGTCGCTTGCCTGGCCGCGCTGGATAACAACCGCGCCGCCGGCCGTCAGGGCCAGCATGACCAGTGCAAAAGCAGGTGCGAAGCCGATCTTGACGATCAGCGGCACGTCTACAAGCCGAAAGCGCTTCACTAATTTTCCCCCGAAGCCATTAGCCTTTGGGGGAAGATGCAGCGATGTTGCTAACCAAACGTCACTGGCGTCAGGGTTTTTCGCGACTTGCGCGCGCGTGTATATACAAAGACACAACAATTGTGATTCAGCGGTTTACTTGTCCTTAACCACATCTAATTGGTGAAGATCAGATTCTTTTAACCTGCATCCCCGATAACAGCGTTGCGTCCGTTATCTAGAAAGGGTTGGGGCAATGAAGAATCTCATCAAACTCGGGGGCGGTATCGCTCTCTGCCTGGCGTTCGCCGGCGCGTCGTCCGCCGCTGATTTCCAAGACAGCATGGCCAAGTGCCTGACCAAGCACGCCAACACCCGCGATGCGGCTGTTGTGATGCTTGAGTGCAGCGCCACGGCCGGCAAGCTTTCGGGCTGCAAGGTTCTGGAAGACAGCAAGGCCGGCAAGGGCTTCGATAAGGCCGCCCTGTGCGTGGCCGACGCCCTGCCGATGGGGTCGAAGACCGGCGTCGTGAAGGTGCCGATGCGCTTCCCCGGCGGCGCGTAAGCGTCCCCGAACAAGAATTCCTATTCTTGCAGATCGCGCCCTCGGCCCTTGGCCGGGGGCGTTTTGCGTCGGGCGATTACTTGTTCACGCGGGCGTCCAGGGCCTGAGCCGCGGCGGGCGCGCGGATTTTTCCCTCGTGGATGACATAGGCGAAGACTTCGCGCGGACCTTCGGCGGGGCCTGTGCGGTCGAGCGGCTTGAAGTCGCCGGGCACCTGGCCCTTCGCGTAGTCCGTGAGCCGTCCGGCCCAGGCGTCGAGTTCTTCAGGCGGGTAGGCGGTCTCGATCTCGTCGACGCCCTTCATCAGCCGCAGATAGACGAAGCTCGTGGTGATGTCGGCGATCAGCGGGTGGGTCTCATGCTCGGCCACGCAGATGGCGACGTCATGGTCGCGGCACAGCTTCACGAAGGCCGGGTCGGCGAAGCTCGGATGGCGCACCTCAACCACGTGGCGCAGCGCCAGTCCGTCGAGTTTCTTCGGCAATAGGGCGAGGAAGCCGGCGAAATCGTCGGGATCGAACTTCTTTGTAGCCATGAACTGCCAGTTGATCGGCCCTAGCCGATCGCCCAGTTCGGCCACGCCCTGGTTCAGGAACTTGCCGACCGATTCCCCAGCCTCGGCCAGGACCCGCCGGTTGGTGCAGAACCGCGAGGCCTTCACCGAGAAGACGAAGCCGTCCGGAGTGGCGGCCGCCCACTTGGCGAAGGTCTCGGGCTTTTGGCTCGAATAGTAGGTGGAGTTGATCTCCAGGGTCTTCAGGTGGCGACTGGCATAGGCGAGCTCGTCGGCCTGTTTCAGTCCTTCCGGATAGAACACGCCCCGCCAGGGTTCGAAGGTCCAGCCTCCGATCCCGGCACGGATCAAGCCCGCCTGCGCCATGTCGCCCTCGTTCGCTATTTCCGCTGGGACGCGGTGGCGTCCCGGGTGAGCTTGAATTCAGAGCCCGCTTTCCATTCCGGCCATTCGGTCGAATTGGCCAGCTTGCGGCCCAGATCCAACATCAGTTGGCCGTCCTGCGCCATACCTTCAAGATTCCACGAGGGGTCATATTCGTCGGCCGGCTGGTGATAGCGGTCGGCGGTGTAGACCTTGGAGAAGGCGTCGCCCGCAGCCTTCCCGCCATTGACCAGGTCGCGGCCGGACCCGAACGAGATCGCCGGTACGCCGCGCTTGGCGAACGGGAAGTGGTCCGACCGGAAGAAGCTGCCGGCCTCCGGGCGCGGGTCGGGCGAGTAGTAGCGGCCGTGGGTCTTGCCGACCGCGATCAGATCGTCCTGCAGAGTGGAGGCGGCGTTGCCGGACGAGGTGAAGTCCTTGGCTGGGCCGGATGGCGAGAGCGCGTCCATGTTGATGTTGGCGACGGTCTTGGCCAGCGGATAGAGCGGGCTGGCCGAATAGTATTCCGAGCCCAGCAGGCCCTTTTCCTCAGCGGTCACGGCCAGGAACAGCAGCGAACGGTCCGGCTTCGGGCCGTTGGCGAAGGCGCGGCCGATCTCGATCATGGTGGCGATGCCGTCGGCGTTGTCGACGGCGCCGTTGTAGATCGTATCGCCCTTCGCATCCGGCAGGCCGACGCCCAGATGGTCCCAGTGCGAGGAGTAGATCACCACCTCGTCGGGGCGTTTGGCGCCGGGGACCAGGCCGACCACGTTCTTGGAGACGATCTTCTGAACGTCGACCGCGTAGTCGGTGGAGAAGGTCGCGCCCTTTAGCTCAACCGGCTTGAAGTCGCGGGTCTGGGCTTGCTTCTTCAGAGTCTCGAAGTCGAGACCGGAGGCCTTAAGCAGCTCTACAGCCTTGTCGCGCTGGATCCAGCCCTCGAGCGGTGCGTGGGCGTCGCTCGGCTTGTCGCGGATGATGTCGAAGACGGTGTTGGTGTTGGAGTTCTTCACCGTCGCCCAGCCGTAGGAGGCCGGGGCGGTTTCGTGAACCACCAGGAAGCCGGCGGCGCCACGGCGCGCGGCTTCTTCGAACTTGTAGGTCCAGCGGCCGTAGTAGGTCATGGCCTTGCCGCCAAAATCACCCTTACCGGTTTCGAAGTCTGGGTCGTTGACCAGCACCAGGGCGATCTTGCCCTTGAGGTCCTGACCCTTGAAGTCGTCCCAGTTTCGTTCCGGGGCCGTGACGCCGTAGCCGACGAAGACGATCGGAGCGTCCTTGATGCTGACGCGATCGGCGCCGGTCTGGGCCGCGCGCAGGGCGACCTCTTCGCCTTGGGTCCAGGTCTGGGTCTTGCCGCCGAGGTTCACGCTGACCGCGACAGGGCCCTCGGTCTCGAAGCGGGCGAGCGGGACGTCCTGGGTCCAGGCGCGCTGGCCGTCCTTCAGGTCGCCGCCCGGTTGCAGGCCGGCGGCTTTATATTGCTCGATGATGTAGGCGACGGTCTTTTTTTCGCCCTCGGTCGCCGGAGCGCGGCCCTCATAGGCGTCGGATGACAAAACTTTAACGTGTTCGGCGATCTTGGCCGGGGCGATATCAGCGGCAAGAGCCGGAGCGGCGAAAACGGCCCAAATCGCGGCGCTGGCGAGGAGAAACTGCTTCATGAACATTCCAAGTGTGGGACGAGATTGCGCGGGACCGTAATTCGACGGCCTAGCTAACGCTAGGGGGCTGCGACCAACACGACACAGTGGTGAAGGCCAATGCCGAATGTCTCGGCTCGGCAATCGACGGCGCGCCCGCACCCGACTAAGACGAAAACGCCGGTATCGAGGTCAGCGCCGCGCCACGCGAAAGCCAGCAGGCTCAGTGAGCGTTCGCGGACCGCCAATGACGAAAAGAATGATGCGTTCAGCCTCTTCCGCGACCACTCCCCTGGTCGCCCTGGCCTGCCTTGCGCTCTCGGCTTGCGCCTCCACGCGGAGCGTCGACACGCGCTTGCCCGCCGCTTTCGAGGCGCCTTCGCCGCCCCCCGCGGGCGCAGTCGCGCTCGACACATGGTGGATCGCCTTCAATGATCCGCAGCTCACCGGCCTGATCGAACAGGCGCTGGCGGCCAGCCCCGACGCGCGGACGGCGGCGGCTCGACTGCAGGAAGCCCGCGCGACGCGCCAGGGCGCCCTGACAAATTTCCTGCCGCAGGGAAACATCCGTGGCTCGGCGTCCAAGACCGACAGCCGGGTGATCGACGGCACGCGGGTCAGCATTCCCGACTTCTCGACAGTCGGCGAAAGCGAGAGCTACGGCGTCAATTTCGATGTGACCTGGGAAATCGACCTGTTCGGCAGGGTGTTCGCAGCGCGACGCGCGGCGAATGCTGAAATGGCCGCCGCACGGCTGGACTATGAAGCCACGCGGGCAAGTCTCGCGGCCAATGTCGCAGACAGCTATTTCCAGGCCCGCGGCTTGGCGATCCAACTTGAGGACGCCAAGGCGACCGCCCGCATTCAGAGCGAGCTGCTGCGTATCGTCCAGGTCCGGGTCGATCGCGGCATCGCCGCGACATCCGACGCCGACCGCGTCGCCGGCGACCTTTCTACAGCCGAGAGCCAGGTGGCCGGCCTGGAGGCCGAGCTGCAGGCGCAACGCCGCACCCTGCTGATCCTGGTTGGCCGTGGAATCGAGCCGACGGCGAACTTGCCGGTGGACGCCCAGGTGGGCGCTATTCCACAACCGCCCGCCGCCATCCCCGGTGAACTGCTCGCTCGCCGGCCCGACGTGCGTCAGGCCGAAGCCATGCTGGTCTCTGCCTTAGGCCGCCTCGACTACGCCAAGCTCGCATTCTTCCCGACCTTCAAGCTGGCGCCGGGTATCGGGCTTCAGGACACTCGGCAGCCGAACCTTTCCAATGTGGTCCAGAGCTGGACCATCGGCGCCAATGTGACGATCCCGGTGCTGGACATCCCGCGCCTGCTGTCGGAGCTGGACGCCCAGGACGCGCGCACCGAGCAGGCCGCGATCGCCTACGAGAAAGCGGTGCAAACCGCTTTTGGCGAAGCGGAGAACTCGCTGGTGCTGCTCGCCGCCGACCGTCGCCGCGTGGGCCTGCTGGACGCCGGCGAGGCCCGCGCCAAGCGGGCCTATGAGGCCTCTCGCAAGGGCTATGTGGCCGGCGTCACCGATTTGCAGACGGCGCTGAACAACGAACAGGCGTGGCGCAGCGTGCGCACCCAAGAGACAGCCGCCGAGGTGCAGGCCCTGCGCCGCGCGGTTCAAACCTACAAGGCCCTGGGAGGCGGTTGGCCGCTCCAGTCGGCTCCGACCAACAAAGAGGCTCGCTGACGTGTCGAGATCCAAGACCTATCTGACGCTCACGGTCGGCCTCGTGTCCGCCTTGGCCCTGGCGGCCTGCGGCCCCAAGGAACAGCCCAAAAAGGATCCCGCCGCCGAGGCGCGCACCGTCCGAGTCGTGCGGGTGGAAAATCGCGCCATCACCGGTTCGTTGACCGCCTCGGGCTCGCTGATCCCTCGTGAGGAAGCGGCCGTCGCGCCGGAAGTCACCGGCTATCGCGTGTCGCGCGTGCTGGTCGAAGAGGGCGCCTATGTCCGCGCCGGCGAGACGCTGGCCCAACTCGACGGAGCTTTGATCGCCGCCCAGGTCGAACAGCAGCGCGCACTGGCCGCCCAGGCCGCGATCCAAGCCGATCAGGCGGAAGCCGAAGCCGCGCGGGTCGCCGGCCTCGATGGCCAGGGCGTCTTGTCGGACGAGGCGCTGCAGCAGCGCCGCTTCCAGGCCAAGGCCTCGCGCGCCACCGCCAACGCCCAGGCCGCCGCCTATCGCGACGCCCAGACCCGGGCAGGCAAGCTGGCGGTCACCGCGCCGGTCTCCGGTCTGGTGCTTGAGCGCACCGTGCGTCCAGGCGATCTGGCCGCCGGCGGCGCGACGCCGTGGTTCCGCATCGCCCGCGAGGGCAAGATCGAACTGTCCGCTGAGCTTCCCGAGGATGACATGGCGCGAGTGCGCATCGGGCAACGGGTCACCGTCACCTTGCCGTCGGGCGGCAGCGCGGAGGGTCAGGTGCGGATCGTCGCGCCGGAAGTGAACACCCAGACGAAGCTCGGCTCGGTGCGCATCAGCCTGCCGGTGCGCGACGATATTCGCGCTGGCGGCTTTGGTCGCGCGATCTTCAGCGACGCCTCGGGCCAGGGCCTGACGGTGCCGGAGACCGCGATCCGCTATGACGCCGATGGCGCCAGCGTGATGACCGTGGGGGAGGGCAACAAGGTCAAGCGCGTGGTCGTCCAGACCGGCGCGCGCGGCGAAGGCCTCGTGACCCTCGTCAAGGGGCCGCCAGCCGGCACCCGAGTGATCCAGAACGCCGCGGCCTTCCTGCTCGACGGCGACGTCGTCAAGCCGATGGACGCGACCGCGGCTCCGGCTGCGGCTCCCGCGGCCAAGCCAGCGGCGGCTCCAGTTCCTGGTAAGAAACAATGAGTGACGCTCACGCCAGCGGTGGCGGCGACGGGCTGAAGATTTCAGCCTGGGCCATTAAGAACCCAGTCCCGGTCGCAGTGCTTTTCGTGGCGCTGCTGCTGGCCGGGATGGTGGCCTACACCGGCCTCTACGTGAAAATGTTCCCCAACGTGCAGTTCCCGATGGTGTCGGTGACGGTCACGCAGAACGGCGCTGCGCCGGGGGAAATGGAGACCCAGATCACGAGGCCGATCGAGGACGCCATGGCCGGCATCCCGAACGTCAAGAACATCTATTCGACGGTCACCCAGGGCGTCTCCAGCACCAACATCGAGTTCGAGCTCGGCGAGGATCTGCAGAAGAAGACCGACGAGGTCCGCTCTCGCGTCGATCAGGCGCGCGCCGTGCTGCCGCGCGAGATCGACGAGCCGACCGTCACACGGGTGGAGCTCGATAGTCAGCCCATCCTGACCTACGCGGTCACCGCGCCCGAGATGTCCGACGTCGAGCTGTCATGGTTCGTCGACGACACGCTGGGGCGTCTGCTGCAGGGCGAAAAGGGCGTGGCCCAGGTCGCTCGGGTCGGCGGCGTGACCCGCGAGATCAATGTCATCATTGATCCCGACAAGCTGAACGCCCGCGGCTTGACCGCGGCGCAGGTGAACAACGCCCTGCGCGCAGCCAACCTCGACGCCCCTGGCGGGCGGGTCGAGGTCGGCGGACGTGAGCAGACCCTGCGTGTGCTGGGTTCGGTCAATACGTTGAAGGCCCTGCGCGACTTCACGATCTCAACCGGCAACGGCGGCCATGTGCGGCTGACCGACATCGCCGAGGTCGGCGACGGCTCGTCGGAGGTGCGCGGCTTCGCGCGCCTGAACGGCCAGCCGGTGGTCGGCTTCATGGTGATGAAGACTCGCGACTCCAGCGACGTCGCGGTCGAGGACAATATCATCGCCGCCCTGACCAAGGCCGAAGGCCAGTACAAGGGCGTCACCTTCACCAAGATCTTCTCCAGCGTCGACGAGACGCGGGCCAGCTTCCGGGCCACCCAGCACGTGCTGCTGGAAGGCATGATCCTGGCGGCCCTGGTGGTGTTCCTGTTCCTGCGCGACTGGCGCTCGACGGCCATCACGGCCTTCGCCATGCCGGTCTCGCTGATCCCCACCTTCTTCTTCATGAATCTGTTCGGCTTCTCGCTGAACGTCGTGACCCTGCTCGCCCTGACCCTGGTCATCGGCATCCTGGTCGATGACGCCATCGTGGAGATCGAGAACATCGAGAAACGCGTCGCCGGGGGCATGCGGCCCTATCAGGCGGCGATGGAGGGCGCGGACGCGATCGGCCTGGCGGTGGTGGCGACGACCTTCGCCATCGTCGTGGTGTTCACGCCTGTGTCGTTCATGGCCGGCATGGCCGGGCAGTTCTTCCGCGAGTTTGGCATCACCGTGTCAATCGCGGTGCTGTTCTCACTGGTCGTCGCGCGGCTGCTGACGCCGTTGATGGCCGCCTATCTGCTGAAGCCGGTCGCTCACCCCAAGCCGCGCAAGCCGTTCGAGGGCTTCTATCGAAACACCTTGGAATGGGCGCTCGACCACCGGATCATCGCCTCGGTCATCGGCGGGGTGATCTTCGTCGGCTCCCTGTTCCTGGTGCCTTTGTTGCCGCAGGGCTTCCAGCCCGAGGGCGACCCTGACTATCTCTATATCAACGTGCAGGGTCCGCCCGGCGCGACCGCGACCGACATGGAAGATGTCGTCCAACGCCTGACGAAGCTGTTCCACGACCGGCCGGAAGTCACCGGCGTGTTCGCCCAGATCGGGTCGACGGTTTCGGTCGGCGGTCCTGGCGGCGGCGGTGGCGGCGGCAGTGATCTGCGTTCCGGCACCATGACGGTCCTGCTGTCCGGTGACCGCGACATCAGCGGGGCCGACCTGCGCAAGGAAATGCGCGCCGACCTGCTCGCCATCCCCGACGCCCGCGTCAGCTTCCTGGGCTCCCAAGGCGAGGCCGGTCTCCAGAAGATCCTGCAGAGCAACGATCCAGCCAAGCTTCAGGCCACCGCGCTTGAGCTTGAAAAGCAGATGCGGACCCTGGACGTCATCGCCGATCCCCGGCCCTCGACCCCGCCGGTGGGGCCCGAGGTGGTGATTCGGCCGCGGGAAGCCGAGGCCGCGCGCCTTGGCGTCACCGCCGACACCATCGCCCAGGTCGCCCGGGTGGCGACGGTCGGCGATATTGACGCCAATGTCGCCAAGCTGACGGATGGCGAGCGGCGCCTGCCGATCCGCATCCGCCTGCCGGCCGACGCTCGCGCCGATATCCAGCGGATCAAGGCGCTGCGCATCCCCACCTCGTCCGGCGCGGTGACCACGCTTGAGGCGGTGGCTGATGTCGAGTTCCAGGCCGGGCCCGCGCGGATCGAGCGTCTGAACCGCATGCGCCAGCAGACGGTCCAGGCCGAGTTGAACGGGGTCGAGATGGGCACCGCCAACCAGGCCGTCGACAAGCTGCCGATCATGAAGAACCTGCCGGCCGGCGTGACGCCGGCCGAGACCGGCCAGTTGGAGGCCATGCAGGAACTGTTCGCATCCTTCGGGCTGGCGGTCTTCTCCGGCGTGGCGATGATCTACGGCGTGCTGGTCCTGCTGTTCCGGTCGTTCTTCAAGCCGATCGTCATCCTCTCGGCCCTGCCGTTGGCGGTGGGCGGGGCGTTCCTCGGCCTGCTGATCTTCGACCTGTCGCTGTCGATCCCGTCGCTGATCGGGTTCCTGATGCTGCTGGGCCTGGCGGCCAAGAACTCCATCCTCTTGGTGGAATACGCCATCGAGCGTGAGCGCGACGGCATGGAGCAGCGGCAGGCGCTGATCGAGGCTTGCCGGGAGCGGGCGCGTCCGATCGTCATGACCACCCTGGCCATGGCGGCGGGCATGCTGCCGACTGCGTTCGCCCTGGAAAAGGGGGCCGAGTTCCGCCAGCCGATGGCGGTCGCCGTGATCGGCGGCCTGATCACCTCGACCTTGCTGTCGCTGGTGCTGGTGCCGGTAGTCTACGAGTTCGTCGATGACTTCGAGAACTGGCTCAAGCCCAAGCTCGCCAAGCTGGTCACGCCCCGTGAGGCGGCGCCGGTTCCGGCGCCGGAGGATCGGCTCTAGATCTCTCGGCGCAGCACCTGGGCGAACACTTCGGGATCGACGTTGCCGCCGGACAGCACCAGGCCGGTCGCGCCCTCGTCCCCGAACTTGACCTTGCCCGCCAGCAGGGCGGCGAGGCCGACGGCGCCGCCGGGCTCGACCACCAGCTTGAGGACGGCGAAGGCGTAGCGCATGGCTTCGGCCACCTCGGCGTCGGTGACGACCGCGACATCGGCGACGGTCTTCTGAAGGACCGGGAAGGTGAGCTCGCCGGGCGCTGGGCTTTCCAGCGCGTCGCACAGCGAGCGCGTTGTCGGCTTGATGTTGATCCGTTCGCCCTTTTGCAGCGAGCGAAGGGTGTCGTCGAAGCCTTCCGGCTCTACGCCGACGATGACCGTGGAAGGCGAGAGCGCCTTCACGGCGGTCGACAGCCCGGCCATCAAGCCGCCGCCGCCGATCGGCGCCACCACGACGTCGAGCTTAGCGTCACGCGCGGCGGCCTGGCGGACGAGTTCGAGGCCGATCGTGCCCTGGCCGGCGATGATGTCGGGATCATCGAAGGACGGAACGATGACCGCGCCGCGCTCAGCGGCCACTGTCGTGGCGAGAGCTTCACGGCTCTCGGTCAGGCGGTCGTAGAGCTGGACCTGCGCGCCATAGTCGCGCGTCGCCTCGATCTTCACCGTGGGCGCGTCGGACGGCATCAGGATCAGGGCGGGCATGCCGAGCAGCCGGGCCGCCAGGGCCACGCCCTGGGCATGATTGCCGGAGGAGTAGGCGACGACGCCCGCCTGAGCCTGCTGCGGCGAAAGCTGGGCCAGACGGTTGTAGGCGCCGCGGAACTTGAATGCGCCGACCCGCTGCAAGGTCTCAGGCTTGATCAACACCCGGCGGCCCAAGCGCTCATTCAGGGCCGGGCTTTCGATCAGAGGCGTTTCGATTGCATGGCCGGCGAGGCGGGCGGCGGCGGCTTCGATGTCTGGCAAGGTCACTGTCATTTGAGGTCCAGCATAGCGCCGCGCGCCAAGCGGCGCGACCTCGCCGCATCGCGCGGGGCTTGACGAGGACGCCCGTCGCTGGTTTACCCCCAGCGAACCGGACGGCTGTTGGCTTAGGCTATGCGTCTGCTTCCTAAAATCGATCCAGTCCACCCGCCGAGAGCCTGTCGAAGGGCGTGGTTGGACCCGCTCGGCAGGCCGGGAAATCGTATCTAAATGGCCAATGTGACCGTGATCGGCGCCCAATGGGGCGACGAGGGCAAGGGCAAGCTTGTCGACTGGCTTTCGAACCGCGCCGACGTCGTCGTGCGTTTCCAGGGTGGCCACAACGCGGGCCATACGCTGGTGGTCGGCAACCAAGTCTACAAGCTGTCGCTGCTGCCCTCAGGCGTAGTGCAGGGCAAGCTGTCGGTGATCGGCAACGGCGTGGTCGTCGATCCCTGGCACCTGCTGGAAGAGATCGCCAAGCTGGGCGGGCAGGGTGTGAACATCACCCCCGAGTTGCTGGTCCTGGCCGACAACGCCTGCCTGATCCTGCCGCTGCACCGCGACCTGGACCAGGCCCGCGAGGCGGCCGCCGTCAACAAGATCGGCACCACCGGCCGCGGCATCGGTCCGGCCTATGAGGACAAGGTGGGCCGCCGCGCCATCCGCGTCGACGACCTGCGTGACCGCGACGCTCTGGAAGCCAAGATCGACCGCCTGCTGGCCCACCACACGCCGCTGCGCCGGGGCCTGGGCCTGCCGGAATATGACGGCGCTCAGTTGCTGGCCGCTCTGGAAGAGATTGCGCCCAAGATCCTGCCCTTCGCCCAGCCGGCCTGGAAGCTGCTGGACGGTGTCGTGAAGTCGGGCAAGCGGGTGCTGTTCGAAGGCGCCCAGGGCGCTCTGCTGGACGTGGACCACGGCACCTATCCCTATGTGACCTCGTCCAACACCGTTGCGGGCCAAGCGGCCGCCGGCTCTGGCCTGGGCCCCAAGGGGCCGGGCTATGTGCTGGGCATCGTCAAGGCCTACACCACCCGCGTCGGCGAGGGCCCGTTCCCCACCGAGCTGTTCGATGAGGTCGGCCAACACCTGGGCACGGTCGGCAAGGAGTTCGGCGTGGTCACCGGGCGCGCGCGGCGCTGTGGCTGGTTCGACGCGGTTCTGGTGCGCCAGTCCGTCGCCCTGAACGGCATCGACGGCATCGCCCTGACCAAGCTCGATATCCTCGACGGCTTGCCCACGCTGAAGATCTGCGTCGGCTACAAGCTGCGCGGCGAGACCCTCGACTATCTGCCAGCCGGTCTGAAGGACCAGTCGGCGATCGAGCCGATCTACGAGGAGATGGAAGGCTGGAGCGAAAGCACCGCCGGAGCCACCTCCTGGAAAGATCTGCCGGCCAATGCGGTGAAGTATGTTCGCCGGGTCGAGGAGCTGATTGGCGCGCCGGCGGCGATGGTTTCGACCAGCCCGCAACGTGACGACACCATCATGGTGCGTGACCCCTTCCAGGACTGACCCGTCAAGGCGTTCTTAAGAGCGCACGGTGCAGTGTGGGCTCCGAATCGTTCGGAGCCCCGCTCTCGTGTTCACCGAAGACTTGAAACAAATTCAGCGCATGGCGCCGCTGATGCAGAAGGTGCTGATCGTCGACCCGGCCCCCGCCAGCGCGCGGATGCTGGGCGACCTGATGCGCAGCATCACGCCCCTGCAGATGTGGACCGCCTCCACCACGCGTAAGGGGTTGGACGCCGCCCGGCAGATCAATCCGCAGCTCATCTTCGTCGAGCTCGCGGGCGCGGATGTGGACGGGATCGAGTTCACCAAGCTATTGCGCAAGTCCGAGGCGGTCTGCCGCCAAGCGCCAGTGATCATGGTCACGGCCTCAGCGACGGCGGCGGCGATCGTCGGGGCCCGCGACGCCGGGGTGCATGAGTTTCTCCGCAAGCCTTACACGACCAAGGACCTGCTGCGGCGGCTGGAGGCGGTGACGCTTCGCCCACGCGATTGGGTCGAGGCGGTCGAGTACATCGGTCCCGATCGCCGACGCTTCAATTCCGGCGACTATCAGGGCGCGTTGAAGCGGCGCTCCGATATTGCCGCGACGCCCGAAGCCGAGCGGATCATCCAGGCGCTGAAGATCGTGCGCTCGGCGGTCCCGGCCGTCGTTACCGACCCGACCCAGGCGATGCGGGCCATGCTCGCCCAGATGGTCGAGCTGCAACGCGCCGCGGCGGTGACGCAGAACATGTTGCTCGCCAAGGCCACGGTGGAATTCCAGCTCTTCCTGGCCAAGGCCGCTCAGAGCGGCGTCTTGGTTCCGGCAGAGGTCGCCAAGCAGGCCGCCCCGCTGCTGGCCTTCCTGCCGAAGGACGAACCCTCCAAAGGAAAAGCGGCCTAGCCAGGGGCTAGACCGCTTCGATTTTCCTACAGGCTCGGTGAGCCGTATCAGGCGTTGACGAGGTTCTTCTCGACCGCCGCGGCCTGCATCGACTTCTGCAGCTTCTCGAAGGCCCGAACCTCGATCTGGCGAACGCGCTCGCGGCTGACGCCGTACTCGGCGGCCAGTTCCTCAAGCGTGGTCGGGCTGTCCTTCAGCCGGCGTTCGGTCAGGATGTGCCGTTCGCGGTCGGTGAGTTCCGTCATCGCCGATTCCAACAGGCCCATGCGCTGGGTCCGTTCCTGGTTCTCGGCGACATAGGTCTCCTGGCTGACCGAGGTTTCATCCTCCAGCCAGTCCTGCCACTCGCTTTCGCCGTCCACGCGCAGGGGCGCATTCAGCGAGGCGTCGGGGCCCGACAGCCGGCGGTTCATCGAGATGACCTCGGAGTCCAGCACGCCCAGCTTAGTAGCGATCTGGGTCACCTGATCGGGATGCAGATCGCCTTCCTGGAAGGCGCTGATCTGGCTCTTAGCCTTGCGCAGGTTGAAGAACAGCTTCTTCTGCGCCGCCGTCGTGCCCATCTTCACCAGGCTCCAAGACCGCAGGATGTACTCCTGGATCGAGGCGCGGATCCACCACATGGCGTAGGTCGCCAAGCGGAAGCCCTTGTCCGGCTCGAACTTCTTCACAGCCTGCATCAGGCCGACATTGCCCTCGGAGATCACTTCCCCGATCGGCAGGCCGTAGCCGCGATAGCCCATGGCGATCTTGGCCACGAGACGCAGGTGGCTGGTGACGAGTTGATGGGCCGCATCGGAGTCTTCGTGCTCACGCCAAGCCTTGGCGAGCATGAACTCCTGGTCTTTGGCCAGCATCGGAAACTTACGGATCTCAGTCAGGTACCGGCTGAGGCCGCCATCAGGCGACATAACGGACAGCGATGTGGTCGCGGCCATGAACGTATCCCCTCTTAGAATGGCGGACTTTCAAGTCGCTCAGCGCGCCATGCGCGCGAGACCGTCCGCCCCCTCCAATCCCTCAGATAGGTATTGGTTGCGGTGGGCGTAAGGCCACGGTTGGGAGAAACCGACGGCCCGAAAATCCGACTGCTCAACTCAGGTATTTGTACAGGCCGAACGCGGCGCCTTCAAGGCGGATGGGGCACAAGCTTTCTTACAAAGCTGACAGGTTAGCTTCTAGTTGCGCCATATCGGCGGGTAGGGGGCTTTCGAACCTCAGGCGCTCGCCGGTGACGGGATGAACGAAGCCCAACACCGCAGCGTGCAAGGCCTGGCGCTTAAGCCCAGCCTCCGCGACAGCCTCCCGTACGGGCCCTGCCGGAGGCCCTGAACCATAGACAGGATCGCCCAGGCACGGCGTTCCCTTGGAAGCCATGTGGACGCGGATCTGATGTGTGCGTCCGGTCTCCAGTTGGCAAGAGATGCGCGCGGCGGTGGGTTTGCCGGGCGGGCCGAAGGTGCGTTCGGTCCGGTAGTGGGTGATCGCCTCGCGCCCGCCGGTCTTGAGGACGGCGATCTTCTTGCGGTCGTGGGTCGAACGTCCCAGGCGGCTCTGGATCGTGCCGCTCGCCGGGGTCGGCGCGCCGCGCACCAGAGCCACATACACTCGGTCGATGTCGTGGGTGGCGAACAGCTTCGATAGGCCCTGGTGGGCGGCGTCCGACTTGGCCGCGACCAGCACGCCGGAGGTTTCTTTGTCGATCCGGTGGACGATCCCGGGCCGCGCGACCCCGCCGATGCCGGACAGGCTCGCGCCGCAATGGTGCAGCAGGGCGTTGACCAGCGTGCCGGTCTCGTTGCCCGGAGCGGGGTGGACGGCCATGCCGGGCGGCTTTTCCACCACGATCAGGTCGGCGTCCTCATAGAGGATCGACAGCGGGATCGCTTCGGGCTGTGGATCGGCCGGCGCGGGCGGGGGGATCAGGATCTGGTAGTCGCCAGCCATGGCCTTGGCCGAGGCGTCGGTCAGCACCGCGCCGCGCAGGCTGATCAGCCCCTGGGCCATTAGCGCCTGGATGCGAGCCCGCGACAGATCCTCGACGTGTTCGGCTAGGGTTTTGTCCAGGCGCGCGCCGGCGGCTTCGGGCGAAATCGCCACGATCCTGGCGACCATGTCCCCGATGTCGAGGCCTTCAGGCGCGAGGTCGTCGTCCTCGATCGGAGGTTGGCTCACCCTTTGAGGTGCCCGCCGGAGCTTAGCCCCTTGGAGAGGCTATTGGCCCAGCTCGACAGCAGGAAAAGTTCGCCCGTCCCGGCCGCGACGGCGCCAGGGCCGATGTCTCTGATTAGATGCTGGCGCATGGCGGGTGGCGCGGTTTCCTCGGTGGCGACGGTGTCGAGCCTTAGCAGTTCGGCGCAGCGTTCGTCGTCGATTTCCTCATCGCCCGTCAGATCGCCCAGCCGCTCCAGCACCACCGGATAGGCCGAGGGCGTGCGCGCGGCGTTGAGCGCGGCCGCCAGGATCAGGCCGTCGAGCTGCATCGCCTTGTGCAGCGCCACGCCATTGAAGATCAGGAAGATGGGGGTCTGACCCACGGTGTCGAACAGGATGGCGAAGAGTTGCCCCTCGACCGGCAGCAGCCATCCTTCGAACAGCAGACCCGAGCCGCCCATCTTGAACTTGAGCAGCCCGTCGGGACCTCGCCGGATCATGCCGTAGTCGTGGAAGATCTCGCCCGGCATCGCGATAGAGGGTCTGATGCTGCGCCAGAAGCCTTCATAGGTGGCGGCGCGTCGCGCCGTCATCATACGGACGAGGTCCATGCCCGGGAGCGGCAGGCCGTCGTAGACGCTGGTGGAGGGCAGGGCGAGCGCCGCGGCGGTGGTGGGCTCCACGCCGAAGACGGTGGCCAGTCCCTCGAGATCGCGATCCCAGTCCAGCATGGTGAAGCCGGGGCGGCGACTGGCGACCAGCCGGGTCAGGTTTTCAAGATTGTGGGCTGAGGGCGTCACCGCGCCAGACGCCCATCGGCCTACGAGGGACTTGTCGACGCCAAGGTCGGCGGCCAGCCGGCCCCGGCTCATCGAAAGCGCCTTCAGTACAAGGTCAAGCTTTGTGGAGAAGGGCGTTGCACTCGACATAACGTCGGTATGATTCCAATCGCCGACGCGAAATGCAACCAAGAATGCAACCGTTGCGCACCTCCATGCACCGGTTGCAGCGAGCTTTGCCCGTCGCTGCAACTTCCCGCCGAACGGCGTTCTTTCTAAAGCGCAATCGACGCCGACGGACCCGCTCTCGGCGACGCGAGAAATCAAGGCTGCTGAGCCGACCTCCGATCCGGAGCCCTCCAGGCAAGACGCGGCCTTGCGGCGATCCCGGTCCCCCCGACGCGGGATCGCCAAGACCGGAGGCGGTGGCCATACGAACCCCCATCCTGGCTTTCCAGGTGGTTTGGCCATCGCCCTCCGCGTCGCGACCAACGCTCATCCGGGCGAGGGCCGGGACTTCAGGGGTCTGGGGGCTCCAGGCCGCCGCTGAAGCTCGGAATCCCACGGCGGCTATGTCCCGGCCTTCACCCGGATGAGCGGGCGACGAGAGGCCGTGCTGGCCTTCGGTGGACATGTGAACGTCATCCTTCTCCAGTAGGGTTGGGAGCTTAGCCGGAAGCTTCGGGGGCAACGGGATGCGGATCGACCGTCGACGGGCCTTGGCCCTGCTGGGTTTTGGCGCTGCGACGCCGGCGATCGCCCAGCCTTCTCCCCGCTACTCCGGGGCGGTGACCTTCCGGCATGGCGTCGCCTCGGGCGATCCGCTGGCCGACCGCGTCATACTTTGGACCCGGGTCACGCCCGCCGATCCTGCGGCCGCCGAGATCTCCTATCGCTGGCGGTTGAACCCCGTCGACCGCCGCGCCGGCGGCGCCAAGTCGGGCGAGGGCGTGACAAACGCCGGGCGCGATTGGACGGTGAAGGTCGATGTCGGCGGGCTGGGCGCCGGCCGCGCCTACACCTTCGAATTCGAGGCCAATGGCGTGACGTCGCCCATGGGGCGCACGCGCACTCTACCGTCCGGCCCGACCAAGGATGTCGTGCTCGCCGTCGCCTCTTGCTCGCTCTATCCGAACGGCTACTTCAACGCCTACGAGGCCATCGCCAAGCTGCCTCGGGTCGATGCTGTGCTGCATCTGGGCGACTATATCTATGAGTACGGTGGGCCGGATTCCTACGGCATGAACTCAGCGGTCGCCGCCGCGCGGCCCCACGACCCGAACCACGAGATCATCTCGCTGGCCGACTATCGCCGCCGGCACGCGCAATACAAATCCGATCCGCAGCTTCAGGCCGCCCATGCCCGCGCCCCCTGGATCGTCGTCTGGGACGATCATGAGACGGCCAATGACAGCTATGAGCATGGCGCCCAGAACCACCAGCCCGAGACTGAGGGCGACTGGAGCGAGCGCAAGGCGCGCGCCATCAAGGCCTATTACGAATGGATGCCCATCCGCGAGCCGGCCGGGGGCGGTTTTGCGATCAACCGAGCTTTCCAGTTCGGCGACTTGATGAGCCTGTTCATGGTCGAGACGCGGCTGACCGCGCGCGACCAGCAATTGAACTACGACCGCGATCTGCCCGCGCCGGGCGGGCCGGCCGAGGTCGCGGCCTTCAAGGCCAAGCTCGGCGACCCGGCGCGCCGGATGATGGGCGAGAGCCAGGAGGCCTGGCTGGCCGCCGGGCTGAAGGATTCGGTGAAATCTGGCCGCACCTGGCAGGTGCTCGGCAATGAGGTGGTGATGGGCCGCCTGATGGCGCCTAGCCTGAAGAAGGAGTTGGGCGAGGCGCGCCTTGCCGAGATCATGGCGACGGAATCCCCGGCTTCGCAGAAGCGGCTGGAGCGGCTGGAACGCCTATCGCAGCTCGACCTGCCCTATGGCCTCGACATGTGGGACGGCTATCCGGCCGATCGTGAGCGGGTCTATGATGCGGTGAAGGCGGCGGGTGCGCGGGCCATCGTGCTGTCCGGCGACAGCCACGCCTTCTGGGCCAACGAACTTCATGACGCCAAGGGCGCGCGGGTCGCCGCCGAGTTCGGCACGACCGGGATCACCAGTCCGGGCGCGGGCGACACCATCAAGGCCTTCTCGGTCGGCGAGGTCTTCGCCTCGGCCAATCCGGAGGTGGTGTTCAGCGATCAGGGAGCCAAGGGCTTTGTGCTGCTGTCGCTGAGCCGCGAGCAAGCCAAGGCCGAGTTGATTGCGGTCTCGACCATTGTCGCCAAGCCGTTCGAGACGCGCGTGCTGAAGACGTTCGTCGTCAAGCCGGAGGGGACGGGCGTCTCGGCCTTGTCGGAGGCCTAGGGCCGCTCGACCAGCTTGCCGTCCTCGACCACCCGGTAGAAGCACGAGCGGAAACCGACGTGGCAGGCGCCGCCGTCGCCCTGCGGCAGCACCTTCACCAGGATGCAGTCCTGATCGCAGTCGACGCGTATCTCGACGATCTTCTGGATTTGGCCGCTGGTCGCGCCCTTGTGCCAGATCTCGTTGCGGGAGCGGCTGAAATAGACGACCTCGCCCAGTTCGAGAGTCCGGGCGAGCGCCTCGGCGTTCATGTAGCCCAACATCAGCACCTCCCCGTTCTCGGCGTGGGTGGTGATGACCGGCATCAAGCCGTTCGCATCAAATCGCGGGGACAGGATCTCGCCGCGCTCTAGCGCGTCCTTGGTCGGGGCGGTGGGAAAGCTCGCTTGCGTCATAATGCGCATATGGCGCGCCGACGGGGGCTCGCGCTAGCCTCCCCGCCATGAGTTTGAAGGACAAGATCAAGAACCAGGTGGCGCGGTTCGACGCCTTCGCGCGGCCTTGGGCCGAACGCGGGCGCTGGCACGGCTACGCCTACGAGTTCCTGTTGTTCGGGTTGAAGCAGGCTTGGGCCTGCCTGTTCGGCGGGGCGATGCTGGCGTTGCTCATCCTGACGCACTTCTTCTGGCCCGCGGACCCAGTGATCTCTCGCTACGATTTCCTAGTGGTGGCGGCGGTGCTGATCCAGGGACTGCTGCTGGCCACCAAGCTGGAGCGGATGGAGGAGGCGCTGGTTATCCTGATCTTCCACGTCGTCGGCACCGGCATGGAGGTCTTCAAGACGGCGCATGGATCCTGGACCTATCCGGAAGCCAACATCCTGCGGATCGGCGGCGTGCCGTTGTTCTCCGGCTTCATGTACGCCTGCGTCGGGTCCTACATGGCCCGCGCGATCCGGCTGTTCGAGATCAGGTTCGAGAACTATCCGCCGCTCTGGGGGCCGTGGGTGCTGGCGGTGCTCGCCTATCTCAACTTCTTCACCCACCACTACCTGCCCGACATTCGCTGGGGGCTCTACGCCTTGTCGGTGGTGCTGTTCGGCCGCGCCTGGTTCCAGTTCACGCCTGACCAGCATGTCAGGCGCATGCCGATGCTGCTCGGCTTCCTGCTGGTCGCGCTGTTCATCTGGATCGCCGAAAACGTCGGCACCTTCACCGCCGCCTGGGTCTATCCCAGTCAGAAGGACGGTTGGAGCCTGGTCCCGATGGCCAAGCTTGGGTCCTGGTATCTGCTAATGATGCTGAGCTTCGTCCTAGTGACGCTGGTCCACCGTCCCGAGCGGGCGCCGGCCGGTCGCAGCCGGTCTGCTGTCAGGCCCTCCGAAGAGGGCCTGACCGGGCAGGTCGATTAGCGCTTGTTCACGAAGTCCAGGAACCGCTGACGCAGGGTCGCGTCGGTCTTGAACACGCCGGTGAATTGCGTGGTGATGGTGGTCACGTGGCGGTGGTGGACGCCGCGGGTGGTCATGCACTGGTGCGCGGCGTCGATCAGGACGGCGACGCCGGCCGGGCGCAGGCTGTCGGTGATGGCGTCGGCGATCTGCTGGGTCATCGTCTCCTGGGTCTGGAGGCGGCGAGCATAGATCTCAACGACCTTGGCCAGCTTGGAGATGCCGACGACGCGATTGGTCGGCATGTAGGCCACGTAGGCCTTGCCCAGGAACGGCGCCATGTGGTGTTCGCAGTGGCTCTCCACCTCGATCTCGCGCAGCATGACGATGTCGTCATAGCCCTGCACGTCTTCGAAGGTGCGCGAGAGTTCCTTGGCGGGATCGAGCTTGTAGCCCTCGAACCATTCGCCATAGGCGTCGACGACGCGCTTGGGGGTGTCGATCACGCCTTCACGGCGCGGATCGTCGCCGGCCCACGCGATCAGCGTGCGCACAGCTTCCATAGCCTCTTCGCGCGATGGGCGCTTCACGGCTTCAAGATCAAGACCGGGCGTGCCGATCAGGGTTCGGTCGCGACTAGGAGCGTCCATGATTGAGCGGTTCTTTCCGGGGCCTGAGTTGCGCCGGGACGAGGGTCCCGGAAATGACGCGTGCCACCCCTTAGTCTGGTCGAGCTGATCCACGGACGGAACCGTGGCCTCCAAGCCAGACCGAATGTATATGGGGCCAACACCTTTGACGGCAACTGTTACCCAGCGTCAGTTTTCTATAAGCCCGGCGCAGTTTTCATAAAGAACCCGATGGCCCTGACCCTTTACGACACCATGGCTCGCGAGAAGCGGCCCTTCGTTCCCACCGATCCGGCGCGGGTGACGATGTATGTCTGCGGGCCCACGGTCTACAATTTCGCCCACATCGGCAATGCGCGCCCGGTGGTGGTTTTCGACGTGCTGTTCCGCGTGCTGCGGCACATTTACGGCGAAAAATCAGTGATCTACGCCGCGAACGTCACCGATGTGGACGACAAGATCAACACCAAGGCCGCCGCTGAGGGCGTGCCGATCGACACCATCACCGACCGCTACCTGGCGATCTACAACGCCGACATGGCCACGCTCGGCGCCCTGCCGCCGACCCATCAACCGCGCGCGACCCAGACCATGGACGCCATCGTGGAAATGATCGGCCGCCTGGTGAGCAATGGCTCCGCCTATGCGGCCGAAGGCCACGTACTGTTCAACACCCAGGCCTATGCCGACTACGGCAAGCTATCGCGCCAGCCGATGGACGACATGATCGCCGGCGCCCGCGTCGACGTCGCGCCCTACAAGCAGCACCCCGCCGACTTCGTGCTGTGGAAGCCCTCCAAGGAAGGCGAGCCGGTCTGGGACAGCCCTTGGGGCGCCGGCCGGCCGGGCTGGCACATCGAGTGCTCGGCGATGATCGAGCAGAGCCTCGGCCTGCCGATCGACATCCACGGGGGCGGCATCGACCTGCTGTTCCCGCACCATGAAAACGAGATGGCCCAGGGCCTGTGCGCCGGTCACGACCATAGCGTCGGCTACGCCAAGTACTGGATGCACAACGGCTTCCTGAACATGGGCGCCGAGAAAATGTCCAAGAGCGTCGGCAATGTCGCCCTGGTGCATGAACTGATCGCCCAGGCTCCGGGCGAGGCGCTGCGCTGGGCGCTGCTCGTCGGCCACTATCGCGCGCCGCTGGAGTGGAACGGCGAACTGATCGACCAGTCGCGCAAGGCGCTGGACCGCATCTATGGCGCCCTGCAGGACGCCAACCGGTTCCTGGCCTCGCACGGCGGCGTTCCAGAGACCTCGGCCGAGGACTGGCGCACCAACCGCCCCGCAGACCGGTTCATGGCGGCGTTGGAAGATGACCTGAACACGCCGGCCGCCTTCGCTGCCCTGTTCGAACTGTCGGACCAAGTCCGGCTGGCCATCCGCAAGCAGTCGGAGGCCGAGGTCCTGCATAGCCGCCAGTTGCTGCTGGATTCGGCCAACCTGCTGGGCTTCCTGACCGCCGATCCCGAGGAGTGGTTCCAAGCCGGGGTGGATGAAACCCTGCGCGAGAAGGTCGACGGCCTGATCGCCCAGCGGGTCGAGGCGCGCGCGTCGAAGGACTGGGCCGCCGCCGACCGCATCCGCGACGAGTTGACCGCGTTAAATGTCGAAGTGATGGATGGTCCGACGGGAGCGACGTGGCGGATCAAGGACGCTGTGTGATGCTGAGCGGCAAGAACTCGAAAACCAACATGTTCACCCCGGCCAAGGGGTTCACCTTCAAGACGCCGGCGCCGTCCGGCCCCAGCGGTTTGCGGATCGAACATCGGATCGGCATCCAGGCTCCGGCCGAGGTGATCTGGGACATCCTCTATGACGTGGAGCGTTGGGCCGAGTGGAACCCGCTCTATGTCCAGGCGGCGGGCCAGATCCGGATCGGCAGCCAGCTCGACCTGACCATGGTGATCGGCGACGAGCCGCCGACGGTCATCCACCCGGTCGTCCTGGAGTGGGTGCCGAACGATCAGATCCATTGGCGGCTGAAGATGATGGGCGGTCTGATCTCGACCACCCGTTTCCTTGAGATCGAGGAGCTGGACGCTGCGGCCTGCATCTTCTCGAACGGCGAGATTTTCGGCGGTCTGATGGGGCCATCGCTCGGCAAGCGTATGGGCCGCAAGATCTATCGCAGCTTCCTGGCGATGGACGAGGCCCTGAAGGAGCGCGCCGAGGCTGTGTGGCGAGCGCAGGGCGGCGCGCCTACATCTGACTCATGATCGACGATCTCTACTCGGCGAAACTTCTGAAGCTGGCGGCCAACATGCCGCGCGCCGGCCGTCTGCCCACGCCTGACGCCAGTTCCGAGAAGATCGCCAAGCTGTGCGGCAGCCGGGTGACCGTCGATGTGGTTGTCGAGGGGGATCGCGTCGCTGACTTCGCGCAGGATGTTAAGGCCTGCGCGCTAGGACAGGCCTCGGCTTCAGTACTGGGCGAGCATGTGCTGGGCGCCAGCCTGGCGGAGATCGAGATGGCCCGAGATCAGTTCCGTGCTATGTTGAAGCAAGGCGCAGACGCGCCTGTTGGACGTTTCGCGGATCTCTCGATGTTGGCCCCGGTCAAAGACTATCCCGCCCGCCACGCCTCCACGCTGCTTGCGTTTGAGGCCGCGGCGGAGGCTGTCCGCCGCGCCGTGGAACGAACTAGCCCCGCCGGCGCGGCTTGATCCTCAAGACCGCTAGGCGTAATCGCAGCGATTGAATCGCACGCCTGCGAGCCGGCATGAACCTTTATGAAACCTGCGTCCGCGGCGCACTTCGCGCCTACAAGCTGACGCTTTCGCCCCTGATCGGGCGCCAATGCCGGTTTCTTCCGAGCTGCTCGGAATACGCCGCAGAAGCACTGATCCTGCATGGCCCCTGGCGCGGCTCCTGGCTCGCGACCCGGCGGTTGTGCCGCTGTAATCCCTGGGGAGGCGCGGGCTACGACCCGGTCCCCCAACCGCGCGACAAGACCCCGGACGGGTCGGCCTCGCGGACATGGACATGTGAATCATGATCGACCTGATTTTCCCCGACGGCTCCCAGCGCCAGTTCGAAGACGGCGCGACGGGCCGTGATGTCGCCGCCTCCATCGCCAAGTCGCTGGAGAAACGCGCCGTACTCATCAAACTGGATGGTCAGCTCTATGACCTCGACCGCGCGCTTCCGAGCGGCGGCCAGTTCGAAATCCTGACGCGCGACAGCCCCGAAGCGCTGGACACCATCCGCCACGACGCCAGCCACGTCATGGCTGAGGCGGTGCAGGAGTTGTTCCCGGGCACCCAGGTCACGATCGGCCCGGCCATCGAGGACGGCTTCTATTACGACTTCGCCCGCGACACGCCCTTCAGCCTGGATGATCTGGCCAAGATCGAACAGCGCATGAAGGAGATCGTCGACCGCGACGAGAAGATCGTGCGCGAGGTCTGGGACCGCGACGAGGCGATCGCCCACTTCAAGTCCATCGGCGAGGACTACAAGGCTGAGATCATCTCCGACCTGCCGGACGGCGAAACGATCACTGTTTATCGCCAGGGCCAGTGGAAAGACCTGTGCCTGGGGCCGCACCTGCCGTCCACGAAGTCGGTCGGCAAGGCGTTCAAGTTGATGAAGCTGGCGGGCGCATACTGGCGCGGCGACCATCGCAACGCCCAGCTTCAACGCATCTACGGCACGGCCTGGGCCAATGAAGCTGATCTCGAAGCGCACCTGATGCGGCTCGAAGAGGCCGAGAAGCGCGACCACCGCAAGATCGGCCGGGCGATGGATCTCTTCCATCTCCAGGAAGAGGCCAAGGGGATGATCTTCTGGCACCCCAAGGGCTGGACGCTCTATCGGACGGTCGAGGCCTATATGCGCCGCCGGCTGGAGATCGACGGCTATGTCGAGGTCAAGGCGCCCCAGATCATGGACCGCGGTCTCTGGGAGAAGTCCGGCCACTGGGAGAAGTTCGGCGCGAACATGTTCACGTGCGAAACGACGGAAGGCGAAGAGCTGGCCGTCAAGCCGATGAACTGCCCCGGTCACGTGCAGATCTTCAATTTCGGCCAAAAATCCTACCGCGACCTGCCGCTCCGGATGGCTGAGTTCGGCGCATGCCACCGCTTCGAGCCTTCGGGCGCGCTGCACGGCATCATGCGTCTGCGCGCCTTCACGCAGGACGACGCGCACATCTTCTGCCGCGAGGACCAGATCGAGGAAGAGACGACGAAGTTCGTTCGCCTGCTCAACTCGGTCTATGCCGATTTTGGCCTGGAGCTGGACAGCGTGAAGCTGGCCCTGCGGCCCGACCTGCGCGCCGGCACGGACGAAACGTGGGACATCGCTGAAGACAAGCTGGACCGCGCCGCCCGCCAGGCGGTGAACATGGAAGTCGAGCGTCTGCCCGGCGAGGGCGCCTTCTACGGCCCCAAGCTCGAGTTCCACCTCTCCGACGCCATCGGCCGGACATGGCAGTGCGGCACGCTGCAGCTGGACTTCGTGATGCCCGAACGCCTTGACGCCGAGTACGTGGTCGAGGACGGCTCCAAGCAGCGGCCGGTCATGTTGCACCGCGCCATCTGCGGCTCGATGGAGCGTTTCATCGGTGTAGTGATCGAAAATTACGCTGGCGCGTTCCCGCTTTGGCTGGCTCCGACGCAGGTCGTTGTCGCCACAATTACGTCAGATGCTGATGATTATGCCTTGAAGGTGGCTCAAGAACTGAGCGCCGCGGGGCTCCGGGTTGAAACGGATCTTCGGAACGAGAAAATCAACTACAAGATTCGTGAACACAGCCTCGCGAAGACCCCGGTTATAGCCGTGGTCGGTCGACGTGAGGCCGAGGAGGGCAAGGTGGCTTTGAGGCGTCTGGGGTCCGACGGCCAGGAGATCCTGACGGTTGTTGAAGCCGCCAAGAGACTTGCCTTAGAGGCGAGTCCGCCGGATGTTACACGCCAAGCTGTGCTTCGGGGTGCTTCGCCCCTGCAGGGCGAGGTCGGGGTAAGGGAGGCTGGATGAACGGCATCGCCGCACCGATCGTCGCTTACGAACCCGCTCCGACGCAGGACTTCCTGAAGCTACGCCGCAAAGTCTCGGTGGTCATGGTCGTGTACATGACCGGCGAGGCGCTCCAGCAGAGTGTCGAATGCGTGCTCGCCGACCCGTCGGTCGACGAGCTGGTGGTCGTGGACAACGGTTCGACCCGGTTGGAGGCGGCGCGTCTGAAGCGGCTCGCCGACGGCGACCGGCGGGTGCGGGTGATCCAGGGGCAGGGCAATGTCGGGTTTGCGCGCGGCGCGAACCTTGGCGCCCGCTCGGCGCGTGGCGAGGTGCTCGTCTTCCTCAATCCCGACGCGTTCCTACAAGCGGGCTGCATCGACGAACTGGCGCGCGCCATCGAGGGGCGCCCAGTTCCCAGCCTGGTCGGCGGCCGGGTTCTGAATTCCGACCGCACTGAGCAACGCGGCGCTCGGCGCGGCGATATCACCCCGGTTAGCGCCCTGGTCAGCCTGAGCCGCCTGGCCACCGCCATTCCCGCCCTGCGCCGCTATGAGGTGCATTGGGAGAGCGAGGCCGCGCCGGAAGACGTGATCGCCGTCCCGACCATTTCGGGCGCTTGCTTCTGCATGCGGCGCGAAGATTTCGACGCCGTCCAAGGCTTTGATGAAGGCTACTTCCTGCACGTCGAAGACGTCGATCTGTGCTGGCGCGTGCGCCAGGGCGGCGGGGAAGTGCTGTTCCAGCCCAAGGCCGAGGTGATCCACCTGGGGCATACCAGCCACGCCAGCCCGCTGCGCGTGGAGTTCCATAAGGGCGTCGGCCTGGCGCGCTACTTCCGCAAGCGCGCGGAAAACGGTCGCGAGGCCCTGCTGGCGTGGGCGATTTCGCCGCTCATCGTCTGCACGGCTATCGCCCGCCCGGTGATGTGGCGCATCCGCGGGCGCGCCGCCTAGCTACTGCGGGAAGACGCCCGCGCGGCTGACGGATGCGGCGATCGGCTTGTTCAAAACCCCCGACATCCACTTGGCGGTCTCTATGAGCGCGCCGAGGTCGTAGCTGGTCTCAAAGCCGGCGCGCTCCAGCATATAGACAATATCCTCGGTGCCGATATTGCCCGTCGCCTCCGGCGCGAACGGGCAACCGCCCAGTCCCCCGCAACTAGCGTCCAGGATGTCGACGCCCGCCTCGACGCCAGCGAACGCGTTGGCCAGGCCGGTGTTGCGCGTGTCGTGGAAGTGCAGCCGCAGCGGCGTGTCGCCGATCACCGCGCGAACCGCCTCGACGCGGCGGCGGACGGTCCAGGGGTCGGCCACGCCGATGGTGTCCGCCAAGGCGATCTCGGCGACCTTGGCGTTGGCGGCCTCGCGGGCCAGCGACACGACGCGGTCTTCCGGCACTTCACCATCGAATGGGCAGCCGAAGGCGACCGAGAAGGTCACGGAGATCGGCGGCCCGCCATCGGCGGCGCGGCGTTCGGCGATGCCGTGCATCGCCGCGATTTGTTCATCGACCGAGGCGCCCTGGTTGCGAATGCCGAACCCATCGGAGGCGCAGACCACGACATTGGCCTCGTCGCAGCCGCTCGCCACCGCCCGTTCCCAGCCGCGCATGTTCAGCACCAGCCCGATGCGCGAGAGCCTGGTATCCGGCGACAGGTCGGCCATCACCTCTTCGGCGCCGGCCATCTGCGGCACACGGTTGGGATTGACGAAGGAAACCACCTCCATCCGGCGCGCGCCGGCGGCGTCCAGGCGGCGGATGAAGTCCAGCTTCTGGCCGACGTCGAGGACGGTCTTCTCATTCTGCAGGCCGTCGCGCGGACCCACTTCGACGATTTCGATGAAACGGCTCATTGGCCCTCAGATGGGATCGGGGCGTAGACGCGTAAAGTGGTGTCGTCGCCGTTGGAATAGTTGAGGCCCTCAACCTTGCCGATCTCGCGGGCCTTGACGTTGCGGGCCTTCAGGGACGCTTCGAACTGGGCCTGCTCGCGGCTTTCGACGACCGCCGGGCGTTGATCGGCAAGGGCTTTGACGGCCTGATCGATGCCGCCCAGATCGGTTGGAGTGCCCAATTCGAACACCAGACTCGGCTCAGCGTAGCCCGCGACCGCCACCGGCGCGGGCGTGATGCCCTGTCGGGGCAACAACCTTTGCTCCGCCAAGATGTCGGCCGTGCGCTTGGAGAGCAGCAGCGGCTCCAGGCGCGGGATGAAGGTCGCCGCGAAGGCGCCGTGACCAAGGATGCTCAGCGCCGCCGCCGCGACCAGGGCCTTGGTCGGCTCTCGCCGCCAGAGCAGATAGGCCCCAACCAGTCCGGCTGCGGCCAGCAGCAGCGCGGTCAGAATTGTGGCGGGCAGATCTGTAGGGTCGCCGTATTCGCTGAAAAGATAGAACACCGCCGCCGCCAGCACCGTCCCGACCAGGGCCGACAGAGCGACGCCCACCCACCGCGCGATGGGGCCAACCTCGCCGCGCGTCGCGGCGGCCGCCATCAGCCAGGCGAGCGCGCCATAGGTCGGCAGTGTGTAGTGAACCAGCTTGGTCGGGGTGGCCTCGAACACCAGAAACGCCGGGATCAGCCAGCAGAGCGCAAACCGCACGCCCGGCTCGTTCCGCCCACGCCAACCGAGCGCCAGGGCGGCCGGCAACAGCAGCGAGCCGGGGAAGATGAGCAGCGGCAGCAGCAGGGTATGATAGCCGGGCGGGGCGCCGTGGCTTTCCTGGCCGCCGACCAGCTTGGGCGCGAAGTCGGCGCCGAAGGCCGTGGTCCAGAAAGCGCCGTCGGTGGCTACGGTGACCGCCGTGGCCCAGGGTCCGACGACCGCCGCCGTCAGGATCAGGCCCCAGATCCAGCCCATGCCCTTCAGCCAATCGGCCTTGCGGTCCCAGACGCAGAGGCTGAGCGCGGTGAGGACAACGACCATCAGTCCGACCGGACCCTTGACCAGCATCGACACCGACAGGCCCAGCCAGAAGAGTAGCCGGGTCAGGCGACCGGCGGGCGGTCCGTCGCGCGAGGCGGCATAGATGCGGCCCATCGCCGCCAGGGCAAGGGTCGTCGTTCCGGCCAGCACCGCGTCGGTCTTGGCGATGAAGGCCTCGGTCGAGAGCAGGAAGGTGGCGCCCAGCAGGCCCCCGGCCAGCAGGCCCGCCCGGTTCCCGAAGAAGGCCGCCGCACCCCAGGCGCAGGCCGCCGCCGCCAGCATGGCCCCCAGCAGGGAGGGCAGGCGATAGGCCCAGATCTCTCTGTCCTCAGGCGAGGAAAACGCCGCGACGCTGCCGGCCTGCAGCCAGTGGATGCCCACCGGCTTCTTGAACCGCGGCTGGTCCTGGAATCGGATCACGACGTAGTCGCCGGTCTCCAACATCTGGGCCGTCGCCTGCGCGAACCGGCTCTCGTCGCGGTCCAGAGGCGGCATGGCGAATACGCCCGGCAAGCCTGCCAGGAATGCGATCAGGGCTGCGAACGCCGGCGCGCGCCACCCCCGGCTGAAGCGATCGATATAGGCCTCGAGATTCATGCCCGAGTTGATAGCACCGGCGCGCCGAATTTTCCGCTATGGAGGGAATATGGCCAAATCAACGCCCGACATTTCCGTGGTCGTCCCCGTCTTTGACGAGGAAGGCGCGGCGCCAGAGCTCGCCCGCGAAATCGCGGCCGCCTTTGCTGGGCGCGATTTCGAGATCGTCTTCGTCGACGACCACAGCCGCGACAACACGCGGGCAGCGCTCACGGCGTTGAAGGGCGAGATACCGCAATTGCGGGTGCTGGCCCACGCCAAGAACTCCGGCCAGAGCCGTTCGATTCGCACCGGCGTCCTGGCCTCGCGCGGCGATGTGATCGTGACGCTGGATGGCGATGGCCAAAACGATCCGGCCGATGGCCCGGGCCTGGTGGACGCGCTGGCCGCTGGGCCGCCGGATCTGGTGCTGGTCGGCGGCGAGCGGGTGAAACGCCAGGACAGCGCCGCCAAGAAGTTCGCCTCGAAGTTCGGCAACGGCGTGCGCAAGCGGCTGTTGAAGGACACCGCCAACGACACTGGCTGCGGGCTGAAGGCCTTCCGCCGCGACGCGTTCCTGCGGCTTCCCTATTTCGACCACATCCACCGCTATCTGCCGGCCCTGATGCTGCGCGAGGGGTATCAGGTGGACTTCCGACCGGTGAACCATCGCCATCGGCAGACCGGCCAGTCGAAATACACCAATCTCGGCCGGCTCTGGGCCTCGGCGTCGGACCTGCTTGGGGTTATGTGGCTGCAGTCGCGCTCGCGCCTGCCCGGCGCCGTCGAAGAGCTCTGAGGGAGCCCGGCTTGTCGCGTCTGGCAAAGCAGCGGAGTCTTCTGCTCGATCCGGGCGGGGGAGGGGTTTCCATGTTCGCCGCATTGCCGCTGCTAGCCCTGCCGGTGCTGGCCTACAATCTGGCGGCCCTGACCCTGGCTGGCGGCTTCGGTTCCCAGGAAGCGGCGATCCGCATGAGCGAGCCTTTGTTCTCGATCGCGATGAGCAACAGCGCCCAATGGCCTGTGAACCTCGGCGACGTCATGCTGCTGGTTGGCTTGATCGTCCTGTTCATAGAACTGCTGAAATCGACCACCAGCCGGCGGACGGCGATCGTCAATCACGCCTTGTCGATGCTGCTGTTCGTCGCCTGCCTGGTCGAGTTCCTGCTCGCGCCGGCCTTCGCCACCTCGACGTTTTTCCTGCTGACGGTGATGGTGTTGCTGGACGTGTTGGCTGGGTTCATCGTCACCATCGTCTCGGCGCGCCGAGACGTCGACTTCGGTTCGGACGGGGCCTGAGGCCCGCGGCTAGGTGAGCGCGCTGAAGATGAGCGTCACGACGGCGACGTCGAAGAGGCGGATGGCAAGGGTGAACATGAGCGTCTCGGCGATGGATTCATCTCCGATTAAGCAAGACCGGCGCCAAGGCGCGGTTGGCTGATGGCGCTGTTCTTCGATCGCCCGTGGTTCGAGGCCAAACTGGCCGAAAGGTCGCTTAGTCAAAGGGTTATGGCCGCGGCGGCGGGCATGAGCGAGGCCGAGCTCGTCCTGGTCTTCAAGGACCAGCGGGAACTTTCCGCCGAGGAGGTGGGCATTTTCGCCGACCTGCTGGGTGTGCCGCCGACGCAGATCGCCCACCATGCGGGAGTTTCCACGCCTGTTCCGGGGCAGGATGATCTGCCCGGCCGCCTGCTGGCCCTGGAAAAGAAGGTCGCCGTCTTGGAGGCGGAGATCGCGCGGTTGAAGGGGCGGTGAGCCCGCCCCTTCGTGCGTTTAAGCCAGCAACTTTTGCATGAAGTACCTCGGGAACATCGGCGCTGGCCCGTCGATCTGTCCGAACACACTGAAACCGAGGCGCTCGTAGAAGCTACGGGCCTGGAAGGCGTAGGTGTCGAGCCACATGGAGCGACAGCCTCGAGCGATCGCTTCAGCCTGCGCCTGATCCATCAGCTGCGTGCCAAGCCCTTGGCCGCGCGCGCCCTCCGGTGCGACGACGAGGCCGATATAGAACGAACCCCATAGCGAAAGCGCCCATAGGCCTCCAAGGATCTCGTTATCGCCCGGAGCGGTGATGGTGAGGGCGAACGCCTCGCCCTGGGCGTCGCCGACAGCCTGTTGGTTGAAGGCCAGGAGCGGGCCCCAGATCGGCATGTAGGCGTCGTCGGGCGTGGCGGCCCGTTGGATTGAAAATTCCATGATGTCTTCCGAAGTCTGTGCGCCGCGTGGAACGCGGCCATGAGGGATGGCTCATGCGGCGTCGCGCCGGGAGGTTCCGGTTTCCGGTTCTAGCCGGTGACGTCCGCGCGCGAGGCGCGGGTCAGACTGCGACGAAACCCTTCATGCGGGCCAGGCTATCAGACCTCGGTCTTTGCCGCGCCGCCCTTTCGCGCCCGCCTGTCGGCGGCGCCGGAATATTCGGTCTGGTTGTAGACCGTCCGCGCGGTGTCGAGGGTTTCCTTGCCGCCGCGTAGGCCGCGCCGATGGCCGTCCTGACCCAGCACCTGGGCCGCAAAGACCGCGGCGGGGCCAGGCGCCCCGACGGGCGCAGGCGGGGGCGGCGTCTCGTACAGAGCCGGAACGCTCCGGTCTTCGATCTCAGACGCGCCCCCGGTCTCGGCGCCTTGGGAGCGTCGAACGCGGCGGACCTGGTTGGCCCTGCGAATGGGGTCGATCGGAGACGTCATGGAGGCAGGACCCTAGCCCTCCTCAGGTTAATCTAGCGTTTGGCGAGCTTCGCGATCTGCGCCTGCATGTCTTCCATCTGCTTTTTCAAAGCGTTGAGGGTTTCGTCGCCGGCCGGGCCAGCGGTGGGCGCGGGATCGGCGGGTTTCTGCGGCGCGGCGCCGTCCTCGGTCCGCGAATAGGCGAAGGGGGAGAACATCTTCATCGCGCGGTCGAACATCGCCAGGTTCTGACGGATCTGTTCTTCATAGCCGCTGCCGAGACCGCCACCGGTTCCCAGGGTGGTGAACTGCGTGCGCATCCGCTCCTGCTGCTCGGCGAAGGTGGCCAGCGACAGTTCCAGATAGCTCGGCAGGAACGCTTGCATCGAATTGCCATAGAAGCCGATCAATTGGCGCAGGAACTGGATCGGCAGCAGGTTTTGGCCCTCCCGGCTCTCTTCCTCGAAGATGATCTGGGTAAGGACGGTGCGCGTGATGTCCTCGTTCGTCTTGGCGTCATAGACGACGAAGTCGACGCCCTGCTTCACCATGTCCGACAGGTGCTCGAGCGTGACGTAGGATGAAGAAGCGGTGTTGTAGAGTCGCCGGTTTGCATACTTTTTGATGACGACGCGTGCGTCGCCGGATCCCTGGGTCTCAACCATCCCACAATCCCTTATTTGGCACGCTCCCCGCGGCGCACCCCTAGTCTTGCACCGCAGTATCGCGAATGCGAGGGCGTTCGGAAAGCAGGGGTTCCGATCAGGCGAGTTGGTTGCACCCCCTTGCCCAAGCTCCAGGCTTTCCCGATAGATGAAAGCCTTAAAGTCCAGGAGCCCCGCCATGAGCGACGTCGTCATCGTCTCCGCCGCCCGCACCCCGGTCGGATCGTTCAACGGGGCGCTTTCAAGCCTCCCCGCCCACGAGCTAGGCAAGATCGCCATTCAGGCCGCTATCGAGCGTGCCGGGATCACCGCCGCCGACGTCGGCGAGGTGATCATGGGCCAGGTGCTGCAGGCCGGCGCCGGCCAGGGTCCGGCCCGCCAGGCGGCTGTCAACGCCGGCATCCCGGTCGAGAGCCCAGCCTGGAGCCTCAATCAGCTTTGTGGCTCGGGCCTGCGCGCAGTTGCGCTGGGCGCCCAGCAGATCGCCGATGGCTCGGCCTCAGTGGTGATCGCCGGCGGCCAGGAGAGCATGAGCCAGTCGCCCCACGCCCAGAACCTGCGCGGCGGCCAGAAGATGGGCGATCTCGCCCTGGTCGACACCATGATCAAGGACGGCCTGTGGGACGCCTTCCACGGCTACCACATGGGCCAGACCGCCGAGAACATCGCCAACCGTTGGCAGATCACCCGCGAGGACCAGGACATCTTCGCCGTCGCCAGCCAGAACAAGGCCGAAGCCGCTCAGAAGGCCGGCAAGTTCGCCGGCGAGATTGCGCCCGTGACCATCAAGGGCCGCAAGGGCGATACGATTGTTGATCAGGACGAATACATCCGCCACGGCGCGACGCTCGACAGTGTTTCGGGCCTGCGTCCGGCCTTCGCCAAGGAAGGCTCCGTCACCGCGGCCAACGCCTCCGGCCTCAATGACGGCGCCGCGGCTCTGGTGCTGATGAGCGCCGACGAGGCCGCCAAGCGTGGCCTCAAGCCCCTCGCCCGCATCGCCTCCTGGGCCAATGCCGGGGTGGATCCTGAGATCATGGGCACCGGCCCGATTCCGGCTAGCCGCAAGGCTTTGGAAAAGGCCGGCTGGAGCGTGGCCGACCTGGACCTCATTGAATCCAACGAAGCCTTCGCCGCCCAGTCGATCTGCGTGGTGCGCGATCTCGGTCTTGATCCGGCCAAGGTCAATGTGAACGGCGGGGCCATCGCCATCGGCCACCCGATCGGCGCGTCGGGCGCGCGCATCCTGACCACCCTTGTCCACGAAATGAAACGTTCGGGGGCTAAGAAGGGCCTGGCCACGCTTTGCGTGGGCGGCGGCATGGGCGTTGCCATGTGCGTCGAAGCAGTCTGACCATCTAGGTTGGGAGCGCCGGACCAACCGGCGCCCCGGTTTTTCAAGCGGGAGGCGGCCCTATGGGCAGAGTAGCGTTCGTGACGGGTGGGACGCGCGGCATTGGCCGGGCGATCTGCGAGCGGTTGAAGAGCGACGGCTTCAAGGTCGCCGCGGGATATTCGGGGAACGAAGAGGCGGCCAAGGCTTGCGCCGCCGAACTTGGCGTCATGGTCGTCAAGGGCAATGTCGGCAGTTTCGAAGACTGCCGCCGCGCCGTCGAGGCGGTCACCACCGAACTGGGACCCATCGAGGTCCTGGTGAATAACGCCGGCATCACCCGCGACGGCGTCTTCCACAAGATGACGCCGGAGCAGTGGTCAGAGGTCATCCGCGTGAACATGGACTCGGTCTTCAACATGACCCGCCATGTGATCGAGGGGATGCGTGATCGGTCCTGGGGCCGCGTGATCAATATTTCGTCGATCAACGGCCAGAAGGGCCAGATGGGCCAGACCAACTATTCGGCCGCCAAGGCCGGAGTCATCGGCTTCACCAAGGCGCTGGCGCTGGAAAACGCCCGCAAGGGCGTCACCGTGAATTGCATCGCGCCGGGCTATATCGACACCGAAATGGTTCAAGCGGTGCCGGAAAACGTGCTGGCGGCGATTATCGGCCAGATCCCGGTCGGCCGTTTGGGCAAGGGCGAAGAGATCGCCGACATGGTCGCTTTCCTCGCCGGCGAGCACGCGGGCTATGTCACCGGCTCGACATTGTCGCTGAACGGTGGCCAGTACATGGCCGGTTAAGCTTGTTAGGGGTCCAAAAAGCGCCCCACTCAAAGGGCATCTGCCTATCTTGATGGCAAGCGAAAGACCGGCGTCAGCATACCGACCCCTCTTCGCCGCGGCGTTCGCCGCGGCGTTGAGTGTCAGCTATGCCCTGCCGGCCAATGCCGGACCCCAGACATTGCGCGAGGGTCTGTTTGGGGATCGCCCTGCGCCCGGGCGTCGCGCCAGCCCGCCGATCGCGCGCTATGTCAGCCAGGAAGGCGAGGCCTTCATCCTGGATCGCAGCCAGCCGCGCGCCTACATGAAGTTTGAGAGCAGCCCCGAGGTTTGGGTGTTGCGGCCTCATCCGGCCCCGCGCGGCGATGTCATCTACAAGAACGATCTTGGCGAGCCGATGCTGCGGGCGACGCGGCTGGGCGGTCTGACCCTGTTCACCGCTCAACGTCCTGGGGGGTCGCCTGCCGCGTTTGCGGGCGGAGGCGCGGCCTTGCGGTTGGCCCCACTCAGTCCACAAGTGTTGCTGGAGCGTCTGGCCCAGGCCAGCGCCAAGGCCACCCGCGCCGCGCGGCGGTTGATCCCGTTCGAAGCCGACGCGTCGCCTGAATCTTCCGCCGTCGTGGCCGATGCCGCCATCGTGACCGCCGAGGCGGTGGTCCGGCTGTCACGGCGCCCAGACGGCCGCAGCCTGCTGGGGCGGCTGAAGAAGGTGAAGCTGGTCGAAGGCAGCAAGCCCGCCGTGGCGCTGCACGGCAGCGAGATGCGGATCACCGTCTCGCCAGACGACGGCCTGGCCGGCCGCCCGTCCTCCGACCGCATCATGCAGGCGGCCGGCGCGCGATAGGCCTCAGCCGAACACGAAAAAGCCCGCCACAATGGGCGGGCTTTGCGCGCGGTGTCAGTCCAGGTTTAGCGTTGCGCGAGCTCGGCCGCGTGGGTCTTCGCCATCATCGCGTTGCGGTTGGCGACGCCTTCGGTGATTTCGGTGCGGACACCCTTGATGCAGGCGTTGTCGGCCAGGCGGGCCATCGCGCCCGGCTCGGTGCGGCCGCAGAACTCACGGGCGGCGACGTCGATGCGCTGGTTCAGGATCTTCGCGCCGTGGGCGCTGGAGGTGTCGATGTCGGAAACCTTCACGACGACCGGGGCGGCGTGGGCGCCGCTGGCGACCGCAAGCATCGGAAGGGTGGCGAGGGCGAGGGTGGCGACGCCGGCGAGGGTGCTGCTGATCTTGAACATCTGAAATCTCCCATTTCATCTGTAGTCGTGGGGGCGTCCGTCTGGCCGCCGATGAATTGGAGATAGCGCCAGTCTTCTCACGAAGTCTTGTTAATGCGGCGTAATGACACAGATTTAAGAGAGTTACGAGAAGTTCATCTGAATTATTACATGAGATTTATCCTTTCTGTTCTGTAATGAAGTCTCGGGATCGGTCGGGCGTTTATAGATTTCCTTTGCTTGCGGCCTGCCCCCTCGACCCCTTAGGATTCCTGGCAATCAAATAAGGGGGAGGGCGCTTCATGGCCTTCAAGCTCAACGTCAACGGCAAGGCCCTGTCGGCGGATGTCGACGGCGATACGCCGCTGCTCTGGGTGCTGCGCGACACCCTGGGTATTCTGGGGCCCAAATATGGTTGCGGGGTCGCCCAGTGCGGCGCCTGCACCGTGCATGTCGATGGCGCGCCGGTGCGCTCCTGCTCCATGCCAGTCGATAGCCTCGGCGCTTCGAAGATCGTCACCATCGAGGGTATCGGCGCGGGCGCTGTCGGCAAGAAGGTGCAGGCGGCCTGGACGGAGCTCGACGTCGCCCAATGCGGCTACTGCCAAGCCGGTCAGATCATGTCGGCCACCGCACTGCTGACCGCGAACGCCAAGCCGACCGACGCCGACATCGACGAGGCCATGAGCGGCAACATCTGCCGCTGCGCCACATACACCCGCATTCGGGCGGCGATTAAGCTGGCGTCTGGCCAGAAGACGGAGGCTTGAGATCATGGCTGACGGATCCCATCCCTTTGTCGCCTCGCGACGCGACGTCCTGGCCGGCGGCGGGCTGCTGCTGTCCTTCACCGTCGCACCCAAGGCTGGCGCCGCTGAAGCCGGCGGCTCGGCCGCGAAGCTGAACGCCTATGTTCGCGTCGCGCCCGATGGTGTGGTGACGATCATCGCCAAGAACCCTGAGGTCGGTCAGGGCATCAAGACGATGCTGCCGATGCTGATCGCCGAGGAGTTGGACGTCGACTGGAGCGCCGTCCGCACCGAGCAGGCGATGAACGACCCCACGGTCTATGGCCGCCAGTTCGCCGGCGGCAGCATGGCCACGCCGCTGCACTGGGATGAACTGCGCCGGGTCGGCGCGGCCGCGCGTGTGATGCTGATCGCCGCCGCCGCCCAGGGCTGGGGCGTGCCAGCCAGTGAATGCACGACCGCCTCGGGCGTCGTCCATCATAAGGCCTCGAACCGCAAGGCGGCCTATGGCGCCCTGGCCGGCAAGGCGGCTGGCGTGCCGGTGCCGGACCTGAAGACCGTGCCGCTGAAGGATCCCAAGGACTACAAGATCATCGGCCAAGCCAAGGTGCAGGTCGACACCGCGGCCATCGTGACCGGCAAGCCGCTGTTCGGCATCGACGTCACTGTCTCAGGCATGCTGTTCGCCACCTACGAAAAAGGCCCGGTGTTCGGGGCCAAGGTCGCCGGCGCGGATCTGGCCGCCGCCAAGCGCGTGAAGGGCGTGCGCGACGCCTTCGTGGTCGAGGGCGGAACCGAGCTCGACGGTCTGCTGCCAGGCGTAGCGGTCGTGGCCGACAGCTGGTGGGCCGCCAAGAAGGGGCGTGACCAGTTGAACACCCGCTGGTCCGACCACCCGACGGCCAAACAGTCCAGCGCTGGCTTTGCGGCTCGCGCGCTCGAACTCTCCAAGGCCGCGCCGCAAAAGACCGAGCGCAATGACGGCGACGTGGACGCCGCGCTGAAAGGCGCGAGCAAGGTTGTCGAGGCGGCCTACGCCTATCCGTTCATCTCGCACGCCAACCTCGAGCCGCAGAATTGCACGGCGCACTTCAAGGACGGAAAGATCGAGATCTGGGCTCCGACCCAGAACCCCGAGCCGGGCCGCCAGTTGGTCGCCAAGACCCTGGGTGTCGCGCCAGGCGACATCACCATCCACATGATCCGCGGCGGCGGCGGTTTCGGCCGCCGGTTGATGAACGACTACATGGTGGAGGCGGTCTGGATCTCCAAGCAGGTCGGCGCGCCGGTGAAGCTGCTGTGGACGCGTGAAGATGACATGCGCCACGATTTCTACCGGCCGGCGGGCTGGCACTTCCTGAAGGGCGGCGTGAACGCAGCCGGCGACATCGTCGGCTGGCACGATCACTTCGTGACCTTCGGCGAGAACGGCGTGGCGGGGCGCAGCGCCGGCATGTCGCCCACCGAGTTCCCGGCGCGGTTCCTGCCTGACTATCGCTACGACGTCTCGATGATGGCCTCGGGGGTCCCGACCGGTCCGCTGCGGGCGCCCGGCTCGAACGCCATCGCTTTCGTGGTCCAGTCCTTCATCGACGAACTGGCGCATGCGGCCGGCGCTGATCCGGTGGCTTTCCGCCTGAAGCTGCTCGGCGACCAGCCGATGGTCGGCACGCCTCCGTCCGGGTACGCCGCCGGCCGCATGGCCGCGGTGGTCAAGCTGGCGGCCGAGAAGTCCGGTTGGGGGCGCAAGCTGCCCAAGGGTTCTGGCCTGGGGATCGCGTTCCACTACAGCCATCTGGGGTACTTCGCCGAGGTGGTCGAGGTCGCGGTGGCGCCCGATGGAGCGGTGAAGCTTGTGAAGGTGTGGGTGGCCGCCGACGTCGGCCGTCACGTGATCAACCCCTTCGGCGCGCTGAACCAGATCGAGGGTTCAGTGCTCGACGGATTGTCCGCCGCTCTCCACCAGAAGATCACCATCGAGAACGGCGCGACGGTCGAGAGCAACTTCACCGACTATGCGCTGATGCGGATCAACGAGGCGCCGCCGATCGAGACGCACTTCATCAAGTCGGACAATTCACCGACCGGTCTTGGTGAACCGGCGCTGCCGCCTATCCTGCCGGCGCTGTGCAATGCGATCTTCGCCGCCACGGGCAAGCGTATCCGCCAATTGCCGGTGGATACAGAAATGCTCCGGACGGCCTAGGCATAGGGCAATTGTCCGAACCCGGACGCTTTTGGCGTCCGGGGACGCACGCGCCGCTATCGAGAAAACTGAAGACGCGGTATGACGGTGGGCCCGAGGCGGTCACGCCTTCAAAGATAATGACGCCATGACAACGACCCGGCCGCCGACGAAACGCTACGAGCAGCGCAAGCACGCTATCGTCAGCTCCGCCGTCGAAGTGATCAACCGCAAGGGCGTGCGGGGCATGACCCTGGCCGACGTGGCGCTGCGGCTGAACCTCGTGCCGACCGGGGTGATCTACTACTTCAAGAACAAGGAAGATCTGGCCTGCGCGTGCTTCCTGCACGGCATCGAGCTGTTCAATGAGCTCTCCGCGGTAGGCGAGGCGGGCGCAAGCGTCCGCGAACGTCTGGCGCTCTTCCTGGACGCCTATTTCGACTACAAGGGTCGCGTCGTGCTGGGCGAGGCCGAGCCGATCGCGGTGTTCAACGACGTGCGCGCCCTGAATAACGCGCCGGTGAATGCCGCCTATCTGGAGATGTTCCGCAAGCTGCGCGGGCTGCTCCACGGCCCTGAAACCGAGGGGTTGTCGCGGGCCGGCTTCAACGCCCGCGCTCATCTGCTGATTTCGGAGGCTTTCTGGGCGGTGGTCTGGTTGCGTCGCCACGACGTCGAGGACTATGGCCGGGTTTCCAAGCGGGTTCTGGCGATCACCGCCGATGGTTTGGCGGCGCCCGGCGCGGCGTGGGCGCCGCTGCCCTTGCCGGACCTGATCGCTGAGTCGAACGGCGGCGCCGAAGCTTCGAGCGAGCTGTTCCTGCGCGCCGCCACTCAGCTGATCAATGAAGAGGGCTATCTGGGCGCCTCGGTCGAGAAGATCTCGGCGCGGCTCAACGTGACCAAGGGCGCCTTTTATCACCACAACGAGAACAAGGATGAGCTCGTCGTCGCCTGCTTCGAGCGCACGTTCGAGGTGATGCGGCGAGCTATCCGCCAGGCAGAGGCGATCTCAGGCAGCGGACTTCAGACCCTGACGACGGTAGCCGCGGCGCTGGTGTCCTACCAGATGTCGGGGAACGCGCCATTGCTGCGCGCCTCGGCCCTGACCTCGGCGCCGGAATCAATCCAGCCGAAACTGTTGGCGAAATTCGATCGCATTTCCGACCGCTTCGCCTCTTTGATTTCGGACGGCGTCGCCGATGGCTCGGTGCGGCCTGTGGACACCAACATCGCCGCCCAGATGCTGACGGCGATGATCAACGCCGCGGCCGAACTGCATCACTGGGCCAGCGATGTGACGCCCGAGGAGACCGCCGAGCTCTACGTCCGCCCGTTCTTCGAGGGACTATTGGCGCCTAGTCGAGGCTAGGCGCGGGCGTTCCTGCCGGGCAGAGTGAAAGAAAACACTCGAGGGGACGCCAGATGAAGAAGCTGCTGATCGCCAATCGCGGTGAGATCGCCGTCCGCATCGCGCGCACCGCCGCCGAGATGGGGATCGAGACGCTCGCGGTCTATTCCAGCGACGATGCGGCTTCTCTCCACACCCGAAAGGCTGACGTCGCCCACGCCCTTATGGGCGCCGGGCCGGCCGCCTATCTTGATGGCGCGCAGATCTTGGCGGCCGCCAAGGCAATGGGGTGCGACGCCATCCATCCCGGATATGGCTTCCTGTCGGAGAACGCGGCCTTCGCGCGCGCCTGCGCCGAGGCGGGGATCATCTTCGTGGGACCAAGGCCGGAGACGCTGGAGCTATTCGGCGACAAGGGCCGCGCACGAGCCCTCGCCGCACAGTGCGATGTGCCGATTTTGGCTGGGACCGGCGGCGCGACGACCCTGGCCGAGGCCCGCGCCTTCCTGGAGGGGCTGGGCCAGGGTGAGGCCATCATGGTCAAGGCGGTCGCCGGGGGCGGCGGCCGTGGAATGCGCCCGGTGCGCAGCGCCGATGAACTGAGCGAAGCGTTCGAACGCTGCGCCTCGGAGGCCCAGGCGGCGTTCGGCGACGGCTCGCTCTATGTCGAACAGTTCCTGCCGCACGCCCGGCACGTGGAGGTGCAGATCGTCGGCGACGGACAGGTCGTTTCTCACCTGTGGGACCGCGAATGCAGCTTGCAGCGGCAGCGCCAGAAGGTGGTGGAAATTGCGCCCGCCGAGAGCCTGCCGTTGGAGATACGGGAACGGCTGTTCGAGGCCGCCATCGCCCTGGGCCGCGCCGCCCACTATCGCAATCTGGGCACGGTAGAGTTCCTGGTCGACGGCGAAACTGTGGTCTTCATCGAGGCCAATCCCCGTTTGCAGGTCGAGCATACGGTCACCGAGGCGGTCACCGGCCTCGATCTTGTCCGTATACAGATTGATGTCGCGCATGGGCGCTCGCTCGCCGAGCTGGGCCTGACGCAGAGCCAGGTTCCCACGCCTCGCGGGTGCGCTGTGCAGGCCCGGATCAATCTGGAGACCATGGCCGCCGACGGCTCGGCCAAGCCGTCCGGCGGGGTGCTGTCGGCCTACGAACCGCCGTCCGGACCGGGGGTTCGCGTCGACGGGTTCGGCTATGCCGGCTATCGCACCAGCGCCCGGTTCGACAGCCTGCTGGCCAAGCTGATCGTCCATTCGATTGATCTGCCGACCGCGGCGGCCAAGGCGCATCGAGCGCTGTCGGAATTTCGTATCGCCGGCTCAGCCACCAATATCGGCTTCCTGCAAAGCCTGTTGGCCCACCCGGCGGTCGCCAAGGGACAGGTCCATACGCGTTTCATCGAAGAGCGGATGGAGGAGCTGACCGGGGGTCCGGAGGCGCCTAAGCTCTATTTCGAAACCGCCGGTGGGACGGCCCCGGTCAAGCGTGCCGGCGCGCAGGTCGACACCTCCGATCCCCTGGCGGTTCTGCACCACGGCAAGGCCGAGAGCGCCGCCGAGGACGATGAAGAGGAACTGGAGGGGCCCGAAGGGACCCGGCCGCTGCGCGCGCCGTTGCAGGGCACTCTCATCAGCATCCTCGCCAAGGTGGGCGAGGAGGTCCGCGAAGGCCAGCCGCTGTTCGTCATGGAAGCCATGAAGATGGAGCACGTGATCGCGGCGAGTTCCTCGGGGGTAGTGCGGCAGATCGCTGTGGCCGAAGGCGACACGGTCTTCGAGGAGCATCCCCTGGCCTTCATCGAGGAGGCTGATGTCGCCGGCGGGGTGGTCGCGCAGGAAGAGGAGATCCACCTCGACCACATCCGCCCCGACCTGGCCGAGGTGCTGGATCGCCATGAGCGGACGTTGGACGCCGCGCGACCCGAGGCGACGGCGCGGCGGCGGAAGACTGGCCAGCGCACCACCCGCGAGAACATTGAGGACCTCTGCGACGCAGGCAGCTTCACCGAGTACGGCGCCCTGACGGTGGCCGCCCGCAGGCGGCGCAACACCATGGAAGAGCTGATCGCCCAGACGCCGGCCGACGGCATGGTGATGGGGCTGGGATCGGTAAACGGCGACCGCTTCGCCGAGGAAAAGTCCCGCGTCGCGGTGATGGCCTATGACTACACCGTCCTGGCCGGCACCCAGGGCTCGCACAACCACGACAAGCTCGACCGGATGAGCGAGATCGCCGCGCGCTGGCGGTTGCCCACGGTGTTCTTCACCGAGGGGGGCGGAGGGAGGCCCGGCGACACCGAGGGCGGCGGATTTGTTCGCGGGTTCGAGTTCTGGGGACGGCTGTCGGGCGCGGTGCCGCTGGTCGGGATCAGTTCGGGTCGTTGTTTCGCCGGCAACGCAGCCATCCTCGGCTGCTGCGACGTGATTATCGCCACCAAGGACTCGGCGCTCGGGATGGGCGGTCCGGCGATGGTCGAGGGCGGCGGTCTCGGGGTCTTCCGCCCTGAGGAGATCGGCCCGGTCAAGGTGATGCAAGCCAATGGGACGATCGATGTCCTGGCCGAGGACGAGGCCGACGCGGTGCGGC
Source organism: bacterium (assembly GCA_030824495.1). Taxonomy (GTDB): domain Bacteria; phylum Pseudomonadota; class Alphaproteobacteria; order Caulobacterales; family Caulobacteraceae; genus Phenylobacterium. The sequence continues at coordinate 72,746 of JAVBXP010000031.1, forward strand.
TGGCAAAGCAGTACCTGTCCTATTTCCAGGGGACGGTGAAGGACTGGGAGGCGGCCGACCAACGGCTGCTCCGCCGTGCGATCCCGGAGAACCGGCTGCGGGTCTATGACGTCCGCAAGGTGATCGAGTTGATCGCCGACACTGGTTCGGTGCTGGAGCTGCGACCCAAGTTCGGCCTGGCCATGGTCACTGCCTTCATCCGCATCGAGGGGCGGCCGGTGGGAGTTTTCGCCAACAATCCGCAGCATCTGGGCGGGGCGATCGATAGCGACGCCTCCGACAAGGCTGCGCGGTTCCTGCAGCTTTGCGAGGCCTTCGACATCCCGCTGCTCTCGCTGTCCGACACGCCCGGCAACATGGTGGGCCCGGAGGCTGAGAAGACCGGGCTGATCCGGCACTGCTCACGGCTGTTCGTGATCGGCGCCAACCTGACCGTGCCGCTGTTCTCGGTGATCCTGCGCAAGAGCTATGGCCTGGGCGCCATCGCCATGACCGGCGGTTCCTATCAGGCCTCGATGTTCTGCGTGTCCTGGCCGACCGGCGAGTTCGGCGGCATGGGCCTGGAGGGCTCGGTCAAGCTCGGCTACCGCAACGAACTGGCGGCCATTGAGGACCCCGCGGCGCGCAAGGCCAAGTTCGACGACATGGTCGCGGCCGCCTATGCGCGCGGCAAGGCGCTGTCCCAGGCTTCCGGCCCAGCGCTGGACGACGTCATCGACCCTGCCGACACGCGGCGCTGGGTGCTCTCGGGTCTGAAGTCTCTGCCGCCGCTGCCCGTGCGGACTGAGAAGAAGCTGCGCTGGATCGACAGCTGGTGAGCTGGCGCAGAGGTCGACTGCCGGGACTGCCTGTCATCGGGATGATCGCCTTCCTGATGTTGGTGGTGAGCGTGCCGCTGACGTCGATCTACGCCACGTGGGCCGATCAGCGCGCGATGCGCTCAGAGTGGGCGATCAAGGGGCCGCCATGCCCAGTGGTCGCGCCGCCTGATCCAGCCAAGTTTGAACGCCAGCCCTTGAAGGTCTTCCAATATGGCGGGGTCAGCTTCTCGCGGCGCTTTGGCCATGTGAGCTGCGTATCGCCCAGCGAGGGCGTCTTGTCCGCACGGGTGACCTACAGGGTATGTCAGTTTACTGCGCCGGCCCTCGTCGGGGTCGGCGCTGGCGAAAATGCGACCTACTTTTTCACCGGCGTCGGGCGCAAGGCGACCGTGACGGTGCGGGGCGGCGAACCATCCTGCGTCGTTGGCGGATGGTTCGCCGGCTGAGAGCCGCTAGCGCGGAACGTAGGTCCGCAGCACGTCCTCGATGATGCGTTCCAACTGACCGAGCGTGTTGCAGGTCTTCGCAACATGGGTGAAGCGCTCATAGCGGTACATGACGCTGTCGCCCTGGCTCCAGTAGCTCTCGGGTTCAGGGTTGAGCCAGATGACCGAACGCGCGCGCTTCTGGATCGTCGCCATCAGGTCGAGGCGAGGGTCGGCGTAGTTCGACCGTCCATCGCCCAGGAAGATCACCGTGGTGTGGCTGTCGACGTGGTCCAGGTGGTTCTCGCAGAAGTCTTCCAGCGACTTGCCGTAGTCGGTCTGCTGGAAGCCGATCCGCTTCAGGACCTCGAAGATCGCCTTGTCCACATGCTCGTCGTCGAGGATGTCGTTGACGCTGATCAGCCGGCCGGAGAAGGCGTAGGCCTCCATGCGATCGACCACCTCGTTCAGGCTGTAGAGGAAGGTCAGCAGGAACTGGGCGGCGGCGGCGACCGACTTCGAGACATCGCAGATGCAGACGATGGACGGCTTGTCGATCTTCTCGGTCTTCCAGATGACCTCGAAGGGCATGCCGCCATAGGGCATGGATTTCCGCAGCGTGCGGCGGATGTCCATGTGGCCGCGCTTGGCGCGGTTGCGGCGGCGCGAATAGCGGTCGGCCAAGCGCTTGGCCATCTTCTTGACCAGGGCCTGCATCATCGCCTGGTCGACGGGATCGATGCCGCCCTCGGCGTTCAGCGCCTTGCGGGCCAGCATCTCCTCACGGAGCATCTTGCCTGAGCCTGATGCGTAGAGTTCGTGCTGGCGGGCGACGTAGCGCTGAGCCTCTTCGGTCAGCTTGCGCTTGCCGGCCTCAAGACGGTCGGCCGCGTCGCCCCCGCCTTCCAGCTTGCGCGCGGCGTTGATGATCGCCTCGATTTCGCCGAGCCCCATCTCCTCCAGCAGTCGCCGCGTCAGGCGCGAGCGCTGGGTGGAGAGGCGGATCTGCGAGACCTGGGCTCGCTCGGCGGCTTCTTCCATGGCCTGGGCGATGGATGATGCGTCGCCCTCCATCAGCATCCGGGCGAGATCGGAATCCGCCGCCTCAGGCGGCAGGCCGTCCATGGGATCGCCGCGCTCCTCGCCGCTGGGCGGCGGGGGCGGGGCGAAGGACACCTGGTCGCGAGCGAAGAAGGTGTCGAAGGTCGCGTCGAACCGCACCACCTCGTCGGCGGTCTTGGCCAAGGTTGCGCACAAGGCGTCCTTGAACAGTTCACGGTCCGAGAAGCCGACCTTCGCCACCGTCAGGTGGGCGTCGATCGCCTCTACAGGCGAGACCTTGACGTCCGCGGCCCGCAGGGCCCGGAAGAAGTCTTCCAAAGCGCCCTGCATGGGATCAGGCCGCCGGCCGGCGCAGCAGTTCGCCGATCTGCGGTTCCACGGCGTTGATGTCCGGCTCGAACTTCAGCAGCACGTTGAGGGTGTCGCGAACCACCTCGACATCGAGGCTGTCGGCGTTGAGCAGGATCAGCGCGCGGGCCCAGTCCACGGTCTCGGAGATCGAGGGCGACTTGCGCAGGTCCAGCGTCCGCAGCGATTGCACGAAGCCGACCAGCTCGGCGGTCAGGGTCGCCTCGATGTCCGGCACGCGGCTGGCGACGATCTTGCGTTCCAGCGCCGCGTCCGGCAGCGGGATGTGCAGGTGCAGGCAGCGGCGCTTCAGGGCGTCGCCCAGGTCGCGGACGTTGTTGGAGGTCAGGAACACCAGCGGCGGGGTCTTGGCCTTGATCACGCCGAGCTCGGGGATCGACACCTGATAGGCCGACAGCACTTCCAGCAGGAAGGCTTCGAACGCCTCGTCGGACTTGTCGATTTCGTCGATCAGCAGGACGCAGCCGTCGTCTTCCTTCAGCGCCTTCATCAGCGGGCGCGGTTCCAGGAAGGGTTCGGAGAAGAACAGGTCGCCGATGCCGTGCAGCCGGTCCATCGCCGCGTCCATGTCGGCGGCGTCGGCCAGGGCCGCGCCCATCCGGTCCTTGAGGATCTGGGTGTAGAGGAGCTGCTTGCCATACTTCCACTCGTACAAGGCCTTGGACTCGTCCAGGCCCTCATAGCACTGCATGCGGATCAGCGGCTGGTTCAGCAGGGTGGCGGTCGAGAGCGCCAGCTCGGTCTTGCCGACGCCGGCCGAGCCTTCGACCAGGATCGGCTTTTGCAGGTGAATAGCCATGTAGAGCGCGGTGGCGATGCGCTTGGAGGCGATGTAGCCGACGCTGGCCAGCCCTGCGATCAGGGCGTCCACGGATCCCAGGACGTCCGTCGGCGCGGCCTTAATCGCCGCGGTGGAGGAAAGGGTCAAAGTCTCGAACTTTCATAAGTGCGCGAAAACCGCGCCATGGCGTCTTCAATAATTCGCCAAGTGTGCAAGCCGGTCAGCCCGGACGCAAGCGAACGTTCAAACGGACGTTGGAAAGCGGCTGATTTCTAGGCGGCTTGGGCGAAGAAGGCGCTGATCGCCGCGATCGCCTCGGGTTCTTCCAGGGTCGGGGCGTGCCCCATCTTGGGGATCTCGACGCGGGCCATATGCGGGGCCGCGGCGCTCATCTTGCCCGCGATGTCGGCGTCGAGGATGTCGGAGGTCTCCCCCCGCACCAGCAGCAACGGGCGGTCGCTCGCCAGCGCGTTGAACAGCGGCCAAAGGTCAGGGGCGCCAGCCGCCGGCGCGCCGTCGCTGGCCGGAGCGGCGGTCTTGAAGCCCTGGGAGATGGCCGGGTCGTAGTCGAGCAAGAACGTCCCGTGATCGTCACGGAACACTCGGCGGGCGAAGCGTTCCCAGTCGGCGTCGGTCAGGTGGGGCAGGGCCTCGCCGTTGATCGCCTTGGTATAGGCCGTGGCCTCCGCCCAGCTCGAAACGGCGGGCGCGCCGCCGACATAGCTGGCGATACGGGCGATGCCGGCCGCGCCGACCTCAGGCCCGATGTCGTTGAGCACCGCGCCGCCGATCAGGTCCGGACGCATGGCGCACAGCGTCATCGTGATCAGCCCGCCCATCGAGGTGCCGATGAAGTGGGCGCGGCCGATGCCGGACTGGGTCATCAGGGCGATGACGTCCATGGCGTAGATCGCAGGATTATAGTTGGCGGGGTTCGGGTCGCGGCCGGAATTGCCGCGCCCGCGAACGTCGATGCTGAGCACACGGCGGCCCTGGGCGGCGATCAGCGGAGCCACGACTTCGAAGTCGCGGGAGTTTCGCGTCAGGCCGTGGATGCAGATCACCGGCAGTTTCGCCGGACCCGAAGCCGGGGCGTGGTCGCGGGCGAACAGGGCCAGGCCGTCGGCGCTGGTCCAGGTGCGGTCGGTGATCATGTGAACTCCAGATCGTTGAGCATATGCATAAAACCCCGCTCATCCCGGCGAAAGCCCCGGACCCAAGCAGGCTATCGGGTTGACTGGCGAGAGCCGCGCGAGCGCGGACCCAGCTTGAGTCCCGGCTTTCGCCGGGATGAGCGGATGGTGGGGGACCCTATCCCAATCCATACGGACGATAGGGCCCGGCGATGAGCTGTTCGAACACGCCCATGCCAGTTTGGGGCGCCTCGCCCGGCGTCGAGAGCGTGACCCGCGACAGTGCCTGGATGTGGACGTTCTCAGGGCTGGCCATGTCGGCCGCGGCCAGGTCGATGTCCTCGCGCTCCACGACCAGTTCGCCCTTGTAGCCTCCATGCCGCCAGGTCGGCGCGCCATAGCCGATCCCGCGCATCAGGAAGGTGAGGAACGGCTCGAAGGTGATGCTGGCCGACCCTTGGGTCAATGGCACGTTGAGCGTGCCGCCTCGTGCATGACGGGTCCCAGTGATGAGGCTGACGTCCTCCATGGCGGCGGCTTCGGTCTCGTAGTGCCCCTCGGGACCCGCGCCGTCCGGCGAGATCACCGCGCGGGTGTTCCAGGGGCGGCCATCGGGGTCGGCGTTGACGTGGAAGAAGACGCTGCGGTCGGCGAAGTTCAGCGGCGTCCACTGCCAGAAGAACCCGCCCATCGTCATCGGAACCGGTGGCTGGGGATCGGGCGCGCCGACCGGGCGGATGCCCCACGAGCGGTCGCGGCTGCCGACCGTCCCGGCCTGCAGTTCGCGGCGTTGGCCGTCCACTTCGATCCAGCCGGTGATGCGCACGTTCTGGGTCAGGCGCGTGTAGTCCATGAAGGCGCGCGGGCCGATCCGGCGCATGAAGCGCGGCTCTTCGATCGGGAAGGCGCGGCCCTCGAAGATCAGCTCGGCCGCGAAGCCGTTGGAGGGCTCGACGGTGACCTTCAGCTTTTGCAGCGGCTCCAGCACCTCGATGCGAATGGGGCCGCAGGTCAGGTCCATGCGCTCCATGTTCAGGATGCGGCTGGCGTGCAGGCAATGCTGAACCCCGTCGCGCACCACCGAGAAGTGGGCGTCGGCGATGTTGAGCTGCGGGTAGACCCCGAAGGCGACGGCGAAGAACTCGCTGCCGTCCGGTGCATAGCCGTTGAAGAAATAGCGGTCGTAGAAATTCCGGTCCGTGCCGGCATAGGCGATCGGTTCGGGCGTTTGGTGGATCGGAAAATCGTCGGCCTTGGTCAGCATTGGGCGTCCTCCCAGACGGTCTGAATCGGCGCCGATCTTGTCTCGATCCGTCGACGGTATTGCGACGTCGCCTGTTAGCGCAGTATCAAGTGAACAAAGATAACAAAACAAGGGAGGATGCTTTTTGCTGACGCCACGTAAGGTTACGGGGCGTAAAGGCAAAGAGCTCGGCGCATCATGAGCAGCATCGGCGTTCGCATACCCGACGACCACGCGCGCAACCTGATCGATCCAACCGCCTATGGCGATGGACGAATTCACGAAACCTACGCCTGGCTGCGCGCCAATAATCCCTTCGGCCTGGCCGAGGTGGAGGGCTTTGACCCGTTCTGGGTGGCGACAAAGCACGCCGACATCCTGGAGATCAGCCGCCAGAACGCGTTGTTCCATAGCGGCGATCGCTCCACCGTGATCACCAACAAGGCCGCCGACACCGCTGTGCGGGCGATGATGGGCGGCAGCCCGCATCTGGTCCGCAGCCTGGTGCAGATGGACGCGCCCGATCACCCGAAGTACCGCGCCCTCACCCAGGCGTGGTTCATGCCGCCGAACATCAAGGGGCTGGAGGACCGCATCCGCGGCATCGCCCGCAAGGCGGTGGACAAGATGGCCGCGACCGGCGGCGAGTGCGACTTCATCAGCGCTGTGGCGCTGCACTATCCGCTGCACGTGATCATGGAGATCCTGGGCGTGCCGGAAGCCGATGAGCCGCGGATGCTCACCCTGACCCAGGAGCTGTTCGGCGCCACCGACCCAGAGTTGGGCCGCAAGACCGACCGCCAGACTGACCTGACCAAGCTGCTGTCCGAGGGCGTGGTCGCGGACTTCTACGCCTATTTCGCCAAGCTCTCGGCCGACCGCCGGGCCAATCCGACCGACGACCTGGCGACCGTGATCGCCACGTCCGAGATCGACGGCCAGCCGATCTCCGAACTGGAGGCGATGAGCTACTACATGATCGTCGCCACCGCCGGCCACGACACCACCTCGTCCTCCACCGCGGGCGCGATCTGGGGCCTGGCCGAGAACCCGGAGCAACTGGCCAAGGTGAAGGCCGATCCCTCGCTGATCCCCGGCCTGGTGGACGAATCGATCCGCTGGGTCACGCCGGTGAAGACCTTCATGCGGACCGCCACCGAAGCCACGGAGTTCGCTGGGCGCAGTCTGGCCAAGGACGACTGGATGATGCTCTGCTACGCCTCGGGCAATCGCGACGAGGCGGTGTTCGATGATCCCGCCGCCTTCCAGATCGAGCGCAAGCCCAACAAGCACCTCGCCTTCGGCTATGGCGCGCACCTCTGCCTAGGACAGCACCTGGCGAAGATGGAGATGCGGATTCTGTGGGAAGAGATGCTGCCGCGGATCAAGTCGCTGGAGCTGAACGGCCAGCCGAAGAATAGCCAGGCCACCTTCGTCAGCGGCCCCAAGACCCTGCCGATTCGTTTCGAGATGCACTGACCGGTATGGCGTTGGAACCTAGACTGGCGGCTTACATCGCCACCCGAATGCCGCATGCGTCCGACATTGTGGTTGAGGACCTGTCCCGTATCTCCGGCGGCGCGTCGCGTGAGACCTATCGCTTTCGCCTGACCTGGGCGCAGGACGGGGCACGGCAGGATCGCAAGCTGATCCTGCGCCGCGACCCGCCCGCCTCGTTGATCGACACCGAGCGGCGCATCGAGTTCGAGGCCTATCGCGCCTTTCGCGGCAGCGCCGTGCCGGTGCCGGAAATGCTGTGGTTGGAGGAAGAAAGCGAAGCCCTCGACCATCCGTTCTTCATCGCCGAGGAGATCGCCGGCTTCCAGGCCTCGCCGCAGATGTTGTTCGGCCCGCCCTATGTCGCGATCTTGCCGAAGCTGGGCGAGCGCAAATGGACGATTCTGGCGGAGATCGCCAAGGCCGATCCGGCCGCGATCGGTCTCGCCGATGTGATGCCAGGCGTTGCCGCCGACGCCTGCTGGGACCGCGAGCTGTCCTACTGGGAGGGCGTGCTGGACGACGACGAATCGCAGCCCCTGCCGATCATCCGTGCGGCTATCCGCTGGTTGCGGGCCAATCCCCCGCCGCCGGCCCAGAAGGTCGGTGTGGTGCACGGCGACTACCGGACCGGAAACTTCCTCTACGACGACGCCGGCGCGATCCACGGCATTCTCGACTGGGAGATGGCGCATCTGGGCGATCCGCTGGAGGATCTCGGCTGGAGCCTCAACCCGGTCTGGTCGTTCGGCACGGGCATAGCCGGCGGCCTGCTGCCGCGTGCTGAGGCCATCGCCATCTGGGAACGGGCCAGCGGCCTTAAGGCCGATCCCGCCGCCCTGCATTGGTGGGAATTGTTCAACTGCGTGAAGGGCCAGGCGATCTGGGTTTCGTCGGCCAGGGCCTGGCTCGACGGCGGCAACCGCGAACCGATCATGGTCTATCCGCCCTGGGCGCTGCAGAACGCCCAAGATCGCGCCGCGCTCAAAGTGATGGGACGCCTATGACCCCCGCCGTACCTGCCGTCCTGGCCGAAATCGCCGGCCTGGCGCTTCGCAATGCGATGCCGGATGTTCACCCCGCCGACCGGGCCAGTTCGCTTGGCCTGTCGGCGGCGCTGCTCGGCATGGCGGCTGAGGTCTGGGACGGAACCGCTGCACGGCTGGTGGAGGAAAACCGCGCGGTGCGCGCCCTGCTGGCCAGAGCCGGCGAGGTCGGGCTGGACTTCGCCGAGCTCGCGGTTGGCGATGACGCCGATCTGCGGATCTCGTCCTTGCAAGCCGCCAATGATGCTCTGCGGGCGGCGCTGATCGCGTTGCAGACCGCCGCGGAGGCCAAGAGCCCCACGTTGGACGCCGACATCTGGGCCGAACTCGTCGCCTCGACCGAGCGCCGGAAGATGGCGGCCTCGCCGGTCTGACTTGTCACCCCGGCTGAGCCTTCGGCTGCCCGGCGGACGACGAGTTTAAGGAGGCTCGGGCCTAGCTTGACGTTGAAGCGGCGCGTGCTTTTGACCCGCCTGCCTCAACGTAAGCCGTCGACAAGCGCGTCTTGGTCGGGTTTGTTGCGCCGCCCACTCGATTCAGCGGGCCAATTGCAAAACTCGAATTTTTGATTGGGGACGATTTTTCAGATGGCGAGAATATTGCCCGAACCCACGCCGGAGACCCAGCATTTCTGGGATGGGGCTCGCAACGGCGAGCTGCTCTTGCAACGCAACAAGGCCACCGGCCAAGCCTATTTCCCCCCGCGTCCGTTCGATCCGAACACCGGCTCGCGCGACGTCGAGGTCTTCAAGGCCAGCGGCAAGGCCGTTCTCTGGTCCTATGTGATCAATCATCGCCCTCGTCCCGACATGGGGACCGAGCCCTACGCCATCGCAGTGGTGAAGCTCGAAGAAGGCCCGACCATGATGACCAACATCGTCGGTTGCCCGCAGACGCCTGAAGCCCTGGTCCTCGATATGCCGCTCGAGGTCGTTTTCGAAAAGTTCAGCGACACTATCTCGCTGCCCTTCTTCCAGCCGGCCAAGTCGTAAGGGCTCAGAGACCATGCAAAAGAATTCAGTCGCGGTCGTCGGGGCCGCGGAAACCACGAAGATGGGCAAGATTCCGGACGTGTCCGTGATCGGCCTTCACGCTGACGCCGCACTTAACGCGATGGCCGACGCGGGCCTGACGCCGGCCGACATCGACGGCGTCGCCACTGCGGGCATCAGCCCGGTCGAGCTCGCCCACTATCTCGGCATCAAGCCGACCTACGCGGACGGCACCTCGGTGGGCGGCTGCTCGTTTATGCTGCACGTCCGCCATGCGGCCGCGGCTATCGCCGCCGGCCATGCCAAGACCATCCTCATCACCCATGGTGAGTCGGGCCGCAGCCGCGTCGGCGCTGGCGGGTTCGCCCGCGCGCCGTCCAGCCTGATGGGGCAGTTTGAAATGCCGTTCGGTCCGGTCGGTCCGCCGACCATGTTCACCGTGCCGGTGCTTCGTTACATGAAGACCTATGGTGTCACCGAGGAAGACTTGGCCAACGTCGCGGTGATCCAGCGCGAGTGGGCCGCCAAGAATCCGCGCGCCAGCTTCAAGGACCCGATCACCGTCGACGACGTGCTGAACTCGCCGATGATCGCCTGGCCCTACCGGATGCTGATGTGCTGCCTCGTCACCGACGGCGGCGGCGCGCTGATCCTGACCAGCGCCGACCGGGCCAAGGACTTCCCGAACAAGCCGGTTTACGTGCTGGGTACGGGCGAGAGCGTCGAGACCCCCATGGTCTCGCAGATGTACGACTTCACGTCGTCGACCGCGTTCAAGATTTCGGGCGCCAAGGCGTTTGACGAAGCGGGCATCAAGCACTCCGACGTCGATCACCTGATGATCTACGACGCCTTTGCTCACCTGCCGCTCTACGGCCTGGAAGACCTCGGCTTCGTGAAGCCGGGCGAGGCCAAGGACTTCATCCGCGAGCGCAACACCGCCATCGGCGGCAAGCTGCCGGTCAACACCAACGGCGGCGGTCTCTCCTACATGCACTCGGGCATGTACGGGATGTATGCGCTGCAGGAGAGCGTGCGGCAGATGCGCGGCACGGCGGCGGCCCAGATCGAAGGCGCCAAGATCAGCGTCGCCCATGGCGTCGGCGGCATGTTCGCCTCGTCGGGAACGGTGATCTTCACCAACGAGAAGTAGGCCGCGAGCCAACTCTCAGATTCGTCATGGCCGACCTCTTGTGTCGGCCATCCATAGACACCGTCGTCGGCGTTTATGGATCACCGGGACAAGCGCCCGGTGATGACGAGTGGGAGGGAAGTCTTTCCAAAACAGCGACTTACCGCAGTTTATGCTGCACCCATGCTGCAAGGCGTGGGTGCAGCATTTTTTATGCGCCCTAGACGCCTTTGTTCGGGTTGATCAGGTACTTCTCGCCAGTAGCCTTTCGGGCGTAGGCGGCGATGGCTTCGGGTTGCAGGGCCTCGGCCAGGGAAAGCTCAGCGGTGTAGTGGCTGGCGAAGGTTGTCTTTAGTTCGGCCGCCACGCGGGCACGCAGCTTGCCGGCGTCCGCAGCGCCGATCTTCACCAGGAAGGGCGTGAGCAGCCAACCGTTGACACCCCAGGACAGGCCGAAATTGCGGGCCAGTTCGGTCGGACGCGTATCGAGGCCGCCATAGATATAGACCTGCTTGTAGGTCGCCGAGCCGTACCGGCTATAGACGGTGGCCTTGCGGTTGGCCGCGACTTCCATGGCCGACAGGATCTGCGAGGCCAGCTTGCCGCCGCCGATGGCGTCGAAGGCCAGGGTCGCGCCGGTCTCGTCGATGACGTTGGTCAGGGCTTCGATGAAGTCGGGCGCAGTGGAATCGACGACGTACTTGGCGCCGATGCCGCGCAGTAGGTCGGCCTGCTCTTGGTTGCGGACGATATTGACCAGGGCCACGCCGTCGGCGAGGCAGATCTTGTTCAGCATCTGGCCGAGGTTCGAAGCCGCCGCAGTGTGCACCAGGGCGGTGTGGCCCTCACGGCGCATGACCTCGATCATGCTGAGCGCGGTCAGCGGGTTGACGAAGCAGGAGGCGCCGTCGGCCGCCGTGGCGCCTTCCGGCAGGACCAGGACATCGGCGACCTTGGCGCTGCGGTGCTGCGCGTAGGTGGCGCCGCCCAGGATAGCGACCATCTTGCCCAGCAGGGCTTGAGCTTCCGGCGAGTCGCCCGCGGCGATGACCACGCCTGCGCCTTCATTGCCGACGGGCATCGAGTCGTCGACGCGGGCGCCCATGGCGCGCATGAACTGCGGCGGGATTGGCGCGGTGACGACGGTGTCGGCGCCGGAGCCTGTAACCTTGGCGCTTCCGATATCGGCCGGGCCGAGCAGCAGGCCAAGGTCCGAAGGGTTGATCGGCGCCCCCTCGATCCGCACCACAACCTCGTCGGCCGCCGGCACGGGGATCGGCACGGATACCAACGACAGTTCCAGTTCGCCGCTGGATTTCACCAGTGAGCGCAGTTGCAGGCTCGTTCCCATAGTCGTCTCCCGTCCAAATTGTTGTGGTTGGCAAGTAGGTGCGGCGCGCCGCCGCGGCAATGGGAAAACGCACGATCGGTCGTTTTCGGCGTTTATGCTGCGCAGCATTAGGTGCAGCATTTGAGGCGCGGAGCGAGTGGTCGGCGACGCCACAAATCTGAAAGGAAGGTGTCGCCGCGCCGACATCGACATGTCGTCGGAACGATAAGCAGTGCGGCTAAGCCCCGCCCCACGAAATCGTTTCGAGGGGCGTATCCTATGAAGTCCATCCTGTTCGTCGCCGCGGCGTCCGCGGCCTTGGCCGCCGCCATGCCCGCATTCGCCAATGACGCGGCCGGTTCGGAAGTGGATGAACTGATCGTCACCGCCCGCGCCGGCGCCGAGCAGCGCAAGGTCGAGGCAAGCTATGCGATCACCACGATGAGCGAGGAGCGGCTGCGGATGCAGTCGCCGGTCAGCACGGCCGAGGCGCTGAAGAACGTGCCAGGGTTCTGGGTTGAGGCCTCGGGCGGCGAGGCCGGCGCCAACATCCGGGCTCGCGGCATCCCGATGGAGGGCTACTCGGCGATCGGCATGCAGGAAGACGGCGCGCCGGTGCAGCATGACGGCGGCCTGGGCTTCCTGAACTCCGACTTCTCGTTCCGCATGGACGAAACCATTCAACGCATGGAGGTCGTGCGCGGCGGCCCGTCCTCGATCTTCACCTCATACGCGCCGGGCGGGGTAGTGAACTTCATCACCCGCAAGGGCAGCGACCAGTTCGAGGGGCTGGTGAAGGCGCAGGTCGGCGACTATGGGCTGGCGCGCGGCGACTTCTGGGTCGGCGGGCCGGTGGCCGGTTTCCGCGTCGGGCTGGGCGGCTTTTACCGGGTCAGCGACGGCGTGCGCGACCCTGGCTATCGCGCCGACGAAGGCGGCCAGATCCGCCTGTCGGTCGGGCGTGATTTCGAGCGCGGCTCGATCGACTTCAACATCAAACACCTCGACGACAACACCATCTTCTTCCTGGGCGTGCCGCTCACCTTCGACGCAAATGGCGACACCGCTGGCGTGCCGGGCTTCAATCCCAACTACGGCACCTTCGCCGGACCGGAGACCAGCCATTTCACCTTCCGCACCAATCGCGGCCCCTACGACTTCGACCTGACGCGCGGCGCGGACATCAAGCTCACCCAGTCGACCATGGCGTTCCGCTACGAACTGGGCGCCGGCTGGGAATTGCAGGACAATCTGCGCTACCGCACCAGCGACGTCAGCCGCGCGGGCCTGTTCCCCAACTCTCCCATTCAGGCCGCTGACCGCCTGGCCCAGGTGAAGGCCAGCCTGCCTGCCGCGCTTGGCGCGACCGCGGTCCAGCTTCGCTTCGTCAATGCGCCGGGCGAGGTGTTCAATGTCGCCGGCCAGAACGGCACCGGCCTGATCATGGACGCCTCGATGCGCGAGCAGGACATCGCGCTGGACGAATGGATCAACGACTTCCGCCTGCTGAACCGGTTCGAGTTCGGCGGCCAGAGCCACGACGTGGCGCTTGGCGTCTACTACGCCAATGTGCAGGAGAGCTTCTTCCAGATCGGCGCCTCGGCCCTGGTCGACGTGCAGGATCAGGCCCGCCTGCTGGACCTGGTGGCTCTGAACGCCGCCGGTCAAGTCGTCGCCAACATCACCGAGAACGGCATCTCCCGCTACGGCCTGCAGTTCAACAACGCCGAGGGGGAGTCCAAGTCGTTGGCCCTCTACGCCTCCGACGAGTGGCGGCTGAACGACAAGCTGCGTATCGACCTCGGCTTCCGCTGGGAGCGGATCGAGATGTCTGGCCGCAACGAGCGCAGCGCCACGATCAATCTAGGTCAATCGGCCAGCCTGGCGGACGATCAGGTGCTGAGCGGGACGGGGGTGTTCGACCCGCTGGACCGCGGCTTCGACGGCTGGGGCGCGACAGCCGGCATCAACTACCAGATCGCTCCCGACATGGGCGTCTTCGCCCGCTACACCAAGGGCTTCCGGTTGCCCTCGCTGGGCGACTTCCTGACCAACCCGACCCGCACCGATCCGCGCTCGCAAGGCATCGAACTGGCCGAGGCGGGGTTCAAGGTCGATCGCCCGCTGTTTAGCGTCTACGCCACCGCGTTCTATACGGGCTTTGACAGCCAGTCGTTCAGCGAGACCCGTTTCGATACGGCGACCAACACCTTCGTCAGTCGCACTGAGTTTACCTCGACGACGTCCTACGGCGTTGAATTGGAGGGCACGGTCCGTCCGACCGACTGGTTCGACGTCACCTTCACCGGCACCGCGCAGGACCCGCGGTTTGGCGACTTTAAATTCAACACCAATGTGGGCGGCGTACTCGTCCCGACCGACTACTCCAACAATGTGCAGCCGCGCGCGCCGAAGGTCAGCGGCCGGATCACCCCTGGGGTCAATCTGCTGGACGGCAAGCTGCGCTTGGAAGGCGATCTGCAGTATTATGGCAAGCGGTTCTCGGACGCGGCCAACACCCTGATCATCCCGGACTATTTCCTGCTGAACGCCCAGGTCCGCTACAATATCACCGACGACCTGACGGTCTATGGCTATGGGACGAACCTCACCAATGAGATCGGCCTGACCGAGGGCAACCCGCGCGCTGGCCAGTTCGTCAGCGGCGAGGCGGGGGCGAAATACTATCTGGGCCGGCCCGAGCTGGGCCGTGCGTTCCGGATGGCCGTGCTATATCGCTTCTGATGACAAGGACCCTGCTGCAAGGTCTGCGCGCCGGGGCGGTCCTCATCGCCCTGGTCGCATTGGCGCTGTTCTTCGAGACGGCGGTCGCCCATGCGGGGCCGCCCCGCGCGCCGGACCTGATCCTCACCGGAACGTTCACCGGCGCGGCGCACGAGACCTATACCGAGGTCCCCTTCAAGACGCCGCCGGGCGTGGAGCGGATCACGGTCGAGTTCGCCTATGCCGGCCGCGAGCAGCGCTCGGTGATCGATCTGGGCCTGCGCGATCCGGAGCGTTTTCGCGGCTGGAGCGGGGGTAACAAGAGCAGTTTCACCCTCGCAGAATCCGACGCCACGCCTTCGTACCTGGCCGGCCCGCTGAAGCCAGGGGTCTGGAAGCTGGTGCTGGGCGCCCCGAACATCCGCAAGGCTAGCCGTGCGGATTATACGGCCAAGATCTGGTTCGATCGGAAGGGCGCGGCGTTCGCCGGCTTTAACGACGCGCCGCTGGCGACGGAGGATCGGTGGTGGCGCGGCGACCTGCACACCCATACCGGCCACAGCGACGGGTCCTGCCTGTCGCACAAGGGCGCGAAAGTCCCGTGCCCCACTTACAAGACGCTGGAGGCCGCGAGCGCGCGCGGTCTTAATTTCGTGGCGGTGACGGACCACAACACGACCTCTCATTTCGGCGCCGTGCGCGAACTCGCCCCGTATTTCGACGATCTGCTGATCCTCCCTGGGCGGGAGATCACCACCTTCTACGGCCATGCCAACCTGTTTGGCCCGACCGCCTTTGTGGATTTTCAGCTTGGCAGCGCGCACGCGCCGAAGCTGGCCGACATTCTGAAGCAGGCCGAGGCGGCGGGGGGCGTGGTCTCGATCAACCATCCAGGCTTGCCGTCAGGCGAGCTTTGCATGGGGTGTGGCTGGACGGCGCCTGACACTGACTTTGCTCGCATCCAGGCCATCGAGGTGGTGAACGGCGGCAATGTGGAGGGCGCTCTGTCGGGCATGGCGTTCTGGGAGAAGCGTCTCAACGAGGGGCTGCGGATCACGGCCATTGGCGGATCTGACAACCACGACGCCACGCTCGATCCGGCCAAGGCCCAGGCCATCGGCGTCCCGACGACGGTGGTGCGTGCGCCGGAGCTGAGCCAGACCGCGATCCTCGCGGCGATCAGGCAGGGGCATGTCTTCCTCGACATCGCCGGTACGCGCGACCGGCTGCTGGAGGTGCGGGCCCGGGCCAATGGCGCGGCCGCGCAGATGGGCGACGTGCTTTCCGCGCCAGCCGGGACCAAGGTCGCCGTCGAGGTCCGCGTTGTGGGCGCGCCCGGCAGTTCGATTTCGCTGGCCGGTGATGGCGCACGGCTGGCCGTCCTGCCAGATCCCAAGATCAGCCGGGCCGATCATACGGTGTCCTTCGACCTGAACGCAGACGGCGTGCGGCGTTGGCTGCGGGTGGATGTACGGGACTCGAACGGCAAGCTCATCCTGCTGGGCAATCCGATCTATCTGACGCCCTAGGGCTGTGCCCGTTCGCCGCAGGCGGCCGGCGCGGAAACTCCTGTTAACCGTGCCGGCGGTAGGCTCTGTCGTCGTGACGTCGTCGGGAAGCATATGGGGCTGAATCCGGAATCTCGAGCCCGCTTCAATCTCGAGCGCGCCTCTGTCCTTTTGCTCGAAGAGTCCTCGATGGGGATGAGCATTCTCGTGCAGATTCTGACCGGCTTCGGCGCCCGGACCCTGCATCGCTGCGAGAACGTCGACGAAGCCAAAGACGCCATCGCCAAGGTCGAGGTCGACCTGATCATCTGCGACACCCTCGGCGCGGGCGGCGAGGGGTATGACTTCATCGAGTGGCTACGCCGCAGCCGGATCGAACCCAACTGCTTCGCACCGGTCCTGCTGACCGCCGGCCATACGCCGAGCAACGCGGTGGCGCGCGCGCGCGACTGCGGCGCTCACTTCGTCATGGCCAAGCCGCTGACGCCGATCGCTGTCCTGGAGCGCATCCTCTGGATCGCCAGGGAGGGCCGTCGGTTCGTCGAGTGCGACACCTATATGGGCCCCGATCGTCGCTTCAAAAACGAGGGCGTGCCTGCCGGAATGGTCGGGCGCCGCCGAGACGATCTGCACGGCGAGATCGGGCAGGCTGAAACTCCCAACATGGATCAGGAAGTCATCGACAGCCTGATGAAAACCCGACGGGTGGAACTATGAGCGTCAAGATCCATACCCCGCCGGTTCGACTGGCCAAGCTCCTGCGCACGCCCGGCGGTCTGCCGGTCGCCGACGCCGTGCAGCGCGCCGGCGCCGGCCTGCTCAGCTTGCGTCAGGATTGCCTCGCAGAGCTCAAAGCGATGCTGGAGGTGGCGGAAGCCGTCGCGGCCCGCGCTGGCGAGGGTTACGACGCCGAGTTGCTGGGCGAGCTCTATGGCGTGGTGTCCAAGCCGATTGGCGTGCCGAGCGTCTGCGGCCTGACCTCGATGGACACCGCCCTGATCAGCCTGTCGGATCTGCTCGACTATCTGAAGGGCCAGCAGCGCTGGGACGCTAACGCCGTGGCCGTTCACCTGCGCGCCCTGCGCTTGCTGCTGCACACCGAAGGAGCGGCGGACGCGGCGGGCACCCAGGCGATCCTGGCCGGCCTGCGCAAGGTCAGCCAGCGCTACGCCAAGCCCGAAGCTGGCGCCTGAGGTCAGGCGCTAGGCGGGAGATCAGGGATTGAGGCGGTCGGTGATCGCCCACAGCCCATCGACGACGGACTTCATCGAAGCCGGATCCTCGCCGTCCTTGCTCCAGAGCAGGCGCATGGCGCTGACATGGACGCCGATCGAGGCCCAATCGGGCCGATTGTGCGTGCGCTGACGATCGACCAGTTCACATAGGCTGTAGCAGGCGTCGCAGAGCACGCGCTTGTCGAACACCCCTGCGATGTCGAGGATCGTCGAGCCTTCAACATAGACCACATCGAGGGTGGCGGTTTTCTCGCGGCACATGACCTCGAGCCGGCCGATCATGTTGCCCAGCGACTTCATGGCGTCGCCCGCATGGGCCGCGAGTTCGCGCTGCGCACGCTCGTTGGCCAGGCCCGCGGTCATGCCGCCGGGTTGGGCGACCTGTTCGGCCAGTCGGTACTTTACCTTGACGAATTCGGCTTCGCTCACAGCTGCACCTTTGCGGGTTTCATCAGCATGTCGATGTCAGATTGATCCATATTCGGCGCGGTGGCTGCGCCGACATGGGTGGATAGGTCGTCCTTCCGACGGCCCTTCATCCCAAGCGGCGGCCCCATGTTCTTGAACCGGCGGTCGGGGCCGACATAGCCCTCGGCGACCACCATCTGCCGCTCGTCCTTGGCCACCCAAAACACCCGCTGCAGCAGAACTTCAGGGGTGAAGGGCTTGGAGACGACGAAGTTCGCGCCGGAGTCACGGCTCTTTTCGACCATGCTGCGCGCGGCGTGCCCGGCCAGCATGATCACCGGCGTGAACTTCGAGATGTCGGGCGCCTCGCGGCGCAGCCAGCGGACGAAGTCATAGCCGTCCATGTCGGGCATCGAGCTGTCGATGACGATTAGGTCCAGCTCCTGGCTCTTGACGACCTGCATCGCTTCCGCGCCAGAGCTGCACTTGAATTGCTTGCGGACCCCGAACCCGCGGAACATCGAGTTCAGCGCTTCCAGCGCCTGGGGGTTGTCGTCGATCAGCAAGACCCTGGAGCGGTCGAGATTGATCCGGATCTTTGGGTCCAGGGCCATGCCGTCAGGACCTAGAAGAGGTCCAGGTCGCCCGCGTCGGCGTCCATCAGCATCGGCGTTTCGCGAGTGACCCGGGCCAGGCGGTTGGCTAGATCGCCAAGCGTGACGCTGGCGACGGCGTCGGAAAGATCATAGCCGCCGCTCTCGGCCTGCATCGCCAGCTTGCGCGTGAAGGTGGCCAGGGCGGCCAGGTGCTGGGTCAGCACATCGAGCGTTTGGGCTTCATGCAGGGCGATGGCCAGCGGCTCGCCGCGGCTGGCGCGGACGAGCTGGGTGACCAGCGTTTCCAGCCGGTCGCAAAGCGCGCCTGCGTGCTCCAGCTCCTGGGCGATGGAGGACAGGACCTCTGGGGTCTGAACGGCGGTGGATCGGCTCATCAAAACAGCTCCACAGACCCATCGTCCGGCGCCGGCGCGGGGGTCCGCACCACAGGATCGCGCAGACGGGTTAGCTCCGCGTTATCAGTGACGGTTCGTTGTTGGGCGCGTCCGGTGGTCGGCCAGTATTGAACCCGCCGGGCCGCCAGGCCGCCGAGGCTCGACCCGACAACTGGAATGCCTTCGTCGCGAAGGAATTTCTCGGCGAAGGCGGCGTTGGAGGCGCCGACGTCGGAGAGGCCGCCGAACATCCGCGCGCCGCCGAACAGCTTGGCTTCCAGCCGCTCGCGGCGGGCGCCCGAGCGCAGCAGTTCGTTGATCAGCAATTCCATCGCGTAGGCGCCGTAGCGCCGACCCTCGTCCAGCCCCTCGGCCCGGCCTTCCGGCAGCAGGAAGTGGTTCATGCCGCCGACCCCAGTCTTGGGATCGCGCATGCAGACCGCCACACAAGATCCGAGGATCGTGGTCAGCATGACATCGGGATCATCGGAGATGTGATGCTCGCCCTGCACCACATGAACGCGTTTACCCGGCCGTCCCGAGACGTTTTCAACAATCATGTGAGGGGGCCAAACACCGCTTCGATTTTCTCTTTGAGAGTCTGGGTGGTGAAGGGCTTGACCAGATAGTTGTTCACCCCGAACTGCACCGCGCGCTGCACGAGCTCGCGGTCGGCCCGGCCGGTCAGCATGATGACAGCAGTCTTGGAGGTAGGGCCATGCGCCCGAATGGCGCGTAGCAGGCCCAGCCCGTCCAGCTTGGGCATGTTGAAGTCGGTGATCACCAGGTTGCAGGGCGCGGAGATCAGGGCGCGCAGGCCCTCCTCGCCATCGGGCGCCTCGCGCGTCTGGGTGATGCCGAGCGCGTGCAGGCTGGTGCGGATCAGCGAGCGCATGGTCTGCTGATCGTCAACGATGAGGGTCTTGATGCTAACGGCGGTGGGCATCAGGCGCTCCTATGGCTTTCGGCGGCCGCACAGAGGTTCAGGATCGCGGGGCCCATGCGTGAGAGGCCGACCTGCTTCTCAACGGCGCCGATCTCGAACGCGACGCGGGGCATGCCGTAAACGACACAAGAGGACTCATCTTGGCCCAAGGTGCGGGCTCCGGCCTGTTTCATGGACATCAAGCCGGCCGCGCCGTCACGGCCCATGCCGGTCAGGATGGCGCCGACGGCGGGGCGATTCAGCTTGGCGACGGACTCAAATAGCGCGTCGACCGAGGGGCGGTGACCGTTGACCGGCTCGCCCTGGCGCAGCCGGATGACCGGATGGGCCGAGGACATCACCTCCATGTGGGCGTCGCCGCCGGGAGCGACATAGACGTGGCCGACCTGCAGCCGATCGCCGTCTCGAGCCTCGGTCACGTGCGCGCCGGAGATCTTGTCCAGGCGGGCGGCGAAGCTCTTGGTGAAGGTCGCCGGCATGTGCTGGGTGATGACGGTCGGCGGGCAGGTGTCGGGGAAGTTCGACAGGATGGTCAACAGCGCTTCGACGCCGCCGGTCGAGGACCCGATCGCCAGGATCGCGTCGGAAGCCCGGTAGTCGCGGTCGCGCTCAACGACAGCCACCGGACCGTTGTAAGGCTTCACTCGGGCTTTGGCCGCAGCCTTCACCTTGGCCGTGAGGTCGGCGAAGGCTTCCTGGGCGGTGACGCCGCCAACCGGTTTGCCCACGCAATCCACCGCGCCCAACTCCAGGGCCTGCAGGGTCACGTCGGCGCCGGACTGGGTCAGGGTCGAGACCATGACCACCGGCGTCGGCCGCAGGCGCATAATCTTTTCCAGGAACTCCAGGCCGTTCATCTTCGGCATCTCGATGTCGAGGGTGACGACGTCGGGATTGAGCTTCTTGATCTGCTCGCGGGCTTCGATGGGATCGTTGGCGAAGCCCAGAACTTCGATCTCGGGGTCGCGCTTGAGCGCCGCGCCGATCAAGCCGCGCATGGTGGCGCTGTCGTCTACGACCAGGACGCCGATTGTCATCGCACGGCTCCCTTGACGGAATAGGTGGTCAGGCCGGTGGTCTCGAACAGGCTGGCGCCGGGCCCGGAAACCCGCTCCGAGTGGCCGATATAGAGCGTGCCGCCCGGCTCCAGCAGTGGGGCGAACCGGCTCCAGATGCGTTCCTGGGTCGGTTCGTCGAAGTAGATCACGACGTTGCGGCAGAAGATGACGTCGAACTTGCCCTTCATCGGCCAGTCGCCGATCAGGTTCAGTTCCTTGAACGAGACCAGGGTCCGCAGTTCGTCAGCGACTTCCCAGGCGCCGCTGGCGGCCTTCTTGAACCACTTGCGGCGCAGGTCGAGCGGCACCGGGGTGACGGCGTCCTCGCGGTAGATGCCGGCGCGACCCTCGGCGACCATGTTGGGGTCGATGTCGGTGGCCAGGATCTTCACATCCAGGTTCGCCGCTTCCGGCAGGGCCTGAAGCACGGTGATGGCCATGGAATACGGCTCTTGGCCGTTGGAGCACGCCGCCGACCATAACCGGATCCGGCCGCCGCGCCGGGCGCGGTCGACCAGTTTGGGCATCACGACGTCACGCAGGTGATCGAAGTGGTGCGGCTCGCGGAAGTAGCGCGTCACGTTTGTGGTGAGCGCGGCCATCATGGCCTGGCGCTCGTCAACGCCCTGCTTGTCTTCGACCAGGGCACAATATTCTCGGAACGAGCGCAGGCCTAGCGAACGCAGGCGCTTGGCCAGGCGCGAATAGACCAGTGCGGCCTTGCCCTCGGCCAGGGCGATGCCAGCGTGGCTGTGCAGGATCTGCGCGATCTTCTTGAAGTCGTCCTCGGTGAAGAGAAACTCGCCTTCGACCAGACCGTTTGCGCCGCTCTTGGAGCGGGTCTCCGACGTCGTACTCATGCCGCTTCGGCTTCCATTTCCGGCAGCACGCGGTCGAGGGAGATCAGGCTGACCATCCGCCCGTCGATGGCGAACAGTCCCTTCACGAACATCTTCACCGTGTCGCACGCGACGTCCGGCGTCGGCTGCACCATGTCGTCGCTGACGTCGATGATGTCGCTGACCGCCTCGACCAGCAGGCCGAGCGTGCGGCCGCCGACGGTCACGACCATGATCACGTGACGGGCGCTGGGCTCGCTGGTGGTCAGGCCCAGGCGCGCGCCCAGATCGACGATCGGCAGGACCGCGCCGCGCAGGTTGATGACGCCCTTCATGTAGGACGGGGTGCGGGGCAGGGGCGTGGCCACGGTCCAGCCGCGGATCTCACGCACCTGCATGATGTCTACGCAGAATTCCTGATCGGCGATGCGGAAGGCGATCAGTTCGCGGCGGGCGCCGGGGGCGCTCTGGGTGACGGGATCGGTCATGCTCATCCTGCCATTCGCTTTTCGCTTCTCGGCGCCGGCTTGCGCCGATGCTGGGTGGTCACCAGGGCGTCGACGTCGAGGATGAGCGCGACGCGGCCGTCGCCGAGAATGGTGGCCGCGGCGATGCCGTCGATCTGCTGGTAGTTGGCTTCGAGGCTCTTGATCACCACCTGGCGCTGGCCCTGGATGGCGTCGACCAGCAAGGCCGCCTTGCCGCCGCCTTCGCTTTCGACCAGGACGGCGACGCCCTGGCCAGGCTCCATCGGGGCGTCACGGAAGCCGAGCGCCACGCCGACGTCGATCAGCGGGACGAAGGTGTCGCGGATGCGGATCACCGCGTCCTTGCCCCCGACCAGGTGAACATCCTCGGCGCGGGGCGTCAGGCTCTCGACGATGGCCGACAGCGGCGTGACCAGGGTCTGCTCGGCGGCGGTGACCACCATCCCGTCCAGCACCGCCAAGGTCAGCGGCAGGGACATGGTGAACTTCGAGCCCTTGCCGGGCTCCGACGAAATCGAGATGCGGCCGCCCAGGCCTTGGATCGAACGGCGGACCACGTCCATGCCGACGCCGCGGCCGGAAATGTCCGAAATCGTCTCGGCGGTCGAGAAGCCGGGCAGGAAGATCAGGTTGTCGACTTCTTCGTCCGACAGCACCGCATCCTCGGCGATCAGGCCCTTTTCGACCGCGATGCCGCGAACGCGCGGACGATTGATGCCGCGTCCGTCGTCCTGGATTTCAATGACGATGCGGCCGCCGCGGTGCAGGGCGCGGAGCTTTACGACGCCTTCGGCCGGCTTGCCCGCTTCGGCGCGGCCTTCGGGCGTCTCCAGCCCGTGGTCGATGGCGTTGCGCAGCATGTGGGTGATCGGATCGGTCAGGCGTTCGATGACGGTCTTGTCGACCTCGGTGCCTTCGCCTTCCATCAGCAGCTTAACGCGCTTGCCGGTCATGTCGGCGACTTCGCGCACCAGGCGCGGCATGCGCTGGAACACCGATTTCACCGGCTGGGCGCGGATCGCCATGACGCTGTCCTGGATCTCGCGCGTCAGCAACTCGAGATCTTCGAGGCCAAGCACGACGTTGGACGAGCGGGCCAGGCCGCTCTCCAGCACGCGCTGGGACAGCATGGCTTGCTGGATGACCAGCTCGCCGACGGCGTTGATCAGGCGGTCGACACGGTCCAGATCGACGCGGATCGTCGCCTGGGGCGCAGTGGCCGGACCGCCGGCGTTGGCGGCGACGGGCGGAGCAGCCTTTGCGGCCGGCGCGGGCGCGGGCGGCGCGACCGGAGCCGGCGCTGCGACGGTTTCGGTCTGGGCGCGCGCGATCAGGGCGGCGACGTCGAGTTCTTCGGGAGCCGGCGCAGGTTCGGGCGCCTCGGCGGTCGGGACGTCAGCCTGCACACGGGCCAGCAAGGCGGCGATGTCGAGCGGGGCGTCGGCGCTGGCGGCGGCCAGTTCGTCGTCGCTGAGCGGGCGGTCGGGGGGCGATCCCGCCCCGCCTTCCTGGGTGATTGTGATGGCGCAGTCGTCCTCGACGAATTCGAAGACTTCGCGGATGTCGGCTTCGCCAACCTCGGAGGTCAGGCGGATGGTCCAGTTGAGGTAGGAGCTCTCGGCGGCCAGTTGATCCAGGGCTGGCAGGGCGCTGTCGTCCAACGTGACTTCCGTGGCGCCCAGGCGGGCCAGCTCGCGCAGCACGAGGCCGGACTCGTTAGCCTTGGCGTACATCTCCGACTTCGGAGCAAACTCGATGACCCAGACGCCGGGCGGCGGGGTCTCCGGTTCAAGCGCCAGGGGGGGGAGGTCGAAGGCCGGGCTCTCGGCTTCGTCGCTGTCGATGCTGACGGCCATCGGCACGAAGCCGAAGTCTTCGTCGTCGCCCAGATCGTCGTCGGCGGCGAGATCATCGCCGATCAGGGCCTTGAGCTCGGCCAGCATGCCTGCCGAGCGGGCCTCGTCCACCGCGCCGCCGTCGCGGGCCGCGGCGACGTGGTCGGCCAGCACGTCGAAGGCGCGCAGCAGGGTCTTGGCGACCTCGTCGGTCAGCTCCATCTTGCCGGAGCGCAGTTCGTCCATGACCGTTTCGAAGACGTGGGCGAACCGGATCAGATTTTCCAACCCGAACGCGCCAGCGCCGCCCTTCACCGAGTGAACGGCGCGGAACACGGCGTTGATCGTCTCGTCGTCAGCCTCGCCGGTCTCCATCGCCAGCAGACCCTGCTCGGCGTCGGTCAGGAGTTCGTCGCACTCCTGGAAGAAGGTCTGCTTGATGCTCTCGAACGGATCCAACTGGACGCTCCGGGTCGGGGAAGGGTTAGGCGGCGACTCGGCGGACGGCTTCGACCAGCTTCACCGGATTGAACGGCTTCACGATCCAGCCGGTGGCGCCGGCCGCGCGGGCCCGCTCCTTCTTGGCCGCGTCGCTTTCGGTGGTGAGCACGAGGATCGGCGTGGCGCGGTGATCGGGATTGGCGCGAACGCCTTCGATCACGCCAAAGCCGTCGAGGCGCGGCATGTTGATGTCGGTGATCACAACGTCGGCGCCGTTGGCTTGCAGGACTTCTAGGCCCTCAACGCCATCGACCGCCTGGATCACGGTGTATCCGGCCTGAACCAGCGCATGGTTCAGCATTTCCCGCATTGTGCGGCTGTCGTCGATGGTCAGAACGGTTTTGCTCACGAGAGTCCCCCTAGGCCTCGAATTGCAGTTCGGGCTCGCCGAATGCAGCTAATTGCTCTGAAAAGACTGAAGACTGTTGCTCCACGGTTAAGTTGAGCCCGTCTTCCGCCCACATTTTTCGCGCGGACATCAAAACCTGGAGGCAGAGACCGCCCAGACGCGTGACTTGCGAAGCGTCCAAGGTCAGCGGACGGCCCCGCAGGGCCATCAGTTCAGCGCGAAGCGGCTCGGCCGCTTGCAGGTCCAGAACAGGCGACAGGCTCACCACGACGGGTGTTGCTGGCTCCGACATCGACATCCCCCCAAAGGCCCGCTTCTGGCGGCCTTAGAATTCTTCCCAACCGTCAGTCTCGTGCGCCGGCTTGCGGAGCGCCGAGCCATCGCGGCTCATACGTCTCATCTGCGTGGCCGGCGCGGCCGGACGGTGTCCGGACGAAGCGGCCTGCTTGTGGCCGATCTTGAACCGCGCAACAGATCCGGCGAGCGCCTCGGCTTCGTTGGCGAGGGCATGGCTGGCGGCTGTCGATTCTTCGACCATGGCCGCATTCTGCTGCGTGACTTGATCCATTTGGTTAACAGCGCCGTTGACTTCGGCCAGGCCGGTCGCCTGCTCCTGGGCGCTGGCGGCGATCTCTCCGACCAGGCTGTCGATCTCCTCGACCCGGCCGACGATGCGCTGGAGCGCGTCGCCGGTCTCGCCGACCAGATGTACGCCTTGACCCACCTGTTGGGTGGAGGAGGAGATCAAGGTCTTGATTTCCTTGGCGGCTTCGGCCGAGCGCTGAGCCAGAGCCCGCACCTCGGACGCCACCACCGCAAAGCCGCGACCAGCTTCACCGGCTCGCGCCGCCTCGACCCCGGCGTTCAAGGCCAGCAGATTGGTCTGGAAGGCGATCTCGTCGATCACCCCGATGATCTGGCTGATTTGTTGCGCGGATTCTTCGATTTCGCTCATGGCCGCGACGGCTTGCCGCACGACTTCACCGCTTTTCTGAGCATCACCGCGGGCGGCGAGCACGACTTGGGCGCAGGTCTTGGCCCCGCCGGCGGTCTTGTTGACGGTCGCAGTGATCTGGTCGAGCGCCGCGGCTGTCTCTTCCAGGCTCGCGGCCTGCTGTTCGGTGCGGCGCGACAGGTCGTCGGCGGCGGTCGAGATTTCGCCCGCGCCGTTCCGGATGCCGCCGACATTTTCGACCACGACAGTCATGGCGTCCTGCAGTTGGCCCATGGCGGCGTTAAAGTCGTTCTGCAGCTTCACATAGTCGGCCGGGAAGGCCCGGGTGATGCGATGGGTCAGGTCGCCCTGGCTCAGTCGTTCCAGCCCTTCGGCCAAGCCCTGAACGACCTCGGCCTGCTCCTGGGCGGCGGCGGCGCGGCTCGCCTCGTTGCGGGCGCGCTCTTCCTCGGCGGCTTTGCGCTGCTCGGCGGTCTGGCCTTCCAGGCGCAGCTTTTCGATGCCGGCTTCCTTGAAGACCGAGACGGCTTCGGCCATTTGGCCGACCTCGTCCTTGCGGCCCATGGCCGGGATCATGGCGGTAAAGTCGCCTTGCGCCAGACGGCGCATCGCGGCGGTCATGGCGTTCACCGGGCCAGCGATCATACGGGTGAGCAGGAAGCCAAGCCCGATGGCGATCATCACCGCCAAGGCCAAGCCGATCACCAGCGAGGCGTAGGCCATCCGCGTGGAATCGATCTGGACCTGCTGCAGTTCTTCCATCTTCGCCATTTCGGCTTGGACGACGGCGTCCATCGCGTCTTCGACCGGCGAGATGAGTTGGTCGGCCAGGCCGTCAGGGCCGACCATGGCCAGGGCCTCCGGCAGGGTGACCGGATCGGCGCTGAGGCGAACCCCCGCGTCCACGACGTCGGCGCGCCACTTGTCGGCGCCCTTGGCGGCGGTATCGACCTTGGCCGCCAGTTCGGGGGAGTCAGCGAGTTGCTCGCGAGCGGCGTCGAGACGCTGCTTGAAGTTCGCCCGGTGCTTGTCGACCCGTTCCAGATAGTAGTCGTTCTTCGAGAGCAGGTAGCCGCGGTAGCTGTTCTCTTGCCGCGTGAGGTAGAACTTCGCCTCGCTAAGCGCGGTGAGGGTTTCGCGGCCCTCCTTGATCTCAAGGCGCGCTTCATCGAGCGCGCGCAGGTTCACAAGCATGGCGCAGCCCATGCCGGCCATGGTGAGCGTCACGGCGGTGAAGCCGATCGCCAGCTTGCGGGAGATTTTCAGATTGTCGAACAGCACTGTTCTTCCTCAGCTCTTTCGCGTTTTGGACCTGTGCGGGGACGCCGGGGGGTGCGGTCCGCCGCCGAAATCCAGCAACGTTTATGTGTAGGTCTCGCTCGCGCGGCGTATTGGACAGCGTTCAACTCGACTGAGCTGTAATTCCGGCCGAGTGGGCGCCAATAATTCGCTTCGAGCTTTGTGAATTCTCATCGACTGGGAGTTGCGGTGTGCTTTGCCCCTTCCAGCGCGTGTGCTGTCGGTAGCGCTTGGCCCTTGAAGAAAGAGTTACCGCTGACGGCGTGAATCGCTGCTTTCCCTGCAAAACCGGGGGGTTGAACGTCGGGTGCGACAATCTGGCACGCGAAGGGCTCCCATTCCCAGGGCCGGCCAAGCATCCGCCGTCGTTCCAGTCGAGCTCGGAAGGGCGGCCCTCATTTCATGTTGAGTCCAAGTTCAATCCGAGAATATCTAGAAGGTCGGGTATGGCGCTCACTGAACTCGAGGCAGGGCTTCCGCCGGGTCATACTTGCAGTCGGCGCCCTGGAATGCTCGCCTATGCGCAACAATTGGCGGGAGGATATCGATGGACCTGAGGCTCACGCCGGAGATGGAAGCGTTCCGCGACGAGGTGCGGACTTTCCTGGCCAATCATCGTGATCACTATGCGGGCGAGGCTGGCGCCAGGCCGCGTGAGGCGGCTCTCCAGTGGCAGCGGCTGCTGATCGACAACGGCTACGCCGCCCGCACCATCCCCAAGGCCTATGGCGGCTACGGCGCCGAGCCCGACATTCTGAAGACCCGGATCATCGCCGAGGAGTTCACCCGCGCCGGCGCGCCGCGCGGCTTCGCCAACCAGGGCATCTCAATGCTGGTCCCGACCCTGCTGGAGGTGGGCTCGGAGGACCAGAAGAAGCGATGGATCGGTCCGACCCTGCGCGGCGAGGTCGTCTGGTGCCAGGGCTATTCCGAACCAGGCGCGGGATCGGACCTGGCGTCGCTCCAGACCAAGGCGGTTGAGGACGGCGAGGACTTCGTCATCTCGGGCTCGAAAATCTGGACAAGCACCGCGGCCCAGGCGGACATGATCTTCTGTCTGGTACGGACGGAGCCTGACGCCGCCAAGCATGACGGGATTTCCTACATCCTCTTCCCGATGACGACGCCGGGGATCGAGGTGCGGCCACTGAAGACCATGACCGGGTCGGCCGAGTTCAACGAGGTGTTCTTCACCGACGTTCGGGTTCCGCAGAGTGCGGTGGTCGGCGGGCGCGGACGCGGCTGGTTCGTGGCGAACGCGACGCTCAAGCATGAGCGCGGGATGCTGGGCGATCCGAACGCCACCGAGGCGCGGATGCATTCGCTGATCGAGCTGATGAAGTCCGAGACCGTCGACGGCGAACGGCTGATCGACAATCCGGTGATGTGCGACCGTCTGATGCAGCTTCAGGCCCGGGTGATGGCCCAGAAGTTCAACGGTCTGCGGCTGCTGACATCCTCGATGACGGGCGAGCCGGCCGGCATGGCCGGACTGGTGGTCAAGCTCCAGGGCTGCGAGTTGAACCATCAGATCGCGGCGCTGGCCATCGACGCGCTCGGCGAGCTGGGCGTGCTCTATGAGGACGGCCCGCACCTTCGCGCCAAGGGCAGTTGGCAGTGGAACTACATGTTCGACCTTGGCCTGATCATCGGCGGGGGCACCGCCCAGATCCAGAAGAACATTATCGCCGAGCGTGGCCTGGCCCTGCCGCGCGAACCGAAGCTTGCGAGCGTCTGACATGGACTTTTCCATCACCCCCGATCAGCGCCTGATGCAGGACAGCCTGATCCGCACCCTGGCCGGCGCCAGTTCGCTGGACCGTGTGCGGCGCTTCGCCGGCGACGCGGACGACAAGGGCGCCGACATCCACGCCGCCCTGGCCGATTTCGGCCTGACCGGCATCGTCATTCCCGAAGAGTTCGGCGGGCTCGGCCTGCGCCTGCTGGACGCCGCCCTGGCGGCCGAGGCCCTGGGCCGGTCGGTGTCGCCAGGTCCGTTCCTGGGCGCCTATGTGTTGGCGCCGCTCGCCTTACGGCTGGCCGGGTCGAAGGCTCAGCAGTCGGAGTGGTTGCCCAAGATTGCGTCTGGCGAGATCATCGCCGGCGTCGCTATCGCCGAACCGGTGGCCGGCGCGCGCGACGGCGCGGGCGTCACCGCATCGGGCGGCAAGCTGAGCGGCAAGGCGCTGTTCGTCACCGACGCCCTCATCGCCGACATCTTCATCGTCGCCGCACAGGCCGGCGATCTGCATCTCGTGCGAGGTGACGCCGCGGGCCTGACGCGCTCGGCCATGACCACCATCGACCAGACCCGGCCGCTCGGCGAAGTCGGCTTCGACGGAACGCCGGCCGAGCCGTTGGCAGGCGGCGTGCACGCGCTGGACTCGCTGCGTGACGCGGGATGGACGCTGCTGGCGGCGGACACTCTCGGCGCGGCGCAGGTGATGATCGAGAAGGCGGTCGACTACGCCAAGGAGCGCCGCCAATTCGGGCGGGTGATCGGCTCATTCCAGGCGGTGAAGCACATGTGCGCCGAGATGGCCGCTGAGCTTGAGCCATGCCGCTCGCTGGTGTGGTACGCCGCCTATGCCTTCGACGATGCGCCGGGCGAGGCCTCGCTGACCGCCGCCCACGCCAAGGCTCACCTCTCGGAAGTCGGCCGCTTCATCGCGCGCACGGCGACCGAGGTGCACGGAGGCATGGGCATCACCGACCTGCTGGGCCTGCACTTCTGGTTCAAACGCATCGGCCTGAACCGCCAGTTGCTGGGCGGCCCGGAGCGCGTTCGCCGCCTGGCTGCGCAAATCCAGGGTCTGACGGCCTGAGGCCTCGCGCCGGGCCTTGCGCCCGGTGGCCAGGAGATTAGCTTTCCTTCGAGCAATCGGAGGTTCCATGGCCGCGCCGCA
Source organism: bacterium (assembly GCA_030824495.1). Classification (GTDB taxonomy): domain Bacteria; phylum Pseudomonadota; class Alphaproteobacteria; order Caulobacterales; family Caulobacteraceae; genus Phenylobacterium. Next base: position 102,619 of record JAVBXP010000031.1, read on the forward strand.
GCGCATCCTGATCCAGACGACCATTCCGCCGATGGTCGATGATTGGCACGTCGGCCGGTTTTCTCTGCTGACGCAATATCTGCGCGGCCTGCAGGGCGAGGATGGCGCTGAGCTGTACGACGTGGTCGCGCGCGACCGCGCCTCGGCCAATGACGGGTCCGACCCTGTGCTCGCCAATATGGACGAGAGCGACTTTGACCAGCTCTGGCTGTTCGCGGTCGATGAGGGCGATGGCCTGAACCCCGAGGAGTGCGCGGCGATCAGCCGGTTCCGCGCCGCGGGCGGCGGGTTGATGGTGACCCGCGACCATATGGATCTGGGCTGTTCGGTGTGTTCGCTCGGTGGCGTGGGCAAGGCCCACTATTTCCATTCGTCCAACCGTGAGCCGGATCCCGAACGGTGGCGAGCCGATGATCTGGAGACCGCCACCATTCTCTGGCCCAACTATCACTCCGGCTCGAACGGGGACTTCCAGACGATCCGCGCCGAGGGAGCGCCTCATCCGCTGCTGCGCGATCCCGATGCGCCCGGCGGTGTGTTGCCCTTCCTGCCGGCCCACCCGCACGAGGGCGCGGTGGGGGCGCCGGCCGACGAGCCGTCGGCGCGGGTGATCGCCACCGGGATCAGCCAGACCACTGGCGTGCGCTTCAATCTCGCCGTCGCGTTCGAGCGCGAGCCGGGCGGCGCGGGCGCGGCGGTGGCGCAATCCACCTTCCATCACTTCTGCGACTACAATTGGGACCCACGCGCGGGCTGCCCTAGCTTTGTCAGCGAGCCGCCGTCAGATCGCATTCTGGTCGATCCGCGCGGCCGTTGGTCGACGGAGCGCTATGTCCGCAACCTCGCAACCTGGCTGGCCCGATGACCTGCACCCACGGCGCATTCCTGAAAGTGGTGACCCCTTCGGCCGATGGCTGCGAGGAGTGCCTGAAGATCGGTTCGGGCTGGGTCCATCTGCGACTGTGCCGCGCCTGCGGCCATGTCGGTTGCTGCGATGACTCGCCGAACAAGCACGCCACCAAGCATTTCAAGGCCACCGGCCACCCGCTGATCGAAACCTATGATCCGCCGGACGGGTGGGGCTGGTGCTATGTTGACGAGGTGATGCTCGACCTCGAAGGCAATACGACGCCGCACCCAGAGGGGTGGCGCTACTAGCCGCCCGCCCACCGCTACGTGTCTGGGCGCGAGCCTAGGGGGTCAGGCGGCCGTCAGCGCCGCGCGCTCGTCCGGATGCACCATGGCGTGCAATTCCGGATGCTTGGCGAGGTAGGCGTGGAAGAACGAGCAGTGCGGGCGGACCAACAGGTTCTGCTCTTGGGCATAGGCCAGGCCCGCTTCGACAAGGCGGGTGGCGAAACCCCGTCCGCGCAACGCCGCCGGGGTTACGGTATGGGGGAAGGTGATCGCCCCATCCTTCACTCGGTACTCGGCGAACGCGACCGCCTCGCCTATCCGGATCTCGAATTGGGTGTCCGTGCGGACGACGTCGGGCTGGTCGCTCATGGGCGCTCCTCTTCCAGAGCATCATGCGCTGAGCGCTTCCACCTCGCCAATGGGGCGTCTTAGCTGGCGCTGGGCGCCTCGCCCTGGCGCGAACGGTCTTGGGTCAAGGCGACGAAGGACTTTGTGGCCGGGTCTATCCGGTGTGGCCCCTGGCCATGTTGGGCCTCGTTCGAGAGCGCCACCTCCAAATTTTCGACATTGCGCAGCCGTCGCCTGGCGCGGCGTCGGGCCTCCCCGATAGCCTCCTCCGGTGCGAGCGGTTCGGCGTCTCCCAGGGTGGTGACCATGTGGAGGTGCACGATGTGGCCGTTCGCCGGCTCATAGAGCGCGACGACCTGCACATGCTCGGCCAAGGGCTTGGCGTCGGCGGAAGATCCAAAGCCGATCATGAGCGATATGCGATCCGCTAGAGGTTGCCCCTGGTCACGGAGGGCCAGAAGAACAGGTTGATGATGAAGTCGGCGCTGCAGTTCTGGATCTCGATCTCGTAGCTGATGCTGGTCAGGCCGCTGCGGATGAGCACGGTCTTGGGCGGGCCCGATAGCGTGCCCTGGGCCAGCATCTCGTTCGCCGGCAATGGCGGGTTCGAGCCGTCGGTGGTGCAGGCGTCGAACACCGCGAAGGCTGTCGGATCCTCGCCGAAGGTGTCGAACATGGACAGCGAGATTTGCGCGATGACCGGCGTCGGTCTGGGCAGTCGCAGGGTGTTGGAAATGATCATCTGGCCGCGCCCGCCTGTGCTCAGCGGGTGGTAGGCGACACTCATACCGTCCATCGTGCAGACCTCCGTTCCATCGCCGCGGACTGTAGGCCTCTGCCGGCCTGGCGTCCTTGGGGGTGAATACCGAGATGGCGCGGCGCGTTGGTGGCCCGGAAGGCCGCGTCACACCATGGGTAGTCGGGCTGCGCTGGCGGAGCCTAGAATTGGCGGCATTGCGGACTGGGCGGGCGAATGGCGCAGAACATCTACGATCAACCGGAATTCTTCGCGGCCTATAGCCAACTCGGCCGTTCGGTCCAGGGACTGGATGGCGCGGCGGAGTGGCCGGCCTTGCGAGCCATGCTGCCGGACGTAGGCGGGCTCGACGTCGTCGATCTCGGCTGCGGCTTTGGGTGGTTCTGCCGCTGGGCGCGAGAGAACGGCGCGGCGGCTGTGCTGGGGTTGGATATCTCGGAAAAGATGCTCGGCCGCGCGCGGCAGGCCACCGCCGATCACGCGATCACCTACCAAGTGGCGGACTTGGAGCATCCGGACCTGTCGGAGGGCGCGTTCGACCTGGCCTATAGCTCGCTTGCCTTCCACTATGTGGCGGACGCCGCGCGGCTGTACGGGCAGATCCATCGCGCCTTGCGACCTGGCGGGCGGCTGGTGTTCTCGACCGAGCACCCGATCTACATGGCGCCGACCTCGCCGGGTTGGGCGCAGGGTCCCGATGGCGGGCGGATCTGGCCGCTGAACCAGTATCTGGTGGAGGGGCCGCGAACCACCGACTGGTTCGCGCCCGGGGTCGTCAAGCATCACCGGACCATCGGAACCACTTTGAACGCGCTGATCGGAGCCGGCTTCACGATCACCTGTGTCGAGGAGTTCTGCCCGACGCCCGACCAGATCGCCGCGCAGCCAGCTTTGGCTGAGGAGGTCGAGCGCCCGATGTTCCTCCTGATCTCGGCCTTACGGGGGTGATTTCGGGTCAGGTCGCCGCCTGCGCTCCATAGTCCTGGATCAGGCCGTCGAAGGCCTCGTAGGGCGGGAAGGTTTCGTAGCTGTGCGGGGCGCCGGTGGCGACCCAGGGCAGCTTCTCGCTGGTGAAGGTCTCGATGAACGGCGTGAACCAATTCGTATCGTCGAGCATGGTCGGTCGCAAGTTCACGAAGAAGTCGATGCTCTCGGGCCGGGTGAACATCCAGCTCATGCAATGGGGGCAGAAATAGTGACGTGACGCGCCGTGCAGTCCGCCGATCACGGGCTCGCCCTGGGTCACTTCGAACCCTTCGCTGGGAATGGCGGCGCTGAGCGAATAGGCGCTGGCGCTCATCTTCTGGCAGCCTGTGCAGTGGCAGGCCATGGTCAGCAGCGGTGGCGCGCTGACCTTCAGCCGCACCTGTCCGCAACGGCATCCGCCCATCCAGGGCAAGGTCGGCTGGCTCATCTTGATCCCCTCGGCGTCCATCGGAGATCGCAGTCTAGCCGAGGCGGTCGGGCGGCGTCTCGCGCTAGGGCCTGACCTCGAAGACCATGTTGAAGGGGGTCTCGGTCGCGCGGCGGAAATGAGTGAAGCCGGCCTCCTCGGTCACCTTCTTCAGCCTGGCCTCGCCGGCCTGGGCGCCGAGGCCAAGACCCACCTCCTGGCTGAGCGAGGCCGGCGTGCAGATCATGGTGGAGGCCGAATAGAACAGCCGCCCGATGGGATTCAGATTGTCCGCGAGGTCGTCGTTGGCGAACGGCTCGACCAGCATCCAGGATCCGCCGGGGGTCAGGTGCTCGCGGATGTGTCGCGCGGCGCCGACCGGATCGCCCATGTCGTGCAGGGCGTCGAAGATAGCGATCATGTCGTAGTCGCCGCCGTCGAAGTCCTTTGCCGAGGCCACGGCGAACTCCACCCGATCCTCGACCCCGGCCTCCTTGGCCGCCTCCCGCGCGCGCTCGATGGAGGCCGGATGATAATCGAAACCGTAGAAGTGGGAGTTGGGGTAGGCCTGGGCCATAAGCACGGTCGAGGCGCCGTGGCCGCAGCCGACGTCGGCGACCCGCGCGCCGGCCTTGAGCCGGTCCTCAACGCCGTCCATCGCCGGTATCCAGGCGCTGGTCAGGTTGGCGTTGTAGCCGGGACGGAAGAACCGCTCCGTGCCGCGGAACAGGCAAGCGTCGTGTTCGTGCCAGCCCATCCCCTTGCCGGACTTGAAGACCGCGGTGACCTTCGGCTCGTCGCGGAACATGGCGGCCAGAAGTTCGAACCCGCCGGCCATGAAGGCCGATCCGCCGTCGTCGGCGAAGACAGCCGACTGTTCGGGGGTCATGGAGAACAGGCCGGTGAGGCGATCATATTCCAGGTACCCTGCGGCGGCCTGGGCGGCGAGCCATTCGCGGACATAGCGCTCAGACGTGCCGGTGGCGCTCGCCAGCTGCGCGGGCGTGGCCGGGCCGATCTCGGTGAGCGCTTTGTACAGGCCGAGCTTGTCGCCGACGATGACCAGGGCGGCGGAGACCGCGGCGCCCATGTCGCCGACCATCTTGCCTTGGAAGGCCTCGAGTTTGGCTTGATCCACTTGCACCTTGCCCTCCTTTGGCTGGGGCGTGCGTCGGATCGCAGCGTTATTTCACCCTTCGATTGGCGGCGGAACATACGAGGCCGTGCAACTGCGCGCGCCGGACGACGCGTGATTGTGCCTAGCCGTGGACGTGGTCGAGGGACGAGAGCCGGACGCTGCCGGCCGGGGTGTCGAGCTGGGCGGTGATGGCTGCCTCGCCGGCCTGAACATCGACTTCGACGTCGAGCTTTTCGAGCAGGGGACGGAGGCTCCATGCCTCCGGGTGGGTCAGGCTGAGCTTTGTCAGGCGGCAGTCGTCGCCCGCATCGTCGGCGGGATGGGGGCTGTCGCCCCAATCGATGAAGAACGGCACGAGCGGGCCGTAGGCGTGGCCGGCCGGGATCAGCAACCGCCAGCGGACCAGGCGGCCGGTGGGCAGCCGGCGCGACATGGGGATGACGCCGGCATGGGGCAGGCCTGCCCGTTCCAGCTTCACCGCCACCCGGTCGAGCCGGTCGGTGGCGACGGCGAAGGTGTGCAGCACGGGCCCCGCCAGTTTGGATAGCTCGGCGGCCGGGGTGGCGACGGCGGCCTGGGCCGGGTCGGGCGCCAGGATCTCCAGATAGGCGCGTCGGCCAAGCCCAAGGACGGCGTTGCGCGTGCCGGCGCCGGGATGGGCGCCGCCGACCAGCGCACGCTGGCCGGTGCGCGCCTGAAGCTCATCAATGGCGCGCTCGAGATCGGGCGCGGCCCAAACTAGATGATCGATATGGGCCATCAGGAAGCGCGGCGCCTAAACAGAGTGACGACGCCGTCGTGATGCTGGGGGCAGACAGCGGGCGTGGGGCCGGCCTCCATGGGCGGCAGCCGCAGGACAAAGCCGTGCATCTCCAGCGCCTGGGCGACAAGACAGGCCGCGGCCGGGAAGGGCGCGCGCGGCGTGTCGGCCAGCAGCCAGGCGAGGTGCGCTTCCATCCGGGGGTAGTCTTCGGCTTGGGCCGCGGCGAACAAGGCCAGGACCGATTGTTCGTCTCTGGTCAGGCGGTAGGATCCGGGCGCCGCCAGCGTCACTTTGCGCCGGCCGTTCTGACCCAGCTCGCGGACAAAGACCGATAGCGCGGTCAGGGCCTGGACGCCCATCGGCCCGCAGGATTCCTCGAACTGGCGGCGGATCAGGTGGCAGTCGCCGGCGCCGAAGGCCGTTGCCCGGAACGCCCAGAGCAACATGTGCTCACCTTGCAGAAGGTCGCAGAGTTGGGCCGGGGCGATATCGTCGGGCTGTGGCATGGGATGCGCGCTCCTCAGACCTCAAGCCTATTGCTACTGAGAATGACTCGCAACACTAGTTTTGAGCTCTGACGAACTTCGCAGGTCCGCGTCCCCCAATGCGGAGGGTAGGGGCCGAGACGGTAGAGCTTACGCGGCGGCGGAGTGGCGGATGGGTTCGGGAGCGAAGCTTTCTTCGTCCCACAGCGAGTCCCACTCGGCCCAGCGATTGGCCGCGTCGCGCAGGCGGGCGTCATCGCGGACGGTGAGCACCTGGCCCTCGCCTTCGTCCCAGACCACGGTCAGGTCGGCCAACCGGGCGGCGTCTGCGCCGAGCTTGCCCTGGGCCTGCAGCTTCTCGATCATATCCGCCGAGAGGCGCAGCTTCAGGCGATCGCCCGACATGCGCACCGCGACGTCGGCATGGGTGATGACCTGATCGATCATCTGCGTGCTGGCGGGCGTCATCGGGCGGCGCGCGTCGAATAGGAACAGCGGTTCCTGGTAGGCGCGGCGGAAGCGGGTCACTCGGTTCGTGGAGGGCATCGGGAGCTCCTTTCGTCTCGGCATGTTCTTGATAGAATGCCGATGCGTCAGAATCGGACGTATAATTTCGAGGTAGGCGAGTGAGGCACGAAAAGGCGGCGCGGTTGCTTGAGCTGGCGCGGATGCTGGCGGCGTCGGCCGAGGGGCTGACCCTGGACGAGATGGCCGATCGAATGAGCGTCGGCCGGCGCACGGCCGAGCGCATGCGGGACGCGGTGCGCGAGGCGTTTCCGCAGATGGAGGAGGTGGACGATCCGCCGACCCGGCGGTTTCGGATTCCCTCGGGTCTGGACGGCATCTTCCAGGCGCCGAGCGCCGATGAGTTCGCCGCCCTGCGCGCGGCCGCCGAACAGTTCAAGGCGGCGGGGAACAGGACGCGGGCGGGGGCCTTGCAGTCGCTCGAACAAAAGGTCCTCTCCGCTATTCGCGCAGGTGCGCGCCGCAAGCTCGCGCCCGACATGGAGGCCTTGCTCGAGGCCGAGACCATGGCGATCCACGCAGGCCCTCGTCCCTTCGAGGACGACGAGATCCTGGGCGCGGTGCGCGAAGCCATTAAGTCTTTGAGGCGACTGCGGTTCCGCTACGAGGGCGGTTCTTCGCCGGGCCGGGTGCGAGAGATCACGCCCTTCGGCCTGCTGTTTGGTCGCTCGAACTACCTCGTCGGCGCCGAGGGCGACTCCGTGGAGCCGCGAACCTGGCGGCTGGACCGGGTGCGCGATATCGCTGTGTCAGATACGCCAGGAACCCGGCCGGAAGATTTCTCGCTACAGGCCTTCATGCATCGCAGCTTCGGCATTTATCAGGACGAGGTCGAGGCGGTGGCGCTGCGGGTCTTGCCGCATGGCGCGGAGGAGGCGCTGGGCTGGCGATTCCATCCGACCCAGCGCGTGGAGGCGCAGGACGACGGCAGCGTGCTGGTCAGGTTTACGGCCGGCGGCATGCGCGAACTGGCCTGGCACCTGTTCACCTGGGGCGACAAGGTGCAGATCCTGGCTCCGGAACGCCTCAGGACGATGATGCGCGAAGAACTGGCCGTGGCGCTGCGGGCGCACGGGCAGGCTTAGCGACCGTATTCCCACCGCTCATCCCGGCGAAAGCCGGGACCCAGATCTCTTCGGCCGCAGCTGTTTGGATCAGCTTAGAGTCTGTAGAACCCGCGTCTGAGCTACCCATCTGGGTCCCGGCTTTCGCCGGGATGAGCGGAGTTTTAGAATGAGCGAGACCGACGGCTTCGTGCTGAACCAGACCATGCTGCGGATCAAGGATCCGGAGAAAACCGTGCCGTTCTATCGCGACGTGCTGGGGATGACCCTGCTGGACCGCTACGACTTCGAGGCCGGCAAGTTCTCGCTCTATTTCATGGGCTATCCGGGCGGCGAGATCCCCAGCGATCCGGCCGAGCGGGTGAAGTGGGTGTTCGAGCAGCCAGCGCTTCTGGAGTTCACCCACAACTGGGGGACCGAGAGCGATCCTGACTTCGCCTATCACAACGGCAATTCCGATCCGCGCGGGTTCGGCCATATCGGGTTGTCGGTTCCCGATGTCGCCGCGGCCTGCGCGCGCTTCGAAGACATGGGCGTCGAGTTCGTGAAACGGCCGAATGAAGGCGCGATGAAGGGGCTCGCCTTCATCAAGGACCCGGACGGCTATTGGATCGAGATCGTCTCCGGCCCCAACCTGCGCGACCTCATCACGGCGGCTCGCAGTTAGGCGACCGAATGACGGGTTTCCGCGTTCATAGGCACTAGAGCGTGGTCGCAACAGCCGGAGCGGTAGTTTGCCAGCACCTGTCCTGAAGGCGCGGCCGGACGGCCTTGTTGAGAGCGAGCAGGCCGTCGTCCTGCCGATCATGGCGCCGCGTCTGCAGGGCGAGCTTTCCGCCAAGGGATCGGCGGATTTGGCGTTGTGGGGCGAGGGCGATCTGGGTCGGTTGCGGTTCACCAGCCTGGATGGCCCCTATGTCTACGGCCCCAACAGCCTGAGCACGGCGGCCGGCGCGGTCCACGTCGCCCAGGAAGCGCCGGTGATGGTGATCTGCGGGGCCACCTATCGAGGTTTCACCCCGGCTAAGCACTGCGCCAGCTGGGATCGTACGGCTCACCCGAAAAGCCATGTGAAGCGCGAGAAGGGGCGGCGGCGGATCGACCTGCCCTGGGCCAATGTGCTGATCGAGCAGCGAGGCCCTGACCTGGTCGTCGCGGCGGGGACCGACCTGGGCGAGGCCGAGCGCGCCCTGCGGTTCTCAGTAGAGACCATCATCGGCGAGGCGGTCGCTTACGCTGCGCACTGCGACCGCATACCGGAGGCCGATCCGGTGCTGCGCAGCATGGTGATGCAGGGAACCCACGCGGCGCTCTCCAGCGTGCGGCGCGATGAGCGCGGACGCTTCGACGGCTTGGCGGCGGGGCTGCACTATTCGGCCCCAGCGCGAACCTATTACCGGGACGGCTACTGGACGCTGCAACTGCTGCTCGATGCGGCGCCGGCCATGGTTCACGAAGAGATCGAGATTCTGGCCTCGGGCGTTCAGGCCGACGGCGAGGCGCCCAGCGGGGTGATCGTTTCGGGTCCGGAACAGGCGCGCGCCTGGGAGCATCTGCGGACCACGGCCTTTGGCATGGACTGGATCCACACCCGCTCGATCGACTGGTGGAGCGACCACTTCGACAGCCCGCTGTTTTTCATCCTGGCCATTGGCGACTACGTGCGGGTCACCGGCGACACCGAGCCGGCCGAACGGCATTGGCCGTTGCTGAAGGCGATCTTCGCCCGCTACTGCGCGTTCACCGAGACCCATCTGCCGGTGAAGCCGCGTCACGACCGGGACTGGGCCGACAATGTCTATCGCGGCGGCTATGTCGCCTACGACCTCGGGCTCTGGGTTGGGGCGCTGGACGCCATCGCTACGCTGGGCGCGAGCCTTGATGCGCCGCTTGCCGGGGAGGCGAAGGCCTTGGCGACGGCCACCCGCCGGGCCATCGAAGGCGAGCTGTGGCGTGATGATGGTTGGTATGCGGACTATATCGCGCCCGAGGGGCTGGAGGATGTAGAGCCGACCCTTGAAGACCATCTGACCTTGGACAGCCTCACCTTGCTGCGGCACGACGCGGTTCCGCCGGAGCGGGCGCTGCAGGTGCTTGAGGCGGTGCGCCGACGGCTGGAAACCCGCCACAACCCCGACCAGCCCTATGGCGATTGGGGCATGATGTGCGCCTATCCGCCGTTCAAGCACCGCGCGGACACGCACTCAAAGTCGTCCTTCGCCTTCCGCTATCACAACGGGTCCGACTGGCCCTGGCTCGACGGGGTCTATGCCGAGGAGCGGTTGCGGCGCGGTTTGCCGGGTTGGCGCTACCCGATGGTGCGGTGGTGGGAGATCTGTCTGGAGAAGGGCTGGATGGGCGCGGTCGAATACTTCTCTCCGCCCTGGGGCCGGGGCTCGCTGCTGCAAGGCTGGTCCGCCATGCCCGCCGCCGTGGCGCTAAAATACCGCGACGTAGTTCTGAAAGGCGACCCCGACTGACGTCCAATAGATGCTCCCCCTCTGGGGGAGCTGTCAGCGAAGCTGACTGAGGGGGACTAAGACTCCAGCACTTGCCGGATTGTCGCGACCGCGTCGTCCACGTCTCTGAGCACTAGCGACGCAGAGATCCGCAGCGTCGTTACGTTCCGCTCGCGCAGCCATGCGTCTCGCCGATCATCGCGCCGGGGATGGGTCCCCGTCCCGTGGCTGTACCCATCGATCTCCACGCAGAGCTTTGCGGTGTCGCAGTAGAAATCTAGGATGTACGGCCCGAGCGGGTGCTGCCGTCGAAAGTGCAGCCCATCCAGCCGGCGGCCCTTTAGCGCCTTCCAGAGCAGCACCTCTGGCAAGGTCATCTTCCCACGCAAGTCTCTCGCGAAAGCTCGCGTGCGGTCCGGCGCCTCCAT
>JAVBXP010000006.1 GCA_030824495.1 bacterium
CGGCGAACTGGAAGCCTTTGTCCAGACCGACGCCCGCGCCAAACGCACCGTCGCCTATTATGAAGTGGGCCGACGCACCGAGGGCGAAAGCGAATTGCGCTCGGGCCTGCGCACCGCCGTGGGCGACGCCGCGCGCATGTGGACGGCTCTGGCGCGGGTGATGATGTCGGGCAATGGGGGCGACGCGACCCGGATCGACGCGATGCGCTTCCCCATGCCCGTGCTGGAGCCGGAGGGCGGCTTCGTCATCGAGAAGGCGCTGGTCTACGCCCTGGCGCGCAAGGAGACCGACTTCAATCCCGACGCCCGGTCCAGCGCCGGCGCCTATGGGCTGATGCAGGTGATGCCGACGACGGCGGCGGAGATGACCGGGGACCGGACCTTCGTCACCGATCCGTCCAAACTGCTGGTTCCCGCGACCAACATGCGGCTGGGCCAGGCCTATATCAACCGGATGCTCCAGCTGCCGGCCTTCCAGGGCGACCTGCTGCGGGCCGTGGCCTCGTACAACGCCGGACCGGGGCCGATGCTGACGGCGGTGCGCAAGCTGGGGCCGGACGCCGATCCCCTGCTGCTGATCGAGACGATCGACGTGCCCCAGGCGCGCGACTACGTGGAAAAGGTCGTGGCCAGCTACTGGATCTATCAGCGGATGTTCGGCGGACCGCTGAACACCCTGGACGCCGTGGCCTCGGGCGCGAAACTGGTTCCGGTGTCGCTGGACTATGTGCCGCCCGCGCCGGTCGCCGAACCCGTACTGGTCGCCCAGGCGGCCACCGTCGGCGGCGGTCGATAGGGTTCAGAACAGGGCGGTGAGCAGCATCGCCCAGAAGGCGGCGCCGACGACGGCGGCCAGCACATAGGCCATGACGGGATTAAGCGGGCGGGCCTGAACCGGGACCTCCGCCCCCTGTTTCGCCACGACTAAGCGGGTCGGCATCGGTCTTTCTCCCCGGCGAGACGCGCGATCCGCGTTCACATCCGGGATAACGACGTCGCCTTAACACCCGGTGCGAAAGCTTGGTTTCCCGGCTTTTAAGTCAGAGCCTCCGTCTCCCACAGGCGGAAGTCCGGGTGAGCCAGCAGGCTCTGGACATAGGCCGAGGCGACGCCGTCGTCGCCGTGGTCGGCCAGATCGATCTGGAAATGGCGGACACGCGCCGCGACCGGAGTGAAGAAGGCGTCGGCGATCGACCAGTCGCCGAACAGCCAGGGACCGTCCCCGCCGAACCGACGCCGCATCTGCCGAAACAGGGCGACGATCCGCGCCAGATCCCGGTCCAGCGCCGGGTCGGACGGGGTCTCTGACCGGGCGTCGCCGACCATGGGCCGGTCCGGTCCCATGCCGCAGAAGGTCCGAAGGGCGGAAAAGCCGGAATGCATCTCGGCCGTCGCCGACCGGGCCAGGGCGCGGACGACGGGATCGGCAGGCCACATCCGCGCCTGGGGATAGTGTTCAGCCGCCCATTCGCCGATGGCCAGGGTGTCCCAGATCATCTCGCCGTCCACCCGCAGCACGGGCACGAATCCGGACGGGGAGAGATCCCGCAGCGCCGCCTTCTGGGCCTTTGTGTCGTAGCACACGTCGATGACGCCGAAGTCCGCGCCGGTGTGCTTCAGGATCAACCAGCCGCGCAGCGACCAGGTCGAATAGGTGCGGGGGCCGATGATCAGTTCCATGTCGCGTCCTTCGCTCGATTCGCAGGCGGACACGCCGGGCGGCGCGTCTGATGGGATGGCGTTTTGCCCCATCCGGCGAATTTATGCATCCGGCCTGACCCGCCAGGAAGCCCGGCCGTATATAGGGGGCGCCCGACACTGCGTTTGACGCATGGGCCTCCCGCGCCGTTGCGTTGAAACGTGCCGGATTCTAAGGCTGCACAACGATGAACGGGATTTTCTAGATGCGCGTCGCAATGATCGGCACAGGCTATGTGGGCCTGGTGTCTGGAGCCTGTTTCGCCGACTTCGGCCATGTGGTGACCTGCATCGACAAGGATCCGTCGAAGATCGAACGGCTGGAGCGGGGCGAAATCCCGATCTTCGAACCCGGCCTGGACGATCTGGTCGCCGCCAACGTCGAGGAAGGCCGGCTGTTCTTCACGCTGGAGAGCGCCGAGGCCATTCGCAACGCCGACGCCGTCTTCATCGCCGTCGGCACCCCGACCCGCCGCGGCGACGGCCATGCGGACCTCAGCTATGTCTATGCTGCGGCCGAAGAGATCGCCGGGCTGATCGACGGCTTCACCGTGGTGGTGACCAAGTCCACGGTCCCGGTCGGCACCGGCGACGAGGTCGAGGCCATCATCCGCCGGGTCAATCCGAACGCCGACTTCTCCGTCGTGTCCAATCCCGAATTCCTGCGCGAAGGCGCCGCCATCGGCGACTTCAAACGCCCCGACCGGGTCGTGATCGGCGTCAACGACGGCGAGACGGCGCCGCGCGCCAGAGAGGTGATGAGCGAACTCTATCGTCCGCTGAACCTGAACGAGAGCCCCCTGCTGTTCGTCGGCCGGCGCACGTCCGAGCTGATCAAATATGCGGCCAACGCCTTCCTGGCGATGAAGATCACCTTCATCAACGAGATGGCCGACCTGTGCGAGGCCGT
>JAVBXP010000072.1 GCA_030824495.1 bacterium
AATGGGGGAGGAAAAAGCGCCCCGCCCCTAGCTCGGGAAGAACCGCACGAAGCCCTGGCTCATGATCTTCTGCAGATGGCCGTTGTACTCGCCATACTTCGGATGTTCGGGGCCGATCCGGCCAAAGGCCGGCTCACTGACCCGGGCCAGATTGATCAGGGCGAGCGCCGTGGCGGCCGGCGTCAGATGCGCGCCCTGCCCGACCTGCAGCGTGCAGAGCATGCCGTAAAGCTCGCCGGTGATGGTCGGACGGCCCAGCACCGCCATCCGATGCTGACCGTGATCGTTGGTCACCAGATAGATGTGGCCTGACTGGTTCGGCAGCGACACCGCGCCGCTCTGGGTGAAGGCCCCGTCCATCCGCGAAGACTCGCGAAACACCAGGTGCGAGGCGCCCTCCTCCCAGCCGATGGCGGTGCAATAGGCATAGACCGCCTCGCCGCCCTCGAACGATGGGCGCAAGGTCAGGTACTCGCCCTCCAGCCACTGGATCGCCGCGCGCGAATAGGCCCCCAGATGATCCGGCGCCAAGCCGGCATTGGCGCTCGCCACCGCCGCCTTGGCCCCGCGCAGCGAGATATCCAGCGCCTGCTCCAGCCGGATTGTGGTCGCGAGCGTGAAGGAGCGCTTGCCCGACAGCGCCTTTTCGAGGGTCGAGATGCTGATCTTGGCGTCGTCGGCCAGCTTCTGGCGCGACATCCGCCGGCGGGCCAGCTCCTCGCGGATCATCCCGGCCACAGCCTGGCTCTGGTCGCTGGGTAGGTCCACCTCGCCGCTCACGCCCCACCCCTCACAAATCCGCACAGACCCTCACATAGCCGCACCCGCCCGTGCGCCGCAAGCCGGCCGGTGCGGAGCCTGGCGGTGATCGCCAGATCATGACGCTCACCGTGCGCACCCCCTTGCGCGGACAAGGAAGCGAGCCCGCTTCCCGGGCCGTGGAGAGGTGACATGAACGCGCTATCGGCGATGTTGACGAAGACGCTGGGCGCCGGCGGCCCCGGCGACATCTGGGTCCAGCGAGGCCTGCGCTTGGCCCTGCCGCTGCTGGCCGCCCTGCTGATGCTGGCGGCCCTGGCCGGCCAGGTCAGCGCCCAGAACGATGGGCGTGAACAGGACGGCGTGCAGTCCGGCTCGCTACTGGTCCATGGCAAGGACGGCGCCCCGCTGGAGGCCATCCGGCTCGGGACCGACGTCGACCTGACCGTCAGCGGCCCGACCGTGCGGGGCAAGATCACCCAGGCCTTCCGCAACCCGACCAAGCAGTGGGTCGAGGCGGTCTATCTCTATCCGATGCCGGAAGACGGCGCGGTGGACAGCCTCAAGCTGGTGGTCGGCGACCGGGTGATCGTCGGCGAGATCAAGCCGAAGGCGGAGGCCCGTGAGATCTATGAGACCGCCAAGGCAGACGGCCAGAAGGCCGGCCTGATCGAGCAGCAGCGCCCGAACATGTTCACCACCGCCGTCGCCAATGTCGGCCCGGGCGAAACCGTGCTGGTCCAGATTGAGTATCAGGCGCCGGTGCGCCAATCCTCAGGCGTCTACTCCCTGCGCGTGCCGCTGGTCGTCGGCCCCCGCTACAATCCCAGCGTCCGCGCCGACGGCTCTGACCCTGTGCCCGGCCGCGCCGAATTGGAGGCCCCCGTCACCCTGGACCCGCGCATTCACGGCAAGACCAACCCAGTCTCGATCACCGTCCACCTGCAGCCGGGCTTCTCGCTGGGCGACGTCTCCAGCAGCTTCCACGCGATCAACAACGCCAGCGACCGCGCGGGCGGCCGGACCATCACGCTGAAGTCGGGCGACGTCCCCGCCGACCGCGACTTCGAACTGACCTGGAAGCCCTCGCTGTTCGCCGGCCCCCAGGCGAGCCTGTTCCGCGAAACCATCAATGGCGAAGACTATGTGCTCGCCTTCCTGACCCCGCCCTCAAAGGCCGCCAGCAGCCGCCAGCCCGCCCGCGAGATCGTCTTCGTGATCGACAATTCCGGCTCCATGGGCGGCGAGTCCATGCGCCAGGCCAAGGCCAGCCTGGTCTATGCCCTGGGCCGCCTGAAGCCCGCCGACCGCTTCAACGTCGTGCGCTTCGACGACACCATGGAGACCCTGTTCGCCGACACCGTATCGGCCGACAGCGGCAATGTGAAAGCCGCCCAGGACTTCGTGAAGGGCCTGGAAGCCAGCGGCGGCACCGAGATGCTGCCGGCGATGAAGGCCGCCCTGGCCGACCCGCGTCCCACCGACGAACGCTACATCCGTCAGATCGTCTTCCTGACCGACGGCGAGATCGGCAACGACCAAGAGCTGCTGGAGGCCGTCGGCCAAGGCAAGGGCCGCTCGCGGGTGTTCATGGTCGGCATCGGCTCTGCCCCCAACAGCTTCCTGATGACCCGCGCCTCGGAGATCGGCCGCGGGACCTTCACCCACATCGGCTCCACCGCCCAGGTCGAGACCCGGATGCGCGAGCTGTTCACCAAGCTGGAGCAACCCGTCGCCACCGAACTGACCGCCACCCTGAACGGCGTGACCTCCGACATCACCCCCGCCGTCCTGCCCGACCTCTATCGCGGCGAACCGGTGGTGGTCGCCGCCAAGGTCAGCGAACTGAAAGGCGCCATGACCATCGCCGGCCTCATCGACGGCAAGCCGTGGAGCGTCGACCTGCCCCTCGCCAAGGCTGTCCCCGGCCAAGGCATCTCCAAGCTCTGGGCCCGCCGCGAAATCACCGACGCCGAGGTCGCCCGCACCCTGCGCCAGCTCAGCGACGAGCGCGCCGACGCCCGCATCCTGGAGGTCGCCCTGGCCCACAAGTTGGTCAGCAGCCAGACCAGCCTGGTCGCCGTAGATCGCACCCCCAGCCGCCCCGAAGGCACGCCCCTGGTCCGCGCCGACCTGCCGCTGAACCTGCCGGCCGGTTGGGACTTCGACGCCCTGTTCGGCGACACCGCTCGGCACGCCAAGGCTGGCGGCGCGGAGCTCGCCGAAAACGGCCTGGACCTGCCGCAGACCGCCACCAACGCCGAGCTCCGCATGTGGAGCGGCCTGGCCCTGGCGATCCTTGGCTCTGGCCTGATGGTCCTCGTCCTCCGCCGCCGGCGTGGAGAGGCCGCATGAGCGCTCAACCGACGAAAGGAGCCGCCGCAAGGCGGCTCCCCATCGCCGTCCTTGGCGCGACGATCCTCCTGATCGGCCTGGTGATGATGGGCCAGGGTCTCTGGATCCACGCCAAGGCGGTCCTGGCCCAAGTGCTGCTGGAGCGCGCCTTCGATCAATCGGTAGAGACCGGCGCGCCGGTGAAGCCCTGGGCCTGGGCCGACACTTGGCCGGTCGCCAAGATCGAGATTCCCCGCCTGAAGGCCAGCGCCATCGTCCTGGAAGGCGCCAGCGGCCAGGCCCTGGCCTTCGGCCCCGGCCACCTCAGCGGCACGCCCAAGGCCGGCGAACGCGGCGCGGCGGTCTACGCCGCTCACCGCGACACCCACTTCGCCTTTCTGGCCAAGGTCCGCCCCGGCGACGAAATTCGGGTGACCCGCGCCGATGGCTACGTCGCCCGCTTCGAAGTCACCGGCGCTCAGGTCGTGCGCTGGGACGCCTCGGGGATCGACCCACACGCTGGCGGGAGAAAGCTGGTCCTGGCCACCTGCTGGCCGCTGGACGCCAAGGTCTCCGGCCCGCTCCGCTACGTGGTCCGCGCGCAGGCGCTCACTTGAGTTCCCGCGCGGCCCGGTCGACAGTTCCGCGCCCGCCGTCGCACAAGGAAGCACTGACCATGATCAAGCTGACCTTCGCCCTGGTGCGACGTTCCGAATTCACCCGCGAGAGCTTCCAGGACTACTGGTTCAACACTCACGCCCCGCTGGTCGCCAGCGTGCGCGAGGCCCTGCGCATCCGCCGCTACGTCCAACTCCACAGCTTGCCGGCCGAAATCTCCGACAGCCTGCAGGCCGTACGCGGAGGGCCGAACGGCTTCGACGGCGTGGCCCAGCTCTGGTGGGACAGCTTCGAGGACATGGCCGACGCCGACGACGAGGCGGCCAAGGCCGCCGGCCGGCTGCTGCTGGAAGACGAACAGCGCTTCATCGACCTGTCGCGCTCACCCCTCTGGTGGGGCCAGGAGCGGGTGATCTTCTAGGCCCCGCGCAACCGCCCGAGGCCGAACGCCAGACATGAAAAGGGCGCCTCCGACGTGTCGGAAGCGCCCCTTGCCTGTCCCCACAGGCCGACCTCGTCGCTGCAGAAGCGCCGCGTCAAAACATGGCCGCTATATGGCGCAGCCCGCCGTGTCAGCCAATTGTCATTGTTGTCGCAGCCGACGCCGCAGACCCCAAAAGAAAGACCCCGACACTCCTTTTGGAGGGCCGGGGTCGGGTGGCGGCGACTTAGTCGGGGGGGGCGTCTTGAGCCACCGCATCTGAATAATCCACAGGGCGGCGGAGCGTTCCCAATCCCCCAAAAATAATTCGCGGGGATCAGGCGCGCCTCAGCCCCTCCGCGCCGCCTCGATCGCGGCCACGTCGATTTTCCCCATGGTCATCATCGCCGCGAAGGCGCGCTTGGCTTCGTCGCCGCCCGCCGCCATCGCCTCGGTCAGAACGCGCGGCGTGATCTGCCAGGAGATCCCCCACCGATCCTTGCACCAGCCGCAGGCGCTTTCCGCGCCGCCGTTGCCGACGATGGCGTTCCAGTAGCGGTCGGTCTCCTCCTGGTCGTCGGTGGCGATCTGGAAGGAGAAGGCCTCGGTGTGCTTGAAAGCCGGCCCGCCGTTCAGCCCCAGGCAGGCGACGCCCGCCACCGTGAACTCGACCGTCAGCACGTCCCCCTCCTTGCCGTTAGGATAGTCGCCCGGAGCCCGGCGCACGGCGGTCACCGCACTGTCAGGAAAGGTCTCGGCATAGAAGCGGGCGGCGGCCTCGGCGTCCTTCTCGTACCAGACGCAAATCGTGTTCTTCGACATCACGTATTCCTTTCGGCAGCTCTATTCCTGGCGTTCCGTAGGAAACGCGCCAGATCGCTTGCTAGTTGTCGGCCAACGCAGCTTCGAGTTCTGCAGCAGGATAGGGCGTGGTCTTGCTCTCCTCGCCCAGCTTTTCGATGAACGCCCCGACCACCCTAGCAGCCGGGGTCCAGCGTTCCACCAACGCATCCAAGGCGGGCATCAAGGCTGATCCATCCTTCGATCTAAGCTGCTCGAGGAAGTTCCAGGCCACGCACCCTCGATCATAGAGGCGGTGAGCTTCGAAGAAGGCGCGCTCGGATGGCGACAGGTCAAAGTCCGCGCAGAGCGCCAGCCCGAGGTCCGCCACATACGCCCGCTCGCCATCGGTGAGCACATTGAAGGCGTGCAGGTCAAAGTGCAGCATGCCGCGCGCGTTCATGAACGTCGCCGTGTCCTGCACCTGCTCGTAGAGCCGCAGAATTCCATCTTCCGCGGCGTCCAAGCTCGGTCCCGCCAGGCTTTCACCCAGCCACGCGTGAAGCGTTTGCGGCACGTATTCCAGGAAGAGCACGATCGTGGCCGAGGCCGCGGCGATCGCCTCCAGCCGCACGCGAACAGCATCGGAGCCGTTCCAATAGGCCGGCGCCTTTTGCAGCCAGTCCAATTGCCGTTCGGTCAGTTGCGGACGCTCTGGCCTAGGCAGGACGCGCCAGTGATAGACCAGCGGGAAGCTCGAGTGTTCGCCTGACAGCGCCCAGGCGCTGGCCTTCCGATAGGCGGCGAGCTCGCGCCAAGCGCCGAACCCCGCCGAGCCGACGCCGTACTGATAGAAGCCCGGCAGGCCAAACAGGTTGGTGGTCGCCCCCTCATTCTCCCGCTCGAGGTCGGTGAGCGTGATCTTCTTCACGAAGACCTTCGCGCCCTCGATCTCCACCACGCCCGACTGGTTGCCATGTATGTGGGCGTGCCAGGACGTCCCCGTGCCCAACAGCCCGATGAGCTGCTGATCACTCAGCCCGGCGAGCCGCGCGGAAAGCGAGCCGTGGACACCTCGGCGTCGATCGAGACGGCCTTCATCATCCATAGAGGCCAGCCCCCGTTGGTGTTCCGCCTTCACCATCCTCGCCCATCGGCGGGCGATCAAGTGGCCGGCGCCCTAGCCGGCCAGCGCCGCGTCGGCTTTCGCCATCGTCTCCAACGCCTCACGCTCGGCCGGCCAGTGCTCCAAGGTCATCAAGAATTGCTGGGCGCTCGCCTCTGCAATCAGTTCGCCGTCCTCGCGGCGGAACTCGGCCCGCACGGTGATCATCTGCCGGGTCTGGGCCACGACGCGGGCCTCGATCTTCAGCGGCTGCGTGCGTCCAACCCGCAGAAAGTTCACATGCAGATTGGTCGTACGGTACAGCATGCCGTCCGGAACCACCGTCATGGTCACAAAGCTCAGCACCTGATCGGCCAGGGCGGCCAGGTATCCGCCGAACAGCGACCCGTCGCCGGTCTTGAGCTCCGGCGCCGGCGCCCAGCTCTTGCGGACCCAGCCCTCGCCCCAGTCGTCCAGCAGCCCCAGCTTCAGCGTCTCGACGATCGGCGGCACGCTCGCCACGCCAGATTTCAACGCCTCAAGTCGGTCGGTCGCCCAGGTCATGGCAGTCTCCAGCAATCGTGAAGACGCAAGAATATGAGCGAAGCTCAGCTTCTGTTACTCAGGTTGCTCAAGCTGGACGGATCGCGAGCTTTCGCATGAAAGATACTGAAAACGCGCGGAAAATTCCGTCCCAGGCGAGATCTCGCGCCACCCTCGACATCATTCTGGAAGCCGCAGCTCAGCTTCTGGAGAGCGTCGGCGAAGGCGGGTTCAACACCAATGCGCTCGCCGAACGGGCCGGGGTCAGCATCGGGACCCTCTATCGCTACTTCCCCGACAAGCAGTCGATCATCGCCGCCCTGGCCCGCCAGGAGAAGGCGGCGTTCGAACGGGCGGTGGAGAGCGTTCTGGCCGGCGAGACAGGAGGTCTGGCCCGCGACCGCGCCATCATCCGCGCCTTCCTTCACGCGTTCAGCGACCGGACGCAGGCCAGGCGCCTGGCCGTCACGGCCCTCTACGCCAACAGCGATCCGAGGGACCTGCTGGAGGGCTACGAGTCGGTGCAAGGCGCCTTTCGCGACGCCGATGGCCAGCCCCTATCGCGCGTCACCGCCTTCGTGCTGTCCCGCGCGGTCCAGGGGGCGATGCGCGCGGCCGTGCTGGAGGGCGCGGACTTCCTGCTGTCACAGGAGTTCGAGGACGAGCTCGTCCGCCTGGGCCGCGCCTATCTCGGACATCCGACGCGGCCGCGAGGAGCCTAGTCGCGGGCCTTGTGGCGCAGGCCAAAACCGCCTTCGCCGTGCGCGCCCAGGCTGGAGAACTTGGCTTCCTCGGCCTTGTGGAAGAACTGCGAGGCCACCATCCACGACTTCACCGGCCGCAGGCTGCCCAGGCAGCCGATGATCAACGCCGGGAACACGGTCACGAAATGCACCCACAACGGCGGGTGATAGGCGACCTCGACCCAGGTGAACACCGCGATCACCACCATGCCGACGGCGGTCATCACGAAGAACGCCGGGCCATCGGCCGGGTCGGCGAACGAGTAGTCCAACCCGCAGGCGTCGCACTCCTTGGCCACCGTCAGGAAGCCGCGGAACAGCTTGCCCTCCCCGCAACGGGGGCAGCGGCAGCGCAGGCCCGAGATGATCGGCGCGGGAGGATCATAGGAGGGCATCGAAACGTCCTGCATACAATTGTTGTATTGATACCTACATTCTTATACCAATGTATGGAAACCGACCGGGAAAGGCAACCGTGGCGCCCGAATTGACCACCGCCAGATGGCTGCGCCGCGTCGATCGCGCCGACGGTCCGATCTATCTCGCCATCCTGCGGGCGCTGGAAACGGCGATCGCCGACGGCGAGCTGCAGCCCGGCGAACAACTGCCCCCGCAACGCACCGTGGCCAGCGTGCTCGGCGTCGACTTCACCACCGTCACCCGGGCCTACAGCGCCGCCCGAGCGCGGGGATTGGTCGAGGGCGCGGTGGGCCGCGGCACGTTCGTCGCCGGCCGTCCCGCGGACGACGAGGTCGGCATGGTCGACCTCAGCATGAACCTGCCGCCGCCGCCCAAGGGTCTCAACTTCGGCGCGCTGCTCAAGGACACCGCCCGCGCGGTGCTCGAACGCACCGACGCCCAGGCCCTGATGGCCTACCACCCGGGCGCAGGTTCGGTCGCTCAGAAGGCGGCCGCCGCGACCTGGCTGGCGCCTTGCCTGGGCGAGGTTTCGCCCGAACGGATGCTGGTGACGCCAGGCGCCCAGACTGCGCTCGCCACGATCCTGGGGATGATCATGCGCCGGGGCGATACGCTGATCGTCGAGCCCCTGACCTATCCGGGCGTGCGCGCCTTGGCCGCCCACCTGGGCCTGCGCCTGGTCCCCTGTCCGGTCGACGACCAGGGCTTCGCGCCCGACCACCTCGCCCGGCTGTGCGCGCAGGAGCGCCCCAAGGCGATCTACTGCATCCCCACCCTGCAGAACCCCACCGCCACGACCATGGGGCTGGAACGCCGTCGAGAGGTCGCGGCGATCGCCCGCGCCGCCGGTGTGGCGATCATCGAGGACGACGCCTACGGCCGCCTGCCGATAGCTCCCCTGCCCGCGCTCGCCACCTTCGCCCCTGACCTGACCTGGTATGTCGCCACGACGTCCAAGTGCCTGTCGCCCGGGCTTCGCACCGCCTTCGTCGCCGCGCCCAGCCCGGCGGCCGCCCGCGACCTTTCCGAAGCCCTGCGCGCGATCTCCCTGATGGCCTCCCCGCTCACCGCCGCCATCGCCACCGCCTGGATCCGCGAGGGCGCGGCCGAACGTCTGCTGGCCGCGATCCGCGGTGAGGCCGCCGAGCGCCAGGCCATCGCCCGCGCGATCCTGCCCCAGGCCCAGGGCGAGGCCGACGGCATCCACCTGTGGCTCGATCTCCCCGACCACTGGCCAGGCGAACGCCTGCGCGAGGTCGCCCATCGCCGCGGCCTGTCCCTGGTCACCGCCGACGCCTTCGCCGCCGGACAGGTCCATCGCAACGGCCTGCGAATTTCACTCGGCGGCCCGGCCAAGCAATCGGTCCTGGCCGAAGCCCTGCGCGGCGTCGCCGCCATCCTGTCGGCGCGCCCAGACGATACGCGGCTGGTGGTCTAGGGGGTCAGCCCCCTGCCATTAAGATTTCATTATCCATACTTCGATCCGTCACGAAGCGCTGCCATTCAGCCTCCAGGGCAGGCCGTCCCGGGTTCAGCGCGCGATATCGCCGCGACCCGGCCGGCCGTTTTCAGGAGCTATGGGATGAAGCGTTTTATTCTGGCCGCCACGGCCGCCTGCTGCATGAGCGCGGTCTTTTCGCCGGCGCAGGCCCTGGTGATCGGCCAAGCCGACACCACTAACAGCTACCCGTTCGGCTCGTCGGGCGCCGGCTACTACTACCAGCAGGTCTACAGCGCGGCGAACTTCGCCGCGCCGACCAAGATCAACCAGATCACCTTCTACAACTCCTTGAGCCCCAGCACCGCCACGCCGCTCTCGGACGTGTTCACCTTCTACCTGTCGACCACCAAGGGCGCTGTCTCGACCTTCGACACCGACCCCATGAAGTACCCGGACGGCTCCTTCACCCAGGTGTTCAGCGGCACGCTCTCGGCGCTCTCAGGCGGCCGGCTCGACATCGCCCTGTCGACAGCGTTCGACTACGACCCGTCGATGGGCAACCTGGTCCTCACCGTGAAGGACTTCACCCTGGGCTCGGGCGGCAACCTGTTCCTCGACGCCGACAAGAACACCGGCGTCACCAACATGCGCATGTCCAGCTACCCCTACGATTTCAACCAGGGGCTGGTGACCGGCTTCAACGACAGCCTCGCCGCCGCCGTCCCCGAACCCGCCACCTGGGCCATGATGATCATCGGCTTTGGCGCGGTCGGATCGATGGTGCGCACCTCGCGCCGCCGGAACGCTTTCAGCGCCGCCTAGGCCGCACGGCTGAACGAAATCGGCCCGCTTCCAGCGATGGAGGCGGGCCTCTTCATGTGGGTCATGCAGCCGCGGCGAACGCCACGCGCCGGCGGCGGATCACGGCGCCGGCGCCGCCGAACCCGATGATCATCATGGCCCAGGTCGCCGGCTCAGGCACCGCCGAGACCGTCTCAGTGAAGGTCGAGAGATTGCGCGCGCCGACCCAATAGCCTTCGATCTCGAAGCGGCTGATGTCGTTCGACGCCCGCTGGAAGCCGTAGAAGCCCGCCACATGCGCCGGGTCGTTGGCGGTGAAGCTCAAGCTCTCAAGCAGCGCGCCTTCGCTGTTGTAGATGCGAAAGCTCGTGGTCGAACTGCCCAGACGCGTCCAGTTGAACTCGGCCAAGGCGGCCGAGACGGGGTCATCGAACGTGAAGCTCATCGTCGCGGCCCGCGCGCCGAAGGTCGCCAGCGGCGTACCGGACCACACGACCGAATTGCTGAAATTCGTCGTACCCGTCATGCCGAACAGCGACTGAGGGCGGCTTCCGTTGGGCATCTTGGCGTCATAGGTGACGCCGTCGCCGAACCGGACCGGGGCGCTGGCGCCTGGCTCAGAACGGGCCGGGATGGCCTGGGCCACTCCCTCAGGCAGGGTGGTGATAACGGCCGCCGCCGCCGGCTGGGCGGCCAGCATCATAGCGCCCGCCAGGGCCAGGGCGGGTAAACGGAAAGCACGGCCGCGCTGGGCGGCCCTTGTCATATCGGTCACGGGAAATCCTCATTGGCTGTGTGTGCCCGCGGCCTTGAACCGCCCCACCGCACAAGCCGAGCGCCGTTCGCTCAAATCGGACGCCGCCGCGACGAACTGCGCTGATGTTCGATCAGGACGGCGCCTCGCCTGCAAACTGAGCGGCGATGTCGGCGATCATGCGAGGGTCGCTCGCCATGCCGTAGTGGCGAACTCCGGGCAGCAAGCGAAGCTTGAGCCGCCGATTGCACGGCAGCAGGCGGGGGCCGTAGGCGGAGGCGTCGAACTGCTCGTCTGCGGCTCCGGCGATCAGGGTCATCGGCGCGGCGACCCTGGCCATCCGGGCCTTGTCGTCCAGGGCGGCGAAATTGACCATCAGGCGGTAGGAATAGGCGGGGGTCATGTCCGTGCGCCCTTGCGGCACGGCGAAGCGGATCACCTCCGCGCCGTCGAAACGGTGCACCCCAACCTGGTTGAGCAGCATCAGCAGGACGATGCGCGGCATGTCGGGCTTGGCCCAACCGCCACGGCCGCGGCGCGCCACATCATTGAGCGCCGGCGCCACGATGACATAGCGGTCGGCCACCGACGCATGGGCGCCGCCGGCGACCCGAAGCGCGAACGCGCCGCCTGCCGAGAAGCCGACCAAGGTCACCGGCTGGCCAGGATGGGCCGCGCGGACCTGCCGCGACAGGACCTCAAGGTCGTCCTCCAGTTGGCCGATATAGGCGATGTCGCCCCTCGGGCCAGAAGCGCCGTGCCCCCGCACATCCGGCGCATAGACGCTGACGCCTTGGGCCGCGAGGGCCTGGGCCAGGTCATCCATGCCCTGGCTCTGGCCGGCCGATCCATGGATCAGGATCGCCACCTGTCGCTCGCCGCCGATGGCGGGGTGGTGGCGATAGGCCAGCTCGGCCCCGTCCTGCGCGCGATAGAACTGCAGATCAGGCCGCGCCGTCTGCCGGGCGCTCGCCTGCGCCCCAACGGTCCCTGGCGTGGCCAGGAGCAGGCTGGCGATGGCGGCGATTTCAATCGGTTTCATGTGGCGGCTCCCCGTTGGCCGCCATTGTATGAGCAATGCTCGCATTGGATACTCGCGCCGCCGACGACAGCGGATCGAGGGATCAACGACGTGCCAGCCATTGATTCTAAAAGGAGAAAGCCGCAGCGCGCCTCAGCCGTGAACGTCGTGGAGATGATCTTCGAGGCGTCTGCTCGCATTCTGCAGACCGATGGCCGCGCGGGGCTGAACACCAATCGGATCGCTCAGCAGGCGGGCGTCAGCATCGGCTCGCTCTACGCCTACTTTCCAAACAAGGACGCCATCCTGCTCGCCATGGCGCGGCGCGAACTCGTCTTGCTGCGCGAAAGCGTCATGACGTCCCTCGAACGGGAGGATCCCGACACGCCCCCGTTGCGGGCCGTCATTCGGGCGCTCATCGCCGGCTACTCGACCCGTGACCAGGCGCGTCGCCTGCTCATGGAGGCCCTGGTCGCGGGCGGCCACAGCGACCAGATCCGCGAGGCGATCGAGGTCGTCACGGCCTTCCTGGCCCGCGACGGCCGCGGCCTCTTTCCCTCCCCGCCGTCACCGACCGCCTTGTTCATCCTGACGCGCGCCGTGGACAGCGTGGTGCGTCTGGCGACTTACGAGCAGGCCGGCTTCCTCCACGCGCAGGAGTTCGAGGACGACCTCGTCTGTCTGGTCGAGGGCTACTTCTTAAAGCGCGACATCGACCACCGCTGAACGAGCTGGCTCCCTCAGATCGCCCGCGCGGCGATGCCCACGAACATCGCGATCCCGGCGACGGTCATGATGGCGCCGATAAGCAAGGTTGGGCGGCCCAGCCGAAACTCGTCGGTCCGCCGCAAGTCCTTGAGCGTCCCCCAATAGCTGAACAGTCCAAGCACCATCGACAAGGTGCCCATCCCCGCCAGGAACAAACCGACATCCTGCGGGGTCCCGGAACGCGGCAGCATGTTCTGTTTGGCCGCGCCTTCCAGGAACTTGTAGATGGTGAACCCGAAGCTGAGCATCGACAGCGAGGTTCGGATCCAGGCCATCAGGGTCCGGTCGGCGGCCATGATCGTTCGCATCGTGCCCATGTCGGTCGGCAGGGCCGGGGCGATGTGGAGTTTCTTGCGGTCGGCAGGCATCGACGCCCCTTCAAGCTAAGTGCTGGCCGGCCATTTTCGCTGGCGCCCACACCTTCGCAATCAGGCAAGATCTGCGGCCCGCTCAGCGGAACACCTGAGAAGGCCACGTCCCGCCAATTTAGAACTGCCTGGAACCCAACTTAGGGCCGTCAGATATATCGGCAGGCCGGCGATATGCATCACTGCTAGCGCCAAGCGGCCCGTCGCGATGTGTCAGATGGGTGATGGGGTGGACGCCCCCGACGGCATCTACGTGCCAGAGTGAGGCGTGTTGAACTTCACTCGAGGGAGGCGCCCATGGGCGAGCTTACCATCATCGGGCTGGATATCGCGAAGTCAGTGTTCCAGGCCCACGGAGCCGATGCTGCCGGCTCAGTTGTGTTCCGCAAGAAGCTTGGACGAGGTCGACTGCTGGCGTTCTTCGCCGGCCAGCCGCGCTGTGTAGTGGCCATGGAAGCCTGCGCCGGGGCCCATCACTGGGGGCGCGAGTTGGAGGCGTTGGGGCACACGGTGAAACTGATCCCGCCAGCCTATGTGAAGCCGTTCGTGAAACGGCAGAAGAACGACGAGGCCGATGCCGAGGCCATCTGCGAGGCGGCCCAGCGTCCAACGATGCGCTTCGTGCCGGTGAAAAGCCGCGAGCAACAGGCCAGCGCCGTGGTGTTCCGCGCCCGCGATCTCCTGGTCCGCCAGCGCACGCAGATCATGAACGGCCTGCGCGGCCACCTGGCCGAGTTCGGCTATGTCGCGCCGAAGGGCGTGATGTACGTCGAGCGCCTGGTCGCCGAGATTGAGGATCCTGAAAGCCAGCTGCCGCAGGCCGCTCGCGTGAGCCTGCAGGTCATGGTGCGGATGCTGACCGCGCTGCAGACCGAGATCGCTAGCCTTGATGCTGAGATCGCCCGGCGCTCCAAGGAAGATCCCGTCGCGCGCCGGCTGATGACGATCCCAGGCATTGGGCCGATCACGGCCTCAGCCATGGTCGCCTTGGCGCCGGGAGCCGAAGCTTTCCGATGTGGGAGGGATTTCTCAGCCTGGCTGGGGCTCACGCCCGTCCAGCGATCAAGCGGCGGCAAGCAGAAGCTCGGCCAGATCACCAAGGCCGGCGAGCGCACGTTGCGAAGGCTGCTGGTGATCGGCGCCAGCGCCGTTATCAAGCAGGCGCTGATCCGCGGCGCGCCGCCCGGATCCTGGCTGGGGCAGATGCTGGCTCGTAAGCCACGAATGCTGGTGGCCGTGGCGCTCGCCAACAAGACCGCGAGGATCATCTGGGCGCTGCTGGCTAAGGGCGGCGTCTACAAGGCTCCGGCGCTAGCGGCCTGACGGCCGCCGGCTCCAGAGGCGTCGAAGCGTAGTCGGACGACGGAGGGTATGGCGCACAGTCGGTGAGACGGGATCGGGAAAACCAGGGCTATCCACCGTGCTTCGAGCACGCCATGGGTGATTTGGACCCGGTCCGCGAACTTCCATACAGGCCAGCGCCTCAGTAGCGCATCACAGGCCGGACAGATGGCAGCATCCGACTAAGCGTCAGAGCCTCAGAATCCGTCTTGCGCTAAAGGGGGCGTCCACAGATGGATAGCGGACTCAGGTATCTGCTAGCCGCGCCGCTCGAAGCCGACGCAGGTAGACAGTGGTTATCCAAATGGCAGCCACCAGACCGAGCACCGCTGCAAAAGCGACCGACAAGCCACGCATCAGCATCTCTCCCTTGAGGTCGAGGGGATGTACCTCGATCACTAAACGAGGATGCGTGGCGGCCAGCGCCCTGCCGTCTATCAACGACCGGATTGTGAGTTGGTACGTCTTTCCGGACGAGAGGTGGGTGTAGCCTACGTTTCGCGTAAAAATTTCACGACCTGCGTAGGCTCCCCCTGCTGTTGAACTATTTGGCGAGATGCGGGTCTGCGTCTCACTCCCTACAGCGACAAGCGCCAGCGACAGGGCCAGTGGGAATTCGCCCGGCCGGCACTTGCCAAATGCAGGCGACGAAACGTCGACCATGCACGGAAACAATCGCGCCGCCGCCTGCTGGTCCATCTCGATCCCGATGGCATACGGTTTGGAGTAGGCCGCGTGGAATTCGAGAGTTTGGACACCGTCCGCCCGCAGGTCGACAGGAACAGAGACGGCCTGCGCCTCCTTTCCGAGAAGTAAGGCGGACGCGGCGATAAGCGCCCCCGCCGTCAGGATCGCCAGCGGCACGACGTATGGCCTCAAGATTGTTCTGCTGACCATGGGGTCCCAACGTCGTCCAAGCTTAAGCTTGTTCCCTACCGCATCCCACGCAACGGATCGAGGTCACACCCAAAATCCGACCTTCCCAACGTCTCAGATGGGTCGAAAGCCGAACCCCTGCGCTGCCGTAAAGCGGACCTGAGACGATCTGACTTAGGTGGTCCTGGCGAATTAGCGTTAGGTTGGGAGGCCGAGTTGCTGAAGATCGCCACACCCACGGTTTCAGCGCGCTAGCCCGTCCTCTTTAAGTCGCCCCGACAGGCTAGGCGCCGAAGGTCAGGTATCCTCGCTCGACCATGCGCCGCATGGCCTCATAGGCTTCGGTCAGCTCCTCATAGGCCGCGCGCATCCTGGCGAGCTTGGCCGTCTGTTCGGCGTTCAGCGGGTGAGGCGTTTCGGTCAGGGCCAGCGCCTCGGCCACCCATTGCGCGCGCGCCAGCGCCGCCCCGACCGCCAGCTTCTGGAACTTAGCGGCGTCGGCTTGGCCCAGGACCTGGCCGATCACCTCGCGGTTGGACGCATAGGCGGTGTAGTCGATCTGCTCGATATGGCCGCGCAGGCGACGCTGCGCCTGGGGGTCAAGCGGCGCCTCCGGCTCAAAGTGATCGCTGCTGCGGCGAACGCTCGACGTCCTCGTCACCGACATGCCGACCTCCAGGTCGCAAGCAGCCCCGAAAACCTGGGGCCCAGTAAGTCTGCGGCGATGAACTTAAGGCCGTGTTGACGGATATCTCACGGCCAAGTGAACGGAACCGGCTTTCGCGCGCTTAAGTGCCCTATGCCCACTCAAAGGATGCTCTCCATGCGTTTCACCGTTCTCGCCCTCGCCTCCGTCGCCGCCCTGTCTCTCGCCGCCTGCAGCAAGCCCGCCGACAAGGTGGCCGATGCACAAGCCGACGCCGTCGAGGCTCAAGGTGAGATGAAGGCCGACGCTCTCGAACAGAAGGCCGATGGCATCGAAGCCCGCACCGAAGGCCAAGGCGCCGCGGTCGAAGCCCAGGGCGAGGCCAGCGCCGACGCCATGCGCGCTCAGGCCGACGCTGTCGAAAAGCAGGCCGACAAGACCGCCGAAGCTATCGAAAAGAAATAGCGTCCAGGGCCCTCGCCTTCACCGGCGAGGGCCATCGACCCTGCCCCGCCGCCGATCGAGGATTGGCAATCTGGCCAGGGAACGCTAATCGGGCGACATGAGCGACGCCCAGACCCCGCCCGACCGCCTGTCCGTCAACCCGGCCAGCCCCTACCATGACGCTGCTGCACTCGAGCGCGGCGTCGGCGTGCGCTTCAAGGGCGTCGAAAAGACCAATGTCGATGAGTACTGCGTCAGCGAAGGCTGGGTGCGGCTCAGCGTCGGCAAGACCGTCGATCGCAACGGCAACGCCATGACGGTTAAGCTGCAAGGAACCGTCGAGCCCTACTTCCAGGATCTCGACCCGGCTGAGTAGCCCGCGCGCCTAGCAGCCGTCTCCCCACACCTGTCATCCCGGTTTGCGTAGCAAGACCGGGACCCATTACCTCCGCACGGAGGCTCTACGCGCGGCGTGCAAAATCCCGCCCATCAGTCGCAGACCCCGATACGCCAAACGATCTAGTGCGGCCCGGCCAGGTGATGCAGATCACCCGGATGCTGGCCGATCCGCGTGACGCTAGCGCGCGTGTCGCGAACAGCGGCTTTGCGCGCCCGTTCGGCCAACGCCTCCTGCAGCCAGGCGACCCAGCCAAAGGGAACGTCCTTATGCAACCTGTGTAGCTCTTCCATCTCCGGGCTCCTCGAAATCCTTTTCAGCAAAGGGATTATCGGTAGAACGGGGGCAGATGACAAACGCGTGTTCCTGCTGTAGGCATAAACCCACCTTATGGCAGACATCCTCGCTTCCATTCCGCTCAACGCCCTTCGGGTCTTCGAGGCGGCCGCTCGCCTGAAGAGCTTCACCCGCGCGGCCGAGGAGCTGGGTATCACCCAGGCCGCGGTCAGTTGGCAGGTGAAGGCGCTCGAGCGCCGGCTGGACCAGGCGCTGTTCCTGCGTCTGCCCCGGGAGGTGGCCCTGACCAACTCGGGCGAGCGGCTTTCAAATGCAGCGACCCAGGCCATGACCATCCTGCGCACCGCCCTGACCGACCTGAGCGAGACCGACGAGGGCGTGCTGGCGATCACCTCGCTGACAACCGTAGCCAACCAGTGGCTGGCCCCACGGATCGGCTCCTTCCAGCTGCAGCACCCGCAGATCGCCGTGCGGCTCGACACCTCATCGCGCGTCGTCGATCTGGCGCGCGAGAATGTGGACGTGGCGCTGCGCAGCGGGTCCGGAAACTGGCCAGGCCTGCAGAGCCACTACCTGTTCCCGAACATCCATACCCCGGTCTGCACCCCGGCCATGCGCGAGCGGCTGGGCGGCCTGGCGCGGCCGGAAGATCTCTTGAACGCCTCGCTGATCGGCGTGCCCGAGGAGTGGGAGGTCTGGTTCGCCGCCGCCGGCGTTGGGGCCCGGCAGCAAAGCTCGGCGCTTCCGCGCCTGACGGGCGACAGCCAAACCCTGGAGGTCGCCTCGGCCATTGGCGGCCAGGGGGTCGCCCTGGCCTGCCCGTTCTTCTTCGCCAGCGACATCGCCGCCGGCCGCCTGGTCACGCCCTTCGAGATCTACGCCCACTATGACGACGGCTACTGGCTGGCCTATCCGGCCGACCGCGCCCGCGCGCCGAAGATCAGGGCCTTCCGCGACTGGCTCCTGACCTGCGTCGCCGAAGATTCAGCCCTGGCGCCCTATGGGCGGCGCGCGTCCTAGGACGCCACGCAGGTCGAGAGATTGACCGGCCCGGTCGCGAGCCGCTTCCACTCGCCGCCGACCTTCTGGAACTCGGCCGTGTTCGAGGACGAACGGTATTCAGAACGCTGGGTGTCCCAGTTTTCCCAGCCCATGGCCACCGCCACCTTGGCGGTCATGCCGGCTGCGGCTTCGTCCGGCGTGATCTTCCGCTCACCTTTGCAGGCGACCGCAAAGCCCTGGCACTTCTGATCGTCCGGGCGATCCTTGCACTGGGCGTCGGTGTTCTTGATCTCGGCGTGCCAGGTCTTGATGGCGCCGTCGAGGCCGGCATAGGGGTCGCCGCCTTGGGCTCCGCTCGCGCTCTTCTGGCCCGGCTGGCATGCCGCCAGACCCAGGGCCGCGACAACGATCGCCATGGGAAGTTTGATCACGAAGAACTCCATCAAGTCGCCCGAATGCGGGCGCGCCACTAGCCAAACGCATATGGCGTCATAAAGGCGCGTCGATGACGGTTCGGCCATTCAGCCTGCATTCAGGCGCGCCTTGAGAAACTGCATCCTGAAATCCGGCATCCTCACTTGGACCGAGCCGGAAGGAGGTCAGTATGAGAAAGATTCTCACAGCAGCAGTGGCGACCCTGACGGTCGCCGGCGGTGTCGCCGCGGTCGCGGGCCCGGCCCAGGCCGAACCCTATCGCTACTATAACCGCCACAAGAGCAACAATAACGACGCGGGCGTCGCCATCGCCGCCGGTGTCGTGGGCTTGGCCATCGGCGCGGCCCTGGCCAGTTCGAGCAGCAACAAGCGCAACTCGTCCTATTACGACAACGGCTATTACCAGCAGAGTTACGGCGGAGCCTACAACAACGGCTACTACCAGCAGCCCTACCGCGGCCAGTCCTACTACGGCGGACAACGCCCCTACGGGTATGACCAGGGCCGCTACGCCTACGGCTCGCGTGTCTGCACCAGCCGCGATCGGGTCTATGACCGCTACAGCGGCCGCCCGATGACCGTCACCCGCCAATACGCCTGCTAGGCGTAAGGCGGCTGAGGGGCGGGACGCGGCCTCGCCGAGCGGCGGGGCCGTTGTTCTATTTGGGCCCGTACATCAGCGCCTCGCGGACCACCGCCTGAAAGTCGAAGATCGACATGCGCTGGCCCGACACCCGGGTCGGCTTGCCGGCGCAGACCTTGTCCAGCAGGTCGAAGCGCTCATCGCCAGGATTGACCGTCTGCCACTCGCCCGGCGTCTCCACGGCGCGCAGCGTCGCCCCCTCGGGCGATACGAACCGGCGTGAGATGTCGCGGGTGCGGCCCATGTCGCAGCCGAATTCCCGATAGGTCGCCACCATGCTCGCCCCATCCATCGGCGTTCGGACGATCAGATAGACCCAGGCATGGGCGTTGATCCCGTCGCGGGTGACGCTGCCGACATCATAGAAAAGCGCGCTCTCGCCCTTGCGAAAGCTGATCGCGTCGAACGGCGCGGCCTGCGCGGCAGAACCGCCGATCAAGCCCAGACCCAGCGCGGCCAGCGCCGCGATTCTCGTCCTGAAATTCACGCCACAGCCCTCCAAGCCAGCTAGAGCGTGGTCCCGGCGCACGGCGCGCCGTGCGTAGCTGGGACAGTTAACGCCCTGACTGACCCTCAGGTTCACGTTTCGGGCCAAGCCTACAGCCAAGCTACGCCCACAAACCGCCCTCTTCGGACCCGATGCAGGCGCTCATTGAGAGAATAACTGCG
Source organism: bacterium (assembly GCA_030824495.1). Classification (GTDB taxonomy): domain Bacteria; phylum Pseudomonadota; class Alphaproteobacteria; order Caulobacterales; family Caulobacteraceae; genus Phenylobacterium. The sequence goes on from JAVBXP010000072.1 coordinate 19,627, forward strand.
GTTCGAATGAACCCATTTGGAGGGACTTCTCATGTTGCTGAACATGCCGAAAATTGCGATCGCCGGAGCTATGTTGCTGGGGGCCACGAGCCTGGCCGGCTGCGCCACCAAGGACTTCGTCAACGAACAGGTCGGCGTGGTCTCCGCCCGCGTGGACGGCCATGAAACCCGCATCCAAGGCGTCGACGCCACGGCGCGCGAAGCGCTGCAGCGGGCCGACGCCGCCGGCAAACTCGCCGAGGGCAAGTTCGTCTATGCGCCGATGCTTTCCGACGACAGCATCAAGTTCGCCCCCGGCAAATCGGCCCTGTCGGCCGAAGCGCAATCGCGACTGGACGCCTTCGTCAGCAAGCTGAAGGGCGACAATCGCAACGTCTATATCGAGGTCCAGGGCCACACCGACGCGGCCGAGGGCAAGGCCGGAGCCTATCGCCTGGGCGAAGCTCGCGCCGAGGCCGTCCGCCGCTATCTGAGCAAGCAGGGCGTCGCCCTGAACCGCATCAGCACCATCTCGTACGGCGCCGACGCCCCGGTCGGCGAAGGCCCCAGCAAGGCCAGCCGCGAGGCCAACCGCCGTGTCGTCCTGATCGTCCTGGCCTAGGCGTCTATCGGGCCGGCGCCGTGAGCGACCCTTCAAGTTTCGCGGCTCGAACGCGCCGCGAGCTCGCAAAACGGCGCCGTCCCCTGACCGCGGCGGCCAGCCTCGGATTCCACGGGCTGATCGTGTTGGCGCTGCTCAATGCAGCGCCCACTCCGCCGATGGCCGTGATGTCCGAGCCGATGGTCGTGGAGCTGGTCGCGCCGCGCTTCCTGGTCCCGGCCCCGGTGCCCGTTCCGGTCCCGACGCCCGATCCCGCGCCGGCCCCGCCGGCGCGGGATCGGGCGTCGGG
>JAVBXP010000005.1 GCA_030824495.1 bacterium
GGGCCAGCAGGGTGTCGCGGCGCATGCCGTCGATCTTGTTCAGCGCCAGAATCACCTTCGTCCCGGTGGACTGAAGATTGGCGATGATGGTCTCGGTGTCCTCGGCCGAGCGGCGGTCCGCCGCCGTGCCTTCACGGCCCTCGGCGTTGATGTGCGACTGGGCGTCGATCAGGTGGACGACCACGTCCGCGTCCTGCGCTCCGCCCCAGGCCGAGGCGACCATGGCCCGGTCCAGCCGACGGCGCGGGGTGAAGATGCCGGGGGTGTCCACCAGAACGATCTGGGCGTCGCCTTCCATGGCGATGCCGCGCACCGGGAACCGTGTCGTCTGCACCTTCTGGGTGACGATGGAGACCTTGGATCCGGTCAGCCGGTTGACCAGCGTGGACTTGCCGGCGTTCGGCGCGCCGATGATGGCGGCGAAGCCCGCGCGCTGGTTTTCGATATCGGTCAAATGACGCCTTCACGTTTGAGGAGAGCCGTTGCGGCCGCCTTCTCCGCCTCCTGACGCGAACGCCCCTGTGCGGTCAAGGGCTCCACGCCCTCGACGGACACCTCGATGGTGAATGTCGGCGCATGATCCGAACCCGTCCGATCCGCGACGCGATAGGTCGGAAGCGGTCGGCCCTTGGCCTGGGCCCACTCCTGCAGCGCCGACTTGGGGTTGGTCACGGTCCGTGACGGCGGGGCGGAAAACTCTTCCGCCCAGGCCTTGTCGAAGAAGGCTCGCGCCGCCTCCAGCCCGCCGTCCAGATAGACGGCCGCCAGGATGGCCTCGACCGCGTCGGCGATCACCCCGGCCTTGCGGCGCCCCCCCGTCTTGGTCTCGCCCGGCGACAGCCGCAGCGCAGCGCCGACGCCCAGGGCCTCTCCCACCCGTGCGCAGGCGGTCTTGTCGACCAGGGCGTGCAGGCTGGACGAGAGCTGACCCTCGTTGGCGGTGGGATAGTCCCGCGACAGCTTCTCGGCCACCAGCAGGCCCAGCACCCGGTCGCCCAGGAACTCCAGCCGCTCGTTGTCGCGGGGGCCATGCACGCCGACCGGCGCGCCCTCGCCCACGCTGGCGTGGGTCAGGGCGCGTTCCAGCAAGGCCGCATCCCTAAAGGCATGACCAATGCGTGTCTGAAGCGCCGCGACCGCCTCGGCCCGTAAATTGGCCATCAGTGCAGGACGTTGAAGAACCGGTCGAGCCGCACGTTGAACCAGCTGACGGGGTTCCACAGCGACGATCCGGGCTTCCACGAGAACAGGATGATCTGCGCCTTGCCGACCAAGTTCTCGGCCGGGACCATGCCCACGCCGCTGGACTGTTCGACACGGCTGTCGATCGAGTTGTCGCGGTTGTCGCCCATCATGAAGTAGTGGCCGACCGGCACCTCATAGACCGGGGTGTCGTCCAGGTCGTTGCCGGGGCCGAAGTCCTGGGTCATGAAGCTCTTGCCTTCCGGCAGGGTCTCGCGGACCTCGGCGATCGGGTGCGCGCCGAAGATGTCGTCGATCTCACCCTGGCTGACGACGACGTCCTGAACCGGCTTGTCGTTGATATACAGCTTGTTGGCGATCATCTGGATGCGGTCGCCCGGCAGGCCGATCACTCGCTTGATGAAGTCGGTCTTGTCGTCACGCGGCAGCTTGAACACCACGATATCGCCGCGCTTGGGCGCGGACCCCATGATGCGGCCGTCGAACAGCGGCGGGCTGAACGGGATCGAGTGTTTCGAATAGCCGTAGGACCATTTCGACACGACGATATAGTCGCCTTCGTACAGGTTCGGCTCCATCGAGGCCGACGGGATGGTGAAGGGCTGGAACAGGAAGATCCGCAGCACCATGGCGATCAGCAGGGCGAAGAAGATCGTCTTGACGATCTCGACCGTTTCGTCGCCGGCGCTCTGTTCGCCCTTGGCCTTCTTGGCAGGCTTGCGCGCATAGACCGGAGTGGTCGGCTCGTCCTCGAACGGCGCATCCCCCTTGTCGCTCCAGACCGGGCGCTTTTCGGCGGCGGGATCCTTCACCGCCTCCACAGGCGCATCGGCCTCGGACGCGGCGAAGACTTCCTCCGGCGTGGCGTCGGTCGCGTTGGTCTGGGCAGCATCGGCGTCGTGCGGCTTCTGGTCTTCGCTCATGCGATCAAGCATCCCCTTGCCGCGTCTGCGCGGTCGTCTCGTGACGGGTATATCGCGATTACGACAGCGGCAAGGCTTCGATCACCACGAAGGCGAGTGCATAGGGGTGTTCATCGCTGAGGGTCAGGTGAATCCTCGCCTCATGACCCGCCGGCGTCAGTCGCGCCAGATGGTCGGAGGCGTGGCCCGTCAGGGCCAGGGTCGGCTGGCCGGAGCGCAGGTTCACCACCCCCATGTCGCGCCAGTAGACATCGGCTCTCATCCCGGTGCCCAGGGCCTTGGCGCAGGCCTCCTTGGCGGCGAACCGCTTGGCGTAACTCCAGGCGGGATCGGGCTTGCGGTCCGATCGCGTCCGCTCCAGATCGGTGAAACAGCGCTGTTTGAACCGCTCGCCGAACCGATCCAGCGAGGCCTGGATTCTCCGAATATCGGACAG
>JAVBXP010000082.1 GCA_030824495.1 bacterium
GTCGCGGTATTCGCCGGAGAACACGCCCGGTTGGACCGAGTGCGAGCCGACCGAAGCGAAGTCGAGATCCGAACCACCGAGGTAACGGTAGGTCAGGTCGACGTTCAGACGGTCAGTCGCACGCCAGGCCAGACCGGCCAGAACTTGCCAAGCCAGAGCCGTGTCATCGTCGTCGATGGTCAGGTTCTGGATCGAGGGGTTCGTGGCGGGATAGGGAACGAGGCCAGGCGTAACCGGGATGCTCGAGAACTGCCCGACCGTGTTGACCTTGACGTGGTTGATACCGATACCGGCGCCAATGAACGGATTGATGACCGACCCCGGAAGGATGTCATAAATCACGTTGCCGAGGACGGTCCAGGCTTCGACTTCACCCGAGGGCGAACCGCAGTTCGGAGCAGCCGCATTGCGGACGACGCCGGGGGTGCAGAGGCCGAGGATCGAGTTGGTCGAGCCACCACGGATCGATTCGATGTCACCCGGGCGGTAGCCGCCTTCGAGTTCCACACGCCAATGTTCGTTCAGCTGGTAGCCGAGACGGGCGAAACCAGCCCAATCGTCTTCCTGGCTGATATCCCAGTTGTAAGCTTGACCGTTAGCGCCGTTGTTGGACGAGTCGGCTTCAATGCCTTCCGGCAGGTGATATCCGAGATCCACGGCGCCGTACCAGCCGGCGACTTGCGCGGAAGCGCCGGAAGCGGCGAAGACCGCAGCCAGGGCGGCCCCCGCTAGGAGTTTGAATTTCATATTCAGAGCCCTCTCTTGCCCTCTGCTGCGGCCAAATGACCCAGCGCTGTTATATCAAGGCCGAAGCATTACGAAAGTGTCGCCAAGGCAACACCTTCGCCAATTCGCTGACGCCTACGAAAATACACCAGGACGATAGACATTCTTCCCCTCGGCAATCAACTTCGGGGCGAGAGACACGTCTCCCGTCCAGCTTCTCGACGGCACGCCTGGTACCCGCCTGAGAGCTGAATCTTGTTCTTTACGGCTAAAGCTTAGCTGAGTCGCGTTCATTCGGCGCATCTCAACATCGCCCGAAGCCGTTGTAAATTCTTGTAAAGTGAAGATGGCCACACGCGACCTCGTTGAACCGCGTTCAGCGTACGCGATAAATCCGTCACATGTGTCAAAAGACATTTGGCCCCTCGCCCAGGACGCGAAACCTCGCTTCCTTCGAGGCCTCAACGTCGCGGGTCCAGCTTAGTTCCAAAATTGCTTCAGCTTTCTTGCGCCCGGCGATAGCGGCGCGTACGGCCGCCCAGAGCCTCCGGCCGATTCAGGGCTTTTCGGAACTCATCGCGGCGCTCGTGGATGGATGCGATGATTAGTCCCATTGGCACGCCGATCTCGACCAGGACCGCTTCGGACAGTTGCAGGCTCGCCTCGACGGTCTCGGGCACCGCGTCGGTGGCGCCCAGTTCATAGAGACGCGCCGCGTGGCGCGCGTCACGGGCGCGGGCGACGATGGTCAGATCCGGGCGCATCGCGCGCGCGGTCGCGACGATCGCCTCCACCCCCTCGGGGGCGTCCATGGTGACCACCAGGGCGGGCGCGGTCTCAAGCCCGCAACGCTTCAGGAACTCCTGACGTGAGGCGTCGCCGAAATAGATCGACTCGCCGGCATGGCGCGCGCTCTCGACCAGGCGTGGGTCGCGCTCGGCGGCGACCCAGGGGATGTCATGCCGGTGCAGCATGTCGCCGACCAGGCGCCCGACCCGGCCATAGCCGACGACCAGGACCTTGGGCGTTTCGGTGGCGTCCGTCGGCAGGGTGGGTTCAGGCGACAGGCCCTGCCCGCCCACCTTGCGGCCGCCCAGCTTGAGCCCAAGCGCGGCGAGCACCGGGATGCACATCATCGAGATAGTGGAGGACACCAGCACCATCTGGCCGATCCCGCGCGGGACGATGCCCTCGCCCATCGCCGAGGAGAGGATGACGTAGGCGAACTCCCCGCCGCCCGCGAGCAGCAGCCCCGCCTCCAAGGCGCCGCGGGTGGTCAGGCCGAAGAGCCGCCCCAGGCCGAACACTACCGTGGCGTTCAGCAACACCAGCCCAAGCGAAATGCCAAGGATCAGCAGCGGCTTGGCGGCGAGCAGAGAAATGTCGAGGCCGATGCCGACCGAGAGGAAGAACAGCCCCAGCAGCAGCCCCTTGAAGGGCTCGATGGTGACCTCGACCTCGTGGCGATATTCGGTCTCGGCCAGCAGCAGGCCGGCGATGAAGGCGCCGAGCGCCATGGAGAGACCGGTCAGGGCGCTGACCAGTCCGGCGCCGATGACGACCAGCAGGCAGGCGGCCATGAACAGCTCTTCGCTCTTGGCCCGCGCGACCGACTTGAGCATCGGCCGCAGCAGCAGCCGGCCGAAGGCGAGCAGCAGCATGACGCCGAGCGCGGCGGGGGCGAAGGCCAGCAGCAACTGGGACGAAAACACCTCGCCGTCGCCGCTGCGTCCCAGGATGGTGAGCGTCACCAGGATCGGCGCGACCGCCAGGTCCTGGAACAGCAGCACAGAGAAGGTCGCGCGGCCGGCGGGCGAGTGCTGGCGCTTGTTCTCGGTCAGAATCTGCATGACCACGGCGGTCGATGACAGCGCCAGGGCCGCGCCGATGGCGGCGGCCGAAGGCACGGGCTGGCCAAAGGCCACAGCCGCGGCGGCGATGGCGAGCAGGCAGAAGGTCACCTGCAAGGCGCCCATGCCGAACACCCACTTTCGCATCAGCCGCAGGCGCTCCCACGACAGCTCCAGCCCGATCATGAAGAGCAGGAACACCACCCCGAACTCGGCGAGTTGGGCGATCTCCTGGGGATTGGCGATGGTCAGATAGCCGAGCCAGGGAAAGACCCCGGTCAGGGCGCCAAGGCCGAAGGGGCCCAGCACTACGCCGGCGCCGAGAAAGCCGAGGATGGGACTGATCCGCCAACGACGGAACAGAGGCACGATGACGCCTGCGGTGGCCAGGAACAGGATGACGTCCTTGTATTCGCCGGGCGAAACGTGACCTTCCATGCGCTCTCCTTATGTGATGAGCGGCACTATGAGGCCTCGGAGCCGCGCGCGTAACCCACGCAGGCGCGGTTAAGCGCGTTCGACCAAAAAACTCCGCAATCGGGATGTAAGGCGCGCTTCCAAGCCGGCTTTCCCACACCGCAAAACGCCTCGCGCGCCGCGCCCGACCATCAGGCTCACGGCCAAGCTCAAGGCCTGACGCCGACAGGTGTTCGGCCAAAGTTGACAGCCCCGCCCGCGCCGTCGTCTATGCCGCCCATATTTTAAGTAAGAGATGGAGGATCGCTATGGTTTGGAATTACGCCAACCTGTGGGAGTCGGTGGCCAAGGCCACTCCGGAACGCCCCGCCCTGATCCACGGCGACAAGACCATCGCCTGGAAAGATTTCGACCGCCGCGCCAATGCGCTGGCCAAGGTCATGGTCGAGGCCGGCGTCGCCAAGCAGTCGAAGGTCGCCGCCTATCTTTATAATGGCCCGGAATACATCGAGACCTATTTCGCCGCCTTCAAGGCCGGCCTGGTCCCGTTCAACACCAATTACCGGTACGGCGGCGATGAGCTGACCTACCTGTTCGACAACGCCGACGCCGAGGTCGTGGTGTTCCACGCCTCGTTCGCCGAAATGGCCGACAAGGTTCGTGGCCGCCTGCCGAAGGTGAAGGCCTGGATCGCCGTGGGCGAACCTGGCCACCCGGTCCCGGCCTGGGCGCTGGACTATGACGCCATCGTCGCGGCGGAAGTCGACCACTTCGAAGCCCCCTGGGGCCGGTCGGCCGACGACCTGCTGATCATGTACACCGGCGGCACCACCGGCATGCCCAAGGGCGTGATGTGGCGTCAGGAAGACCTGTTCAAGGCTCTGGGCGGCGGCGCCAACCTGCTGCTCGGCCTCGGAGCCTTGGAGCGGGTCGAGGAAGCCGGCGAGCGCGCGAAGGCGATGGAGGCCAGCGGCGCGCCGCTGAACATCACCATCCCGGTCGCGCCGTTGATGCACGCCACCGGCCAGTTCATCTCGTTCGGCAGCCTGATCGGCGGCGGCGCGGTGGCGACCCTGGTTTCGCGCAAGTTCGACCCCGGCCAACTTTTCGACGAAGTCGATCGCCTCGGCGTCTCGGGCCTGATCATCGTCGGCCCGGCCTTCGCCGCCCCGATGCTGGACGCGCTGGACGCCAATCCTGGCCGCTGGACCATGCCTTCGCTGAAGCGGATCATCTCGTCGGGCGCGATGTGGGGCCTGGAGAACAAGCAGGGCCTGCTGAAGCACCTGCCGCATATCATGCTGATGGACAGCCTGGGTTCGTCCGAGGCCCTGGGCCTGGCTTCGTCCACCTCGGGCGGCGGCGCGGCGGCCGGCACGGCGAAGTTCGCCACCGGTCCGAACGCGGCGGTCTTCACCGAGGACGGCGTTCGCGTCGAAGCCGGTTCGGGCGTTCGCGGCCTGGTCGCGGTCGGCGGCTACACCCCGGTCGGCTACTACAAGGACGAGGAAAAGTCGGCCAAGACCTTCCGCATCTTCGAAGGCACGCGCTGGAGCGTCCCGGGCGACTGGGCGACGGTCGAGGCTGACGGCTCGATCACCCTGCTGGGCCGCGGCTCGCAGGTGATCAACACCGGCGGCGAGAAGGTATTCCCCGAGGAAGTCGAGGAAGCCCTGAAGAAGTTCCCGGGCGTGCGTGACGCCGCCGTGGTCGGCGTGCCCGACCCGCGCTTCGGCGAACGGATCTGTGCCGTGGTCGACTTCGTCGGCGACAAGGCGCCGGCCCTGGCCGAACTGTCGGCCCACGTGAAGAGCCTGCTGGCCGACTACAAGGCCCCGCGCGAACTGGTGCTGGCCCCAGTCGTCCGGGCCCCGAACGGCAAGCTCGACTACAAGGGCATCAAGGCCCAGGCGCTCGAAGCCTTGGCGGCGACGGCGTAGTTCCAGAACGCTGAGCGAAACCTTCTCCTCTCCCCCAAGCGGGGGAGAGGTCGGGTGAGGGGGGAACGGCCGAGCCGGTTCGCCCCTCGAACGCGCCAGAGCGCCGCTTCGCGGCCCCCTCACCTAGCCTCTCCCGAGGGAGAGGGACGACTGATGTAACAAAAAAGTAACGTGCCTCCGCGGGCCCGGCCGGTACAGGGTCACGCTCCATCCCCTGAAGGCTCACACATCCATGAAGACCCTCTGGTTGGGCGCGGCGTCGGCCGCCGCCCTGCTCTGCGCAGCCGCTCCGGCGCTGGCGGCCAACGCTCCTGACCTGTCGAAAGCGCCGCGCATGGGCCCCTGGGGCTTCGACATGGCCGGCCGCGACACCTCGGTCGCTCCGTCCAAGGACTTCTTCGACTACGCCAACGGGACCTATCTCAATAAGCTGGAGATCCCAGCCGACCGTTCGCGATATGGCGCGTTCGACGCCCTGCAGGAACTGTCGCAGTCGCGCATGCGCGCGGTCGCTGAAAAGTCAGCGGCCAACACCAAGGCGACCGGCGACGAGGCCAAGCTCGGCGCGTTCTATCGCAGCTTCATGGACGAGAAGGCGGTTAACGCCCTCGGCGCCAAGCCGCTGGCTACGGACCTGGCGGCGATCCGCGCGGTGAAGACCCACGACGAGATGGCCGGCCTGATGGGCGGCACGATGCGCAAGTTCGGCGGATCGTTCTTCGGCTCCTACGTGCACGACGACGCCAAGGACCCCGAGAAGTACACGGTCTATCTGGTCCAGGGCGGGCTCGGCCTGCCAGACCGCGACTACTATCTGGAAGACCGCTTCAAGACCCAGAAGGCCGCCTATGAGGCCTATATCGCTCAGATGCTGACCCTGGCCGGCTGGGAGCGCCCCGCCGAGAACGCCAAGGCCATCGTCGCGCTGGAAACCGAGATCGCCAAGGTTTCCTGGACCCGCGCCGAACGCCGCGACGACGACAAGACCTACAACCCCTTCGAGATCGCCAAGCTGTCGCAGTACGCGCCGGGCTTCGCCTGGAAGCAGTACATGGACGGCGCCCACCTGGGGAAAGCCGACCGCGTGGTGGTGTCCGAAAACACCGCCTTCCCGAAGATCGCCGCGATCTACGCCAACACGCCGATCGAAACCCTGAAGGCCTGGTCGGCCTTCAACCTGGCCGATCAGGCCGCGCCCTACCTGTCGAAGGAATTCGACCAGGCGAACTATGAGTTCCGCTCCAAGACTCTGTCGGGTCAGCCGTTGCAGCAGCCTCGCTGGAAGCGCGGCGTGAACGCGGTCGACAACAACATCGGCGAGGCGCTGGGCAAGCTCTATGTCGAGGCCTACTTCCCGGCGCAGAGCAAAGCCAAGATGGAAGCCCTGGTCGGCGACATCCGCACGGCCATGAAGAGCCGCATCGACGGCCTCGACTGGATGAGCCCGGAGACCAAGGTCAAGGCGCAGGAGAAGCTGGCCAAGTTCCGCGTGAAGATCGCCTATCCCGACAAGTGGCGCGACTATTCGGGCCTGACGATCAAGGACGGCGACCTCTACGGCAATATGGAGCGCGCCGCGGCCTTCGAGTGGGATTACCGCGCCGCACGTCTGGGCGGACCGGTGGACGACGAGGAGTGGGGCATGACCCCGCCGACCATCAACGCCTACTATTCCTCGACCAAGAACGAGATCGTCTTCCCAGCCGCCATCCTGCAGCCGCCGTTCTTCGATCCCGATGGCGACCCCGCCGTGAACTATGGCGGCATCGGCGGGGTGATCGGCCACGAGATCACCCACGGCTTCGACGATCAGGGACGCAAGTCCGACGGCGACGGCAAGCTGACCGACTGGTGGACCGCCGAGGACGCGGCGAAGTTCAACGCCCAGGCCACCAAGTTTGGCAAGCAATATGCGGCGGTAGAAGTGCTGCCCGGCGCCCACATCAACGGCGACCTGACCATGGGCGAGAACATCGCCGACCTGGGCGGTCTGCTGTTGGCGCTGGACGCCTATCACGTCTCGCTGGGCGGCAAGCCGGCACCGGTGATCGACGGCATGACTGGCGACCAGCGGGTGTTCCTCGGCTGGGCCCAGGTCTGGCGCGGCAAGTATCGCGAAGACCGCATGCGCCAACAGCTGGTCACCGACCCGCACTCCCCGCCCAAGTACCGGGTGGACGTGCCGATCAAGAACATCGACGCCTTCTATGAGGCGTTCGGCGTGAAGCCGGGCGATGGCATGTACGTCGCCCCGGCCGACCGCGTTCGGATCTGGTAGGCACGAACACTACAGCTCCCGGATCGCTCCATCGGGCGATCCGGGAGACTGAACCGGCTGGTCGCCATAGCGGCGCGCGAGCGCCGCGCCGGCCAGGATCTGGATCTGATTGTAGATCATGATCGGCAGCACGATCATGCCAAGGCCTGGCATGCCGCCGAACAGGACCTGGGCGAGCGGCAGACCTGAGGCCAGGCTCTTCTTCGAGCCGCAGAACACCACCGCGATCTCGTCGGCGCGGGAAAAGCCCAGGCGCCGCGACACCGTGATCGCGACCGCGAACACCGCGATCAACAAGGCCATGCAGCAACCGATCGCCAGGGCGAGGGTGTGGATGGGAAGCTGCGTCCACAGTCCCTCGCGCACTGACTTCGAGAACGCGGTGTAGACGATCAGCACGATCACCCAGCGGTCGTACTGCGTCAGGCGGCGTGAGTGGCGCTCCATCCAGCCGCCCACATAAGGATGCAGGAACTGGCCGATCGCGAAGGGCGCCAGCAGTTCAAACGTGACCTCGCGCAGCGTCCCGCCGATGTCGAACGCGCCGGACGCAGAGGCCCCAACGATCACCGCCAGCAGCAGCGGCGTCAGCAACAGACCAAAGACATTGGAGGCCGCGGCGCTGCAGATCGCGCCCGGGACGTTGCCGCGAGCCATCGCCGTGAACGCGATCGACGACGAAACCGCCGAGGGCAGGACGCCCAGATAGATGAAGCCGAGCGCCAGATCCGCGGGCATCAGCCGCCCGGAGAGGAAGGTGAAGGGATAGGTCAGGATCGGGAAGGCGATGAAGTTGAGCGCGAATATCACCAGATGCAGCCGCCATTGCCGCGCGCCGTCCCACAGGTCGCGGCGCTTCAGGGCTGCGCCGTGGAGGAGGAACAACAGGCTGACGCCGGCCGTGCTGAGGCCGTCGAAGATCGGTTCGGCCACGCCCTGGGCCGGTGCAAGCGTGGCGAGCGCGATAGCCCCCAGCATCAGGATCAGGAACGGATCGACGGGGAGTTTTCGGGCCATGCCGCAGGACGCCTCTGAACGCGGAGCTCGATTGACGCCGCCGGGCGCGAGGTTAGGTTCGATCGATATTGGTCGGAAAATTGGTCTGGATGACTGCGCCGCGCACCACGTTCGAAGGGATCGCCAAGCGGCTGCGCCGACAGGTGGAAACCATGGGTCCGCACGCACGGCTCGAGCCCGAGCGCGTCCTGGCGACGCGGCTGGGGTGTAGTCGCGACACCCTGCGGCGCGCGCTGCAGACGCTGGAGAACGAGGGGCTCATCTGGCGCCATGTCGGCCAGGGCACCTTCACCGGTCCGCGTCCCGCCGCCGAGCCTATTCGCCCCTCGGTGCTGTTCGAGCTGGCGACGCCCGCCGACCTGATGAACGCCCGGCTGGTGATTGAGCCGGCGATGGCGGCCGAGGCGGCGGAACGGGCGAGCGACAGCGACATCGCCATCTTGCGATCCCTGGCTACGCAAACCCGGGACGCCCGCGACTGGCGAACCTATGAGGCCGCAGACAATGCGTTCCATCGGGCGATCGCCGCGGCGACCGCCAACCACCTGCTGATGGCGATTCTTGGCATGCTCTCGATGGTCCGCAACCGCGCGCCGTGGCAACGCCAGCACGGCCGAGCCTTCGGCCATGGACCGCATTGGGAGTACAGCCTCCGCCAAGGCGACCTGCACCTGTCGCTGGTGGACGCCATCACCGCCGGCGACGGACCGCGCGCCCACGCGGTGATGCGCGAGCATCTGGGTGAGATCGCGCAGCTGATGACAATCGAACCCGCGTAGGCTGACGAGTCGTGTCAGCCCTCGCCACGGTGCGCGCGGTCAATTGTTGCGCAACGTTTCAGGTGTTGGGTGACCCTCATGAGTTTTGAAAGGCCCAAGAGCGGCCACCCCATGGATCCATGGCAGCCGGTAGGCAGCATCTGGAAAGCTCGTAAGCTGAGCCGCTATGGCGCGATCGCCGCGGGGACAATCGCTGGCACGCACATTATCTCATCGCTCATCTGGGCGGGCGGAACCCACAACACCGCGACGCTATTGGGTTCTGACCCTAGCCTCATGGCCCTTGTGAACATTGCAGCAGCGTTGGTTGCAGCCCTATTGGGCTGCCAGATTTACTTTCGACAACCTGCCTGGGCGGCATGGGCGATATTGGCATGGTCGGCCATTGAGATGCTGTCGTTCATACCGGCGCGCGCCTACGGCCATGCGGCAGGCTTTCCTCTGCCAATCCTGATGCTTCTAACGAGCACCTTGTCCGTTCGGGGCGCCATCGCGCTTAGGAACATGAACACCCGGACCGCCCCGTAAGGGTCGGGTGATCGACGCACCTACGGGACTTATCCTTCGCGGCTGGCTCGCCACCGCATAGCCCGCGATTTTTTTGACTCTTGCGTCAAAATTTACGTCAGGCAAAAATTAGGCCCGTTGCGGGGGATAGTCGCAACGGGCCTTATTTTGAGCAGTCGCTCTTATAGAGCGGGCGTTTCCTCCCCGAAACGCCGGAGACTGGTGGATCTTGTGGCCGCCATGTCTCTCGCAGGACTGAGAAAACGGCAATTTCTGACCCAAGTCAATGCACGGAAATCACCTGTGCAGGTAATTCTCGATCAGATTTGTGCGAGCTGCGCTTTTCTCGTGCCGAAACCCACTATTTTTGACACTAACGTCAATTCTATACGCGCTTGAGTAGTTCTTCATACGGAGCGCAACCGGTCTCATAGACAAAGTCGGGACGCGAGGCGGTGACCGGACCGATTCCCGCCGCCGTCAGAGCGAGCGAGGCCTGGCCGATGCGGCCCGCGGCGACCAGCAGACCGTTCGGACGCCGCGTAGCGCCGTCGGCGATCAGGGCCTCCACCACCGGCCCCTCGCGGGGATCGGCGGGCCAGGCGAGCGTAGCGCTGTCGTGAGCCGCCGCGCGGGCCTCGATCACCCGCAGCAGGCGCTCGGCGGCGGCGAGGCGATCTGCGCCCCAGTCGGCACGGAGCGAGGCGGTGAGCTGGGCCTGGCTCTTCAGGATGACGCCGTCGGCCAGGACCTTCAGGCCGTTGGCGACCAGGGTCGCGCCCGTGGTGGTGATATCGACCACCAGTTCGGCCGAGCCGGCGGCCGGGGCCCCTTCGGTGGCGCCGCCGGATTCGGTGATCCGGTAGTCGACCACGCCGTGACGGGCGAAGAACGAACGCGTCTGGGCCAGGTACTTGGTCGCCACGCGCATGCGGCGGCCGGAGCGGGCGAGCAGGTCGTGCGCCACCTCCTCCAAATCGCTCATGCTCTCGACGTCGATCCAGCTCTTGGGCACGGCGACGACCAGATCGGCGCGGCCGAAGCCGAGCGCGCGCAGCAGCAGGATCCGGGCGTCGACATCGCCGGCGCGTTCGCGCAGCAGGTCCTCGCCGGTGATGCCCAGATGCACTTCGCCCAGGTCCAGCGCCTCGGCGATGTCGCCGGCAGACAGCAGACGCACCTGGATGCCGGGCACGCCCTTCAGCTCAGCCATATAGCCGCGCGATCCTCCGGCGACGGAGAGAGACAGTCCGCAATCGGAGAGCCAGGCCTCGACCTGTTCTTTCAGCCGGCCCTTCGAGGGCACGGCGAGGATCAGGGGTTCGCTCATGTCTCGCCTCCCGCCCAGGCCCGCCAGGGCCGGACCATGCAGCCCACGGCGCGCGAACCGGTCTCGGCGCCAAGTCTCGCCGGCAGGCCGTCATAGCGGCCCCCCACGGCCACGGCCCGATCATGGTCGAGCGCGGCTGACCGGACCTCGAAGGTCAGGCCGTCGTAATAGTCAAAGGCGTGGCCGAGCGCGGTCGCAAAGCGCGTCCGTTCGACCGGCACGCCGGCCTTGGCCAGCAGGTCCAGCCGCTGGGTCCAGTCCGCCAAGGCGGCGTCGAGGGCCGGAGCCTTGGCGCCGGCGATGGCGCGGATCGCTGCGAAGGCGGCCTGTGGCGCATCATCCACCGCCAGGAAGCGGGCGATGCTGTCGGCCTGGTCCACGGTCAGGGCCGGGGCGCTGGCGGCCTCGGCGCGGCGGATCAGGCGCTGGGCGATGGCGGCAGGTCCACGGCCGCCGACTGGATCGATCCCGGCCAGGGCCCAGACCTCTTCCAGCACGGTCGCCGCCTCGGCTTCCGACAGTCCCGACAACAGGCCGGCCAGCTTGCCGCTGTCGGCCGGAGCTTGCGGCTCGGCGCCGGCGCGGGCCAGCTCGGCGGCCAGCAGGCGCGGACGGGCAGCGCCACGCTTGAGGCGGGCGGCCAAGGCCGGCGCCAGGCCTTGGGCGTCGATGAAAGCGGCGAACAGGGCGATGTCGCCCAGCCACAACGAAAGATCGCTGCGACCGCCAGCCTGGGCGGCGGACCAGGCCAGGGCGGCGATCTGCGCGTCGGCCTCAACCGCCGAGGCGCCGGCGTCGTCGAAGCGCTCCAGGCCGATCTGGCGGAACTCTTCAGGGCGGTCGGCGTCAGGCGAGGCGCGGAACGCCTTGCCCTCATAGGCGTAGCGCCCGGCGGGCTTGCCGCTCTCCAGATGCTGGCGGACGACCGCGACCGTGAAGTCGGGCCGCAGGCAGGTCTCCTGGCCGCCCTCGGCCTGGACGACGAACAGGCGGGCGCGCATCGCCTCGCCGGCCAATTCCAGGATCAAGCCGAGCGGCTGGAGTATCGGGGCGTCCACCGCCTCCGCGCCCGCGGCCAGGAACGGGGCCCGGATCGCGGCGAGAGCGTCGGCGGGAAGATTCGGCTCAGCCCTCATTTGCCGGCCTCGCTTTGCTGGGCGTCGACGATCTTGCGCACAGTGGCGACCAGATCGGCGCGGTTGACGATCTGCTGGCCAGGACGCTGCTCGCGCCATTCGGCGTTGTCGGCGACGTCGGTCGCCAGCATGCGACCGCGGTCAAGATCCTTGATCGTCACCTTGCCGGCGGCGATCTCGTCCCCGCCCAGCATGATGGCGGCCGGGGCGAGACGGCGGTCGGCGTACTTCATCTGCGCCTTCATGCCGGCCGAGCCGAGATAGACCTCGGCGGCGATGCCAGCGTTCCGCAGCTCGCTGACCACCGCGAAGTAATGCGCCATGTCGTCGGGGGTGAAGGCGATGACCACGACCGGGCCTCGGGTCTGGTCGCCAAGGTCGCGGCCAGCCGCGCGCAGGGCCGAGATCAGGCGCGAGACGCCGAACGAGAAGCCGGTGGCCGGAACCTGCTCGCCGGTGAACCGGGCGACCAGGTCGTCATAGCGCCCGCCGCCGCCGATGGAGCCGAAGCGAACGCCTCGGCCCTTCTCGTCCTTGGTCTTGAGCAGCAACTCGGCCTCGAAGACCGCGCCGGTGTAGTATTCCAGGCCGCGCACGATGGACGGATCGAAGGCCGCGCGCTCGACACTGACTCCCAGGCTGTTCAAGGCCTGGTCGATCGCCGCCAGTTCGCCCAGCCCAGCATCGCCCTCGGCCGAGCCGCCGATGATATTGGCGATCTTGTCGAGGGTCTCGGTGCGGCCGCCCGCGCCGGCGGCGGTGAAGGCCAGCACGGCCTCGGCGCCGGCGGTGTCCAGGCCCGCGCCCTTGGTGAAGGCGCCGGACTCGTCCTTGCGACCTTCGCCGAGCAGCAGACGCACGCCCTCCGGACCCAGCCGGTCGAGCTTGTCGACGGCGCGAAGCACCGCCAGCTTCTGGCCGTCGTCCTTGACGCCGGCCGTGGTCAGCAGGCCGTTCAGAAGTTTGCGGTTGTTGATCTTGATGATCGCCGATCCGGTCGGCAGGCCGGCGGCCTCCAGGCCCTCGACCGCCATGGCGATGATCTCGGCGTCGGCCTCGGGCCGGGCCGAACCGACGGTGTCGGCGTCGCACTGGGTGAATTCGCGGAACCGGCCGGGGCCAGGCTTCTCGTTGCGCCAGACCGTGCCGAAGGCGTAGCGGCGGAACGGCTTGGGCAGGCCCTCTTTCGTCTCAGCCACGAACCTCGCCAGCGGCGCGGTCAGATCGTAGCGCAGGGCCATCCACTGCTCGTCGTCGTCCTGCAGCGCGAAGACACCTTCATTGGGACGGTCGGCGTCGGGCAGGAACTTGCCGAGCGCGTCGGCATATTCGAAGGCGCCGGTGTCGAAGGCCTCGAAGCCGTAGCGTTCATAGACGGCGGAGACCTTGGTCAGGATCTGCCGCTCGGCGGCCAGATCGCGGGCGCGGCGGTCGTTGAAACCGCGCGGAGCGCGGGCCTCGGGGCGGGGTGCGTCGGTCATGCCGCTCGCCTACCGGCTCAGGCGCCGCGCGGCAAGGCGCGGGCTGCATTGGAAGAAGGTGGAAAAGTCCATCGTCGGGTTCCTTGAAGCGTAAGGTTCGACGGATGGAGCTGGAAAGCGCGAGCCCCATCCGCTGGTGCGGGGGCTCGGGCGAGGGTCGCTTTTAGGCCAAGCGATCCTGGGCCGATCCCGCAAGCGAGGTCGGATGGTGATGCCCGTGATGATGCGCGAGGCGTGTCATGACGCAGGCGCTATAACCGGCAAATGTGAAGAACGCGAGTCGTTGACGGCGCGAGCGCCGGACTCCAAACCGAGGCGATGCGACTTTTCCACTTCAGCGACGATCCGGCCATCGCACGGTTCGAGCCGCGGGCCGTGCTGGTCCCCTCGCCGCGCGCGCCGGGACGCGAATGGCTGAACGGGCCGCTGGTTTGGGCGATCGATGAGCCGCACCAGCCGATGTACCTGTTCCCGCGCGACTGCCCGCGCATCCTGCTTTGGCCGCGCCCTGAGACCACGCAGGCTGATCTCGATCTGTGGTGGGGAGACAACCCCAGCCGGATGATCGCCCATGTCGAAGCCGCATGGCTGGAGCGGCTGAGCCAGGCCACGCTCACCCGCTACGAATTTCCAGCTTCGGCGTTCGAGAGCCTGGATGACGCCGGCATGTGGGTGGCGCGCCAAGCGGTGTCGCCGATCGCCGTCAGCGAAATCAGCGACCTGCGCGGAGCCCTGCGCGAGGCGGGCGTCGAACTGCGGGTGATGGAAAGCCTGACGCCCCTGCGCGAGGTCTGGTCCAGCTCACTGCACGCCAGCGGCGTCCGGCTGCGCAACGCAGCCGGATGGAACGGTTAGGCGCCGCCCAGGGACGGGGTCACATAGTCCAGGTCGGCCAGCGCCGGGCTGGAGGCCGCGGCGTCGAAGCCCGCCATGATGCGGCCGAACCGCTGCTCGACCAGGCCGCGCATGTCGGGGTGGGTGAAGATGTAGCGCTCGTCGTTCTGTACGGCCTCCAGGACCCGCCGGCCGACGAACTCCGGGTCGATGCCGTTATCGACGTGCGACTGACCAACCACCGGATTGTTCGGTACGGGACCGCCATATTGCGACTGCCGGGTGCGACCCGACTGGTTGATCTTGGTCTTCACGAAACCGGGGCAGAGGACGGCCACGTTGATATTTTCGGGCGCAAGCTGGCCGGCCCAACCCTCCGACATGCCGACGACGGCGTATTTGGTGGCGGTATAGGGCTCCATCCCCGGCACTGAGATCATCCCGGCCATCGAGGCGGTGTTGACGAAGCAGCCGCCCTCGCCGTGGGCGCGGATGTGGGGCGTGAACACCTCCATGCCATAGACGACGCCCATCAGGTTGACCGCGAGAATCCAATCCCAGTCGCCGGGCTTCACCTGGTCGATAGGGCCGCCGGCCCCGACGCCGGCGTTGTTGCAGACCACGTGGACCTTGCCGAAAGCCGCCAAGGTCGCCTCGGCCGCCGCGTTCACCGCGGCGCGATCGGCGACGTCGCAAAGCACGCTGGCGGTCTTGATCTGGCGCGCCTCAAGCTCCGCGCGCGCGGCCGCCAGCGGGGCCTCCTCGATATCAGCCAGCATCACGTTCATGCCGGCGCCGCCGAAGGCGTGAGCCATGGCCAGGCCAAGGCCGCTGGCCCCGCCGGTGATGAAGGCAGTCTTTCCCGTCAGGTCGCGCATGGCCGTCCTCCCCTGTTCTTGTTGGACGGCTAGACCTTCAGGCGGGTCACCAAGCTCGTCGTCGAGGGATCATGCACGCCGGGCGCGCCGCCTTCCAGTTCCGAGAGGATGGCGACCGCCAGCGTCTTGCCCAGTTCCACGCCCCATTGGTCGAAACTGTTGATCCCCCAGAGCACGCCCTCGACGAAGGTCTTGTGCTCATAGAGCGCGATCAGGGCGCCCAGGGCGCGAGGCGTCAGACGGTCGAGCAGAATGAAGCTGGAGGGCCGGTTCCCGTGGAAGGTCTTCTGCGGGGCCAGTTCGTCAATGCGGGCCTGCGGCTGGCCGGCGAGCTCGGCGCGAACGGCGGCCTCGGACTTGCCCACCATCAGCGCCTCGGCCTGGGCGATGGCGTTGGCCAGCAGCTTGGCCTGGCTGGCGTGCTCGCCCTCTGCCTCGTGCGCTACGGCCAGGATGTCGACCGGAATGATGTCGGTTCCCTGGTGCATCAACTGGAAAAAGGCGTGCTGCACATTGGTGCCGGCGTCGCCGAACACCGCTGCGGCCGTGGCGCGCGCCACCGGAAGGCCGCGGGAATCGGTCTGCTTGCCGTTCGATTCCATCTCCAGCTGCTGCAGGAAATTGGGCAGCAGCCGCAGGCGCTGGGCGTAGGGCACCACCGCCCGGATCGGACGACCAAGGCCGTTGCGGTTGAAGACATGGGCCAGGGCCAGCAGCACCGGGGCGTTGCGGTCCAAGGGCGCGGTCAGGAAGTGGTCGTCCATCGCCAGGCCGCCGGCCAGGAAATCCTCGAACACATCGGCGCCGAGCGCGATGGCGCAGGAGAGGCCGACCGCCGACCACACCGAGTAGCGACCACCGACCCAATCGCGGAAGCCGAAGATCTGGTCGGCCGGAACGCCAAACGCCTGGGCCACAGCGGGGGCGGCCGAGACCGCGAGCAGATGGGCGTCGCCCGCCTGCCCCAGAGCCGCGCGCATCCAGGCGCGGGCCGCCTGCGCGTTGGTGATGGTTTCCTGGGTGGTGAAGGTCTTGGAGACGACGACGACCAGGGTTTCGGCGGGGTCCAGCCCGGCCAGCGCCTGGGCGATATCGGCGGGATCGACATTGGCGGCGAAGCGCAGCTCGATCTGCGGCGCGACCGGGCGCAGCGCCTCCCAGACCAGGCGAGGGCCGAAGTCCGATCCGCCGATGCCGATGTGAACAATGGCGCGGAAGGCCTTGCCGGTGGCGCCGCGCCTGGCGCCGGAACGCACTGCCCCGGCCAGGGCGGCGATGGCCGCGCGGGTGGCGTCGATCTCGGCCGAGACCGGTTCGCCCTTGGCCGCAAAGGCCGCGCCGGTGGCGGCGCGCAGGGCGGTGTGCAGGGCGGCGCGATCCTCGGACGGATTGACCACCTCGCCCGCGAACAGTCGCGCCCTCGCGGCCTCGACGCCGCTGGCGCGGACGAGATCGAGGGCGACATCAAGGTCGGCCGACGACCAAGGCTGCTTCGACAGGTCGAGGAAGAGTTCGGGGGCCTCGAGCGTCAGTCGCGCCAGGCGATCAGGCTCTGCGCCAAAGAGGCTGGCTATCGGCCGTTCGCGGGCTCCCTGGGCGGCGGTTTCCAGCTTGGTCCAGGCAGCGGCGAGGTCCGACATGCAATTCCCTTCGATCAACGTAACGACAACCTAGCGTATCGCCGTTGGCGAAGGCTGTCTTGTCAGGCCTCGGCTGGGGAGCCTGAACAAACTTCCGTCATGCGATGCTCGAAGTCATGGGCGATCGCGCCGATGGTGACCTCGCCAAATCGGGCGAGCAGGCGTTGCTCGGCGTCGTCCAGCGTCTCGGCGAGGGCGGCGTTGACGGCCTGTTCGACGAGGCACTTGGGGTCGTCGTCGGCCAGGCCGATGGCGAAGATCTTGGGGCTGCCCAGCGCTTCATGAATATCCCGCAGGGTGATCTGGTCCAGCGGCATGGTGAGGGTCCAACCGCCGCCGTGGCCCTTGAGCGAGGTCAGATAGCCCGCGGCCTTCAGCCCCGCCATCGTCCGGCGCACCACCACCGGATTGGCGCCCAGCATCCCTGCGATCGTCTCGGACGTCACCGGGCCGGCATGCCGATCCATATGGATCAGGACGTGCAGCATTCGAGATAGGCGAGTGTCGCTGGGCATGGGCGCAACCTACACCAACCACTCACGACACAAAAGGAGTTGCATAACCCGACCCCGCACCTATTTTCACGTAACTCTATTAAGTGCGTGAGGAAGATTTTTATGGACTACGACGCCATCATCGTCGGCGGCAGTTTCGCTGGACTGTCGGCCGCCATTCAGCTCGCGCGCGCCAGGCGCCGCATTCTGCTGGTGGACGCGGGGCGGCCCCGCAATCGGTTCTCCGAAGCGTCCCATGGCTTTCTTGGCCAGGACGGCGCCGCCCCGGCCGACATCATGCGTGAGGGCCTGCGGCAGCTATCGGCCTATCCCAGCGTCGATTTCTTCAACGGGACGGCCGAGACCGCCGAACCGCAAGGCCAGGGCGTTCGGGCCGAGCTGTCGGATGGGGCACAGGCCTGGGGCCGGCGAATGATCCTGGCGACGGGCGTCGCCGACGAACTGCCGCTGGCGTCGATGAAGGCCCGGTGGGGCGTCAGCGTCCTGCACTGCCCATACTGCCACGGCTACGAGGTGCGCGATCGCCCCATCGCGGCGATCGCCAACCACCCGGGCGCTGTTCACCAGGCCCTGATGCTGCCCGATTGGGGGCCGACCACCTATTTCACCCAGGGCGTTTTCGAGCCCAACGAGGAAGAAGCCGCGCAGCTGGCGAGACGCGGCGTGGACATCGAGCGAGTCCCGGTGGTCGAGCTGCTGGGCGAAGGCGCGTCCATCCGCGCCCTGCGGCTGGCCGATGGCCGCGAGGTCGCGGCTCAAGCGGTCTTCACCGCTCCGGCGACACGAGTGTCCAGTCCGCTGGCCAGTCAGCTCGGCTGCACGTTCGCAGACGGCATGACCGGGCCGCACATCCTGGTCGATGCGATGCAGCAGACCAGCGTCGAGCGCGTGTTCGCGGCCGGCGACGCGGCCCAGCCGATGCACAACGCCACCCTGGCGTCAGCGGCCGGCGTGATGGCGGGCGTCAGCGCCCATCGCTCGCTGGTGACCGAGGAGGCCGCCGCCAGCTAAGTATCGGCGAGCGCTGGCGTCCTATCAGCCGTACTTGATCGTGCAGCCGTAGGGTTTGCTGACCGCCTTGGCGACCGGGCGCCCGGCCTTAACGTCGGACAGGGCGGCGGCGACATAGTTCGTCGCGCCCTTCAGGCTGGCGGGATCGGCGGTCGGCTTGTCGTCGATGCCGCCCATATAGACCAGCGTGCCGGCAGGATTGACCACGTACATGTGCGGGGTGGTCTTGGCCTCATAGGCGTGACCGACCTGGCCGGTCGGATCCAGCAGCACGGCGGTGGAGCCGGCGCCGGTCGTCGACTTCCAAGTCTTGGCCTCGGCGGGCGAGACATAGCCCTGCTTGCCGGGGGCCGACGAGATCAAGGTCAGCCAGACGACGCCATCCTTGGCCGCGCCCTTTTGCAGGCCCTGCATATTGCCGGACTCGTAGTGCTTCTGGACGTAGGGGCAGCCGGCGTTGGTCCATTCCAGGACCACGGTCTTGCCCTTGAACTCGGACAGCGAGCGGGTCTGTCCCGCGCCATCCTTGATGGTGAAGGCGGGCGCGGGTTGGCCGATCGCCGGCGCGGCCAGGGCGGGCCCGGCGGCCAGGGTTAGGGCGGCGGCGAACGCGAAGGGTCGAAAATCAGGCATGGGCCAAGGCTCCTTGTCGGATCAGCGGGCCTGGGCGTCCTTCAACGCGCGGACGATCAGGCCCTCGGTCAGGATTTGCGGCAGGATAACGCCGTCTCCGCCCTTCGCGCCATACACGAGATAGAGCGGGACCCCGGCACGCCCGTGTTTGGCGAGCTCGGCCTCGATCACCGCGTCCTTCAGCGTCCAGTCCGCCTTCAGATAGACCGCGCCAGTCTGCTTGAAGGCGTCGGCCACGCCCTGGGTGCTGAGGGCGACCTTCTCATTGACCTGGCAGGTGACGCACCAAGCGGCGGTGAAGTTGATGAAGACCGGCTTTCCCGCGGCCTGGGCGGCGGCGAGTTTTTCGGGGCTGTAGGCCTCATAGGGCACGCTGGCCGCGCCCCCGGCGCTGGCGCTGGCGCTGGCGGCCTGGCCGGGCTGAGGGGCGCCATAGTTGGGCCAGATCGCGGCCACGGCGGCGGCCAAGACCAGCACCCCGCCGACGCTGGCCAGGAGCAGCGGCTTTTCACCGGCCGCCCTGCGCCGTTGCGCGACGCCGAGCAGCCAGGCGGCCAGCGCCAGGATCACGGCGGCGGCGAAGATGCGGGCCAGGGCGGTCTCGCCGGCCTGGATGGTGAGCACCCAGACCAGCCACGCGGCCGCGCCGTACATCGGGAAGGCCAGCAGCTTCTTGAAGCCGTCCATCCACGGGCCAGGCTTGGGCAGACGGGTGAGCAGGCCCGGCACGAAGGCGGCCAGCGCGAAGGGCGCGGCGAAACCGAGGCCCAGCGCGAGGAAGACGGTGATCGCGGCCGGCGCGCTCTGGGTCAGGGCCCAGCCGAGCGCGGGGGCCATGAACGGCGCGGTGCAGGGCGCGGCGACCACGACGGCGAGCGCCCCGGTGAAGAAGGCGCCGGCCATGCCGCGCTTGCCCGCCAGGCCGGTTCCGACGCCCTGCAGCGAGGAGCCGACCTCGAACACGCCCGACAGGTTGAGCGCCACGGCCAGCATCAGCAGGGCCAGGCCCGCCACCACCGGCGGTGATTGCAGTTGGAAGCCCCAGCCCACAGCCGCGCCGCCGGCGCGAACCGCGATCAGGGCGACGGCCAGCGCCAGGAAGGTCGCCAGCACGCCGACGAGGAAGGCCAGGCCCTGGCCCTGGGCGGTGCGCCGGTCATGGGCGTGGCCGGCCAAGGAGGCGGCCTTCATCGCCAGGATCGGGAAGACGCAGGGCATCAGGTTGAGGATCAAGCCGCCGAGAAAGGCGAAGGCCGCGGCGAGCGGCAGGCCGAGCGCGCCGCCGCCTCCCCCTACGGCCTTGGAGGGAGGCGCGCCGAGCCCCGCAGCTCCAGGCGGCGGCGTGCCGACGCTCGCGCTGATCTCATAGGCCCGGTCGCCCAGCGACAGCACCCCGGCCATGGTCTTGGGACC
>JAVBXP010000026.1 GCA_030824495.1 bacterium
GCGGCCGACACCTCCAAGCTGATCCTCTCGCCGATGCCGGGCCTGGTCGTCACCCTCGACGTCGTCCCTGGCCAGGCGGTGCGGGCCGGACAGGCCGTCGCCGTGGTCGAGGCCATGAAGATGCAGAACATCATCCGCGCCGAGCGCGACGGCCTGGTCAAAACCGTCGGCGCCAAGCCCGGTGACTCCGTCGCCGCTGACGAAGTCCTCGTGGAGTTCGCGTGAGCGCCCAGACCGATTGGGGCGCGCTGTTCCTGTCCGCCAACGGCCGCGTGGCTCGCACGCCATTTCTGATCGCCGCCGCGATCCTGCTTGGGATGGCGGCGATCTATGAGGCCGTCGTCGGGGTCACCCTGCATTGGCTGACAGGATGGTTCGTCTATCCGGCGCTGATCTATGCCGGGGCCTGCGTGCTCTCCAAGCGTCTGCACGACCGCGGGAAGTCGGGCTGGTGGGCGGCGCTGGTGCTGTCGGCACTGGTGGCCGTCTGGCCCCAGCCGATCGGGTTCCTGGACTTCCTGTTCGGCGTCTCGCTGATCTGGGCCGCCGTCGAGCTGGGCGTGCTCGGCGGAGAGGAGGGGACCAATCGCTATGGCCCCAATCCGCTGAAGCCAGGTTTGGCCGGAGCCTGATCAGATCGGTGGCACCGCCGGCTCCACGTCGCCAAACACCTCACGGAAGCTGGCGCGCAGGGCGTCGTCGGCCTCGTCCATAGTGACCGGCAGCCCGAGGTCGACAAGGCTCGTCACGCCGTGCTCGATCTGGCCGCAGGGGACGATGCCGTCGAAGTGGCCCAGGTCGGGCTCGACGTTCAGCGAAATTCCATGGAACGAGACCCAGCGCCGCAGCTTCACGCCGATAGCGGCGATCTTGTCCTCGCGAATCGGCAGGCCGGGCGTGCGGCGCTCGACCCAGACGCCGACGCGGCCGTCGCGAATCTCTCCATCCACATTGAACCGGCCCAGCGCCCCGATCACCCAAGCCTCAAGGCTAGCGACGAAGGCGCGAACGTCGCGTTGGCGCTTGGTCAGATCGAGCATCACATAGGCCACGCGCTGGCCGGGGCCGTGATAGGTGAACTGCCCGCCGCGTCCCGAGGCGAAGACCGGGAATCGATTCGGATCCAGCAGATCGCCGGGCTTGGCCGAAACCCCGCCCGAATAGAGCGGCGGGTGCTCCAGCAGCCAGACAAGTTCTCCCGCCTGGCCCTCGGCGATCGCCTGGGCGCGCGCCTCCATGGCGGCGACGGCTTCGGGGTAGGGCACGTGGCCCCGGGAGATCGCCCAACCGACGGGCGCGCCGTCCTGGCGGCCAAAGAGGGGGGCGTCTGCGGGTAGGGTTAACGACCGGTCAAGCATGTCAGACTCAATGTGGCGTATCGGGCGAGCTGAACAAGGCTGGCGCCCCTATGTCTTAGAGTTTCGAGGGCTTTTCGTCTTGGGTCAGGTCAAAGCGGTCAATGTCGAGATATCGGTCGTTCTTGGCCGATCGACGCTGCCGATGCAGCAATTGCTTCGCATGGGGCGCGGCGCGGTGATCCCCCTCGATGCGGGAGTGAACGACGAGGTTTGGATCCTGGCGAACAACCATCCGGTCGCCCGCGGGGAGATTCAGATCAATGACGACCGCATCTCCATCGCCGTGACCCGTGCAGCAGATGTGTATGATTTCATGGCTGGTGGTCAGTAGGCCTTCACAAACCCAAAAGCGTTTGCTAACAGCCGCGCCTCACCACGAGCGGTCGTGGCGGAATTGGTAGACGCGCAGCGTTGAGGTCGCTGTGGGGCAACCCGTGGAAGTTCGAGTCTTCTCGACCGCACCAGTGAAACAAGGTCGTCAACAGCCGGTAGAACAGTCTTAGTCCGAAACAAATCAGGGAGGTCCGAATGAGCCGCGAAACGGCTGACCCGACTGAAAATCGCGACAAGACCTCTCCCGAACTGGAAGAAGATCTTGAAGACCTCGCCCTAGGCGAGGACTACGCACTAAACCCGGACTTCGTCGCGATGGTGGTTGACGCCGCCGATCGCGGCGACGCCGAGCGCCTCCGAGATCTGTTGGGGGCGCTGCACCCGGCCGACGTGGCCGACCTGATGGGCTTTCTTTCAGCCGATCACCGCGAGGAAATTCTGGCGCACCTCGCGCCGGAGGCCCTCGCTGAGATTCTTTCCGAACTAGACACTGAGATTCGCGAAGAGGTCCTGGAGACCGTCGCGCCGGCGACTCTGGCCAAGGCGCTCGAGGAGCTTGATTCGGACGACGCCGCCGACGTGGTCGACGACCTGGAGGCCGATAAGCGCGTCCAGGTCCTGGCCGCCATGCCTGAGAACGAGCGGAACGCGATCGAATCATCGCTCGCCTACGAGGATGAGACCGCCGGCCGCTTGATGCAGCGCGAGGTGGTCGCCGCCCCACAGTTCTGGACCGTCGGCCAGACCATCGACCATTTCCGCAAGAACGGCGACGATCTGCCCGAGCTGTTCTTCGACGTCTATGTCGTCGATCCCAGCTACAGGCCCGTGGGCGCTGCGCCCGTCAGTCACCTGCTGCGCGCCAGGCGTGACACGCCGCTGGCGCAGATCATGGAGCCCGTCACCGAGATCCCGGTCGGAATGGACCAGGAGGAGGTGGCCTACATCTTCGACAAGTACCATCTGATCTCAGCTCCGGTCGTAGAGCCGGGCGGCCGTCTAGTTGGCCAGATCACCGTCGATGACATCGTCGGGGTCATTCAGGACGAGAGCGAGGAAGACATTCTCGCCCTGGCCGGTGTGTCCGACGCTGGTCGGAACGCGCCGGTTATCGATATCATCCGCGCCCGCTTGCCATGGTTGATGATCAACACCGTCACCGCCGCTCTGGCGGCCAGCGTGATCCACGGCTTCGAGGGCGAGATCGCCAAGCTGGTGACCCTTGCGGTGCTGATGCCCATTGTCGCCTCGCTGGGCGGCAACGCCGGCACCCAGGCCCTGGCCGTCGCGGTGCGCGCGCTGGCGAGCAAGGAGCTGTCGGAGGTCAACGCCTACCGGACTGTCTTCCGGGAAATGGCTGTGGGCCTGGCCAATGGCGCGGCGCTGGCCGCCGTCACCGGCCTCGTCGTCTTCTTCCTGTTCAAGGACGCGCGCCTGAGCGTCACGTTCGGCTTGGCGCTGATGATCAATCTGTTCGTGGCGTCCCTGGCCGGGGTGCTGGCCCCGTTGACGCTGGAGAAGATGGGCCGCGACCCGGCGGTTTCATCCTCGGTGTTCGTGACCTTCGCCACTGACTTCACCGGCTTCTTCGCCTTCCTGGGCCTAGCCGCCCTGATCCTACTCTAAGCGGCCCCTATCTTGCGGGCAGATGCCTGGGCCGGTGCGCCCGTGTGTCAGGATGGGTCAAATTCGACCATGAAACCGCGTTATCAGGTGTCCAGGTCAGCCATCGAGCTGATCAAACGCTTTGAAGGCTACCGCCAGAAGTCGGCGCGGCTGGCTGATGGCCGCTGGACGATCGGCTATGGCCACACCCTGACGGCCCGGGAAGGCGCCGAAGTCTCAGAACAGGACGCCGAAGCGCTCCTCATCTACGACCTGATCGCGGTCGCCCATTCGGTGAACGAATGGGTCTACACCCCGCTGACCCAGAACCAGTTCGACGCCCTGACGGCGTTCGCCTTCAATATCGGCGTCGATAGCTTCCGCGGCTCCTCGGTCTTGCGCCGCCTGAACGAGGGCGCGCTGATCCAGGCCGCCTGCGCGATGGAGCTCTGGCGCAAGGCCGAGTTCGAAGGTGAGAAGATCGTCGTGGACGCCCTGGTCCGCCGCCGCTCGGCGGAAAAGACGCTGTTTCTGACGCCCAGCAAGGGCTGGGTCCCTGCGCCGTCGCCGCTGCTGCGGCCCAATCTCGACATGGACGCTACGGGCGTCGTGCCGCGCCAGGCGCCGACGGCCCTCACCGCATCGCTGACGGGGCCGATCGCTATCGTCGAGCATGACGAGGCCGGGCAGGAACGCCCGACATCGATTGACGAAGGCGACGAACCGAGCCCGGCGACTGAGGCCGCCGCCAGCGTCACCTCGCGGTTGACGAACCTCTTCAACGACGATGAGGCGGCGAACATACGCTCAGTAGCCGAAGCTGCGCCCCCTCTGCCCAGACTGATCATCGAGGAGACTTCCGCGGCCGCCCTTGCTCCGTTCCCCCATGCCTTGGGGGAGGAGGCCGAGTTGGACTTCAACCTGACGCCGCCGGAGGACGATCCGGCGCCCAGGGTCGCCTATCCGCCGAAGCTAGAGCTGGTGGCCGCCAACGAGTCGGAGCCGACTTTGTTCGATGGCCTGGAAGCCCTGAACGACAGCCGACGCCAGCACGTGCTGCCCGAGGCCGAGATCGAATACGAACCGGAGCCTGAACGGGCGTCCTTGCCGTCATTCGAGGATGAGGCCGACGGGCCGCCGATGTTCGACGCCACGCGCCGTCCACGGCAGGCCAAGCCCAGCTTTGCACCGGCCATCGGGCTGGCCGCCGCCGGCGTGGCGCTGTTCGGCGGATGCCTGTTCTGGGCGATCAATGTGCCCAGTACGACGGACGACGGCGTGTTGGCTCCCGGAACGATCGTCTGGCTGGCCGGGATCGCCGGCGTCGGCCTGATCGGCGTCGCCGTGTACATGATCCTCGATCGGCTCGGACGCTCTGGCGCCGAGGAGCCCGAAGAGCGCGACGAATAGCCACGGCGTCCGGTTTCACCCGCCGGGCGACGCATGCTAACCACGTTTCCATGAAGCATGTCGTCCTCATCGCGGCGGCCACGAGCGTTCTCGCGCTTGGCGGCTGCGCTACCCTGGACGTCCCGGCCTGCCCGGTGGGCCAGGAGCCCATGCGAACGGCGCAGATGTTCTTTGGTCAGAACATCGGCGCTAAGCCGGGCGTCTCGGACGCCGCTTTCCGCAAGTTCGTCGATGAGGAACTGACCCCGCGATTTCCGGCCGGCCTGACCGTTCTCGACGGTGGTGGCCAGTGGAAGGGTTCGGAGGACAAGCTGATCCGCGAAGCCTCCAAGGTCGTCGTCCTTGTCCTGCCGAACAATGGCGAGGATTCCCGCAAGCTGAACGAGGCGCGCAAGGCCTACACCCAGCGCTTCCACCAGGACTCGGTGCTGCTGATCACCCAGGCGGCCTGCGTCGATTTCTAGGCCGGCAAGGCTGCGGCCGTATCGCGAAGGGCCTGGGCAGTCTGCGCATCGGCCGGGAAGAAGGTTTCCAAGGTCAGCTCCGACAAGGTGACGTCGACCGGCGTGCCGAACACCGTCGTCGTGCTGAAAAAGGACAGCAGGCCCGCTGGCGTGTTGAGCTGGAACGGGATGGCCACGCCGCCATATTCGTCCAGCGCCCGGCGCGGCGGCTGGCCGCCCGGGATCGGGTAGGCTCTGAGCTCGGTCAGCAGCTCGCCTAGTCCTGAATCGGCGGTGAGCTCGACCTCGCGGCGCAGGCGGTCGAGCAGGTGGGCGCGCCATTCGTGGAGGTTGACGACGCGGGGAGCCAGCCCCTTCGGGTGCAGGGTCAGGCGCAGCACGTTCAGCGGCGGTTTCAGCAACTCGGGATCAGCGCCGGCCATCATTGGGGCGATCATGCGGTTGGCGCTGATCAGGTTCCAGCCGCGATCCACCACCAGCGCCGGGTGCGGTTCGTGGCCGGCGAGAATGATCTCCACCGCCTTGCGGGCGGCGGCCAGGGCCGGGTCGTCCAGCGACCTTTGCGGGAAAACCGGCGCGAAGCCGGCGGCGACCAGGATCGTGTTGCGCTCCCGCAGTGGGATTTCCAGTTGATCGGCCAGACGTAGCACCATGTCGCGGCTGGGTTGCGCGCGGCCGGTTTCCACAAAGCTGAGGTGCCGGGTGGAGATCTCGGCGTCCAGCGCCAGATCAAGTTGGCTCAGGCGGCGGCGTTGGCGCCATTGACGAAGGTGGTCGCCCACCGCGGTTGCTGTCGCGCTCATTTAGCCAGCCTAGCTCCGGCGACGCGCCCTCGCCATGACCTGTGAGGTAAAGATCCAGGCGAAATCTTGGCCGAATGGCGGGCCACGCTCAAAGCGCTCTACTGGCCAGCCTCGGGACGAGGAGCCGATCCTCACCACAGCGATCGACGAGATGCCGTAAGTCCATCAGGAGGCGTGCTCCAGATACGCAAAGGGCCGGTCCCCCCGGGGGGACCGGCCCTTCCATTGTCGGACCGCGTCAGCGGCCCGCAACTCGGCGCTTACTTGGAGACCTCGTAAGCGGCAACCCGAGTCGCGGTTTCCACTTGCGGATGAAGACAATGAGACACTGGGTCACCTCCTTTCAGCTGTTGAACAGGACCTCCAATATGGGGGCGGAATTTGGAGTCGCAAACCCTGTTCTTCAATTTCTCGTCGGCGGTCAGGTGATCGTTACCGGGGGGCTTTGGGTCGCCTGACGTCGGCTGGCGTGGCGGCGAAGGTCGGTGACCGGCCGGCCGAGCTTGTCGAGGGCCTCGATGGTCGAACGATATCCGGCCTCGACCGCCGGCTCGTAGGCTGACCAGTCGCGGATTTCGACGCCGGTCAGATCGGGAGTTATCAGAACATCTGTCGCCTCGCGCGCCGCCGCCAGATCGCGGCCCGTGGAGACGGTGGCCGCCCGCATCAGCAGCGAGACGATGGGCGGCCCCTTGCGCCATTGGCCCGAGCGGATCCAGCGCCATACGGACTCTGGTCGCGCCACGTCGTCCGCCGTGATCGAGCGGCCCCGGCTGACATCGACGCCGACGATCGGCCCGGGCTGGGACAGCCGCATGATGTCGGCCGGGAAATTCTTCATCACCGCGCCGTCGACCAGGACATTGTTGTCCTCGGTGGTCGCCGGGGGCAGGACGCCCGGCAGGGCGATGCTGGCCCGCAGAGCGTCGCGCAGCCGGCCGCTCTTGTGAAGCTGATAGGCCCCGGTGGTCAGGTTGGAGGAAATGCAGAAGAACGGCAGCCACAGGTCGGCGATCTCGACGTCGCCGAAGTGCCGCGCCAATCGTTCGCGCACCTTCTCGCCGCGGGTCATGGCGAGCAGGGGCAGGGCGATGTCGTCTAGCGGGCTGGTGGACACGAACGCGTCGCGGATGCGGGTGTCCATCTCCTCTTTATCCCAGCCCATGGCCAAGCCGGCGGCGATGATGGCGCCCATCGAAACGCCGCAGACGAAGTCTATCGGCGTCTTCCGTTCGCGTAGGGCCTGGATCGCGCCGATGTGCGCATAGGCGCGCGCGCCGCCGCCCGACAGCACAAGGCCCACGGACTGTCCGGTGAGCACGCGCGCCAAGCGCTGGATGTCCTCGATATTGTCGCGGCGAGCATGGAAGAGCCGCGCCGGCTTCAGGGCGTCGACCCAGGCCTGCGAACCTTTCGGTCTCGCCCGGGCGGACGGTTGGACCAGGATCAGATCAATGAGGTTCTGAGCCTGCAGCGGCTCGGTGGTGTGCGCAAAGCCTTCGAGAGGCGGGGCGGTGTCGCCGCGGGCCACGCGGAACAGGCGATCGACCTGCCGGCCGACAACCTGACGCCACCCGAGATCCTGGGCCTCCGCCGCGTAGAGGACGAAGTCGTAGTTGCGCTCCACCTCGGAG
Source organism: bacterium (assembly GCA_030824495.1). Classification (GTDB taxonomy): domain Bacteria; phylum Pseudomonadota; class Alphaproteobacteria; order Caulobacterales; family Caulobacteraceae; genus Phenylobacterium. The sequence continues at coordinate 7,608 of JAVBXP010000026.1, forward strand.
AACCACTCGGTGGGCGCCTGCTGCGCTTCAGAGCCCACTACCGTCACGGAGTAGCCGAGCTGGCCGACCTCGCGGGCGATCTTGTCGACGAGCAAACGAACCGCCGTCGGCTCGCCGGCCGCAACGAAACCGAACACCGACGGCTCGCCGGTCGAGGCCTTGGTCGCCGCCTGCCGGCTACGCAGAATCATCAGGCGCGCGAGCTCGGTCATGACCGCCGGGTCGGCCTCGCAAGCCTCGAAAAACACATCCCGCGGCAGGGAGAAGATCTCGGAGTCGCGCAGGGCGACGACCGTTCCGCTGTGGGGCAGGCCGGTGATCAGCGACATCTCGCCGGCTGGTTCGCCGGGCCGGATCACGCCAAGGAATTGCGGCTCGCCGCCTTCTTCCTTGCGGAACGCGCCTAGTCGGCCGGCGCGAAGAAAGTACAGGTGGTCAGCCGCCTCGCCGGCCTCGAAAAGCGTCGCGCCGCCGGGCAGGGCGAACCAGGCGGCGTCGCCCTGGTTCCGCTCTTCATAGAAGAGCCGCGCCAGCGCCGAGTCGCTGGGAATGTCGGGCAGGGTGACCACACGGCCAACCTAGCTTGCGTCGTCGCGGGGGGCTATGGCTTGGCTTGAGCCAAACGCCCCGATCCGGCGTTGTAGCCTCGTACAGGAGTGCGCAGCATGACCAATCCTATCGCCGACCCCCTGGTCGAGGTTCCCGACACCGACGCCGAATCGAAGCTGGTGCACATCGAGGCGACGCCCGAAGGCGTAGCGACGGTGACCTTGAACCGCGCACTGCGGCGCAATGCGTTCAACGCCGAGCTGATCGCCGCGCTTTACGAGGCGTTCGAGACCCTGCAGGGCGCCGAGGGCGTCCGGGTGGTCTTCCTGCGTGGGGCGGGCGGGACGTTCAGCGCCGGCGCGGACCTCGAATGGATGCGCGACGCTATCGACCGCACCGAGTCCGACAATCGCGACGACGCCTATCAGATGGCCCGAATGCTGAAGAGCCTCTGGGATATCCCGGCGCTGACCGTGGCCTTGGTCGAGGGTGGGGCGTTCGGCGGGGGCGCTGGCCTCGCCGCGGCGTGCGACATGGCGGTGGCCACGGCCGACGCCAAGTTCAGCTTCTCTGAGGTCCGCCTTGGGATCATCGCGGCGACCATCAGCCCCTATGTGGTGGCGGCCGTGGGCCCGCGTCAGGCGCGCGCACTGTTCGCGACAGGGCGGCTGTTCGACGCCGCCTATGCCGAGAAGATCGGCTTGGTGAGCGAGGTGGTCGCCGATGCTGCGGAACTCGACGCCGCGCGCGATCGGATCGCCACTGACATGATGGCTTGCGCGCCCGGCGCGGTGGCCGAGTCCAAGCGATTGGTCGATGATGTCGCCTATCAGCCGATCGAGGACGTGATGGACGAAACCGCCAAGCGGATCGCCCGTATCCGGATCAGCGACGAGGGACAGGAGGGCGTCCGCGCCTTCCTAGAAAAGCGTAAGCCTTCCTGGGCGCTCTGACGCTTCATGACCCTGCACATGATCAAGCTGGTGGTGGGCTGCGACACCATTGAGGATCTGCTCGCCTGGCACGCGGGCGGAACTCGCCCGTGGGTCATGCATACCCGCCAGACCCCCAAGCGCGCCGCCGAATTGACGGCGGGGGGCTCGCTCTATCGGGTGTTCAAGGGCGTGATCCTCTGCCGCCAGCCGATCCTGGCCATCGACACCGTGGGCGAGGGGCCAAACGCGCGGTGCGAGGTGACCGTCGATCCCAATTTCGTGCGGGTCGCGCCAACGCCGCGTCGGGCCTTCCAGGGCTGGCGCTATCTTGAGGCCAAGGATGCGCCGCCCGATCTGGCCAGCGGCGTGGACGGCGACATTCCTCCGGAACTGGCGCGCCAACTCCGAGAAGCAGGCGCCTGGTAGGGTCTAGACCGCCATGTTGTCGATCAGCCGGGTCTTGCCGATGATCGCCGCGGCTAGAACCCGGGCCGGAACGCTCAGGGGCCCGGTCCCCGGATGCGACAGGTCGTCGGCGTTGCGTACCTCGAAATAGTCGATCCGCTGGAAGCCGGCGCGTTCCAGCGCAGCCAGGCCCGTGGCCTCGACCCGCTCCACGCTTTCGCCGGCCTTGAGCCGCCGCACGGCGTCAGCCAGGGCGACGTTCATGCGACCGGCCACTTCGCGTTCCGCGTCGCTCAGATAGGCGTTGCGCGACGAGCGGGCCAGGCCGTCCTCCAGCCGCGCGGTGGGGGCGCCGATGATCTGCACTGGAATGTTTAGGTCGGTGACGACGCGCTTGATCACCTGAAGCTGCTGATAGTCCTTCTCGCCGAAGACGGCGACGTCGGGGCCGCACTGGATCAGCAGCTTGGACACCACGGTGGCGACGCCGGCGAAGTGACCGGGGCGGGCGGCGCCGTCCAGCGGCTCGGAAACGCCGGTCACCGTGACGGTGGTGGCGAAACCGGGCGCGTACATCTCGGCCACGGTGGGGGTGAACAGCAGATCACAGCCTGCGCCGGCCAGCAGATCGGCGTCGCGCGCCTCATCGCGCGGATAGGCGTCGAAGTCCTCGTTTGGGCCGAACTGGGTCGGGTTGACGAATACGCTGGCGACCACCCGGTCGGCTTTTGTCTTGGCCAGGGCGATCAGCGACAGATGCCCGTCATGCAATGCGCCCATTGTGGGTACGAGGGCGACGCGTTCGCTGGCCTGTTTCCAGGCGGCCACCTGGGCGCGGAGATCAGCAACAGTGCGGACGATAGCGATCTGGGGCATGATGGGCTCGCTGTTAGGGGCGAGGGGCTTATGGCGCGGGCCGGGGCTGTCGTCCATTCCATCCACAGGTCGCAGTTGCGTTCGCGTTGACGGAGCGTAGCTGTAAGGTTTCCTTAACGACTAGAATCGGTGCGAAGCCGCCGATTAATCGTGGAGTTTGAATTCGATGTCGCAAGCCAAGGTGATCGTCGTCGGGAACGAGAAGGGCGGGGCGGGCAAGTCCACCATCGCCATTCACGTCGTGGCCGCGCTGATGCATGGCGGAGCCAAGGTGGCGGTGCTGGATCTCGATCTGCGCCAGCAGTCGATGGGGCATTTCTTCGCGCACCGCCGCGCCTGGCTCGACGCCAATGGCGCGGTCGCGCCCATGCCGCTGGAATATCCGCTGAGCGCCGACCTGGCCAAGGTCCCGGACGCCGAGGCGATGGCCCATTTCGAGGATGCTTTCGGCAAGGCCTCTGAGGCCGCCGACTTTGTCCTGATCGACACGCCAGGCGGCGACACCGCCATCAGCCGGGCCGCGCACGGCTTGGCCGATCTGATCGTGACACCGATGAACGACAGTTTCGTCGACTTCGACATGCTGGGCCTGGTCGATCCGGTGACGCTCGATCTGAAGCGCCCCAGCCTCTATTCCGAGACCGTCTGGAACAGCCGCAAGGCCCGCGCCGTCGCCTCGGGCAAGTCGATCGACTGGGTCGTGCTGCGCAACCGCCTGGCCCCGACCGAGGCCCGGAACCGCAAGCGCCTGGATGAACGCGTCCAGGCCCTGTCGCGCCGCGTCGGTTTCCGCGTTGGCCCCGGCCTGCGCGACCGGGTGATCTATCGCGAGCTCTTCCCGTTCGGCCTGACCATCGCCGATCTGTCCCCGACCATCCGTCCCGTGGCCATGTCGCTGCAGCATGTCGCCGCGCGCCAGGAACTGCGGGCGCTGGTCGGGTCGCTGGGTCTGTCGGGTCCGGCCGGCGAAGAACTCCTGGCGGCGCAGTAGCCGCCCGATCTCATGACCTATCTCGCGATCGGCTGCGCCCTGCTGGTGCTGCTTCTGTGGGCGAGCCGAGGCAAGCCGGTCTTGAAGCGTCGTGAGTGGCGGTTCTTGGCCGGAGCCTTAGCCGTCGCTTGCTTTGCCGCGGCGGCCTATGTCGGCATCCGCGGCGGTTGGGGGAAGTCGATCGTTCTGGTGGTGGTAGGCCTGGGGCTGATGGTGTCGACCCGCCGCACAGGCATCGCCCCGCCGGCCGCCAGCAACAAGATCGGCGACGCCGAGGCGCGCTCCATCCTGGGAGTGGGCGCGCAGGCCAGTGATGAGGAAATTCGCGCGGCCTATTCGCGGCTCATGCGCATGGCTCATCCCGACAAGGGCGGGACGAGCGGCCTGGCCGCGCAGCTAAACGCGGCCAGGGATCGTCTCTTGAAGAAGTAGCCTAGGCGGGCTTCACAACCATGCAGGCCAGGCGCTTGGCCTTCAGGGCCTGGCAGGCGTCCTTGGCGGTGGCTTCGCTATAGCCGGTGAAGCGGACGCGATAGGAGCCGCCCACCTTGTCGCCGATGGCGCCGCGAGCCGGCTCGAAGTGCTTGCCGAAGCGCTTGGTCACCAGGGCCAGCTGTTCCTTGGCGTCGGACTTCGACTTGAAGGCGCCGACCTGGACGGCCCACTTGCCGGCCGACTTCTTCGAACCACGCAGCGCCGAGGATTCTTCGACCAGCTTGGTGCGCGAGGCGGCGGGGGAGGGCTTGGCCGACGCCAGGACGATCTTCAGCCCATCCTGGTCATTGTCGCCTTGTTCCATCGAAGGCCGCACGACAGGGCCACGGGGCTCAGGCTCGAACAGGTTCTGTGCGACGGTGATCTTCTCACCGCGGTCGCGACGGTTCATCACGTCAAAACCAGTGAGGATCAGGTCTTCGGCATTGTTGTTGCGGATGGCGGTGGAGGGCGCGCCCAGCACCACGGTGATCAGGCGGCGGTTATCGCGCACGGCCGAAACCGCGATGTTGAAGCCCGAGGCGTTGGTGTAGCCGGTCTTCAAGCCGTCGACGCCAGGCATGCGGCCAAGCAGGCCGTTATGGTTGCGCATGGTCACGCCGCGGAACGTAAAGCTCTGCTGGCTGAACAGCTTGTAGTACTGCGGGTAGTCCCGCATCACCGCGCGCGACAGGATGGCGATGTCGCGAGCCGTGGAGATCTGGCGGCTGTCGGGGAGACCCGACGCGTTGACGAACCGGGTGTTGCGCATGCCCAGTTCCTGAGCGCGCAGGGTCATCATGGCGGCGAAGCGAGCTTCGGAACCCCCCAGCTTTTCAGCCAGGGCGACGGCGATGTCGTTGGCCGACTTGATGGCTAGGGCCTGCATGGCCTGCTCGACCGTCAGGGTCTCGCCGGGGCGAAGGCCGAGCTTGGTCGGGGATTGGGCGGCGGCGCGCGGCGATATCTCGACGGGATCGCTCAGCTTGATCCGACCGGACTGCAACGCCTCGAACGCCAGATATAAAGTCATCACTTTCGTGATCGACGCGGGATACCGAGGGCTGTCTGCGCGTTTGGCATACAGAACCTCCCCGGTCTTCGCGTCGACGACAACCGCGGCGTACTTCGGCTGGCTTTCGGGCAGCTGGAGATATGGGATCTGGGCCTGGGCGGTCGACGCCACCGGCGCGACAGCGGTCGCGGCGGCTAGGGCGATTGACGCAAGCAGGCGGCGGGCGCGCTCGAACATACGGTTCGTCCGTCGTTACAAGGGGTTGGGCGACGCAGCGCCGCCTTGGAAGAATCCTAACATGACAGCCTGAGCCTTGCGTGATGGTAAACAGGACTTGAACGAGCCGTTTTGTCGCGGCGATTTCGATCAACACTCGCGTGATGAGCGATTGTGCACTGCAACAAAGTCGCTTGACTGCTGCACTGCAACATGAGAAAACCCTGTTCGAAATTTGAGGCTATCCCGTCCCCCGTTTGCGCTGCGGCGACCGCCGCCCAACCTCGATCCAGGAGCCCGTCATGGCCGCTGAAACCGTCAAGAACACCGTCGAACAGTTCACCACCGCCGGCAACGTCGCGTTCAAGGACGCTGTTGAGAAGTCGCTGGCCTCGCTGAACGAGGTCAACGCCCACTCGAAAAAGAACCTTGAAGCCGTGATCGCTTCGGTGACCGCTTCGACCAAGGGCGCTGAAGCCCTCGGCGCGCAGGCGATGGCCTATTCCAAGAAGGCCGTCGAAAGCCAAGTCGCCGCGGCCAAGTCGCTGTCGGGCGCCAAGTCCATCCAGGAAGTGGTCGAGCTGCAGACCACCTTCGCCAAGTCGGCCCTCGAAGCCTACATGGCCGAGTTCTCCAAGATGTCGGAGATCGTGTCGGCCTCGATGAAGGACTCGGTGAAGCCGCTGAACGAGCGCGTCACCGCCGCTGTCGAGCGCCTCCAAGCTGCTCGCTAAGAAACTCCAGTAGCCTCGCGTATCTGAGGCATCTGCTCTGGAAGGGCCCGCGTCATTCATGGCGCGGGCCTTTTCTCTTTTCGGGCTCCGGTCCGAGCGCTAGACCTTCGGTATGTCCCAGGTCGAAGAACGTCTCGCCGCGCTCGGAATCACGCTGCCGCAGCCCAATCCGCCCGTCGCCAACTACGTGCCCTTCGTCCGGGCCGGGAACCTGGTTCACATCTCCGGCCAGGTTTCACTGGACGCCGGCGGCGGCGTACGCGGCATCGTTGGCGAGGATGTCGATCTGGAGGCCGCCAAGGGCGCGGCGCGGATCTGCGGAATCAACCTGCTGGCCCAGATGCGCGCGGCCTGCGACGGCGATCTCGATCGTGTCGTGCGCGTGGTGAAGCTTGGCGGTTTCGTCCAGTCCGGCCCTGAGTTCTTCGATATTCCGCAGGTCATAAACGGCGCCTCGGATCTGATGGTCGCGGCGTTCGGCGACGCCGGAAAGCACGCGCGCTCGGCGGTGGGCGTCTACCGACTGCCGCTCAATTTCGCCGTCGAGGTCGACGCCGTGGTGGAAGTTCGGTGAAGAACACCTTCGGCGAAAGCTGGGATCTGCTGTTTCATCCGCCGGTGGCGCACCGCGGGTTGTGGTCTCCAGACGGCGCGCCTGAGAACTCGCTTGGCGCGTTCCAGGCGGCCTGTCAGGCCGGCTACGGCGTTGAACTCGATGTCCAGCTTTCGGCCGATGGCGAGGCGGTGGTCTTTCATGACGACCACCTGAAGCGAATGACTGGGGCCGAGGGCCGGATACGCGACTATAGCGTCGATGACCTGGCGCAGATGCGGTTGGCCGGAACCGACGAACATGTGCCGACCTTGCTGGAGACTCTGGCCGTCATTGGCCGGCGCGCCATGGTCCATGTCGAGCTGAAGACGCCTTATGGCGAGGTCGGGCCTTTGGAGCAGCGTGTCCACGAGGTGCTGATGGACCATGTGGGCCCTACCTGTGTGATCGGCTTCAATCCCTATTCCCACGCATGGTTCGCCGACAGGTTCCCAGGCGTGCTGCGCGGCCTCGATAGCTATGACTACAAGCGCGCGCCGCATCTGGCCGAGGTGCAGCGCGAATCGTTCGCTAGGCTCGAGCATGTCGCGATCGCCCGGCCGCACTTCCTGGCCATGCATATCGACATGCTTTCCGACGAGCGGGTTGCGAAATATCGCGCCGACGGCATGCCGGTGGTCTGCTGGACGGTGCGGGAGCCAGGCCAGTGGGACGCGGTGAAGGATCACTGCGACAACCTCATTTTCGAGGGCTTCGCCGCGTGAACCTCAAGCCGGCGGTGCAGATCAGCCGCCGTATCGCCGAAATCGGGCGAGAGGCGTGGGATGGCTGCGCGAGCAATCCTGCCTATCAGGGCAACCCCTTTGTCTCCTTTGATTTTCTCGACATCGTCGAGGAGGCCAATTGCGCCGTGGAGCGCACCGGCTGGGGGCCGCAACACCTGTCGGTGCTCGACGAGGCAGGGCAGGTGGCGGCGGTCATGCCGGCCTATCTGAAATCCCACAGCCAGGGCGAATACGTCTTCGACCATGCCTGGGCCGACGCCTATGAGCGGGCCGGGGGGCGCTACTATCCAAAGCTGATATCGGCCGCGCCGTTCACCCCGGCCACCGGACCGCGCCTGCTAGTGCGGCCGGACATCGATGCGCAGGAGGCCTGGCCGCTCTTGCTCGGCGGCGCCCTGGCGCTGTGCGAGCGATATGAGGCGTCATCCTTCCATGTGAATTTCCCGACCCAGCAGGAGTGGTCGTGGATAGGCGAGCAGGGCCTCTCCTTGCGCCAGGGCCGGCAGTATCACTGGGAGAATCGAGGCTACGCGAGCTTCGACGATTTCCTTGGCGCGCTGTCCTCGGGGCGCCGCAAGACCATCCGAAGAGAGCGCCGCGAGGCGCAGGCGCAGGTGGAGATACTCTCCCTGACCGGGAGCCAGATCACCGAGGATCACTGGGACGCCTTCTTCGCCTTCTACATGGACACCGGTTCGCGCAAGTGGGGCCGCCCTTATCTGAACCACCTGTTCTTCTCGCTGCTCGGCGAGCGAATGGCCGACCGGGTGCTGCTGGTGATGGCGCGTCGCGACGGCCGCTGGATCGCCGGCGCCCTGAACCTGATCGGCGATGATTGCCTCTATGGCCGCAATTGGGGCTGCGTGGAGGAGGTGCCTTTCCTCCATTTCGAGCTTTGCTATTACCAGGCCATCGACTTCGCGATCTCGCGCGGTCTGGCTCGGGTGGAGGCCGGGGCCCAGGGCGAGCACAAGATCGCCCGCGGCTATCTGCCCAGCCCTGTCTATTCGACCCACTTCATCGCCGATCCGCGCCTGCGCGCGCCGGTCGAGGACTTCCTCGAACGCGAGCGCGAGGCGGTGGAAGGCGAGATGGAATGGCTGGCCGACGAGTACTCGCCGTTTAGGCAGGGCGACTAACAACGACGCAATCAGGCCTGGTTCCGTCTCTGGAGCCGATGGGCTACGACCGTCTCACCAGTTTTGAGGAGCGCGCGATGAGCCTGGACGGGACCTACGAGGACGGCAACATCTTCGCCAAGATTCTGCGGGGCGAGATGCCTTGCGCCAAGGTGTTCGAAGACGGCGAGGTCTTCGCCTTCATGGATGTGTTTCCGCAGAGCCGCGGCCATACGCTGGTGATCCCCAAGCACTCCACGGCGCGCAATCTGCTGGAGGAGGATCCCTCGGTCCTGGCGCCCCTGATCCTGGGCGTGCAGCGCGTCACCCGGGCGGTGCGTTCGGCGCTCAATCCGGACGGCATCGTGGTCACGCAGTTCAACGGCGCGGCGTCGGGTCAGACGATCTATCACCTGCATTTCCACGTCATTCCGCGCTGGGAGGGTGTCGCCATGGGCCGTCACGCCTCGGGCGGCATGGCTGATCCTGCGGAGTTGAAGGTGCTCGCCGACCAGATCGCCGCCAAGATCGCCTGAACAATCCCTCTCCCCGGCGCGGAGAGGGGAATTGGCCAGCTCGAACGAAAAAACCCCGGGGTTCGCACCCCGGGGTTTCTCGTTTCGCGCTTGGCTTGCGCCTAGCTGGTCAGTTCGGTGGCGGCGGCGTCCTCGGCCGGATCCTCGATGATCGGGGCCCCGGGTTCGCGATGGTCGCCCTCGATCTCGAAGGCCAGCTTGCTGTCCTTGAGCACCACCTTGACGTGGCCGCCCTTGACCAGCTTGCCGAAGAGGATCTCGTCAGCCAGCGGCTTCTTGATGTGCTCCTGGATGACTCGGGCCAGAGGCCGGGCGCCGTAGAGCTCGTCGAAGCCGTTCTTGGCCAGCCAGTCGGCCGCTTCCTCGGTCGTCTCGATCGTGACGTGACGATCGGCGAGCTGGGCTTCCAGCTGCATGACGAACTTTTGCACGACCTGGCGGATGATCTCCTGGCTGAGCGGTTTGAAGGGCACGACAGCGTCGAGGCGGTTGCGGAACTCCGGCGTGAACAGGCGCTTGAGAGCCTCGTCCACTTCGTCGTCCTGCTTGCCGCGGCCGAAGCCGATGGCGTTCCTCTGAGCATCCGAGGCGCCGGCGTTGGTGGTCATGATCAGGACCACGTTCCGGAAATCGACCTTCTTGCCGTTGGCGTCGGTGAGGACCCCGTGGTCCATGACCTGCAGCAGGATGTTGAAGACGTCCGGGTGGGCCTTCTCGATTTCGTCCAGCAGCACGACCGAGTGCGGATGCTGATCGACGGCGTCGGTCAGCAGACCGCCCTGGTCGAAGCCGACATAGCCGGGAGGCGCGCCGATCAGGCGGCTGACCGTGTGGCGCTCCATGTACTCCGACATGTCGAAGCGCAGGAGTTCGATGCCCATGGTCGAGGCCAGCTGGCGAGCGGTCTCGGTCTTGCCGGTGCCGGTGGGGCCCGAGAAGAGGTAGCAGCCGATCGGCTTGTTGGCGTCGCGCAGACCCGCCCGGGCCATCTTCATGGCCGAGGATAGTTGTTCGATCGCCTCGTCCTGGCCGTAGACGGCGCGCTTCAGATCGACCTGCAGCTCCTTCAGAGCCTCGGTGTCGGTCTTGGACACGGACTTCGGCGGGATGCGGGCGATCTTGGCCACGACGGCCTCGACCTCCTTTACGCCGATGACCTTCTTGCGCTTGGCCTCGGTCAGCAGCATCTGGCCAGCGCCGGCTTCATCGATGATGTCGATCGCCTTGTCGGGCAGCTTGCGGTCGGTGATGTACTTGGCCGACAGCTCCACGGCCGCCTTGATGGCGTCGTTGGTGTAGCGGAGCTTGTGGAAGTCCTCGTAGTAGGTCTTCAGGCCCTTCAGGATCTTGATCGTGTCTTCGATGGTCGGCTCGTTGACGTCGATCTTCTGGAACCGGCGAACCAGCGCACGGTCCTTCTCGAAGTGCTGACGGAACTCCTTGTAGGTGGTCGAGCCCATGCAGCGCAGGGTGCCCGACGCCAGGGCCGGCTTCAGCAGGTTCGAGGCGTCCATGGCCCCGCCACTGGTTGCGCCGGCGCCGATGACCGTGTGGATCTCGTCGATAAACAGGATCGCGTCGGCGTGGTTCTCGAGTTCCTTGACGACCTGCTTTATGCGCTCTTCAAAGTCGCCGCGATAACGGGTGCCCGCCAGCAGCGAACCCATGTCGAGCGAGAAGATGGTGGAGCCGGAGAGGACCTCTGGCACCTGGCCGTTGACGATCTTGCGCGCCAGGCCCTCGGCGATGGCGGTCTTGCCGACGCCGGGGTCGCCGACCAGGAGCGGGTTGTTCTTGGTCCGGCGGCACAGGATCTGGATGCAGCGCTCGACCTCGGCCGAACGCCCGATCAGCGGATCGACCTTACCCTGCTTGGCCTTCTCGTTGAGGTTCACGCAGTAGGCTTCGAGCGCCTCGCCGCCGGTCTTGACCGCAGGCTTGTCCTCGTCCTCGGCGCCCTTGGCGGTCTTGGGCTGGTCGGCCCCGGCCTTCTTGGCGATGCCGTGGGCGATGTAGTTCACCGCGTCGTACCGCGTCATGTCCTGCTCTTGCAGGAAGTAGGCGGCATGGCTCTCACGCTCGGAGAAGATGGCCACGAGCACATTGGCTCCGGTCACTTCCTCACGGCCCGAGGACTGGACGTGGATCACCGCGCGCTGAATCACGCGCTGGAACGAGGAGGTCGGCTTGGCGTCCTCGCCGTCATCGACGATCAGCGAGCGCAGCTCGTTGTCGACGTAATTGGTGAGCGTTGTGCGCAGCGCGGCGAGGTCCACGTCGCACGCACGCATCACACCCGCTGAGTCCTCATCGTCGATGAGGGAGAGCAGCAGATGCTCAAGCGTCGCGTACTCGTGCTTTCGCTGATTTGCGAAGGCCACCGCGCGGTGGAGAGATTCTTCTAGATGGCGCGAGAATGACGGCACTCTGGGCCTCAATCCTTTTCCATGGTGCATTGCAGCGGGTGCTGATGCCGTCTTGCGGTATCAACGACCTGGGCCACCTTTGTTTCCGCCACTTCGTAGGTAAACACGCCGCACACTCCCACCCCATGTTGGTGGACGTGAAGCATGATCCTGGTCGCGTCTTCGCGCGACTTGTTGAAGTACTGCTCAAGCACGTAAACGACGAATTCCATCGGCGTGTAGTCATCGTTTAGGATGAGCACGCGATACATCGACGGTTTCTGCGTCTTCGGCTTGGTCTGAGTGATGACCGTCGACCGGACGCCCGTATCTTGATCACCTTGCTTTCGCTCGGCCATCTAACAGGTCTCCTGAGGGCGCTCACCCTCGCTATCTATGGATTAGATATGGAAAAGGACGCCGTATGGAAGGGTTGAAATCACCGCAGACGATCCCAACACCGCGATCCGCGTGTTTTTGTCACGTCCGGGGCTTGGGTTTCGTGCAGGTTTCAATCTTCTGAGGAGCGTTTCGCGCCAAGCGCCCGTCCGCTGATCACCGCCCCGGGTCCGAATCGCGCCCTTAGGCGGTCGACGGCCGTCTCTTCGATCAATGCGCGACGTTCTGCTCCAGCGAAGAAGTCATGCTCCACGGCGTCAGCGTCAATCAGTTCGGCGATGCCGATCCCGACCAGCCGCCAACTCTTTCCATTCGCCTCCTTGGTGAGTAATTCCCGGCCGACCTCGAACAATGTCTTGGCCGTCTGGGTCGGGACCGGAAGAGCCCGGCGCCGTGTGATGATCTTGAAATCGGTCCCGCGCAACTTGAGTGTGACCACTCGGCCGGCCACGCCGCCGGCGCGGGCCTGACGAGCGACACGCTCACATAGGGGCGCGAGCTTGTCTTCCAAGTCCGCGAAGCTGTGGAGATCCTCATTGAAGGTCGTCTCGGCGCTGATGCCCTTGCGTTCCTCGTTGGGATTGACCGGGCGGTTGTCGCGTCCGTGGGCCAGGTCGAAGAGCCGCAGCCCGTTGGCCCCGAACCACTTGGCCAGCGCCTTGGGTTCGGCGCGCGCCAGGTCGCCGACGGTGCGATAGCCCGCGCCTTCCAGGGATTTGATCATCGCCGGGCCGACGCCCGGAATGATGCCGACGGGTTTAGGGGCCAGGAAGCTCTGGGCCTCCGCCGCGCCGATCACCGAGAAGCCGCGGGGCTTGTCGAGATCCGAAGCGATCTTCGCCAGGAATTTGTTGGGGGCCAGGCCGATGGAGACGGTGATCCCGATCTCTGTCTCGATGCGGGCCTGCAGCCGCGACAGGATTTCGGCCGGCGGCGCCCCGTGCAGGCGCTCTGTACCCGAGAGGTCCATCCAGGCCTCGTCCAGCGACAGCGGCTGAACAAGAGGCGTCAGGTCACGGATCATCGCCATGATCCGCCGGCTTTCGGTTCGGTACTTGGTGAAGTCGGGTTTGACGATCACCGCCTCGGGGCAGAGCTGGCGCGCCTTGAACATCGGCATGGCCGAGCGAACGCCTGAGATGCGGGCGATGTAGCAACATGTCGTCACCACCCCGCGTTTGCCGCCGCCAACGATGACCGCCTGATCGCGCAGGCTGGGATCGTCGCGCTTTTCCACCGAGGCGTAGAAGGCGTCGCAATCCATGTGGGCGATGGAGAGCTGCTCCAGTTCATCATGCGCGACGACCCGGGGCGATCCGCATCGCGGGCAGCGACGGCCAAGATCGCCACGCCGGAAGCAATCGCGGCAAAGCGCGCTCATGGCGATAGCGGCCAGAGCCGGGCGGCGCCCCTGACGCCCGACGAGTCGCCGTGGACGGCGCGGAGCACGGGCGTGGTGAAGACGTCGGAGAACGCTAGCGGGGCTATGGCGCCGGGCAGGCGTTCATAAAGCTCGTCGACGTTGGACATGCCGCCGCCAAGCACGATGGCGTCGGGATCAAGGACATCGCAGACCACGGCAAGGCCGCGAGCCAGCCGATCAATGTAGCGGTCGAGGGAGGCCGTCGCGCCGGCGTCGCCGGTGCGAGACAGGGCGACGATCTCTTCGGCGGTCTTTGCGCCGCCATGGTCGCGGGTGAAGCCCGTGCCAGAGACCCAGAGCTCCAGACAATTGCGACGACCGCACCAGCACTTTGGGCCGGGATGTTCCTGCGCCGTGGGCCAGGGCAGGGGCATGTGGCCCCATTCGCCGGCGATGGCGTTGCGACCCTCAATGATTTCCCCGCCGACCGTGACCCCCGCGCCGCAGCCGGTGCCCAGGATCACCGCAAACACAACCGCGTGGCCCGCGCCCGCACCATCGGCAGCCTCCGAGAGCGCCAGGCAGTTGGCGTCGTTGGCGTAGCGGACCGGTCGCTCCAGCACTCGCGCCAAATCATCGGTGAAGGGACGACCGTTGAGTTCGGTGGAATTGGCGTTGCGCATCATCCCGGTCACCGGCGATGGCGAGCCGGGGCCGCCGACCCCGACGCTGGCGCCCTGGACGCCGGCCTGGCGTTCGGCCTCGGCGACCAGATCGCGGACGGCGATGAGGCCGGCCTTATAGTTGCGGGGCGACGTACCGCGCACGCGCGACAGAAAACGCCCGTCGGCGTCCAGCGCCGCCGCCTCGATCTTCGTGCCGCCGAAATCGACCCCGATCCTAACCATGGATCATGGTTTGTTCCGTTTCGGCGCTCAGTTCAATGGCCGCCCAGAGGTTGGGCGCGAGTTCGGTTTCGCGTGGCGACGGCGGAACTTCGTGCAACTCTTGAGAGGCGGATCTGGATTTCATCTGGCGCGAGCATCGCGAACCTCAACGGGAAACCTCAGCATGAAGCACGCACTTTGGATCACGGCTCTTACGACGGTCAGCCTAGCAGCCTGTTCCCCGCCAGCGGCGCAGAAGGCGGAGAAGTCCGAGCCCGCCGCCGTCGCGACGCCCGCCAAGCCTGCCCCGGCGAACGAGGCCCTGCCGGGCGCCTACAAGCTTGATGAGAACCACGCCAGCGTGACGTTCCGGGTGAACCACCTCGGCATGTCCCGTTACACAGCGCGCTTCACCGACATCGCGGCCGATCTGCAGTTCGATCCGGCCAATCCCGCGGCGATGAGCGTCAGCGCGACCATCGACCCGCGCTCGATCGAAACCGATTTCCACGGCGACAAGCCCGATTTCGACGCCGAACTGGCCGGGCCCTCATGGCTGGACGCTGCGAAATTCCCGAAGATCACCTTCAAGTCGACTAAGGTCGATGTGACCGGGCCGGCCACCGCCAATGTAACGGGCGACCTGACGCTGCATGGGGTGACGCGGCCGGTGACGCTGGAGACGACCTTCAACGGCGGCTCCAAGCCGAGCGCCATGGATCCGGGTTCGCGGATCGGGTTCTCGGCGCATGGTTCGTTGAAGCGCTCGGAGTTCGGGGTCAGCTACGGCATTCCGCCGGCCGGATCGAACTTCGGGGTCGGCGACGAGGTCGAGTTCTTCATTGAGGTTGAATTCACCCAGCCCGTCGCGGCCGGGCCGGCGCCAGCGCAGTAGGTCGCCCCTAGAGGATCGTCGCCTCGATCGCCGCTCTCAGCTCGGCCCAATCGTCGATGCGCCGGTGGCGATCGGGGGCGGTAGGGGCGAGGGGCTGAAGCCTTGGGTCGGCGACCATTTGGAAGCGGCGAACTTGCGGCGCGTTCTCGGCTACCGAGTCCAGATTGGACATCAGGTCGTCGATGAACGCAGCTGGCCCCTGGACCTGCCGAACCATACTGGCGGCCAGCGGTCCCTTGGGCCCGGTGTTCAGCACCAGCGGGTAGTCCATCCTGTGACGGCCCAGCCACCGCGCCCGCGCCAGCCGGGCCGGGCCTGGGGCGTTGGTCAGGATCACGATGTTGGCGTGTTCCGACAGGGCGCGCAGGGCGTCCGCGCCGCCGGGCGCCGGTTCCATGTCGCCGCAGCCAAAGCGGAAGAAGTCGTCGAAATGAACCTTTCCATCGGCGACCGGCAGGTGCTCGGTCTCCCCCGGCCGGTAGATATTCTGAAATAGCGCGAAGCGATCGACGCGAAATTCCAGGCCGCGACCTTCGAGAAACTTCCCGAAGCCCTGCATAAACAGGCCCAATACCTCGTCCACATCCACGAGCAGCAGGGGCCGGCGGGTATCCAGGCCCATATCAGCGAGGTTTGGAGCCCTGATGGCGGTGGTCTGGGGCGTGTGGGTCAGTTTGGGACTCCTGAGCGCGACTAACGCGAGTTTAAGGATATCCGTGAGATCAACGATCCAAAGGTGGGGTCAGCGTCGATTCGCGGGCTTCGAAGCATCGGCGAGATGAAAATGGCCAAGAAGGTCCTCATCGTCGAGGACAACGAGCTGAACATGAAACTCTTTCATGATCTGCTCGATGCCCAAGGCTACGAAACTTTGCAGACCCGCGAGGGATTGCAGGCGCTTGCGTTGGCTCGGGAGCATCGTCCTGACTTGATTCTAATGGATATCCAGCTTCCCGAGATCTCGGGGCTGGAGGTCACGAAATGGCTAAAGGAAGACGACGAACTGGCCGGTATTCCGGTCGTGGCCGTCACCGCCTTCGCCATGAAAGGCGATGAGGAGCGTATCCGTGAGGGCGGCTGTGAGGCGTATATCTCCAAGCCGATCTCGGTATCGCACTTCCTCGATACCATTCGCCGCTTGCTGAGTTAGCCGTCATGTCCGCGCGCATTCTCGTCGTCGATGATATCGAGGCCAATGTCCGCTTGCTCGAAGCCAAGCTGACGGCCGAATATTACGACGTCCTGACGGCGCACGACGGACCGACGGCGCTGGCCATCGCCGCCAGCGAGAAGCCCGATATTGTCCTGCTGGACGTGATGATGCCCGGCATGGACGGCTTTCAGGTCTGCCGCCGGCTGAAGGACGATCCTGAGACCCGGCACGTGCCCGTGGTGCTGGTCACCGCCCTGGACGGCCGCGGCGACCGTATCGCGGGCCTTGAGGCCGGCGCCGACGAGTTTCTCACCAAGCCCATCGACGACGTCATGCTGTTCGCGCGCGTGCGCAGCCTGACCCGGCTGAAGATGGTGATCGACGAACTTCGCGACCGCGAGGCCTCTGGCCGCCGCATGGGCGTGATCGCCGGCGCGTCCTCACGTTTGGGCGGCACGGGGGGCAGGGTGCTGATCGTTGACGATCATGAGCGCCAGGCCCAGCGCGTCGCCTCGGAACTGGCCATTGAGCATCGCCCGGTGATCGAGGCCGACCCCGAGGCCGCCTTGATGACCGCCAAGGGGTTGGTGGATCTGATCATCGTCAACGCTACGGCTCGCTCGTTCGACGGCCTGCGTTTCGCCGCCCAGCTCCGGTCGGACGAGGCGACGCGGCACCTACCGATCTTGGCCATTGTTGATTTCGACGAGCGGCCGCGCCTGGTGAAGGCCCTGGAGATCGGGGTCAACGACATCCTGGCCAAGCCGATCGACCCTCAGGAGCTGGCGGCCCGCGCCCGCACCCAGATCCGCCGCAAGCGCTACACCGACTATCTGCGGGACAATCTCGACCACTCGCTGGAGTTGGCGGTCACCGACCAGCTGACCGGCCTGCACAATCGCCGCTACATGAACGGGCAGCTTGAGGCTTTGGTGAAGCGGGCGGCCCACGGCGGCGACGCGGTCGCCTGCCTGCTGATCGACATCGACCACTTCAAGAAGATCAACGACGGCTACGGCCACGACGTCGGTGACGAGGTGCTGCGCGAGTTCGCGGTGCGCCTGGCTTCCAATGTCCGCGCCATCGACCTGCCGTGCCGCTATGGCGGCGAGGAATTCGTGGTCGTGATGCCCGACACCACCATCGAGGACGCCGAGCGGATCGCCGAGCGGATCCGCCTGCACGTCGCCGGCTCGCCGTTCCGGGTGATGGGCGGCTCCGAGCTGCTGACCGTCACCATCTCGATCGGGGTCGCCGCGACCCTCGGCGAGACCGACCGGCCCGAAGTGCTGCTCAAGCGCGCCGACGAGGCCGTCTATGAGGCCAAGGCTTCAGGGCGAAACAAGGTCGTCGCGCGCGCGGCCTGACGGCCAGCTCTTCCAAAACACCCCTATCGAGGTCAAGCTCCTCTCCGACAACCAGGGGAGGATCGAATGATCAGGATATCGGCTTGGCTCGCCATAGGGTTCGGGCTGCTGCTGGGCGTGCTGGAGGCCGTGCGCAACTGGGGCGACTGGCAATGGTGGCCGTTCTGGGTGGTCGACTACCTGGCCGCCATCATGCTGGTCGCGGGCGGCCTGCTGGCGCTGCGCGGCTTCGCCGAGCGCTGGCTAAGCGCCGGGTGGGGCTTTGCCTGCGCCATGTTCTGGATGTCGTTCTTCGGTCACTACCGCGACCTGATGGAAGCCGGGGCGCAGGTCAGCGCTCGCGAAAAGACCCTGACCCTGGTCATCGGGATGATGTTCGCGGTCGCCCTGGTCGGCTTGGCGCTATCTCTGATGGGGAGGTCGCGAAGGTCCTGACAACGAAAAACGCCCGGCCATGCAGCCGGGCGTTTCCACAGACTGGAGGTCTGCGAAGGCTACTTAATCTTGCCTTCTTTGAATTCGACGTGCTTCCGAACCACCGGGTCGTACTTCATCATGACCAGTTTCTCGGTCTTGGTGCGGGCGTTCTTCTTGGTCACGTAGAAGTAGCCAGTGTCCGCAGACGAGTTCAGGCGGATCTTGATGGAGGCGGGCTTCGCCATGGTCGGTCCTCGCGGGGCCGGCTTGACCGGCAGGTGTTCGAAAGAGCGGCGGACAATACGAATCCCGAACCTAAAGTCAATCCAGGCTGGGAAATTGCCGCACGGGTGAAGCCTCAGCCGAGCATGGCCTCGAACTTCGGGGAGAGGATTTCGCGCAAACCGGCCCCGTCGTCCACCAGGAAATAGGCCGCAAGGTCATGTTTTAAAGCGAATTCCGGCCCTGCGAGCGGTCCGAGCACGCCCAGCGCGGTGCTGAGGGCGTCGGCGTCCATGCAGGTCTGGTGAATCACGCTGACGGAGCGGACTGCGTTGTCGATCGGACGACCGAGTCGCGGATCGAGCGTGTGGGCGTATCGCCGTCCGTCATGTTCCAGGAAGCGGTGATAGTCGCCCGAGGTTGCGACGGCCAGGCCGTGGAGGGCCAGCAGTATCGGCCCGCCCGGAAGCGTCACGCCGGGGGGGGCGGCGATCTTCACCCACCAAGGTTCTCCGTCCGGCTTGACGCCCTGGCCGCGTAACTCACCGCCGATCTCCACGAGATGGTCCGGCAGGCCCATGAGGTTGAGGGCGCGCGAGACCTCGTCGACGCCGAAGCCTTTGGCGATGCCTGAAAAGTCGAGCTCCAGCCCACCGGGCTGAAAGGCCCTGGAGCCCTCTACAGCCAGTCTGTCCCAACCGCTGGCGTCCAGGGCGGCCTTGACCGCCGCTTCGTCTGGCGGGCCGGCCACGGGCCCCGCAGGGCCAAAGCCCCACAGGTCGACCAAACGACCCGCGGTGGGATCGAAGGCGCCGTCACTAGTCCGCGCCCAGCCCAGCGCGCCGGACAGCACGTGATTGAACGCCGGAGCCATGTCCAGCCACGCGCCGGCTGGCGAGCCGTTGAAGCGGCTGATGTCGGATTGTGGCTCCCAGGGGCTCATCTGGGCGACCACCCGGTTGAGCAGGGTCTGGAGGCCGTCCTGGACGCCCACCAGATCAAGATCCGGCGGCGCCAGCGCCTTCACGCTCCAGGCGACCCCCATGGTGGGGCCGCCGAGCTCGATCACGGCTCCGCCGCGCGGCCTTTCGGCCGGCGGCGACAGCTCAAGTGGAACCGCGACGCGGTTCATCGAAGACGCCCTAGTCCGGAAGGACTTCCAGCGTCGTCACATAGGACGCGTTGCGTTCGGCGTTCGGGATGCTGGCCTTGCCGCCGCGCACGCCGGCTTCCAGCCAGTACATGCCCGCGCCGGGCCACTTCACCGTAAAGGCGCCTTGGGCGTCAGTGGTCAGCTTCATCTCGCCCGTCCCGCTGCGGTAGCGGTTGCCGCCGGGAACGACCTCGACCTCGACGCCGGCCGCCGGCTTGCCGTCCAGCATCAGCTTGAAGGTGGCCGCTTCGCTTGCGACCAGATCGTTGGGGTGGGTGACGGGTTCGAGCTCCAGGCCCTTGCCGGTGATCTTCAGCGCCTCCTTGGTCGGGCTGCCGCGCGTGGCGAAGATCTCGAGCCGGCGCTGCGACTGGGTCAGCTTAACGTCGGTGGCGTCCTTCGGGATCGCGGTCGCCAATTCGGCCTCGGTCCCGCGCCAGCGCTTGGTCTCGCCGTTCTGCTTGTACGAGGCCATCAGGCCGTCGCCGACATTGGTGATCTTGTAGGTGCCGGGCTGGGCGAGCTGGACGTCGAAGGTGCTGCGGTACTTGCCCGTCGCGCCGTTCTTGATCTCGCCCTTCGACCCGTCGGGCGCGATGACGGCGATCCCGTCCAGGCGCATCGGGTTGTGATCGAAATAGAAGAGGTCGTTGGAGACGGCGGCGTCGACCGTGATCCAGGGATCATTACCCGACAGCACCGTCGCCGAAGGCAGCATCCACTGGCGGTGGGCGTTGGCGGCGACCGGAACGGCCAGCAGGGCGACGAGGGAGGCGGCGGCGAGTGCGCCGCGACGAAGCGAGATCATCTTGTGGATCCTTCTGGGGTTCACGGCTTAACGGTGACGCTCATCGCGCCGAGCTCGCTGGAGCCCTTCACCGAGGAGGTGGCGCGGGCCTTGGGCGGCCATTGGAATGGGGCGCGGAGCACTTCGACGCCGCCAACCTCGCGGGCGGCCTCAACGACGAGGTTGTATTGGCCGGCGGGCAGGGCGCCTGGCTTGAACACCACCTGGTGCTTGCCCGGCGCGCGGGTCGCGGCGCTGATCCCGTCGGCCGGGAGGGTCATGTCGCGGCCGGCGCGGCGCCACCACTGGCGCATGTCCTTCAGCCACTTCTGGCCTTCGTTGTTCTTCAGCTTGACGTCGTACCAGACGGCCAGCGTCTTCACGGCGGTCTTGTCGGGGTTTTCAATCCAGACCGCGACATAGGGGCGGTGATACTCGGCCACCGTCAGCCGCGGGATCTCCAGGCTGAGTTCCAGGTCGGCCGCCAGGGCGGGCGTCGCCATCAAGCCGGTCAGGGCGGCGGTATAGACGGGCAGGCGCATGGGGGCTCCGGTCAGTGGATAAAGAGGAGGACGAGGATCAGCGGCACCGCGAGACCAAGGCCAACCAACGGCCAAGTGATCTTGCGTGCGCGGGAATGCAGTTGCAGCAGCACCAGGCCGGTCGCGCAGAACACGATGCAGCCGATGGCGAAGACGTCGAGGAACAGGCTCCAGACCGCGCCGGAGTTGCGGCCCTTGTGCAGGTCGTTGAGGTAGGCGATCGGGCCGCGATCGGTGCGCTCGTGCAGCACCTCGCCAGACGCCGCGTCGAAGGTCACCCAGCCGTCGCCGCCAGGGCGCGGAAGCGAGACATAGGCTTCGTCGTCGGTCCATTCGATCGGCGCGCCCTTCGGCGCCTTGACGTCCAGATCCTTGCCCAGCCAGACGCGGATTTCCTCAGGCAGTGCGCTCTTCGACGTTTGGGCGGTCTTGGCTAAGGCGATCAGTTCGGGGGGAAGCTGACCCTCGACCTCGACGGTCTTGGGCTTGGCCTCGATCGCGCCGGCATGGTTCAGGGTGATGCCGGTGATGGCGAACAGCAGCATGCCGATCAGGCAGATCGCAGCGCTGATCCAGTGCCACTGGACCATCTGGCGCATGAGCGCGGCGCGACGCTGGGCCGCGCGCTTGGCGCGGGCCTTAGCCTCATCGATGGCCGGTTTGGCGCCAACGAGCTCAGAAGCCGACAAGATCCAAATCCCCCGCAGGTGCTTAAGAATAGTTCGCACTAACAACGGGGACTGGCTAGCGCAAGGTTGTTGCGAATAATTCGCAGCTGAAACGTGAGCGGGGCCACCTAGGTTCGTCATCCTAGGCCTTGTGCCTAGGACCCCTCGTCCCGCTTCATCGACTTGCAGGGGGTGAGCTCAGCCACACAGTTCCTTCCCTCTAGTCGTCGCCGCCGAGAGAGGGATCCTAGGCACAAGGCCTAGGACGAAGAGAGAGTGGAAGAGCCGCTAGAGGTGGCTCAGCTTCGTCTTGGTGGCGCCAAAACGCATGAACGGCTGAGGCCGGCTTGGATCTTCCAGGCGCTGGATCGCTTCGCCGATCACCGTGCGGGTCACCGAGGGTAAGGGCAGGGCGATGGCCTCGTCGAAATCGACCCAGGCGATCTCTTCAAGCTCGCCGCAATCTGGCTGGCGATCCAGGCTGATCAGGTGTTCGGCCTCGGCCATCAGGAACCAGGTGTCGAACCGCTTGGCCAGCATGGCCGGCGTCACCGCCCGGGCGATGATCTGCAGGGCCTCCAGGTCGGCCGCCGCGCCATGGGCGGCGAATTCGCGCCAGGGACCAGCCACCGGACGCGGCGGGACCGGCTTGGCCAGCAACAGTCCGGCCTCTTCATAGGTCTCGCGCACGGCGGCCAGGGCCAGGGCCCGGCCCCGGCTCATCGGGATGTGGGACTCGAACTTGGCGGCCACCTCCGGCTTCAGATCCGTCGCGAAAGGTGCGCGGAAGTCGCTGCGGTCGATGCGCCCGCCCGGGAACACCCAGAGGTTCGGCATGAAGTCATGGCCGCTATTGCGCTTGCCCATCAGCACCTGGGGCTTGCTGCGGTCGCGGCGGACGATGATCAGGGTGGCGGCGTTGCGGGGACGCACCGCGCGGGCTCCTTCAGCGCGAAGGCGGCCGCCCTCTGGTCGCCGGGCTGGTTCAACATTGCTCATGAAACAACTGTATGAGCCGACTCAGGCGCTGGGAATACCGACCTTAGGTCAACTGCGCCACGCGACCCGCCTATCGGGCGCCGCCGGGGTGAGGTGATCGAAGGTCGGCGGCGGGTCACAAAGCCTGCCGACAACAGCCGCGACATCTGCCAGGAAGGGGAGATGGTTCTCAATTCGTCCTTTCCTATCGCCTATGGCGCCACCCCGTGCGAGACGCCGGCGTCATGATCATCGAACGCCTGAAGGCCTTGAGGGGCAAGGTCGAGACGCGAACCCTGGTGTTGCTGGTGGCCCTGGTCGGGGTCCCATCGCTATTCCTCTCCATTGCCGACGAGGTGGCCGAAGGCGAGACCGCGGCGCTGGATCGGCGATTGCTGCTAGCGTTTCGGTCGCCGGGCGACCCCTCCGATCCGCTTGGGCCGCGTTGGTTCGAGGAATCCATGCGCGACATCACCGCGCTTGGCGGCTTCACCGTCGTCACCCTGCTGACGATCGTGGCGACCCTGCTGCTGGTATTCCACCAGCGGCGGCGCGAGGCGCTGATCTTCGCGGGCACGGTGATCTTGGCCTATGCGTCGAGCGAAGTCCTGAAGGCGTTCTACGACCGTGATCGGCCGATGATCGTCGCCCATGGCAGCATCGTCTATTCGCAGAGTTTCCCCAGCGGCCATTCCACCGCGGCGGCCGCCACCTTCCTGACCTTGGCCACAGTGCTGGCGAGCGTTGAAAGCAATCGCCGGACCAAGGCTCTGATCTATGCGCTGGCCATCACCGCGATGATCGCGGTGGGCGTCAGCCGGGTCTATCTCGGGGTGCATTGGCCGACCGACGTCCTGGCCGGCTGGGCCCTAGGCGCCACTTGGGCGCTGGCGGCGTGGATCGTCCTGGTGGTCAGCCAGCCGAAGCGAGCCTGACGCCGAAACCGCCGTCGCCCGCGCACAGCAAGACGACTCCGGCCTGACCTAGGGCGGCCGCGATCAATGCGGCGGTGGAGCGCTGAAGGGCGTGCCGGCCGTTCTCGAAATCGCGGATCGTGCTGCGCGACACGCCGGCGGTCCGCGCCAGGTGATCCTGCGTCCAGTCCAGCAGCCCGCGCGCGGCGCGGCACTGGCATGGGTGGATGACGTCGAAGTGTCCGGCGATATCAGCCATTTTGGTTGATCTGCGCCCAAATCACTTCAAATACAAGACGTTCAAATCTCAAGTTTCCGGGAGGCCCATGCCCCACCACACGCCGCTGATCGCCACCATTGTCGCGGGCCTCGTGGCTGCGTTCGCACTGGGCGCCATCGCCCAGCGCCTGCGACTGTCGCCTCTGGTGGGCTATCTGTTGGCTGGGGTGCTCGTCGGGCCGTTTACGCCGGGCTACGTCGCCGACCAGAAGATCGCCAATGAGCTGGCCGAGATCGGCGTGATCCTCCTGATGTTCGGGGTGGGGCTTCACTTCTCGCTGAAAGACCTGCTCGCGGTCCGGCGGATCGCCGTCCCAGGCGCGCTGGGGCAGATGGCGGTCGCCACTCTGCTGGGGATCGGCCTGGCCACCTTGCTCGGCTGGCCGCTGATTTCAGGGTTGGTGTTTGGCCTGGCGCTCTCGGTCGCCTCGACGGTGGTGCTGCTGCGCGCCTTGCAGGAACGGCGGTTGATCCAGACCGACCGTGGCAAGATCGCGGTCGGCTGGCTGATTGTCGAAGACTTGGCCATGGTCCTGGCGCTGGTGCTGTTGCCTGCCCTGGCCGGAGCCATGAAGGCCGGAGAGGGCGCAGGCGATCCGATGACCGCCTGGGTCATGCCGCTGGGCGTCACCCTGCTGAAGGTCGGTGGTTTCGTCGCCTTCATGCTGATCGTCGGCCGCCGGCTGGTCCCCTGGCTGCTGCACTATGTGGCCCACACCGGATCGAGGGAGCTGTTCCGCTTGGCGGTGCTCGCCGTCGCTCTCGGCGTGGCGTTCGGCGCCGCGATGCTGTTCGGCGTCTCCTTCGCGCTAGGCGCCTTCTTCGCCGGCATGATCCTGGCCGAATCCGAACTCAGCCAGCGAGCGGCCGAAGAGACGCTGCCCTTGCGCGACGCCTTTGCAGTCTTGTTCTTCGTCTCGGTCGGGATGTTGTTCAACCCGTTCGTGGTCCTGGCCCATCCGTGGACCGTGCTGGCGGTGCTGGGCATCATCATCGTCGGCAAGTCGCTGGCCGCGCTGGCGATCATCAAGGCCTTCGGACGCTCGAACACCACGGCCGTCACCGTGGCCGCCAGCCTGGCCCAGATCGGCGAGTTCTCCTTCATCCTCGCCACCATGGGCGTCGACCTTGAAATCCTGCCCAAGGAAGGTCGCGATCTGATTCTGGCCGGGGCGATCATCTCGATCATGCTGAACCCGTTCATCTTCGGTCTGGCCACGCGCACGCCCCGCGCCCAACCCTCACCGGCGATCCCGACGCCCGATCCGGAGCCGGCGAACGATCTGTCACCCACCCAGCTAGGCGGGCACACGATCCTGGTCGGATACGGCCGGGTGGGCGAGGTAGTCGCCACGGGCCTGCGCGCCGAGGCCTATCCCTTCGTCCTGGTCGAGTCAGAGGCGGAGACCGGGCTCAAGGCGAAGACCCATGGCTATGAGACCATTATCGGGACCGCCACCGACCCTCGGGTCCTCGAAGCGGCCGGCATCGAACGCGCCGTGCGAATGTTTGTCGCCGTCGCCGACGGCTTCGAGGGCGGCGGCGTGGTGGACAAAGCGCGCAAGGCCAATCCCGGGTTAGAGATCGTGGCGCGCGCGCACTCCGACACTGAGGCTGCACACCTGATCGCCCACGGCGCGAACCGGGTGGTCATGGGGGAGGAGCAAATCGCGCGGGGGATGCTGGAGCCCGAGGGGCTGATCGAGACCGCTGCGGAAGACGTCCCGAGCGAGCTTGCTCCCACTGGCCCTAGGTTGCTGATCCTCGACGACGCCGAGCGCGCGGTGCTGGCCGCCCTGCGCACCATGGACATCTGGCCGGGCGAGGCGATGTCGAGCGCGCCGGTCCGCGACGCCGCGATCACACGCGGCTTTGAGGCCGCGCGCATCGACACCGCTTTCACGTCCCTGCGGGACAAGGATTGCCTGCGTGATCTCGGCGACGAGCGGATCACCATCACCAAGCAGGGTTTCCTGGCGGGGCTGCAGCCCGCCTAGCGGCGCTTGCCGCCCTTACTCTTCGCCTTGACCTTGCCGGCTCCGCCGCCGCGCTTTGGACCGGTGAACGTCCGCGCCCGGACGCCAAGCCTAGGCCGGGGCGCGTTTGGATCGACGGGCAGGGGATCGCTCAGCATTTCGAAGAGCAGGCCGCCGGTGATGGGCGTGGCCTCCTTCAGCTTCACCTGAACCGAGGTGCCTAGCGGCCAGCGCCGACCAGTGCGCTCGCCGACCAGGGCGTGGGCCTTGTCGTCATGCACGAAGTACTCGTCGCCCAGGGTCGAGACAGGCACAAGGCCGTCGGCGCCCGTTTCGTCCAGCCGAACGAACAGGCCAAACCGGGTGACGCCGGTGATCCGCCCGGCGAACTCGGCGCCGACCCGATCGGAGAGGAATGAGGCGACATAACGATCGGTGGCGTCGCGTTCGGCCGCCATCGAGCGCCGCTCGGCGAAGGTGATCCGCTCGGCGGTGTCCTTCATCTGCGAGATGTCGCGGTCGGTGATGCCGTCGTCGCCGAGGCCCAGCGCCCGGATCAGGGCGCGGTGCACGATCAGGTCGGCATAGCGGCGGATCGGCGAGGTGAAGTGGGCGTAGCGGTCCAGGTTCAGCCCGAAGTGGCCGATGTTCTCGGTCGAATAGATCGCCTGCATCTGGGTGCGCAGCACGACCTCGTTGATGATCTGGGCGCTGGGGCCTTCGCGAGTTTCGTCCAGCAGCTTGTTGAACCGGTCGGTGCGCGGCGCCTCGCCCTTGTTCCAGGCGATCCCCAGGGTCTGCAGGAACTCGGCCAACGACTGGACCTTCTCCTGGCTGGGGGTGTCGTGGATCCGGTAGATCAGCGGCGACTTCTTCTGCTCCAAGGTCTCGGCGGCGCAGACATTGGCCTGGACCATCATCTCCTCGATCAGCTTGTGGGCCTCCAGCGAGGCGCGCGGCGTGATCGAGGTGACTTCGCCCTCCGCGTTGATGACGATCTTTCGCTCCTGGCTCTCGATAGCCAGGGGCGAGCGGGCGCGGCGGCCCTTCATCATCGTCTCATAGGCCGCCCACAGCGGCTTCAGGATCGGCTCCAGCAGCGGGTTGGTCTGATCGTCCGGGAAGCCGTCGACCGCGCGCTGCGCCTGCTCGTAGGAGAGCTTTGCCGCCGAGCGCATCAGGCCGCGGATGAACTTGTGCGAGCGCTTACGGCCATCCTTGCCGAACACCATCCGCACGGCCAGGCAGGCGCGGTTCTCGCCCTGCCGCAGAGAGCAAAGGCCGGCCGACAGGCGCTCTGGCAGCATCGGTTCGACGCGGTCGGGGAAGTAGGTCGAGTTGCCCTTGTCGCGGGCCTCACGATCCAGGGCGGAGTCCGAGCGGACATAGGCCGCGACATCGGCGATGGCGACCCAGACAATCCAGCCGCCCTCATTGGACGGATCGGTGTCAGGCTCGGCATAGACCGCATCGTCATGGTCGCGGGCGTCCGGCGGATCGATGGTGACCAGCGGGACGGCGCGCAGGTCTTCGCGGCCCTTCAGGGTCGGAGGCTGGGCGGCCTCCGCCTCGGCTTCAGCGTCCTGGCTGAAGCCGGTCGGAATGCCGTGGGAATGGATGGCGATCAGCGAGGCGGCGCGCGGTTGGTCCACGCGGCCGACGACCTCCAGCACCTTGCCGCGCTTGGGACCATAGCGGACCTCGGCGGTGACCTGGGCCAAGACCAGATCGCCGTCGCTGAGGTTCTCAGCCTCGGCTGGAACCAGCACCAGACTGTCCTTGGAACGGCGATCAACGGGCTCGACCCGGACCTGCTTGTTCTCCTTGCGGACGACGCCGAGGATGCGATGGGCGCTTTGCCCCAGTCGCTTGATGACGCGGGCTTCGAGTTCGCCGCTTTCCAGTTTCTCAAACCGAACCAGCAGCCGGTCGCCAAGGCCAGGCGCGCTGCCCACCGCGCCGCTGCGGTCGGGAGCCAGATGAACGAGGGGCGCGTCTTCGCCCTTGACCAGCTTCACCAGCAGGTCGCCGTCCGTGTCGCGTTCGACCACGTCCACGACGCCCACCGGCGGAACCGCGCCGGCTTCGGAGAAGCCCTTGCGGCCGCGCTTGCCCAGCGCCCCGGATGTCTCGAGCTCCTTCAGCATGTCGCGCAGAGCGCGGCGATCATTGCCCTTCAGCCCGAAGGCGCGGGCCATGTCTGCCTTGTCGCTCTCGCCCGCCTCGCGAATGAACTTCAGCAAGGTCTCGCGATCAGGCAGCCCTTGGGGCGGCCTCTCGGTCTTGGAAGCAAACCGCGCGGATTTCGGCGTACGTGTCTGGGCCATGTCGCCTTGTAACGCAGGAATCACGCGGAAGTGGCGGGGATTTGGCTCCCCGCCTCAACAGCCTATTCGTCGTCCCAGGGGGCGGGACCGCCAGCGGGCGCGGGCGCTGCTTCCTCAGTCTTGGCGGAAGCCTTCTTCGCAGCAGGTTTCTTCGCGGCCGGCTTCTTGGCCGCGGCCTTCTTGGGCGCCGCCGCCTTTTCCGCCTTCGGCTTGGCCGCGGCCTTCTTGGCGGCCGGCTTCTTCTTGCCGCCGCCCTTGGCCTCGCGCTCTGCGATCAGGAGCACGGCTTCCTCAAGCGTGATCTCCGACGGTTCCTTGCCCTTGGGGACATTGGCGTTGGTCGAGCCGTGCTTGATGTACGGCCCATAGCGGCCGGCCAGCACCTTCACGGGCGCGCCGTCGGCGGGGTGGGGACCCAGTTCCTTTAGCGCAGCGGACTCGCCGCGACCCGGCCGTCCGCCTCCCGCGCGCTTCTCGGCCAGCAGGGTGACGGCGCGGTTGAGGCCGACGTCGAACACTTCATCGACGCTGGGCAGGTTCGCGTAGGTGCCGTTGTGCAGCACGAACGGACCGAACCGGCCGATGCCGGCGGTGATCATGGCGCCGTCTTCGGGGTGGGCGCCGACATCGCGCGGCAGGCGCAGCAGTCGCAGGCCTTTTTCAAGGTCCATCGCGGCGGCCGACCATCCCTTGGGCAAGGAGGAGCGCTTGGGCTTGTCGCCCTCGCCGAGCTGGACATAGGGGCCAAAGCGGCCGGCTTTCAGGAACACCTTCTCGCCGGTGACCGGATCGACGCCCAGTTCACGATCGCCGCTCTCGGCGGCGTTCTCATCGTCCGACGACTGGGCGATGGGGCGGGTGTAGCGGCACTCCGGATAGTTGGAGCAGCCGATGAAGGCCCCGAACTTGCCGGTCTTCAGCGACAGGCGGCCGGTGTCGCAGGTCGGGCAGCCACGTGGATCGGAGCCATCTTCCTTCGCCGGGAAGATGTGCGGGCCGAGCGCCTCGTTGAGGGCGTCGAGGACGTGGGTCACGCGCAGTTCGGCGATCTCGCCCACCGCAGCGTGGAAATCCTGCCAGAACTCGCGCAGCAGGGCCTTCCAGTTCATCTCGCCGGCCGAGACCAGGTCGAGCTTACCTTCCAGCGCGGCGGTGAAGTCGTACTCCACGTAGCGGGCGAAGAACTGCTCGAGGAAGGCGGTGACCAGGCGGCCTTTGTCTTCCGGAACGAAGCGGTTCTTGTCCATGCGGACGTATTCGCGGTCGCGCAGCACGGTCAGCACCGAGGCGTAGGTCGAGGGACGGCCGATGCCGAGCTCTTCCATCTTCTTGACCAGGCTGGCTTCCGAATAGCGCGGGGGCGGTTCGGTGAAGTGCTGGTCGGCGCGCGCGTCGATCACACGGCCGTCGGCGCCTTCCTTGACCTGGGGCAGGCGACCGCCGTCTTCGTCGCCCTCTTCACCTAGTTTGGGGGCGTCGTCGCGGCCCTCTTCGTAGACCGCCAGATAGCCGTCGAACAGGATCACCTGGCCTGTGGCGCGCAGCCCGGTCTTGCCGTCGGCGCTCTCCAGGTCGATGGAGGTCCGCTCGATACGGGCCGCTTCCATCTGCGAGGCGATCATCCGCTTCCAGATCAGCTCGTACAGGCGACCAAGGTCGCTCTCCAGTCGCAGAGACCCGGGGTTGCGGGCCAGGCTGGTCGGCCGGATGGCTTCGTGGGCCTCCTGAGCGTTCTTGGCCTTGGTCTTGTAGATGCGCGCGCTCTCGGGGACGTATTCCTTGCCATAGACGCCGGCGATGACCTGACGCGCTTCGTCGATGGCCTCAGGCGCTGCCTGGACGCCGTCAGTACGCATGTAGGTGATCAGACCGACGGTCTCGCCGCCGATGTCGATGCCTTCGTACAGCTTCTGGGCCGCCTGCATGGTGCGCTGAGCCGAGAAGCCGAGCTTGCGGGAGGCTTCCTGCTGCAGGGTCGAGGTTGTGAAGGGCGGGGCCGGCGAGCGGCGGCCGGGCTTCTTCTCGACCGCCGAGATCTTGAAGCTGGCGGCCTTGACCGCGGCCTGAGCGGAGTGGGCCGAGGCCTCGTTTCCAAGGTCGAACTTGGTCAGCCGCTTGCCGTCATGCTTGACCATGCGGGCCAGGAAGGGGTCGCCGCCGGCCGAGACGTCGGCCTCGACGGTCCAATATTCCTGGGTCTTGAACTTCTCGATCTCGATCTCGCGATCGACGACCAGCCGCAGGGCGACGGATTGAACACGGCCCGCCGAACGCGAGCCTGGCAGCTTGCGCCACAGCACCGGCGAGAGGGTGAAACCGACCAGATAGTCGAGGGCCCGGCGCGCGAGGTAGGCGTCCACCAACTCCATGTCGATGTCCCGGGGATTCTTCATCGCCTCGGTGACGGCCGACTTGGTGATCGCGTTGAACACCACCCGCTCGATCTTCTTGTCCTTCAGGACCTTCTTTTTCTGCAGCACCTCCAGGACGTGCCAGGAGATCGCTTCTCCTTCACGGTCGGGGTCGGTGGCGAGAATGATGCGGTCGGAGTTCTTGGCCGCTTCGGCGATGTCGCTGAGACGCTTGGCGGACTTGGCGTCCACGTCCCAGCTCATGGCGAAGTCCTCGTCGGGCCGCACCGATCCATCCTTGGCCGGCAGATCGCGCACGTGGCCGTACGAAGCCAGGACCGTGTAGTCCGAGCCGAGGTACTTATTGATGGTCTTAGCCTTAGCCGGGCTTTCGACGACGACGAGGTTCATGGGCGCTCTATATAGGGGCGTCCCGGGCAGGAGGCCCGAAATTCAAGGGCGCGAAAAGTGAGGGAGGCGCCTAGGCTGTGTCAACCAGCCGGAGGATTTAGGCAAGGCGCTCGTTTTAATAGACGTCTGGTCTCCAGCGCCGGGGCTCTTTAGAGCCCCGCGACTAAACCGCCCGGCAACAATTCTGCACGGCCCGCCAGCGTCAACTCGACCAGGGCGGCGAAAACCACTGGAGCAGGGGCTCCGGCCGCCCTCACCAATTCATCGCGAGAGACCGGCGTCGGCGACAGCAGCAACGCGACGCGTTCGCGCACGGTGTCTATTTCGGCGTCAGGGATTGGCGGCGGGGCGAAGGGCCGTTCCGGCTCGCGGAATCCGCCGAACCCCTCCAGCGCACGCAGCACGTCGTCCACGCCCTCGCACAGCGCCGCGCCCTGCCGGATCAGGTCATTGGTTCCTCGGGCGCGCGGATCGAGCGGCGAACCGGGGACGGCCAGAACCTCGCGGCCCTGCTCGGCGGCGAGGCGGGCTGTGATCAGCGAGCCGGAGCGCAACTCCGCCTCCACCACCACCACGGCCCGCGACAGGCCCGAGATGATGCGGTTGCGACGGGGGAAGTCCTTGGCCGTCGCCGTGCGTCCTGGGGCGTTTTCCGAAACAATACAACCGCTCGCGGCGATACGCTCATAGAGGTCGCGATGTTCACGCGGGTAGATGTCGTCGATGCCCCCGCCCAGGACGGCGATGGTTCCGGTGGCCAAGGCGCCTTCATGCGCCGCCCCATCGACGCCGCGCGCCAGGCCCGAGACGACGACATATCCGGCCGCGCCCAGATCGACCGCCAGGCCGCGTGCGAACCGCTGCCCTCCAGCCGAGGCGACCCGGGCCCCGACGACGGCCACGCTCGGGCGGCTCAGCAGCGAGGCCTCGCCGCGCGCCCAGATCACCGGCGGCGGCGGATCTAGCGCCGCCAGCGGCCCTGGAAAATCAACCTCGCACGACGCGATCAGCCGCGCGCCCAGCGCCGCCCCGGCCTCAAGCTCACGGGTGATATGGTCCAGCGGCGGCACGCCCAGCGGCGAAACCCGGCCGCCACGGCGCGCCAAATCGGGCAGGGCGGCGAGCGCAATGGACGCTTCGCCGTAGCGCTCGATCAGTTGGGCGAAGGTGACCGGGCCGACGTTTTCGGTCCGCGCCAGCCGCAGCCAGTGGCGGCGTCCGGCCTCCGTAAGCGGGCGGATCACGCAGGGTCTTTTTTCTTACCCAAACCGCTCTTGGGTTCCTGCCCCTTCAGCAGCCGGCCGATATTGTCCTTGTGGCGGATGAAGATCAGCACCGCCATGACCAGGGCCATCACCGCGATCGGGTAGGGGCGGTCAAACACGAAAAGCGCCAGGATCGGCGCGAGGGCCGCCGCGGTCAGGCCAGCCAGCGACGACAGCCGGAAGATGAAGAACATCGCGAGCCAAATCGCCCCGGCAGCCATGCCCACGGGCCACGCGGCGGCCAGCAGGGTGCCGAAGAACGTCGCCACGCCCTTGCCGCCCTTGAAGCCCAGCCAGACCGGGAACAGGTGACCGAAGAAAGCCGAGCCGCCGGCCAGCGCCGTCAACTGCGCCTGCGCCTGCGTCCCGGCGTTGCGGGTCAGCAGCCAGGCGATGAACACCGCCACTGCGCCCTTGCCGCCGTCGCCCAGCAGGGTGATCAGGGCCAGGTCCTTGCGGCCGGTGCGCAGGACATTGGTCGCGCCGATATTGCCCGAGCCGATGGAGCGGATGTCGCCCTGTCCGCCCAGCTTGGCGGCGATCAGGCCAAAGGGGATCGAGCCCAGCAGATAGCCGCCCACGATGGCGGCGGCGATCAGCATGGGGCTGAGTGAATCAGGCATCGACGTTCCCTCTCGTTGGCGCAGTGGTAGCCGCGCTCGCACGCGCCGTCATCCGGCTAGCCTTTAAGGTGAAGCTTCTAGCGAAGAGGGGGTGTTCGTCAATTGTTCTTGGTGGGGCGGGTCCGGAAGGGAGGCTCGCCACCTAAGCGTCTGGATTATATCGTTGAGCCGCTGTCCGGTAAAATTCCAGCATCGTCTTCTCATGAGCGAGATAAGGTTTTCTGGCAGCTGCTGGATTGATGGCGAGGAAAGCCGCAGTCAGTTCTCCGACATCAGCTAGCGCCCGCAGAATCCTCCCTGCCGGCTGTTCGTCGTGCAGGCCCGCGTTGAACTCGCCATCAATGCGTTTGAGTTCTGCATCAAGGATTTTGACCCGCTCCGGATCAGCAGAGAGGTTCTCGTCAAGGTAGGCCCAAAGACGGGTTCGATAGCGATCTTTGGTAACCTTGCGCGTCTTGTAGTGCTCATCGCGGCCTGGAAAGAGCGCGTCCGCGAGGCGTTCGATGTAGCGTCTTCCGGCCAACGCAGCTTGTGCGACATGGTCATCGTGCACCGCGCGATGGAGAACAACGACCGCTGCACCCAGAGCATTGAATAGTCTCGGATTGAGATCTTCTAGGAGCATTACCAATTCGAAAGCGGCATCTTCCCCGCCCGCGAGATGTGGTGCGACGGCATCCCGGAAATCGCCAACTTGCTGGAAGTGAGCAAGAGTATCATAGTCGTCGAAGGTCGTGTGATGTGCACCCGTGTCCTCCCAATCGATATCTGTATAGCCCCACTGCTTGAGCAGAATGGGTGCATATTCATCGCGCCCGTCGGTGTCACTCATCGAATAGAAGATGCGCGCCGTTGTGCCGACGAGACGATATTTGGGGATCATCAGATTTCGATAGAGAGCCAAGTGCGGCCCGTGCGTGTGATCGATCGATTGAAGACCGAGATAGCTGTCCTCGAAGGCCAGAGCGTGGTGCAAAGACGTCGCGAGCGCACTCGGCATGTTTTCGTAAATCACCGCCGTGACAGTCGCGCGGTGGAATGTTGATCTTAGTCGGTCTTCGTGAATGAGCGACCAAGAGCTGTGGAAATATAACGCTTCATTAATCGCATCGTAGTTGTGGTGACCGTAGACGAGCACATCGCCCACGGACATTTTCATGTGTCTATTGGAATTCTGAATTAGGCCTGTCGAAAAAATCGTAGCCTTAATCGGGTCTCCATAATATCCGCTAAATTTAGGATGGTCGGAATTAAACAACAGCGCAATATTCATGAGAGTTTACCCTCTGTCTGTCTATCGGCACCGACACGGTGTCACGCCCGACGAGATCGGTGAATGATTAACTCCATGCGCTTGGCGCTTACACCAGCGCGGATCTGCCCAGTGCGGCCGACCCGCCTCTCAAACCCGGTAAACCACCCGCCCATCGACAATCGTCATCTGCACTTCGCCGAACAGCCGGCGGCCGTCGAAGGGGGAGTTGCGGGACTTGGACTTCAGCTTGTCCAGGTCGACCACGATGGGTGCGTTGAGGTCGCAGAGCACCAGGTCGGCGGGGGCGCCCTTCGCCAGGCGGCCGGCGGCCAGGCCCAACAGTTCGGCCGGGCGGCTGGTGACGGTGCGCATCAGATCGACCAGCGGGATGCGGCCGTCGTGATGGAAGGCGAGCAGGGCCGGCAGCAGGGTCTGCAGGCCCACGGCGCCGGGCGCGGCCTCGTCATAGGGCAGGCGTTTATCTTCGGCCGGGGCCGGGGCGTGGGCCGAGACCACGATGTCGATCAGGCCTGAGGCCAGGGCCTCGATGGTCGCCTGGCGGTCGTCCTCGCCACGCACCGGCGGGTCGAACTTCAGGAAGGTGCGATAGTCGCCGATGTCGATCTCGTTGAACGACAGGTGGTTGATCGAGGTGGTGGCTGTGACCGGCAGACCCTTGGCCTTACCGCGCGCCAGGCTTTCCAGCGCGCAGGCGGTGGTGATCTGATCGACCAGGAAGCGCGCGCCGGTCAACTCGACCAGAGCCAGGTCCCGGTCCAGCATGATCTTCTCAGCGATCGGCGGCACGCTGGACAGGCCCATGCGGCCGGCGAATTCGCTAGCCGTGGCGACTGCGCCTGCTGACAGCCAGGGGTCAGCCGGGCGGTGGGCGACCAGGGTGTCGAAGCTCTTGGCGTAGGCCAGGACCCGTTGCATCACCTTGGAGTTGACGATCGGACGGTCGGCGTCGGTCACATAGAGGCAGCCGGCCTCGCGCATCAGGCCGATCTCGGCCATGCGCTCGCCCTTGGCCCCCTTGGTGGCGGCGCCGGCCGGATAGACGTGGACCAGCTCGATGTCGCGCGTTCGGCGCAGGATGAAGTCCACGACCGAGGCTTCGTCGATCACCGGATCGGTGTCGGGCTGCAGGACGATGGAGGTGACGCCGCCGGCCGCTGCGGCCAGGGCGGCGGACTTCAGGGTTTCCTTGGTCTCGGCGCCGGGCTCGCCGGTCTTCACGCGGATATCGACCAGGCCGGGGGCCAGCATCGCGCCGCGCGCGTCGATCACGTCAATGTCGGCCGAGAGCGTGCCGAGGTCGCCGCCCTGGGCGACGTCGGCGATCTTGCCGTCGCGGATCAACAGCGCGCCGGGGCCGTCCCAGCCGCTGGCCGGATCGACGAGGCGGGCGTTCACAAAGGCGGTCGGGCGTTGGGTCATAGTTCTGGGCGTCCGATCCATTTTTCGACGACGGGCGGGACGTAGGCGCCCAGCGCGTCCAGCATCTCCACGCAGTCCTCGCGGAAAATCAGCATGTCGCGGTGCGGGGCCTTCAGGAACGCCTCGCCGACCGCGTGGTCCACAAAGCCCCGCAGGCTGTCGTAGTAGCCGCGCACGTTCAGGAACCCGGCCGGCTTGGCGTGAAAGCCAAGTTGGCCCCAGGTCCAGATCTCGAAGATTTCTTCCAGGGTGCCGGCGCCGCCGGGCAGGGCGACGAAGGCGTCCGAGAGCTCGGCCATCCGCGCCTTGCGCTCGTGCATCGAACCGACGATCTCCAGCCTGGTGAGGCCGGTATGGGCGATTTCCTTGTCGCTCAGGGCGTGGGGCAGGACCCCGATCACTTCAGCCCCGGCGCCCAGCGCGGCGTCAGCCACAGCGCCCATCAGACCGACCTTGGCGCCGCCATAGACCAGCCGCAGGCCCCGCCCGGCGATCTCACGTCCCATGGCCTCTGCGGCGGCGCGATAGATCGGGTCTCCGCCAGGGCTCGCCCCGCAGAACACGCAGACGGAGGCGATGGCGCTCATCAGTCGTTGTCCAGGCGCGCCGCGAGCGAAGCCAGCACCGCCATGCGCGCGGCCACGCCCATCTCCACCTGATCCTGGATCAGGGAGACGGCGAGGTCGTCGGCGACGTCGGAGTCGATCTCCACCCCACGGTTCATCGGGCCGGGGTGCATGACCCGGACATTATCGGAGGCGAAGGCCAGCTTCTCGCGGTCCAGGCCATAGAAGCGGAAATACTCGCGCTGCGAAGGGGCCATGACCCCGTCCATGCGCTCAAGCTGCAGGCGCAGCATCATCACTACGTCGCAGCCGGCGATGCCCTTGCGCATGTCGTGATAGACGTCCACGCCCCAGCGGTCGGCGTCGGTGGGCATCAGGGTCGGCGGGCCGACCAGGCGCACGTCCGCGCCCATCATCTGCAACAGCCCGACGTTCGATCGCGCCACGCGGCTGTGCAGCACGTCGCCGCAGATCGCGATCTTCAGGCCGGCGATCCGGCCAAAGGCGCGGCGCATGGACAGCATGTCCAGCAGCGCCTGGGTCGGATGCTCGTGCTGACCGTCGCCCGCGTTGATCACCGAGCAGCTCACCTTTTGTGAGAGCAGTGAGGCCGCGCCGGAGGACGAGTGCCGCACGACCAGCAGGTCGGGCTGCATGGCGTTCAGCGTGACCGCGGTGTCGATCAGGGTCTCGCCCTTGGAGATCGAGGACGAACGCGGGCTCATATTGACCACGTCGGCGCCCAGCCGCTTGCCGGCCAGCTCGAACGAGCTTTGGGTTCGCGTCGAGTTCTCGAAGAACAGGTTCATCAGGGTCCGACCCTTGAGCAGGTCGAGCTTCTTTGAATGCTGTCTGTTGAGGGCGACGAAGCTGTCGGCCAGATCCAGCAGTGCGGCGACCTCAACAGGGTTGAGATCGACCACGGACAGGAAGTGACGCTTCGGGAAGGGGAAGGTCCGCGAAAGGACCTCGTTCAGACCGGTGGGTGCTGCGCTCATTAAAGCGGCGTCTTAGGCCTCCTGGCGGGAGGCGCCAAGCGTTGCCGCTCATTCACCCACAGATCGCAGGCGCTCCAACGCGCCCTGCAGGATCCAGGCGGCGGCCATCTGGTCCACCAGACCCGCGCGTTTGGCGCGGCTGGCGTCTAGCTGGTCGATGAGGAAACGGTTGACCGCCATGGTCGACATACGCTCGTCCCAGAAAGCGATCGGGATCTCCCGCAGCCGCAGCAGGTTGCGCGCGAAGGCGCGGTTGGACTGGCAGCGAACGCCCTCGGTGCCGTCCATATTGATCGGCAGGCCGATGACGATGGCCCCGACCTCGCGCCCGTCGATCAGCGAGAACAGCCGGTTGGCCTCTTGGGTGAACTTGGTCTTGCGGATCAATTCCAGCGGGCTGGCCACCATGCGGGTGGTGTCGGACACCGCCACGCCGATGGTCTTCTCGCCCAGATCGAGGCCGATCAGGGCGGAATAGCGGGGAATCAGGGCGGGAATTTCAGTCAGTTCGACAACGGCCATGGCTCTCAATAGCGGTCATCGCTTGTCAAAGGGAGGCCCACACGGCTAACCCCTCCCTCGAACCATTAGGAGGGCCCCATGGCCATCGACGCCGCGACCGTCCGTAAGGTCGCGAGGCTCGCGCGGATCGCCGAGCCCGAGGAGAAGCTGGAACAGCTCGCGAGCGAGCTGAACGGCATCATGACCTGGATCGAACAACTGAGCGAAGTCGACACCGATGGTGTCGAGCCGATGACCTCGGCGGTGCACATGCCTGCGCCGATGCGCGAGGACGTGGTCACCGAGGGCGGCGACGCCTCCAAGGTGCTCTCGAACGCGCCCAAGACCGTGGACGGCTTCTTCGTCGTTCCCAAGGTGGTGGAATAGAATGACCTCGCTCACCAAGCTGACCCTGAAGGCCGCCCTCGACGGGTTGGCCGACAAGTCGTTCTCCTCCGAGGAACTGACGAAGGCGCACGTCGAGGCGGTCGCGGCCGCCCGGCCGCTGAACGCCTTCGTGCTGGAGACCCCGGAAAAGGCCATCGAGATGGCCAAGGCCTCCGACGCCCGCCGCGCCAAGGGCGAGGCCGGCGTGCTGGACGGCGCGCCGCTGGGCATCAAGGACCTGTTCTGCACCGAAGGCGTACGCTCCACCGCCTGCTCGAATATCCTCGGCAACTTCGTTCCGACCTATGAGTCGACCGTCACCGCCAATCTGTGGCGCGACGGGGCGGTGATGCTGGGCAAGCTGAACCTCGACGAATTCGCCATGGGCTCGTCGAACGAGACCTCGGCCTTTGGTCCAGTGATCAACCCTTGGCGCTCGGAAGGCTCGAACGCCAAGCTGACCCCGGGCGGCTCGTCCGGTGGTTCGGCGGCCTCGGTGGCCGCTGACCTGTGCCTGGGCGCTACGGCGACCGACACCGGCGGCTCGATCCGCCAGCCGGCCGCCTTCACCGGCACCGTGGGCATCAAGCCGACCTATGGCCGTTGCTCGCGCTGGGGCGTCGTCGCCTTCGCCTCGTCGCTCGACCAGGCCGGCCCGATCGCCAAGACCGTCGAGGACGCCGCCATCCTGCTGAAGTCGATGTCCGGCCACGACGCCAAGGACTCGACCAGCCTCGATATCGAAGTGCCGGACTTCCCGAGCTTCGTGGGCAAGTCGGTCAAGGGCCTGCGGGTCGGCATTCCGAAGGAATACCGGGTCGACGGCATGCCGGCCGAGATCGAGAAGCTCTGGGAACAGGGCATCGCCTGGCTGAAGGAGGCTGGCTGCGAGATCGTCGAGGTCTCCCTGCCGCACACGAAATACGCCCTGCCGGCCTATTACATCGTGGCCCCGGCCGAGGCGTCCTCGAACCTCGCGCGCTATGACGGCATGCGGTTTGGTCTGCGCGAAGAAGGCGCGAACCTCACCGAGACCTACGAGAACACCCGCGCCGCCGGCTTCGGCCCCGAGGTGAAGCGCCGCATTCTGATCGGCACCTACGTGCTCTCGGCCGGCTATTACGACGCCTATTACCTGAAGGCGCTCAAGGTCCGCCGCCGCATCGCCGACGACTTCGACCAGGCCTTCGAGAAGGTCGACGCGCTGCTCACCCCGACCGCGCCGTCCGCGGCGTTCGGCCTGGGCGAGAACGCCGACGATCCGGTGGCCATGTACCTGAACGACATCTTCACGGTGACGGTGAACCTGGCCGGCCTGCCCGGCATGAGCATCCCCGCCGGCGTTGATGTGAACGGCCTGCCGCTCGGCCTGCAGCTGATCGGCAAGGCGCTGGACGAGGGGACGCTGTTCTCGCTCGGCGGCGCCATCGAGAAGGCCGCCGACTTCAAGGCCAAGCCCGCCAAGTGGTGGTAGGCCTCTGAGCCTCTCCCTGCCTGAAAGGGCAGGGAGCATCGCTCGGGTTCTCTAGGCGGCGGACGGCGGTCGCCCTCGGCGAGTTTGGCCCCTGCAGGGACGCGATGATCAACTTCCCCGACGACATCTTCACCGAGCCGGAGAATGTGGACCCGGACACCCTGGCCAATCTGGGGCCGCTGGCACGGTTGGCCGGCGTGTGGGAAGGGCGCAAGGGCGTTGACGTCAACCCGAAGGCTGAGGGGCCTGAACGGCGCGAATATCTCGAGCGTATCGAGATGCAGCCTATCGATCCCCAGGCGAACGGGCCGCAGCTGTTCTACGGGCTGCGCTACCATGTCCATATCGTCGCCTCGGACGAGGACACCACCTTTCACGACCAGGTCGGCTACTGGCTTTGGGAGCCGGCCACCGGCCTGGTCATGCAGACCCTGGCGATTCCACGAGGGCAGGTGGCGCTGGCTAGCGGCCGCGCTGCGCCTGACGGCTCTGGCCTGCTGGTCCGGGCCGACCGCGGCGGACCGGGATATGGCATTTGCTCGACCGATTTCCTGGAGTGGGCGTTCCGGACCGACTCCTACGAGCTCGCGGTGAGCTTCAACGCCGATGGCGGCTGGTCGTACGTCTCAACCACCATGCTTCAGGTTCGCGGCCGCAGCGAACCGTTCAGCCACATCGACCGCAACACCTTGACCAAGGTCGCCGAGCCGCGGCCCAATCCCTCTGCGCGGATCGCGGCGGGCAAGGCCACCTTGGCCGAGGCGCACGGCTTCACGTCCATCGGCGCCGGGCGGCCGGTCGAGTAAGAGCGTGGGCCAGAAAAAAGCCCCGTCCAGAGGGCGGGGCTTTTCAGATCCGAGCGTGCTCGAAGCCTACTTCTTGGCTTTGTCGAGGTCAGCTTGCAGGGCCTTGATCTGGTCGTCAGTGATCGCGCCTTGGCTCATCGGCTGGACTTGCTTCAGGGTCATGCCCTTGAACTGCTCATAGGCCTCATGGGTGGTCAGGCCCGGCAGGTTCTTGTCCAGCGCGGCCTTGCCTTCCGGCGTAGCGGCGATGTCGGAGATCGGCGTATCGCCAGCGGAAGGCGCAGCCGTAGCGGCCGGAGCTTGGGCGAGGGCGGGCGCCGCGGCGAGCGCGCCAGCGGCGAGCGACAGGCCGACGATGCCGGTGGTGATCAGCTTTTTCATCTGAGTGTTTCCAAATCCCCTTTTTGAGGTGCGGATTTCAGCCTCTGTTCCGCAGATCGCGCAAGGGATTTCGACCCGCCGGCTTCCGCTTCGGCGCGAGGGGCGCTAGGAACGCCACATGACCGATACGTCGAAATTGATCACCGGCCGCACCGGCCAATGGGAAGTGGTTCTGGGCCTGGAGGTTCACGCTCAGGTCGCCTCGAACGCCAAGCTGTTCTCGGGCGCCGCCGTGGGGTTCGGCGCGGGTCCCAACCAGCAGGTTTCGCTGGTTGATGCGGCCATGCCCGGCATGCTGCCTGTCATCAACCGCCACTGCGTCGAGCAGGCGGTGAAGACTGGTCTTGGCCTGGAGGCCAAGATCAATCTGAAGAGCCATTTCGACCGGAAGAACTACTTCTATCCGGACCTGCCGCAAGGCTACCAGATCAGCCAGTTCAAGGACCCGATCGTGGGCGAAGGCGTGGTCATCGTCGAACACGACGACGGCTCGACCTTCAATGTTCGGATCGAGCGTCTCCATCTCGAACAGGACGCCGGCAAGTCGCTGCACGACCAGGACCCGAACTCGACCTATGTCGACCTGAACCGGGCCGGCACGGCGTTGATGGAGATCGTGTCGATGCCCGACATGCGCTCGTCGGCCGAGGCGGCGGCCTATGTGAAGAAGCTGCGCACGATCCTCGTCTATCTCGGCACCTGCGACGGTGACATGGAGAAGGGAAATCTGCGCGCCGACGTGAACGTGTCGGTCTGCCGCGTCGGCTCCTATGAAAAGTTCCGGGCGACCGGCGAGTTCAGCCACCTGGGCACGCGCTGCGAGATCAAGAACGTCAACTCCTACCGCTACATCCAGCAGGCGATCGAGTATGAGGCCCGCCGGCAGATCGAGATCATTGAGGACGGCGGCAAGATCGATCAGGAAACCCGGCTGTTCGATCCGAACAAGCTGGAGACCCGGTCGATGCGCTCGAAGGAAGAGGCGCACGACTATCGCTACTTCCCAGATCCGGATCTGCTGCCGCTGGAACTCGATCCGGCGTGGGTGAAGACGATCCAGGACGGGCTGCCGGAACTACCGGACGCCAAGAAGGCTCGTCTGCAATCGCAATACGGCCTCACCGCCTATGACGCCGGGGTGCTCATCATCGAGCAGGCCCGCGCCGACTTTTTCGAGGAAGCCGCCAAGGGCCGGGACGCCAAGCTGGTGTCGAACTGGGTGACCAACGAACTGGCCGCCAAGCTGACGGCTGGCGGCCTGGAGATCACCGAGAGCCCGCTGAAGCCCGACGTGATCGCCGAGCTGGTAGCCCTCATCGAGGAGGACGTCATTTCCTCCAAGATCGCCAAGGACGTCTTCGAGCGCATGTGGGCCGGCGAGGGCCGTCCGCGTGAGATCGTCGAGAAGCAGGGCCTGCAACAGGTCTCCGACACTGGGGCGCTGGAGAAGATCATCGAGGATCTGATCGCGGCCAATCCCGGTCAGGCGGACTCGGTGAAGGAAAAGCCTCAGGCCATCGGCTGGTTCGTGGGACAGGTGATGAAGGCCACTGGGGGCAAGGCCAATCCGGGGACGGTCAACCAGCTGCTGAAGTCCAAGCTGGGCATCTGATAGTCAAACGCCCCGGAGGAGACCTCCGGGGCGTTTTTCGTTTTGGCTGTGTTGCGTCGTTAGTTGGCGATGATGTCGAAGATGATGCCGCTGGCGATGGCGGCCAGCAGGTAGTCGTTCCCGACCCGGTACCAGGCGTAGCCGCGCGGCGGCTGGCGCAAATGGTAGCGGTGGT
This sequence comes from bacterium, assembly GCA_030824495.1. Taxonomy (GTDB): domain Bacteria; phylum Pseudomonadota; class Alphaproteobacteria; order Caulobacterales; family Caulobacteraceae; genus Phenylobacterium. The sequence continues at coordinate 49,772 of JAVBXP010000026.1, forward strand.
AGTCGTTCACGACATAGCCACGATAGTAGGGCGGCAGCGACGAGCCACGACGCCACGAGGCGTAGCCGGGGCGATAATACGGGTTGCCGTAGTAGGCTTGAGGTGGCGGCCCGTAGAACCAGCGATTGTTGTAATAGTAGCCGTTGTGGCGGCCGCGATCCCAGTTGCTATGGGCGGGACGATGGTCGCGTCGATCATAGCGGCCGCGATTGTCGTCTCGGCGGTCATAGCGATCACGATCACCGCGGTAGTCCCGGCGGTCGCCGCGATCACGGTCCCCGCGATGGTCGTTCCGGTCCCAGCGTTGTTCGTGATTTCCGCGACCGCGACCGCGGTCATCGTCAGCGGAGGCCGAGGTCGCGGTGAACGCCATCGGGGCGGCGACGGCGGCGACCGCGGCGATGCTCAGGATCAGGCGTTTCATGGACTTGGCTCCTACGTTCAACGGTCTGTAGCGTTGATGTGAACACTGCCGCTCGCCGCCTGAACTCGACCTGAACGGAACTGTCAGTTTGCCGACCTGTGCGGGGCCCCGGGCACCGCGCAGTCGATGAATTTTCTGCTCAGTAAACGCAGCGAATAGTGGAAAAATTTCGGTCCGCGTAACTTGGTTCGGGCGGTTAACCCTATCTTTAGTGGCGATAGACTTCTCTACGGTCACAGAACGCCGGGATCGGAACCCAGAACGGGGACGAGCTGGTGGGGCTAGGGAAACGAGATCATGCTTACGAGCGTGGAGATTGAAGGCGCGGAAGGGCTGCCGCTGCCGACCCCGGACGCTTCGGGGGACGACCTTTTCAAGATGGGCCTGCTCTACTCGACCGGGCAGGGCGGCGCACCGCTCGACTATGTGTCGGCGCATATGCTGTTCAATCTGGCCGCCATGCGCGGGTCGCTGGAAGCCAAGATCTATCGCAAGGAACTGAGCCAGGAGATGGCGTCCGAAGACGTCGCCGAGGCCCAGCGCCAAGCTCGCGAGTGGCTCGCCACAGGCTGATCGCCGTCGTGAAAAGCGCTCGGCGGAACGGGTAATGGGATGTTACTCGCTGGGTCAGGATCAGGGCTGGTCCTGATTGGGATTCGATGGCCGCGCAGGGCGCTTGGGCAGACACGCAAGAGACGAGGCCGTCCTCGAAGCGGGCGGTCCGCAGGCGTTTCGCCCTGTCCGATCTTCCGATCCTTCTTTGGCGTGAACGCGGCCTGATCCTGGCCGTCTTCCTGGCGGTGCTGGCGATTGGACTGGTCGCCGCCTTCGCCATGAAGACCAACTACCAGACCCATTCCAGTCTGCTCGTGCGGCTGGAGCCTGGGCATGGCTACGAGCCCAGGTCGGGAGAAAACTCCCAGCTAGCGCCAAGCTCCGATCAACTGCTGCAATCGGAGCTTGCGATCCTTGGGGCAGGGCAATTGCCCCTGCGGGTCGTGGAGCGGCTTGGACTATCGCGAACCTATCGCGAGCTCGCGGCCAGCGCCGCCAAGGCCGCTCCAGCCGATCGGCGGCGGTTCGTCGCGCAGGCCGCCGCCTTGATCGAGAAGAACCTCAAGATCGAGAGCACGCCAGGAAGCCCGGTCGTGCGCCTTCGCTTCAGTCATGAGGATCCCAAGGCAGGCGCCTTGATCCTCAACACCCTGCTGGAAGAGTACCTGATCTACCGTCGCTCGGTTCTGCTGGCCCCGAACTCCGAAGCTCTCGACCAGCAGCGCCGGCTGTTTCAGGCGCGTCTGGCGCAGGCGGACAGCGCCTATCAGGACTTCCTGGTCAGCAACAAGATCGGCGATTTTGTCGCTGAGAAGACCGCCTTGTCGGCGCTCCAGGCCCAGATCGAACAGCAGAAGTACGAGACGGACGTCCAGCTACAGGACCGGGTGGGCCGGTTGGCCGCCCTCGACGCCCAATTGGGAGATGTCGCACGCGAGGTTCGCCTGCATCGCGACGTCACCAGCGGCGCTCGGGAGGCGACGCGGACCCGCACGGGGATCAATCCCGTCTACCAGGCGCTGCAGACCGAAAAAATCCAGTTGGCTGCAGATGTCGCGGCCTTGAAGCGAGCTCAGGCCGCGCTGGTCGAACAAGTCGGTCAACTGACGGAACGGCGGCTGCGTCTCGCCGGTCTTGAGCCGCGCTTCCGCGAGTTGTCGCTGGGGCGCGATGTTCTCCAAGCCAGCGTTCGCGACCTGACTGTCCGGGAAGAGCAGGGCAGGGCCGCCCAGGAGGTCGCCTTGCTGGCCAATGACAGCATTCGGATCGTCCAGCGCGCCGCGCCGGCCACGCGGGGCGTAAGCCTACGCTGGCCTGTGATTGTGCTGACACTGCTCTTGGCTAGCCTGGCTGCTCTCGGCGCCGGACTGGTTCGGATGCTGATGCGGCCTGGTCTGCCCACCGCGCAGGTGGCGTCCCGCACGCTGGATCTGCCGATCCTGGGCGCTGCTTCGATGAAGCCGCGCTAGAGGACCCTGCTTTGCGATAACTTCGCGAGGGTGGACGCGCGACGATTCGGGGACATGGTCGATCTGAGCTCCGAGATGGCAGAGCTGTGGGCGTCCCTTGGGGCGTCGGTCTCTGGCCGTGGGCGGGTTGTCCAGATCACCGCCGCGCGCCGGGGCGAGGGCGTCTCCACCGTGGCGCGGGAGTTGGCGCTGTTCGCCGCCCGCCGTGCAGGTCGATCAGTGTGGCTTGTAGACCTGGACCTGATCGCCGCGGCTCAACATGCCGCCATCGTCGAGGGGGCTGCGCGTTACGGCGCGCTCTCGGAGCCGGCCCAGGCCAGCCCGGATGGCTCGATGTTCTTTACGATCCAGCCGCAGGCTGAGACGGCGGCTGGCGAGGTTTGGCCAGACGCGCAGTACCTGGCCGCACACCGGGTTGGAGGGGCGCGGTGGTGGGTTACGCGGTTTCAGCGCGAGCGCCTGGCTGCAGGCCAGGGCGTCCATGTGCTGGCGGCCGGCAACTATTGGGACAGCTTGCGACGCGTCGTCGATCTGGTCATCGTCGATGGCCCCTCGCCGGAACGCTCGCGCGCGGGGCTGACCGTTTCGCCGTTCATGGATCAAACTGTGCTGGTGGTCGCCGCCGACCAGCCGGATGTCGGGGCGCCGGCGCGGATGCGCGACGCCGTGACGGCCGCGGGCGGCCATGTGGCCGGGTTGTTCTTCAATCGCGGCGCCGTATAGCCGTCAGGCTTTCTGAGCCCGGCGCGGCCCTAGCGTCTAACGTACCGTGTCGGAGTCGCCGAGCAGGCAGGGCACGGTCATGAACATGATGTAGAGGTCGAGCCAGAAGGACTGGCGCTCGATGTACTCGACGTCGAGGGCGACCCGGTTGCGAACCAGTTCTGGAGTATCCACCGCGCCGCGCGAGCCGTTGATCGCCGCCCAGCCGGTCATGCCGGGCTTCATGCGGTGGCGGTGGGCGTACTCGCTGACCAGGCGCGAGCTTTCCACATCGCCGGTCTTCATGCCGATGGCGTGGGGGCGGGGGCCGACGAGGGACATCTCGCCGTTCAACACGTTCAGAAGCTGTGGCAGTTCATCCAGGCTGGTCTTGCGGATGAAGCGGCCGACCTTGGTCACGCGGTCGTCGTCGGTGCTGATCTGGCGCGCGGCCTTGGCGTCGGAGGCCTCGAACCGCATGGAGCGGAACTTCCAGACGACGATCTCTTCATTGTTGAAGCCATGGCGGCGCTGGCGGAAGAAGATAGGGCCAGGGCTATCCAGCTTCACCGCGATCGCCACCAGCAGCATGATCGGCGCGGCCATGAACAGTGCGATCGAGCCGACGACTATGTCCTGCAGGCGCTTGGTGATCGCCTTGCCATGATTGATCTGGTCCCCGGAGATCCGAGTCAGAGGGATGTTGGCGATCCGGTCGATAGCCTGGGCTTCGTCGTGCTCGCCGTCCTGATCGAGGAGCAGGGTGATTTCATTCGGCAGGACCGCGAGCCGTTCCAGCAGATTGTGGATCCGCTCGCGCGCGCCCGGGGGAACGGTCAGGACGATCCTGTCGACGAAGGGCATGATCCGGTGGGCGAGCAGTTCGTCTGTGCCGCCCAGCAGAGGCACGCCATGCAGTTCGGGCGGCGTTTCGGCGATGCGATCGTCGAAGACGCCCAGGACGTTTGCTTCTCGGGTTTCGAGAATGGCCGAGATCAGACGCTCCGCCGCGCCGGTCGCGCCCACGATGACGAGATTGGGGGTCAGGCGACCGTTCGCACGCCATCGCTTGACGTTCAGCCACCACACGCCATGCGCGGCAGCCACGGTTAGGAAAGCCATGGGCGTCCACACGCCGAGCGCGGCCGCGAGCATCAGGACGCCGACGAAGTGAGTCAGCAGCGCAAAGCACATGGCGACCGCGACCGCGAAGCAGACCGTCACCCGCATGAGGTGGGTGGGCAGGTCTTCACGTCGGCCGAACTTGTAGCAATCGAACAGCCGCAGGCTGGCGAACGTCACCACCGCAGCGCTGCCATAGATCAGAAAGACGTTGGCGCCGTGGGTGAGGGAGGCGGCCAGGAAGCCGCCGCCAGCCAGGGCCAGTGCGTCGCCGCCCTGGAAGAACCGCGTCAGCACTCGGCCGGACAGGCGTAGCCGGGTGGGCGTCAGACGGGAGGGGCGCAGCGGGCCGCGCCGATCGCGTCCCGGCTCCACCCACGCGCCAGCCGTCGCATCGCCCTGACGCCGGGCGCGGCGTTCGGGCGGAGCGTTCGGCTTCAGGTCGGCGAGGGAGGACATTTGGGACCGGCGGAGGCGACTATGCCGCGCGACATTGTCACGCAGGCTCTGTGCGAGCAGTTAACACGGACGACGATGAGCTTATAGGTTTCGGAGAACTCTCGCGAACGCGGCTGGATGATCCCTCGAAGGCAGGGCGGCCAAGCAGTTCATGTGATCCGATTGTAAGCAAACAACAATCGACGCGAGGAGGATGTCTACCGATCCCGTCAGTGTTTTTCATCGCGACGCCGCCCGTTGTCGGCCGCTTGCGGAGACTTCGGCGATCGCGGCGGCCACGACCTGTGGATGCTCATTCATCAGCATGTGGGAGCTGTTCGCGACGACCCTGTCGACCCCAAGCGTAGATCGCGCCGCGAGTTCTTCATGCAGGTTCCGCCAGAGCGTTTGGGCCGGCGGCGCGCTGGCGTAGGTTCCATCGGCGGTCAGGACGATGAGCGGCATGTCGCCATAGGTTTGGCGGCCCGCGGCGATCTGGTCCGATGTCGCCGGCCAGAGACTGTCGAGCTCAGAGACCTGCGTGCGCCACGTCGAGGCGCGCAGGCTTTCGGCAAGGCGCGCTGCGCTCACCTTGGCCGGCTGGTCGGGCCGAGGCTTGGCGACGCAGTTTTGGAGAGCGGGCGCGGTGGAGGGGAGCTGCTTGAGTTCCGCAGCCTCCAGGCAAGCGGCCGCCTTGCGTCTGATCGGTGCGACGCCGCCAGCCCCCGGCCCAAACATCTCGGCGAAGCGCGTATCCTGATGTTCGACGGAGGGATCGACCAGAACCATTCCGACAACCTCCAGCGGCCGACGATTGGACAGCAGCCGCACGTACAGCGCGCCTGCGGAGTGCCCGACCAGGACGAACGGGCCGCTGATCCGCGCCGCGCGAAGCCCCCGGTCGAGGTCGCGAGCTATGGCTGCGCCGTCGCGGGGCAGGGGGCCAGGGTCGCTGAAGCCGTAGCCGGCGCGATCATAGGTGCAGACGCGGTTGGTGCGCTCGACCTGGGCTCGAACACGTGTCCAGGCGAGCGAGGTCGCGGCATAGCCACCTTCCAGGATGACGGTCGGAGAGCCTTGGCCTGAACAGCGGAAGTTCAGCGCTCGCCCATCGGGCAGGCGTGCGAGTTGGCCCGGTTGGGCGGAGGCCTCGCTGGCCTTGGGCTGCGTCCTCGCTGCCGCGCCGCTGTCCAGCAGGGCCAGGCTGAGCGCGATGACGAAGGTCAGAGGCCTGTTTAACGTCAATTTGAGCCCCGGGTGGATGGAGGCATCTCTATGCAGATGCATGAAGTCGGGCAACTATACTCGCCTCAATGTGGCGCCTTTTAGGGTTCAGCCTCAACGAGCGGGCGAATGTCGCCGTCCGCGGTTTGGTATTCAGCAAGTCGAGGGTGCAGTGGTCGATCGTTCTGTTTTACAGGCCGGCGAAAATTCGCCGGAACACGTCGCTTACCGGCTCATGGAGTGTATCGCGGACGTGGAAGGCATATCCCTCTCGAAGTCCGGCAAGGAAAAGATGGCGACCCGCAAATGGATCCTCGACGCCTATGCGGAGAGCCTGGACGCGGTGCGCGCGAACCGACGCTATAACAAGCCGCAAGCCTAGATGAGAGTCAGCGAGGGAGCGCCCGCTGTGCGCTCCCTCGCTTTTCGCCGGCGCCTGTTGGGCCGGCTGCGCGCACGAGACGATGGGCTCGTTTTGGTGCGCGAGTGTCTCGCAATGATCTGACGAGCAAGACTTGTGCCTGAGCGCGCCAATCTTGAGTTGGCGGCTGCGTGACGGTCTGATGATTTCACGGACTCGGGCGTTGCGTCCTCGCGAATCCGGCGCGTGGTCTTGGCCAATTCGCCCTCAGCGCGAATAAAGCGCCCTGCGTTACAATTGGTTTCTGAAAAGCTTGGCTAGACACGGTTGTATGGTTGACGGGGTGTTAACTAGCAGTGCAGTTGGCGTAACGGCGTTGGAATAGCGTCGATCTTCCATAATCGTGGGGTTTTCATGCGTAATCTAGTTTTGGCGGGCGCCGCTGCGGCGGCCCTGCTGATGGCGGCCGGCACCGCTTCGGCCGCCACTGTCTTGCTTGAGTCGACCTTTGAAGACATCGCCGTCGGTTCCAACAGCTACGTTATCGTCAATACAGCCGATGGCTGGACCAAGGGCGACGGTTACGGTTCGGGCGTGGCCGGGATCGAAGTCCAGAACAACGTCGCCGGCGCTCCTGCCGCCAACGGCGGGCTGAAGTTCGTCGAACTCGACAGCACCGCCAACAGCTCGATGTACTACACCTTCAGCTACACCGGCCGCGTGGACCTGAGCTTCCTGTACTCGCCGCGCCCCAACGTGTCGGCTGACAGCAATGGCATCTCCGTCCTGCTGAACGGCCAACTGCTGAACCCGCCGCTGTCCGTGACCGGCGGCCCGCTGCAGCAGACGCAATGGCAGACCTACGGCGCCAATTTCTCGGTGAACTCGGGTGACATCCTGAGCTTCTCGGCGGTCGGCACCAACGACTCGCTCGGCGGCTACGTCGACAACATCACCATCTCGGCGGTTCCGGAACCGGCGACCTGGGCGATGATGATCATCGGCTTCGCCAGCGCCGGCTCGATGGTTCGCAGCGCGCGCCGCAAGCAAGCGCTCGCCGCCGCTTAAGACTCCAATCGGGTCACAACGAACGCGCCGCCCCTCTGATGATGGGCGGCGTTTTTGTTTCGGGCGACAGGTTCTGTGGGTTAATCGCTCTCGCCCCGTTGCTCCGGGCATATAGTTTCGGCTATGAGGTGCGACCCGATTTGGACCGCTCGCCGTCGAAAGACTGCGAAGGCCCGGACCGGACGGGAGACAACCCGTAAAAACGCTGGTGACGTGGCCGAGTGGCTGAAGGCAACGGTTTGCTAAATCGTCATACGTGAAAGCGTATCCAGGGTTCGAATCCCTGCGTCACCGCCATTCTCTTCCATTTTCCGAGCAGTCTTCTCCGCCCCGATGGCCGGGCATCGCGGATGCCTGTCGACTTGATCCTGCAATGTCGGGATCATGCTGCAAAGCATGGGAGGCATCATGGACATCGACGAGCGGAAGTTTCGCTTCGAGGCGGCGGACGGCGCGTCCATCGCGGCCTATCGCTGGGCGGCGGCGGGCGTGGAGCCCAAGGCCATTCTGCAGATAGCCCACGGAATGGGCGAGCATGCGGGGCGCTACCCAGCCGCGCTGGCGCCGATCATGGCGGCCGGTTTTGTGCTCTACGCCGAAGATCACCGCGGACACGGCTACACCGCCGCCAGCAAGGAGGCGCTGGGCGACTTCGGTGAGAACGGCGCCGAACTGGTGGTCGAGGATATCGCTCAGCTCAACGCAATCGCCCGTGCGGAGCATCCGGGTCTGCCCTTGGTGTTGCTGGGGCATAGCCTGGGATCCTTTTTCGCCCAGGCCTACGTCTTCGATCATGGCGACGAGATCGACGGCCTGGTCCTGTCGGGCACGGCTGCGTTTGGCGACAGGAGCGGCCCGGCCAAACGTTTGGACGAGATCGGCGCAGGCGAGGCGAAGCCGCGAACCCCCTATGACTGGCTGTCTCGGGACGAGGCGGAGGTGGACGCCTATATCGCCGACCCGCTCTGCGGCTTCTCGCGCCATCCCGACAACGCCGCGAGCTTCGCGCGCGTAGCGGCGCGGCTGAAGGACGTCGCCGAGATCGCGAAAATACCCAAGGCCCTGCCGATCTACGTGTTCGTCGGCGACAAGGATCCGATCAACCAGGACCTGACGCTGCTGAGGCCTCTGGTCGATCGCTACCTCGCGGCCGGTATCGAGGACCTTGAGGTCAAGATCTATCCGGGCGGCCGTCACGAGATGCTCAACGAGACCAACCGCGCCGAAGTCGTCGCCGACCTGTTGGCCTGGCTACGAAGGGTTGTCGGCTAGACCTTGTCTTCAGGCGGCGGCTCGCCTTCGCTTGCCGGCGCGGTCAACGGATCTTGCGCGTCGCGCTGGCTCCGCCAATCGGTGAAGCTGCGTCCGAACTCGTCCTGTCGCGCGCCGCGGAAGACGCGATATTCTGCGTCGTACTTGCGGTGCTGCTCAGCCCGCCAGGCTGCGTAATCCTGGTCGTGGCTGCGGAGCTGTTCGTCGCGCCAGGCTAGATAGTCGGGGTCGAATTCGGCGTTGGCATGGGGATGGTAGGCGTAGTCCGCCGGCGGCCCGAATTCACGCACCCCCAGGTCGCGACGGTCCAGCGGCTGATCGCCGTAGGGGGCGTCTTCGTAACCGGACGCGGCGCGCTGGTGGCGCGGTCGATGCTTGTGTTGCCTCGGCAGGGATTCGCGGTAGCCATGCGCTTCAATGCCGTATTCCTGCCCGCCATGCGGTCCCTCAAGGCTGTAATAGCCCCGCGTGAGGGCGTCTTCGTAGTCCGGCGGCAGGTCGGGGCCGGGTTCTGGACCGGCCGGATGGAACCGGGCGCGTCGCCAGGGCGGACGCTCGGCGTGGACGCGGTGGCTGGCGTAGGCGCCGTAGGACCGCGGCTCTGCGCCATAGTAGCGGGCCTGATCGGACGAAAAGCGACCTTCCTCGCCGAAACTGCGCCGGTCATCGGCGCGCCGTTCCTCGCGACGTTCGGCTTCGCGCCAGCGGGTTTCGCTGCGCGGATCTTCGGGGTGATGGTCGCGGTTGGCCATGGCGTGATCTCCCTTGGGTCCATTGGGAAACGAAGCGGCCGGGCGGCCGTTCCGCTGCGCCTTGTCAGAGCAATAAGCCGCAGGCCAAGCGGCGCTGCGGAGGCTAGATTGCCGCCGATGCGTCAGATCCAGTTTCTCCTCCCGCCGCTGTTCCTGCTGCTCGCCGGCTCGGCCAACGCGGCTGATCGCGGCACGACCCAGCGGGACGAAGGATTTCGCGGGGCGGTGACGGCGCCGCTCGAAGACCTGAACATCAAGCAGGCCGACATTCCCGACGTGCTGTTGAGGGCGGTCGCCGACCCCTATGACGTAAAGGATCTGCCGCGGTGCGAGGGCATTGCGGCCGAGATCGGGAAACTCGACGCGGCGCTCGGCCCCGACCTGGACGAGGCGCCGCCGCCGGACAACCGCACGCGCACCCAGAAGATCGCCGCCCAGGCCAAGGCCGCCGCGGTCGCCGGGGTGCGCGGCGAGAGCCAGGACGTGCTGCCGTTTCGCGGCTGGGTGCGCAAGCTGACCGGCGCCGACCACCACCGCAAGCAGGTCGAGGCGGCGGTGAAGGCGGGCTCGGTCCGGCGCGGCTATCTCAAAGGGGTCGGCATGCGCATGAACTGCGCGCCGCCGGCGGCCCCGAGTTGGTTCGTTCCCGAACCGCCCGCGACGCCCAAGTCCTGGCTGGCGGGGCTTTGGGAGAGCGTCACGGCCTGGTTCAAGGGCGTGCTGGCGATGTTTGGCCGCTAGTCGAGGCCGGCCGCCGAGAGGACTGCGGCTAGCCCGACGCTCATGCCGCGCACGCTTGCGCCTTTCTCGACGTCGATCCACTCCTCGAGCGAGTGCGCCCGCCCGCCGGTTCCGCCTGAGCCGATGGTGATGGCCGGAATGCCTTTGGACATCGGCGCATTGGCGTCCGTGGATGAGGCGTTGAAGCTGGGCTTGAAGCCCAGGGCCGTGACCGCCGCGGCGGTGTTGGCGACCAGGGGCGCCGTCGCCGGCGTCTGGCCGGCCGGGCGGTCGCCGATGGAGGTCAGTTCGACGCTGACAGCGCCAAAGCGCGTCGAGCGGGCCTTGTTCTCGTGAACCACCGCCTCGTCCATGATCGCCTTGAAGCGTGTCTCCAGCTTGGCCAGCTCCCCGGCGTCGGCCGAGCGCATGTCGAAGTCTGTGAACACCTTGTCGGGGATGGCGTTCACGGACGTCCCGCCGCCGGTGATCGAGGCCGAATAGGTGACCTTGGGATTGGTCGGCGCCTCGATGGTGTAGAGGTCGGCGACCGCCTTACCCATGGCCGCCATCGGGTTGACGATGCCGAACGCGCCGTAGCTGTGGCCGCCCGGCCCCTTGAAGGTGGCGCGGTAGCGCTTGGACCCGACGCCGATGTGGGTGATCTGGCTGGGATCGATGCCATCGACCGAGAAGAACGCCTTGGTGCGGTCCTTGTACTTGCCCTCGTTAAAGAAGTGGCGGACGCCGCGCAGGTCGCCGGCTCCTTCCTCGCCGACCGTGCCCACGAACAGGATGTCGCTCTCGGTGCGGATCTTGGCCGCGTCCAGCGCGCGAGCCCAGGCCAGCAGGACCGCCAGGGCGCGGCTGTCGTCGGCGATGCCCGGTGCATAGAGTTTCGTGCCCTCGCGACGGACCTTCACGTCCGTTCCTTCAGGGAACACCGTGTCGAGGTGGGCCGAGACCACGACCACGGGACCAGGCTTTGATCCCTTGCGCAGGGCCATGACATTGCCCTCGGAGTCGATCTCGATATTGGTCAGGCCGTGCGCTTCAAGCATCGCCCTATAGGCCTTGCCGCGCGCTTCTTCCTTGAACGGCGGGGCGGGGATCTCCGTCAGGGTGATGATGTCGGCGACCATGCGGTCATGCTCCCGATCCAGGGTCGCCACCGCGGTCTTGAAGGCCGGGCTGGCGACGATCTTGCCGACGTCATGGGTTGGCGCAGCCAGGGCCGGCGAAGCGAGGAGGGCGCCAAGGGCGACGACGGCGGGAAGGGTGCGGGGCATGAGTTATCCGGTCGGAACTTGAGTCGCCGCATAGTAGCGGTGGAGGAGGGGGCGGCTAGAGCGCTTGCGGCCTAGGCGCGGCTGGCCTCGGGCAGATCGAGGGCCATCACGTCGGAGGCCTCGTCAGCGTCCATGATCTTGAGCAGCCGGGCCCGGGCCCGGTTCACCCGGCTTTTGATGGTGCCCAGCGCGCAGCCGCAGATCTCGGCGGCCTCCTCATAGGAAAGACCCGCCGCGCCGACCAGGATCAGGGCCTCGCGATGCTCATCGGGCAATCGGGCCAGCCCGGCTTGCAGCGCACGCATGGCGACGCTCCAGTCCTGGGTGGGCGGCGAACTCAGATTGTTGGCGTACTCGCCGGTCTCGTCGCGAACTTCACGTCTGCGGCGGATAACCTGGGTGTAGTAGGTGTTGCGCAGAATGGTGAACAGCCAAGCTCGAAGATTGGTGCCGACTTCAAACTTGTCGCGGTTGGTCCAGGCCTTGATGAGAGTGTCCTGCACCAGGTCATCGGCGTCCGATCCGTTGTGGCACAAGGACCAGGCGAAAGCCCGCAGGGCCGGGATCATCGCCACGACCTCGCTGCGCCAATCGCTGTCTTCGCTCATGCTGGCCTCGGTCCGCGTCTCGCCTTGGAGGGGAATTTCGCGTTTCGGTAGTTTCTCAACGCGTCCTTGATCCAACCGTTCCGGCTTGCGATTGGCCGCGGACACCCCAGATTTCCGGAACTGCGTATGGGTTACGGCGTTTGGCGGGGGACCGGCGGCGGCGGCAGCGCGGACGACGACACTCACGATCTCATCGACGAATGGAACGGCGAATGGCGTCACATGACGAACAGAGCTTGGCCCCAGCCCCATTGAGAGCGGCCCGCGCGCGCGAGGCTGTTGCCCGCTATCGCAAGATGCGTCAGGGCACCTTGGCGTTGACGCGCCATCTGTCCGCCGAGGACCAATTGGCCCAATCCATGCCGGACGCCAGCCCCGCGAAATGGCATCTGGCCCATACGACCTGGTTCTTCGAGACCTTCCTGCTGGGACCGCGCCTGGCGAACTACACGCCGTTCGATCCGGCCTTCGCCTATCTATTCAACTCCTACTACGAGGCGCTGGGACCGCGTCAGCCGCGGCCGGAGCGTGGCTTGCTCACCCGGCCGTCTTTGGATCGGGTGCTGGCCTATCGCGCGCACGTCGATGATGCGATGGCGGTGCTGCTCGACGGCGGCTGTGAAGGCTTCGCCGAGTTGCTCGACCTTGGCTTGGCGCACGAGGAGCAGCATCAGGAACTGATCCTGATGGATATTCTCCACCTCTTCGCCCAATCGCCTTTGAAGCCCGCCTATGCGCCGGCCCCCGCGCTGCCCGTCGGGCGCGATCCCGGCAAGGCCGCGCAGGTCGCCTTCGACGGCGGGTTGGTCGAGATCGGACACGACGGCGACGGCTTCGCATTCGACAACGAGAGCCCGCGCCACAAGACGTTCCTGGAGCCCTACCGCCTGGCCGATCGCCTGGTGACGAACGGCGAATGGCTCTCGTTCATGGCCGACGGCGGCTACAACCGGCCTGAGCTGTGGCTCGCCGAAGGTTGGGCCAGGGTCCAGGCCGAAGGCTGGACCGCGCCGCTTTACTGGGAAGACGGTCCTGCCGGCTGGCTGGCCATGACCTTGCAGGGCCGCCGCGCGGTCGCGCCGCATGCCCCGGTGACGCACATCAGTTTCTATGAGGCGGACGCCTATGCGACCTGGGCCGGCGCGCGCCTGCCGACCGAAGCGGAGTGGGAGCACGCCGCGGCGGATCTGCCGACGGCCGGGAACCTGCTGAACGCAGGCCAGCTAGGGCCGGCCGCCGCAGCGCCTGGTCCTGGTCTGCGCCAGATGTTCGGCGACGTATGGGAGTGGACCCGCAGCGCCTACGCGCCCTATCCGGGGTTCCACCCGGCGGCCGGGGCGGTGGGTGAGTACAACGGCAAGTTCATGATCGGCCAGATGGTGCTGCGCGGCGGGTGCTGTGTAACCCCCGATGGGCATGTGCGGGCGAGCTATCGCAACTTCTTCTATCCCCATCAGCGCTGGATGTTCTCCGGGCTCCGATTGGCTTGGGACGCCGGGTCTGAACGCGCGGCGGCCTCGCCGGCCAGCGACGCCTTCAAGGACGATGTTCTGGCGGGCCTCTCGCGCCCTCAGAAGGAGCTTTCCGCCAAGTATTTCTACGACGCCGAGGGATCACGGCTGTTCGAAGAGATCACCGAGCTGCCGGAATACTACCCAACCCGTACTGAGCTCGCGCTCCTGAAGGACCGGGCGCCGGAGATGGCGGCTCTAATCCCGACGGACGCCGCCTTGGTGGAGTTCGGCAGCGGCGCCAGCACGAAGACGCGGCTGTTGCTCGACGCCGCGCCGCAGCTTGGCGTCTACGTGCCAATCGACATCAGTCAGTCGGCTCTGGACGCAGCGGCCGCATCCATCGCACGCGACTATCCGAGCTTGCGTGTCGCGCCTTTGGTCGATGATTTCACGACGGCCCTGGCCCTGCCTGGCGAGACAGAGGGACGGCCGCGCGTCGGCTTCTTCCCCGGCTCGACCATCGGCAATTTCAAGCCAGACGAAGTGGTGGCCTTCCTGGCTGGAGCCAAGCGCTTGCTTGGCTCAGGCGCCGGCTTCCTTGTTGGATTGGATCTGGCGAAAGAGGAAGCCACCCTAGTGGCGGCCTATGACGACGCCCAAGGCGTCACCGCGGCGTTCAATGTGAACCTGCTGAGCAGGATCAACCGCGAGCTTGGTGGGGACTTCGATCTGGCTGCGTTCGAGCATCGCGCGATCTGGAACGCGGTCGAAAGCCGCGTCGAGATGCATCTCGTCAGCCGTGAGGACCAGATCGTGACCGTGGCGGGTCACAGTTTCGCGTTCAACGCGGGCGAAACCATCCATACGGAGAACTCCTACAAGTTCACCGTGACGGGTTTCGAGAAACTCGCCGGTCGGGCGGGTTGGAAGCTGGAACGCTGCTGGGAAAGCCCCGCTCCAAGCTTCGTAATGGTGCTTCTGAGAGCCTAGCTCTCCAGACGCTCGCCGCGGGTGCGGCCGCCGCCCCGCGAAGACTCTCCACCCTTGCGCCCGGCTGAGGCGGCGAGATCGCGGTCCTTGGCGAAGCTGCGTTTCTCGCCGGGCACGCTGGCGCCGCCCTTGCGGGCGATCTCACGGCGACGTTCGGGGTTCATGGCGGCGAAACCGCGACGCGACTTCGGCTTGGCGTTGGGATCAAGATCCATGTGCGGCTCCTCTTTGCGTCGACCGTCGGGGGAGGGCGGTGACGCCGCTGCTTCCGTTACGGTCAAGCAAACTCGCCAGATGTAGCGGAGGTTGCGCGTAAAATGAGATTGAGCCTGCGGCTATTAGCCCAACGCATCTGGCTTGAGCCGAGTGGCAAATGAGGCCTGGGGTGAGAATCATCTCGCCAGGCCCCGAAAACGCTAAGGAAACCGCGACGGCCCAGCCGCAGCCTCGGCGGTCATCTGGCCGTTAACAGCCGAAAATCAAATCGGCAGTTGAACCTTGGCGGTGAGGCCGCCGCCGGGCCTGTTGACGAAGGTCACGTCGCCGCCATGGCCGCGGGCGATGGAGCGCACGACGGCCAGGCCAAGGCCAATGCCGCCGGTCTGGCGGCTGCGGGAGGGCTCGCGCCGATAGAACGGCTCGAACACCCGCTCGACCTCTTCGGTCGGAATTCCCGGGCCGTCGTCTTCGATTTCCACGATCGCGCTAGTGGCGTCGCTATAGATCCGGGCCCGAGCGCGCCCGCCGAACTTCACGGCGTTCTCCAGCAGGTTCGTGAACAGGCGCCGCAGGGCCAGCGGATCGCCATGCAGAACCACCTTTTCCCCCAGTTCGACCTGGGTGTCGGCGCCGGTCTCGGCCATCTCGTCGCACAGGCTTTCGAGCAGCGAGGACAGTTCCAGCGGCGTGCGCTCGCCGTCGCGCGTGGTGTCGCGGACAAAGGCGAGGGCAGCGGAGATCATCTCCTCCATCTGGTCGATGTCGGCCGCCATCTTGACCCGCACGTCCTCCGGGACGTTCTCGATCCGAAACCGCAAGCGGGTGAGCGGAGTACGCAGGTCGTGTGCGATGGCGCCCACCATGGCCGTGCGATCCTCGACATAGCGGCGCAGGCGTTCCTGCATGTCGTTGAAGGCCTTCACCGCGACGTTGATTTCCGCCGAACCCTTGAGCGACAGCGGCGGAGCGCGAGGGTCGCGGCCCAGGCGCTCGGCGGCGTCGGTGAACAACCGGATGGGGGCGGAGAGCCGGCGGGCGAAGACAAAGGCGACAGGCGCCATCACCAGGGCCGAGAGGAAGAACAGCAGCACGATCCGTTGCTGCCAAGGATCCAGTCCGATGCCGCGTTCCGGGCGGACGATCTGCCAGCGGCCGTCGGGCTGTTGGACCGCGACATCGAAGGGCGCGATCAGGAAGTGCTCTTCCTGCTCGCCGCCGTCTCGGGCCATGCGGTCCCGGATCACCCGGAATACGCGACGGTCGGATACCGGAAAGCGAGAGGCGGACGAGATGACCACCCGCTCGATGGGGACGTGCAGCGCCTCAGCCAGCTGGCTGCGGATCTTTGGCGTCATCCGGCTGTCGATCACCATCGCCGGGGCGTGGTCGACCGTCTTGATCACCAAGGGGCGACGCTCGGTGAAGGCCGGCGGGGTTCCGTGAAACGCCTGGACGATCTCGCTGATGCGATAGAAATCGGGCGCGGGCGGAGGCAGGTTGAAAAGCAGGATCAGGCTGATGACCTGCGCCGCCGCCAAGCTGATGCCGATCAGGGCCAGGAGCTGGCCGAACAGCGATGCCGTCGGCCGCCCCGACCAAGGCGGCGTCATGTACGCTTCACCTTGGCGGTGAACATGTAGCCTTCATTGCGGATGGTGCGGATCAGGTCCTGGCCGCCGCCATCGTCCAACTTGCGGCGCAGACGGCTGATCTGGACGTCGATGGCGCGATCGAACGCCTCCGAATCCGGACCGCGGGCGAACTCCAGCAACTGGTCACGGGTGAGCACGCGCTGCGGGCGCTCGACGAAGGCGCGCAGCAGCGAGAACTCGCCGGACGACAGGTTCACCACCACGCCCTCGGGGGAACGCAGCTCGCGGCGCACCAGGTCGAGGCGCCATCCGGCGAACTCGCAGCCAGCGCCGACCCCGGCGTTCTGCCCGCGATGCTCGGCCCGGCGCAGCACGGCGCGAACGCGGGCCAGAAGCTCACGCGGGTTGCAGGGCTTGGAGAGATAGTCGTCAGCGCCGAGTTCGAGGCCGACGATGCGGTCGGTGTCCTCGCCCATGGCCGACAGCATGATCACTGGCGGACCTTCGCCGACGGCGAGGCGGCGGCAAATCGCCAGGCCATCCTCGCCAGGAAGCATGACGTCCAGCACGATCAGATCGACCGAGCCGCGCTCCAGCACCTGTTCCATCTCGCGGGCGTCGCCGGCGGTTTCGACGGTGTAGCCGTGCTTTCCCAGGAAGTCGGAGACAACGTCACGGATCCCGGGATCGTCATCGACCATCAGGATGCGGGCGCCGGCCGGTGCGCTCTGCGCAGAGGCGGCGGACTGTTCGATGCGCGTTTCCATCCGGGGCATCTTTACGCGCTCGCGTAACGCTCAGATTTCACGATTGAAAGCATCAGGCGCCGGCCAGGACCTGATCGGCGACATAGGGATTGGTTCGGCGCTCCTGGCCGAAGCTCGACATCGGGCCGTGACCTGGCACGAACCGCACATTGTCGCCCAGCGGCCAGAGCTTGCCGGTGATCGAGTCGATCAGCTGCTGATGGTTGCCGCGCGGGAAGTCGGTGCGGCCGATGGAGCCCTGGAACAGCACGTCGCCGACTTGTGCGAACTGCGCCTGGCGATGGAAGAAGATGACGTGACCCGGCGTGTGACCGGGGCAGTGATAGACCTCGAACTCGGTCTCGCCGAGCGTCACTTTGTCGCCGTCCTGCAGCCAGCGGTCCGGCGTGAAGGTGCGCGCCTCCGGCATGCCCCATTTGGCGCCCGAGGCCTCCATTTCGTCGATCCAGAAGGCGTCGTCCGGGTGCGGCCCCTCGATCGGAACGTCGAAGGCGGCCTTCAACGCGGCCGTGCCGCCAGCGTGGTCCAGGTGGCCGTGAGTGATCCAGATCTTTTCGAGCGTCAGGTTCTGGGAGTTCAGCGCCTCGATCAGGCGCGGGACTTCGCCGCCCGGATCGATGATGGCCGCCTTCAGGGTCTTGGCGCACCAGACGATGGTGCAGTTCTGCTGAAGCGGGGTGACCGGGGCGATCAGGGCGCGGATGGGAGGCTCGGCTTGCATGCCCCCAACATCGGCCCTGACGCGTCATAAGAAAAGGCCCGGGCGAACCCGGGCCTTTCCATTTTAGTGCTGGCGATCGCCGGGAGCGGGTGCTCCGGGCATCGGCGCGACGGGCCCAGGAGGCGCATCGGCGTCGAGTTCCGGCACCTCGGTGACGCCAAGGCCGACGTGGCTGCGGCGGTAGCCGTAGAGGAAGTAGACGACCAGCCCGATCGCGGCCCAGGCCACGAACAGCAGCTTGGTTTCCATCGAGAGGCTGAAGAACAGGTAGACGCAGCCGATCGCCGCCAAGGGCGCGACGACGATGATCGCCGGCGTGCGGAAGGGGCGTTTGCGGTGCGGATCGGTGCGACGCAGCACCAGCACGGCGATGGCCACCATGGCGAAGGCGAACAGCGTCCCGGAGTTCGAGATGTCGGCAAGCACGCCGACCGGGAAGAAGGCCGCGAACAGCGACACGAAGACGCCGGTGATGATGGTGATCACATACGGGGTGTGGAAGGTCGGGTGGACCTTGGAGAAGACGGCCGGCAGCAGGCCGTCACGGCTCATGACGAAGAAGATGCGGGTCTGGCCGAACATCATCATCAGGATGACCGAAGGCAGGGCGAGACCGGCGGCCAGGCCGAGCAGGTTGCCGATTTGCGGCCAGCCGATTTCACGCAGGGTCCAGGCCAAGGCTTCCTTAGAACAAACCACATGGGTGTCGCCGACCAGCTTGCAGGCCGCGGTGAGTTCGGCGCTGCCCGGGCGCAGGCCCGCGCCAGCGGCGTCCATGACCGGCTGGGCGCCGACCGTCCCGATGACGCCCATGGCGACCAGGATGTAGAAGATGGTGCAGATGCCGAGCGAGCCGATCAGGCCGATAGGCATGTTGCGTTGAGGGTTCTTGGTCTCTTCGGCCGCGGTCGAGACCGCGTCGAACCCGACATAGGCGAAGAAGATCGAGGCCGCCGCCGCGGAGATTCCGGCCATGCCGAGCGGGGCGAACGGTTCGAAGTTCTCCATCTTCATCACCGGCAGCGCCAGGATGCAGAAGAGCGAAAGGGCCGAGACCTTGATCGCCACCAGGAAGGCGTTGACGGTCGCTGATTCCTTGGTGCCGACCACGAGCAGGGCGGTGACCACCAGGGCGATCATGGCCGCCGGCAGGTTGACGATGCCGCCGTCCATGGGGCCGAGCACGAGGGCGCTCGGTATGTCGATCTGGAAGGCGTTTTCGATCAAGCCGACCACATAGCCGGACCAGCCGACGGAGACGGCGCCGGCCGCGACCGCGTATTCGAGGATCAGCGCCCAGCCGACCATCCAGGCCAGCATCTCGCCCATGACGGCGTAGCTGTAGGTGTAGGCGGACCCCGAAACCGGGACCATGGAAGACATTTCAGCGTAGCAGAGCGCGGCGACCGCGCAGACGAAGCCGGCGATAATGAACGCCGCGATCATGCCGGGCCCGGCCTTTTGGGCGGCCTCGGCGGTGAGTACGAAGATACCAGTCCCGATAATGGCGCCGATGCCGAGCATCGTAAGCTGGAACGGGCCCAGCGAGCGTTGCAGCGACTTCTTTTCTGCCGTCGCCAGAATCGCGTCGAGCGATTTAACTCGCCACATATTTCCTCCAGGAGAATCCGGCGACCCCCGCCGCTCGGTCATGCTTTGGCGCTACGTGGCCTCTTAGGAACCGTGCGGTCAAGCGCCAAGCAACGACGCTGGTTTGCATGAAACACGGCGCCTGCGGGACGAGCGTACCGCTTGGCGCAGCATGCAGGCGCGGCTAGATCACGGCATGCTTCCCGTTGAGGATATTTTGCCTGCGCTGCAGGCGGCGCTGAACGCCCGCACAGAGGCGGTTCTCGTCGCCCCGCCGGGCGCGGGGAAGACCACGCTCGTACCGCTGCGGCTGCTGGACGCGTCTTGGCTCGCGGGCCGCAAGATCGTCATGCTGGAGCCGCGCCGCCTGGCCGCCCGCGCCGCCGCCGACCGCATGGCCAAGACCCTGGGCGAGAAAGTCGGCGAAACGGTCGGCTACCGAGTGCGCATGCAGTCGAAAGTTTCGGCTCGCACCCGAATCGAGGTGGTCACCGAGGGCGTCTTCAATCGGATGATCCTGGGCGACCCCAGCCTGGAAGGCGTCGGGGCGGTGATCTTCGACGAGTTCCACGAGCGTAGTCTGGACGCCGACCTTGGGCTGGCGCTGGCTCGCGACGCCCAGGGGGTGCTACGCGATGATCTGCGTATCCTGGTGATGTCGGCCACCCTGGACGGCGCCGCGGTCGCCCGGTTGCTAGGCGATGCGCCGGTGATCGAGAGCCTGGGCCGGGCCTTCCCGGTCGAGACCCGATATCTGGGGCGTGATGATCGGCTGCGGCTGGAAGATCGCACCGTTCGCGCGGTGGAGCGCGCCCTGGCCGAGGAAACCGGCAGCGTGCTGGTCTTTCTGCCGGGGCAGGGAGAAATCCGCCGCACCGCCGAGATGCTGGCCGAGCGGGTGCGCCGGCCCGATGTGCGGATCGCGCCGCTCTATGGGGCGCTGGACCCAACCGAGCAGGATCAGGCGATCTCGCCGCCGCCGCCGGGTGTCCGCAAGGTGGTGCTCGCCACATCGATCGCCGAGACCAGCCTGACCATCGAAGGCGTGCGGGTGGTCATCGATTCGGGCGTGGCGCGCGTGCCGCGGTTTGATCCCGCCAGCGGCCTGACCCGGCTGGCGACCGTGCGGGTCAGCCGGGCGGCGGCCGATCAGCGGCGCGGCCGGGCCGGGCGCACCGAGCCTGGCGTCGCCTACCGCCTGTGGGACGAGGCCGAGACAAGGGCGCTGCCGGCCTTCGCCGATCCGGAAATTCTTGATGCCGATCTCTCGGGCCTGGCGCTCGATCTGGCGCGCTGGGGGGCGAAGGATGCGAGCGACCTGGCCTTCCTCGACCCGCCGCCGAGCGCGGCGTTCAACGAGGCGCGAAGCCTGTTGCTGCGCTTGGAGGCTTTGACGCAGGACGGCGTGCTGACCGGGCACGGGGAGGCGCTGAGCGAGGTCCCCTTGGCGCCGCGCCTGGCCCACATGGTGCTGAAGGCCGCCGCCACCGGCCAGGCGCCTCGTGCGGCGCAGATCGCGGCCTTGGTGACGGAGCGAAATCTCGGCGGCCGCGACGCCGACCTTCGCCACCGCCTGGAAGGCTTCAAGCGCGATCGATCCACGCGCGCCCGTGACGCACGCACGCTCGCCGAACGCTGGGCCGGCTTGGCCGGAAAGCCCGGCCGAGGCGAGCCGCTGGATGACGGGATGCTGCTCGCCTTCGCCTATCCGGAGCGCATCGCCAAGGCGCGCGGCGGGTCGGGCGAGTTCCAGCTGGTGACGGGACGCGGCGCCTTCGTCGAGCCGACCGACGCCCTGGCCCGGGAAAAGTGGCTGGCCATCGCCGAGCTGGGCGGTGGTGATCGCCGCGATCGCATTTTGCTGGCTGCGCCGCTGGATGAGGCCGAGCTGATCTCGGCGTTCTCGCAGCAACTGGAGACAGAGGATCGGATCGAGGAGAGCGGCGGTGGGCGTCTGCGCGGCAAGCGGCTGACCCGGCTTGGGCGGTTGACGGTGCGCGAGGAGATCAACGAAAAGCCCGATCCGGCGATGATCGCCTCGGCGCTGGCGGGGCGGGTGCGGAACGAAGGGCTGGCCAAGCTGCCTTGGGGTGAAGCGGCCCGGTCGTTCCGGGAGCGGGGCGCCTTCCTGCGGGCGCAAGGCGCGGAATGGCCCGACCTGTCCGACGCCGCCTTGATCGAGGCGCTGGACGATTGGCTGACCCCGCTGCTGACCGGCGTGAGGTCGCTCACGGCCCTCAAGCCTGACGTGCTGGACGGCGCGGTGCGGGCGCTGGTTCCCTGGGAGCAACAGCGACGGCTGGAATCGACCGCGCCGGCCCGCTGGACCGCGCCGACCGGCAACAGCTTCGCCATCGACTACGCCGCCGAGGGCGGGCCGCGCGTGGATGTGCGCGTGCAGGAGGTGTTCGGCCTCACCGAACATCCCCGGGTCGCCGGCGTGCCGCTCACCCTGTCGCTGCTGTCGCCTGGTCATCGCCCGATCCAGACCACGAAGGACCTGCCGGGCTTCTGGGGCGGATCATGGAAGGATGTGCGCTCCGACATGCGCGGGCGCTATCCCAAGCACGTCTGGCCCGAGGACCCCGCCAACACCGCGCCCACCGCGCGCGCCAAGCCTCGCGGAACCTGAGGTTCCTCTCCCGGAGGGAGAGGGCAAGAAGTCAGGTCGCGGCGTAGATCATGATCCCGGTGGCGACCGAGAGGTTCAGGCTGTCGGCGCGGCCGCGCATGGGGATCTTGACGTTGACGTCGCAGAGCGCGGCCATGTCCGGCGTGAGGCCCTGCTGCTCGTTTCCCATCAGCACGAGGGCGGGCTTGGCGTAGGTCGCCTGGCGGTGATCGACGTCGGCGGTCAGCAAGGTGCCGACCACAGAGCCAGGCCACGAAGAGCGCCATGCGGCGAACTCGGCTTCGGTGGCGCGCACAATCGGAACCGCGAAGATCGAGCCCATGGTGGCGCGTACGGCCTCGACCGAAAACGGGTCGCAGCATTCGCCCACCAGGATCACCGCGCCGCAGCCGGCGGCGTCAGCGGTGCGCACGATGGTGCCCAGATTGCCCGGATCGCGGACCCTGTGCAGGGCGACGAAGCAGGGGGCTGCGTCGGGGTTTAGCTCGGCCAGCGGTGTGAAGACCTGGGCGAACACCCCGACCACCGCCTGGGGGTTATCCCGGCGGGACACCTTGGCCAGGATGTCGTGGGTGACCTCGATCACCTCGCCGCGCGCGGCCCGGGTCGCCTCAATGGCGCTACGTAGCAGGGGGTGGCTGTGGGCGTCCTGCCCGTACATCAGGATGCGTGGCGCATGGCCAAGCTCGACCGCGTCGGTGACGATCTTGAGCCCTTCGGCCACGAACAGCCCGGTTTCCTCGCGCTCCTTGCGCAGGTGCAGGGCGCGGACCGCCTTGACGGTCGGATTGGTCAGCGAGGTGACGGCCCGGTTCATGACGCCCACCGGCCATAGAAGGACATGCCGATTTGCCGGTCCTGCTTGTCTTCGACCAGGGTCAGTTCACCCCAATCGATGCTGCCACCGCGATCCTGGAGGTTCGAGGCCAGGAGCGAGGAGAGCGCCGCGCCGGAGATCCGCTCCGCATAGGCGTTGAGAAGCAGGAAGGATGCGTTTTCCGAAAGAAGTTCAGCGCATAGCGCCGCGAGCTCAGGTAGATTTTCGAACAGCCGCCAGACTTCGCCATCGGGGCCACGGCCGTATTTCGGCGGGTCGAGGATGATGCCGTCGTAGCGCGAACCGCGGCGCACCTCGCGCTGCACGTAGCGCCGGGCGTCCTCGCAGATCCAGCGGATCGGCCTGTCCTCCAGGCCCGACAGCGCGGCGTTCTCACGCGCCCAGCCGATGGCCTTCTTCGAGGCGTCGACATGGGTGACGTGGGCGCCGGCGGCGGCGCAGACCAGGCTGGCGACGCCGGTGTAGCCGAACAGGTTCAGCACCTTCGGCTGGCCGGGCGTGGCGCGCAGGCGCTCGTCCAACCAGGCCCAGTTGGCGGCCTGTTCGGGGAAGAAGGCCAGGTGGCGGAAGGCGGTGAAGCGGGCGTGGAACTTCGCCTCGCCCCAGGCCATCGGCCAGCTGTCCTGCGGCTTGCCCTTGAAGCGCCAGTTGCCGGCGTCTTCCTCGTCGCTGGGATTGAAGACCGCGTCGGCCTTTTCCCAGGCGCTGCCTGGCAAGCGCGGGGTCCACATCGCCTGCGGTTCGGGGCGCACGACAGTATAGGGGCCGTAGCGTTCCAGCTTACGGCCGCCGCCGGAGTCCAGCAGGGCGTAGTCGGCCCAGCCGGTGGTGCGCATGGCGCCGGGAAGATCCGCGACAACGGGGGCAGGCTTGCTCATGGTCACCGACTAGCCGGTTCGGCGCGCCGAGGTCCAGCCCCCGAGGAGGTCAGCGGCCGTGAAGAGCGGCCTCGGTGCCTTCGATTTCGTCGCGGATCCAGTCGTGGCCGTTGGCGGACAAGACCCCGTCCAGCGCCGCGATGTGGACGCTGAGCCGGTCGCGGATCTCGGGATCGACGTCAGACCTGCCGGCCATCCATTTGGCGATCAGGTGAAATCCGAATGCGCTGTGCAGCGCCAGGCGTTGCAGTTGGTCGTCGGGCAATCTCATGGTCGCTCCGTTCAACTTGTCCCCCGACAGCGTTAGTTTGGCGCTCAAGCTGGCGCCTACGTCAAGAAAACGCTGTCTTGACCGAAGGGCATGGCCTTAGTCATGGAATTGCCTCGCTTTCTTACGGGCGGACTTGCCACAGCCGTGGTTTTGGTTTCCGCTCAGCAATAGTTCGGACTCGGAAGGAAACCCGTGACCACTTCAGTGACCACGAGGCGATCGGCCCGGAAACCCAAGGGCGACGGGCACCTGCGTCGGGCTGAGATCCTGGCGGCCGCCGAGCGCATCTTTGTCGCCGAAGGCTATGACGGCGCCACGATCCGGAAGATCGCCGACGAGGTGGGGGTCTCCTCCACCGCGCTCTACATGCACTTCCCCGACAAGAGCTGCATTTTGCTGGAGATCTGCGAAGGCACGATCCGCCAGCTTCTGGAGCGCAACGCTGAGATCGCCGCCAAGCCGATGGATGCGGCCAATCGCGTCAAGCTCATGCTTGAAACCTATATGCGCTGGGGGCTGGATCACCCGAACGCCTACGAGCTGGTGTTTTCTTCCGCCCGCCACGTCACCGCCGTTATGGCCGACGAGGGGGCGACGGCCGACCTGGGCGCAGAGTGCTACGAGATCTTCTCGGGCGTGGTCCGCGAGATCGCGGCCGAGGGACGCCTGCGCGCCGGCACGGCCGATTCCGCCGCCCAGGCGCTGTGGGGCTCCTGCCACGGCGTGGTCAATCTGATGATCAACCGGCCCAACTTCGTATGGGCCCCAGCCGACGAACTGCTGTCGGTCACCCTGGAAGGCCTCATGTACGGCCTGGTCGCCGACTGAGGCCCTCGCCCGAACCCCTAAGGGTTCGGGATCGGCGCCATGCTGGTGCTGCCGGCTGAAGCAGGCCGGGCAGGGCCGCTCATAGGACCGGCATAGGTTCCGTAGGCGCCGCGCTTCAGGTCGGTGGTCAGGGTGATCGGCGCCGAGCCGTTGCCCAGCCGCGCGCGATAGACCTGCATGCCCTCCATCACCCGCATGACGTAGTTGCGTGTCTCCGAGAAGGGGATGCACTCGACGAAGTCGATGGGATCGGTCGAACCCCGCGGATCACCACAGAAGGTCACCCACTGCGGGGGGCGACCAGGTCCGGCGTTATAGGCCGCGATGGCCATCGGATAGGAGCCGGAGAAGTTGTTGATCTGCCGGCCGAGGAAGGCCTGGCCTAGCTGCATGTTGTAATCCGGTTGGTACAGCATCGAGGTGTCGTAGCTCATGCCTAGGCGACGCGCCTCGCTGGCCGCCGTGGCCGGCAACAGCTGCATCATGCCGCGCGCATCGGCGCCAGAGCGCGCCATCGGATCAAAGCCGCTTTCCTGGCGGGTGATGCCCAGGGTCAGCGCCGGCTCCGGGGCGCCCATCACCGGCGGCGGATTGCGCAGCGGATAGCCGCGTTCCGGCAGGATGAAGCCACGTTGCGCCGCGGTGCGGACCACCTTCATCGAGGTGTCCTGGTCGCCATAGCCACGCGCCAGGTCGACCAGCAGGGCCTGTTCCTCGACCGTCGGCAGGATATCGTCGAGCGCCAGCACGAAGGTGCGGAATAGGTCGCGATTGCCGATGTCGTAGAGCAGGCGCGCGGCGCGGACCGTGTCGCGCGCCTCGAACCGAGCCCTGTCGGCCTGGGTGATGACGGGATCAGAACCCAGGACCAGGCGTCCGCCATTGACCTTCTCGCCGGCGAGCTGGCCGTAGAACGTCGTATTGTACTTGGCCCCTGCGCCATAGAAGGCCTGGGCCGCGGCTTGATCGCCGCGAGCCTCGGCCGCGCGTCCGCGCCAATATAGCGCCCGGCCGCGGGTGATCGGCGACTGGCCGATGCGCTCCAGGTTGGCGAAATGGATGTCGGCCTGGGCCGGGTTCTTCAAGCGGGTCAGGGCGATCCAACCCGCATAGAACTCCGCGTCTGCGGCGGGCGCGCCCGAGGTCAGGCCGCTGTTGGCCGCGGCCGTATAGGCGCCGGCCGAATCGCTGTTGCGCAGGGCGTAGAGGATCAGGCGATAACGCTCGGCCCAGATCCGCTCGGCCATGTCGCCGTGCGCCAGGTCGCGGGGGAATTTCGGAACCTGGGCGAGGGCCAGGCTCTCAAGGTTGCGCTGGCGATAATAGCTGGCCCGCTCGAAGGCGATGCCCGGATCGTTGGCGAGATTGGCCGGAAGATTGGCGACCATTTCGTTGGCGTTGCCGGCGCCTGAACGCAGCGCCATCCGGGTTTGGGCCGCCTGCAGCTTGTCCGGCGGCAGCAGGATCAGGATTTCGCGGGCGGCCGGTCCCTGGGCGCCATATAGCAGGATGTCGGCGCGGCGGGCGTGATCGTCCGGCGTCAGCATGCCGCCGAAGCGGGCCAGCATGGTGCGCTGCGGCCCCACCTCGAACAGCCGGTCGCGCCAGAAACCGCGGATCAGGTCGGCGGCCTCCTTCGATTTTCCGGTGGCCTGAAGGGCGGAGGCCAGCGCCATCGCGCCTTCGGCGGTCTGCGGCTCGGCGCCGCCGAACCAGGCGATGATCTGCTGTGGTGTCTTGCCCGAGGTTTCCAGCTGCTTCTCGGTCGCCAGCTGGCGCCGGGCGGCGCGCGGCCAGCCGGCCAGGTCGCGGCGTGCCTGATCGAGTTCGAAGAACGACAGCGAGTCGCCTGCCGAATCGACCAGCGCCCAGGTGGCGATCTTCTTGGCGATCGGATCGCTGAGCATGGCGATAGCGCTTCGCGCGCCGGTCACGTCGCCGCGTTTGGCCGAGGCGAGGGCGGAATTCAGCGCCACGGTGTCGGCTTGGCCGATGCTTTGACGGTAGGCCGAGGGCGGCGTTTGGGTCAGCTCGATGGGGCGCGGGGCCTCATACGGCATGTGGCCCTGGGGCGTGGGGGCCTGATTCGGCGCCTGCTGGGCCTGGGCGACAGTCGCCAGCAGAACGAGCGAAGCCGTTGTCAGGAACGCTTTATGGGCCTTGAGAGCCAAGGTGTGGAACTCCGGGTTTCGCGGATTATGGAAGATATGTTGCGGCGCAGGGTCGCCCCGCCATATTGTCCGCCCAAATCTTGAGGCCGCAACAACTGGCCTCGCTTTCACGGCTTTTTGCAGACCATGTCAGAACCTTTGTTCAAGGGCGTCATGCCGGCGCTGGTGACTCCTTTCCGCGACGGCGCGGTGGACGAGCAGGCCCTTGTAGCCCTCGTCGAGCGCCAGATCGCGGGCGGCGTCCACGGCCTCGTGCCCGTCGGCACGACCGGTGAAACCGCGACGCTTTCCCATGACGAGCATCGCCGCGTCGTCGAGTTGACGGTGAAGACCTCTGCCGGTCGCGTGCCGGTGATCGCAGGCGCTGGCTCCAACGCCACCGACGAAGCCATCGAGTTGGTTCAGCACGCCAAGGCCGTTGGGGCCGATGCGGCCCTGGTGGTGACGCCCTATTACAATCGTCCCAGCCAGGAGGGCCTCTACGCCCACTATGCGGCGATCAACGAGGCCGTTCAGCTGCCGGTGCTGGTCTACAACGTGCCCTCGCGCACGGCGGTCGACATCTCCGACGACACCCTGGCTCGCCTGGCCAAGCTGCCCAACATCGTCGGGATCAAGGACGCCACCGGCGACATGACCCGCGCCACCGTTCAGCGCCTGAAGTGCGGCGACGAGTGGGTGATGCTGTCGGGCGACGATCTGACGGCCCTCGGCTACATGGCTCACGGCGGCCATGGCTGCATCTCGGTCAGCGCCAATGTCGCGCCGGACCTCTGCGCCACCTTCTACAACGCCATCATGAGCGATGACTGGAAGACGGCGCTCTATTGGCAGGATCGCCTGTTCCGCCTGCACAAGTCGCTGTTCAGCGACGCCTCGCCGTCGCCGACCAAGTTCGCCCTGGCGCACCTCGGCGTCTGTCTGGAAGACGTGCGGCTGCCGATCGTGGCGGCCTCCGAGGCGTCGCGCGCCGCAGTGCTGGACGGCATGAGAGAAGCTGGCGTCATCTGATGGCGGGCAAGCTGATCGCCGAAAACCGCCGTGCGCGGTTCGACTACTTCCTCGAAGACACCTTCGAGGCCGGCATCATGCTGACCGGATCCGAAGTGAAGTCGCTGCGGGTCGGTCGCGCGAACATCGCCGAATCCTATGCCTCGATCGAGGGCAACGAGGTGGTGTTGATCAATGCCGACATCCCGCCCTTCGCCCAGGCCAACCGCTTCAACCACGAGCCGCGCCGGCACCGGAAGCTGCTGCTGCACCGCAAGCAGCTCGACAAGCTGATCGGCGCAGTCCAGCGCGACGGCCGTACCATCATCCCGACCAAGCTCTATTGGAACGAGAAGGGCCTGGCGAAGCTCGAGATCGCGCTCGCCAAGGGCAAGAAGCTGCACGACAAGCGCGAGGCGACCGCCGACCGCGACTGGGCGCGCGACAAGGCCCGCTTACTCCGCGACAAGGGCTAGTGATCACCTCCGCTGACGTCGAGGCTATCGAGCGCGCCACGGCCGCCGCCGTCGCGCCGCGGGAAGTCGTTGAGATCGGCGACTGGCTGGTCACCCTGGACCCCGGCACGATCCGGCGTGCCAACAGCGCGGTTCCACTGCGGCATGATCTGCCCTCGGATCAGGCGGTGTTCGATGAAATCGAGGCGGCCTATGCCGCGCGCGGCCTGAGCCCAGCCTTTCGGATCGCAGATGGGCCGGGCCTGGAAGATGTCCGCAATGAGCTTGCGCGTCGCGGCTACCGCTCGGAGCAACCGACCCTGGTGAAGACCGGCACGGCGCTGGGCATGATTGCGGGCGCACGGGGCGAGCCGGCTCACGTCGAGAGCGCGCCTGGTCCTGGCTGGGCGGCGGTGTTCACCAGTGAAGGTTTTGACCCCGCGGACGGCGCCAATCGCGTTGCGGCCCTGACCAGGTCGGCTGACGCCGTCTATGGCGGGATCAGCGAGGGCGAGCGCACCATCGCGGTGGGCGTGGCCGCCTTCGGCCATGGCTGGGCCAGCGTCCACGGCATGCGCACCGACAAGGCCAGGCGCGGGGAGGGGCTTGCCGGGCGTGTCCTGGCCGGCCTTGGAGCCGCCGCTCAAGCACGCGGGATCGAGAGGGTGTTCCTGCAGGTCGAGGAAGGCAACACCGGCGCCAGGTCGCTCTATCGCGGCGTCGGGTTCGAGCGCGCCTGGCGGTACCTGTACTGGAGCCGATAGCTCCCGAAACGGCGTCAGCTGTCGACCAATTCACGCGCCCGGCGGAACACCGCCTCGAACATCTCTGCGGTCAGTCGGCCGGTGTTCGTGTTGAGCCGGGAGCAGTGATAGCTGTTCAGCACGATATAGGGCCGAGCCTGGAACTCAGTCCCGTGGCCCGGAATGCCGGCCGAAGCCTTCAGGCCCAGCGCCTTCAGCACATTGCGGCGGGCGACGTCGCCCAGGGTGACGATGACCTTGAGCCTTGGCAGGGCTTCCAGTCGCGCGGTCAGGAACGGCCGGCAGGTGTTCTCTTCGCTGGTCTCGGGCTTGTTGCCTGGCGGGGCGCAGCGCACGGCGTTGGTGACCATGCAATCGATCAGTTCCAGGCCGTCATCAACGCGGGCGTCGAACTTGCCGTTGGCGAAGCCGGTCTTGGTCAGGGTGTCGTAGAGCATCCATCCGGCGTGATCGCCGGTGAACGGGCGGCCGGTGCGGTTGGCGCCGGTGCGGCCGGGGGCCAGGCCGGCCACCAGCAGCCGTGCCTGCGGGTCACCGAACGACGGGGCCGGGCCATTCCACCAGTCGGGGTTTTGGGCTTGGTTCGTCTGGCGGTAGGCGACGAGCCGGGGGCAGAGCGGGCAGTCGCGGGGCGGTTCTGCGCCCCATAGCTGGACAGACATCAGGCCTCGGCGTCGGCGTCGTGATCGGCGTCGCTGTCGCGGGCGACCCGGCTTTCCTGGATGAAGCGCGGCAGGCGCGAGGGGCGGCCGATGATGTCGGCCAGATCGGCCAGGTCCACGAAGCTGTCGGCCTGACGGCGCAGATCATCCGACGCCATCGGGGGTTGTGATTTCACGGTGGAGACCACGGTCACCCGTGCGCCGCGACGTTGCACGGCCTCGACCAGCACCCGGAAGTCGCCGTCGCCAGAGAACAGCACCAGATGGTCGGCGTGGGCCGCCATCTCCAGCATGTCGACCGCGATCTCGACATCCATATCGCCGCGCCAGCGCTTGCGCCCCTGGGCGTCGGTGTATTCGCGGGCGGGCTTGGTCACCAACCGGAAGCCATTGTAATCCAACCAGTCCACCAGCGGACGGATCGGCGAATATTCCTGATCCTCGACCAGGG
Organism: bacterium; assembly: GCA_030824495.1. Lineage (GTDB taxonomy): Bacteria > Pseudomonadota > Alphaproteobacteria > Caulobacterales > Caulobacteraceae > Phenylobacterium. The sequence continues at coordinate 80,049 of JAVBXP010000026.1, forward strand.
CGGTGTAGTAATAGGCCCGCACCAGCACCCCGCGCTTGCGGAACTCTTCCAGCAGCTTGCGATAGTCTATATCGAAGCCCAGACCCTTGGCGGCCGAATACAGGTTCGCCCCGTCGATGAAGAGCGCGAGCCTGTCGGTGGGGTAGAAGGTCATGGGTGCGAAGATCCTGGAAATAGGGCGTTGGGCATGAATACGGACGAGGCGGTCATCGTCGCCCTTGGCGGCAATATGGCCGGCGACTTTGGTTCGTCCGAAGCCCTTCTGGAGGCGGCGCTCGCTGGTCTCGCGGAGGCGGGATTGCCCATTCTTTTGAGGTCGTCCTGGTGGCGCTCCGCCGCCTGGCCCGACCCGAATGCTCAGGAGTATCGCAACGGCGTTGTGCTTGTCGAGGCTCAGCTTTCGCCGCAAGACCTAATCCAAACATTGTTCACGATCGAGGCGCGGTTCGGGCGGGCGAGGGGCGAACGCAACGCATCGCGGACGCTCGACCTTGACCTGATCGCCTATGGCCGCGTGGTGTCGGACGACCCGGCCCTGACCCTGCCGCATCCGCGCGCCCATGAGCGGCTGTTTGTGATGGGACCCCTGGCTGAGATCACCCCTAGGTGGCGCCATCCGGTCCTGGGGAGCACCGCGCAAGAGCTGGCTGACACCGCAATCGTCGGGCGCGACGCCACGCCGGTGGGTGCGTCAAATTAGGCGAGCTGCGTTGACTGCATGGCCGCGCGGGTATAGCCCCCGCGCCCCATCATCGGTGCAGGTTTCCCTCCGTGGGCTATCGCCTCCTGATCTTCGATTTCGACGGCACCCTGGCCGACAGCGCGCTCTGGTTTGGGCGCGTCCTCAACGGCGTGGCCAAGCGATATGGCTTCCGGCAGATCGACGTGGCCGAGATGGCCGAGCTGCGCGGTCAGCCGAACCGCGAGATTATCCGGCGCCTGGGCGTGCCCGCGTGGAAGATGCCGTTCATCGCCGCTCACTTCCGCCAGTTGGCCGCCGAGGCCGCGCCGGAGCTCAAGCTCTTCCCTGAGGTCGAGGTCATGCTGCGCCGCCTGGCGTTGGGCGGGGTGAAGATCGCGGTGGTCAGTTCGAACTCGGAAGCCACGGTGCGCGCGGTGCTCGGCGCCGAACTGGCCGGGCTGATTTCGTACTATGGCTGCGGCGCGTCGGTGTTCGGAAAGGCGCCGAAGTTCCGGGCCGTGATCCGCAAGGCCGGCGTGGAGGAGGCCGACGTGCTCTGCGTCGGCGACGAAGTGCGGGATATCGAGGCCGCCCGGAAGGCGCACTTGGCTACTGGCGCGGTCACTTGGGGCTACGCTACGCCGGAGATCCTGCGCGCCCAACGGCCCAGCGCGGTGTTCGAAACCCCGCGTGACATCCTGCATGAGGCGGGGCTCTGCGGCATCTGAACGCCGAAAACCCCGCGTTGCGGCGTTGCACAATGAGCGCAAAGCCTCTATTTTGTTCGGTTCTACCGCCCCTCTGAGGATTCCATGGCCCGCGTCACCGTCGAAGATTGCGTCGAGAAGGTCCCCAACCGCTTCAGCCTCGTGCTGCTGGCGGCCCATCGCGCCCGCGCCATTTCCGCCGGCGCTCCGCTCCTGGTCGATCGCGACAACGACAAGAACCCCGTCGTCTCGCTGCGTGAAATCGCCGACGACGTGGTGGACGCCGACGAGCTGCGGGAGAACCTGATCGGGACCCTGCAACGCGTTGACGAACGCTCGGAAGCCGAGGAAGAGGCCGAAACCCTCGCCCTGCTGGCCGATCCGACCCACATGCAGATGAGTGAGCTGGAACTGGTTCGCGCCCTGCAAAGCGACCGCGACGGTGGCCAGGAGGAGCGGTACTGAGCCTAGAAGGCCCAGAACCTCTCACCTTAACGGCGGCGACCCAACCCCCCGCCGAAAAAACGGACGCGCCGGTCGTCAAGCGTCCGAAGATGCTTCGTCAGTACGAGCTGATCGAAAAGGTCCGCTCGTACGACCCCACCGCCGACGAAGCGATCCTGAACCGCGCCTATGTCTACGCCATGCGTATGCACGGCAGTCAGAAGCGCGCTTCGGGCGACCCCTATTTCGCGCACCCCATCGAGGTGGCGGGCATCCTGACCGACTATCGGTTGGACACCGCCACCATCGTCACGGCTCTGCTGCATGACGTGATCGAGGATACGCCGGTCACGCCGGAGGACATCCGCGGCCTGTTCGGCGCCGAGATCACCGAGCTGGTCGAGGGCGTGACCAAGCTCACCAAGCTCGAGCTCAACAGCGAACACACCAAGCAGGCCGAGAACCTTCGCAAGTTCATCCTGGCCATCTCCAAGGACGTGCGCGTCCTGATGGTCAAGCTGGCCGACCGTCTGCACAACATGCGGACGCTCCACTACATCAAGAGCCCCGCCAAGCGGGAGCGGATCGCCCGCGAAACCCTCGACATCTATGCGCCGCTGGCGCGGTCCATCGGCTGTCATCGGATCTGTTCGGAGCTCGAGGAGCTTGCCTTCGAGCATCTGAATCCGGTGGCGCGCGATGCGATTGGTCGCCGATTGGAAGCCCTGCGCGTCGAGCAGGGCGGGGCGGTGGCCGTGGTGTCCGGCGAAATCGCTAGTCGGTTGGAGGCGGCCGGCCTTTCGGCCCGCGTCTTCGGGCGTGAAAAGAACCCCTATTCGATCTGGCGCAAGCTGCAGCGCAAATCGATCGGCTTCTCCCAGTTGTCCGACATCTTCGCGTTCCGGGTGATCGTCGATACCGAGGCCGACTGCTACCAGGCCCTCGGCGTCATCCACCGCGCGTGGCCCAGCGTGCCGGAGCGGTTCAAGGACTACATCTCGACCCCGAAGCGGAACAACTACCGCTCGATCCACACCACCGTGGTCGGGCCGCGCGGCATGCGGATCGAGATGCAGATCCGCACCGAGACCATGGACCGGATCGCCGAGGACGGGGTCGCCGCCCACTGGCGCTACAAGGACAAGTCCTACGGCTTCGACGCCGAGGCCCAGGCCGCCGAGGGCGGCCGCGATCCGCTGGTCAATCTGCGCCACCTCGTCCAGGTGCTGGAGCACGGCGGGGATGTCGAGGAACTGGTCGAACACGCCAAGCTCGAGATGTATCTCGACCAGGTGTTCGTCTTTACGCCCAAGGGCAAGCTGGTCAGCCTGCCGCGCGGCGGCATGCCGCTGGACTTCGCATATGCGGTTCACACCGATGTCGGGGACACCTGCATCGGTGTAAAAATCAACGGCGAACTCAAGCCCTTACGGACGGCTCTTCAGAACGGCGACGTGGTCGAGGTCATCCGTGGGACCAAGCCGGTCGTGCCGCCCGACTGGCGCTCGCTGACCGTGACGGGCCGGGCGCGTTCGGCTATCCGCCGCCACATCCGCCAGACGGAGAAGGAAGAGTTCCTTCGGCTCGGCCGCGCCACGGTCGATCAGACCTTCGAGCGAGCCGGCAAGGCGCGCAAAGACGTCCTGCTGAAGCCCTCCCTGGAGCGCTTCGCGGTCGCCACGGAGGACGACCTCTTCGAGGCGGTTGGCCGAGGACGGATCTCGCCCACCCAGGTGCTCGATGTAATTTTCCCCGGCCTCAACGCAGCCGACCGCGATGCGGCCACCGCCACGCGCCGGATCGAGGGCGGCAAGGGCGCCAGGCTCTATGTGCGCGGCGGTGGGCTGACGCCTGGCGTCTCGCTGAACTTCGGGACGTGCTGCACGCCGGTCCCCGGTGACCGCATCGTCGGGATTCTTGAGCCCGATGGCACGGGCCTGACCATCCACACCATCGACTGCGCCACCTTGGCCGACTTCGAGGATCGCGAGGAACTCTGGCGCGACCTGCAGTGGACGCCCGAGGCCGAGCGCAACACCGTCACCCTGTCGAAACTGAGCGCCACCATCAAGAACGCGCCTGGCGTGCTGGGGCAGGCCTGCACGGTGATCGGCGAGGCGGGCGGCAACATCGTCAACCTGCGTATGCACCGCCGCCAGTCGGACTTCTTCGACGTGGATTTCGACGTCGAGGTGAAGGACGCCAAGCACCTCACCCATATCGCCGCCGCCCTGCGCGCCAATCCCAGCATCGAGACGGTCGACCGCGCCAAAGGGTAGCGGGCGCGCTCGGCGCCCGCCGTGAACTTGGCGACCAGTCTGGGCTAATGAATTGACTGCGAGTGCTCTCCGCCGGGCCGCACAATGCCGCCCAAGGCCTCGCCGGCGCGGGCCGTTTGGCCAATCGAGGCTAGGTCTGCGAGCGAGACGATGCCGATCAGGCGCTTCTCGCGGTTAAGCACCGGCAGGCGGCGGACCTGGATGTCGCCCATATTGCGCAGCACCGCGTCGCTTTCCTCGTCATCGAAGCAATAGCGAACCTCGCGGCTCATGACTTCGCTGACCTTGGTGTCGGGACCCTTGCCCTGGGCGACCGCCCGCACGCAGATGTCGCGGTCGGTGATCATGCCCACCAGCCGATCGCCGTCGCTGACTGGCAGCACCCCGGCGTCGAGTTCCGCCATGAGCTGCGCGGCGTCGCGCAGGGTTTCGTTCGGATTGGCCATCCTGACGTCGCGCGTCATGCAATCGCTTACTCTCATGGCGAAGACTCCTATCGAGAAAGGGGCGGCCGACGTGGCCGGCATGCAGGCGAAACGAGTGCAGGAAAGGTCGCGTTCCGACCTTTCTTTAGATTTCAGCGGTGGGAATCTGGAACCCAGACACAGCGAAGCCCGACGGTCTCACCAGGATTGTGGGAGGCTCCGCCGGGCTTCTTGTCCGATCATTTTCCATTTCTGGCTCTTGATCGGGCGTGATCTCCGATTTTCACTCATCGATCAGTGAATAAACGAAAAGTCCGTTGGCGCGGTTCCTGTCGTTCCCAAAAAAACTGTGGCCTGACAGCAGATAGAATCTCGCTTCACATGTGGCCATGTACAGACCTGTCGCCATCGCCCTGACCGCCGCTCTGCTGGCGTCCACCGCCAGCACCGCCGCATCGCCTCCAGCCTATGACGTGCTGATCCGCAACGCCCAGATCTATGACGGATCGGGCGGCGCGCCGTTCAAGGGTGACGTCGCGGTGTCCGAAGGCCGCATAGCCTATGTCGGCCCCAAGGCTCCGGAGAGCGCCCGCAAGACGATCGACGCCGGCGGCAAGGCGGTTTCGCCCGGCTTCATCAACATGCTGTCCTGGGCCACCGACAGCCTGATCGCCGACGGGCGAGGGCTGTCGGACCTCAAGCAGGGTGTAACTCTTGAGGTGATGGGCGAGGGGACGTCGATGGGGCCGCTGAACCCCGAGATGAAGCGCCTGGAAACCCAGCGGATGGGGGACATAAAGTACCCGATCGAGTGGACGACGCTGGATGAGTATCTGACCTGGCTTGAGAAGCGTGGGATCGCGGTGAACGTCGCCTCGTTCATTGGGGCCGCGACAGTGCGCGAACACGTGTTGGGCGAGGGCGACGTCGATCCCAGCCCTGAGCAATTGTTGGCCATGCGAAAGCTGGTGGTCGACGCCATGGAGGACGGGGCGCTGGGGGTCGGGTCGTCGTTGATCTACGCGCCGGCCAGTTACGCCGAGACGCCCGAGCTCACCGCCCTGGCCACCGAGGCGGGGCGTTGCGGCGGCATCTATATCAGCCACATGCGCTCGGAAGCCGACCGTCTGCTGGAAGCCATCGACGAGTTGATCGAAATCTCCCGGGTTTCGGGTGCGCCGGCCGAGATCTACCATCTGAAGCAGGCCGGCCGGGCCAATTGGGACAAGCTGGACCCGGCCATCGCCCGCATCGAGGCGGCGCGCGCCAAGGGCCAGCGGATCACCGCCGACATGTACAGCTATACGGCCGGCTCCACGGGCCTGGACGCGGCCATGCCGCCCTGGGTCCAGGCCGGCGGGGTGGAAAAGTGGATCGCCCAGATGAAGGATCCGGCCACGCGCGCCAAGGTCATCGCCGAGATGCGCCAGGAAAAGCCGTCCTTCGAGAACCTCTATCGCCACGCAGGGGCCGAAGGGACGCTGCTGGTCGGCTTCAAGAACCCGGCGCTCAAAGGGCTGACAGGCAAGACGCTCGCCGAAGTGGCCAAGGCGCGCGGCGTGTCGCCCGAGGACGCGGCCATCGACCTGGTGATCGAGGACGGCAGCCGCGTTCAGGTCGTCTATTTCCTGATGTCGGAGGAAAATGTCGCCCGCCAGACGGCGCTGCCCTGGATGAGCTTCGGCTCGGACGCCTCGGCCCAGGCGCCTGAAGGGGTCTTCCTGAAATCCAGCACCCACCCGCGGGCCTACGGCAACTTCGCCCGGGTGCTCGGAAAATATGTGCGCGAGGAAAAGACCACCACCCTGGCCGACGCGGTGCGCCGGCTCTCGGCCTTTCCCGCCCAGAACCTGGGGCTGACGGATCGGGGACTGCTGAAGGTCGGCTATCACGCCGACGTGGTGGTGTTTGATCCCCAGACTATCGGCGACCACGGGACCTACGAGAAACCTCAGCAGTTCGCGACCGGGGTCAGCCATGTGCTGGTCAACGGCAAGCTGGTGCTGACCGATGGAGAGCCCACCGGGGTCGCCGCCGGCCAAGCGGTGCGCGGCCGGGCCTGGAAAGGCTGGGAAGGCGGCGGCTGCAAGCCCACCGCCAAGGATTGGAGCTGGGCCTGGTGACCCCGGCGCAGGCCAGGGCGCGTATCGACCGTTTCGGCGGGAAGCTGAACACCTTCACCCAGGTCTTCGAGCCGGCGGCCGGCGATGGACCGACCTTCGCCATCAAGGACATGATCGACTTCGCCGGCGTACCGACTGGCGGCGGCGGGCGTTTGCCGCTCGATCCATCCCCGGCGCGTCATGCGGCCGGAGTGGAGCGGTTGCTGGAAGCGGGATGGGCCGCGGTCGGCAAGACCCAGACCGTTGAGCTGGCCTATGGCGGCTGGGGAACAAACCGTGCGGTGGGGGCGCCTTGGAACCCTTGGGACGCCGAGGTGCATCGCGCGCCAGGCGGGTCGTCCAGCGGCTCGGCGGTCGCCGTGGCTGCCGGGCTCTGCGACGTGGCCCTGGGGACTGACACCGGCGGGTCTGTCCGCATTCCTGCGGCGGCTTGCGGCGTGGTCGGGCTGAAGCCGGGGAGGGGCCTGGTGTCACTGCGCGGCGTTCACGATCTGGCGCCGAGTCTCGACACGCTTGGAACCCTGGCGCGCAGCGTCGCCGATGCTGCCTGGGCTCTGGAAATCATATCTCGGCCAGACGCGGCTGATGTCGGGCGCGGGACGTTTGACGCCGAGGCCGCCCTGAAGCGCGACGTGCGCGGCTGGCGGGTCGCAGCCTTGGCTCCTGGCGACATCGCCGATCTGGAGCCGGAGATCGCCCGCCTCTACCTGCTGGCGCTGGAGGGGCTGCGCGCGGCTGGGGTCGAGGTCGTCATCACCACGCCGCCGCGCCCGCTCTCGGCCTATTTCGCGCCCAATGGCGTGCTGATGGCCGCCGAGGGCTGGCGGCTGCGGGGCGCCCGGATCGAGGCCCATGCCGACCAGATGGATCCTTGGATCGTCAGCCGCTTCCAGGTCGGCCGCGACGTCACTGACGCCCAGCTGGACCAGGCTCGCCGTCGCCGGGGCGAGGATCAAGCCGAGTTCCAGGGCTGGCTCTCGGACTATTCGGCCTTGGTCTGTCCGACCGCGCCGATCGAGGCGCCGCCCATCGCGAGCGTCGATGAGACCGTCTCCCCGCTTTCCAGCCTCACCCGCGCTGGCAACTATCTCGACCTGCCGGCCGCCAGCGTGCCGTGCGGCCTGACGGGCGACGGCATGCCGGCCGGCTTACAGATCATGGGCGGCGCGCGGGACGAAGCCTCAGTGGTCGCCTTGGCGGCGGCCTTCGAACGGGTGTCGGGCTGGAGCGGGCGGATGCCCGATCTGTCGGGCTTCGAGGCCTAACAGGCCCCCCATCCATCCGTTCGACATAGCCGGCCTTGAGCCGGCTACCCATAGACACCGAGGTAGGGGTTTGCCTGAGCCGATCGCGTGTATGGATCACCGGGACAAGCCCGGTGATGACGAGATGGGGAGGAAGATGCGCGGGCTAAAGCCACGCCCTTTCCAAGCGCAGCAGGCGGTAGGGCACGTCGCGTCCGTGTGGCTTGGAGAACTTCTCCACCTCGCCGATGTAGCGGAAACCGAGGGCCTCAAGCACCTTGCCGGACGCCGAATTCTCCGCCGCATGGCCCGCGACCAAGTGATCGAGGTCTAGCGTCTGAAACGCGAAGTCGCGGACCGCTCCGGCCGCCTCCCGGGCATAGCCCTTGCCCCAATGGGTCTCGTCGAAGAAGTAGCCGAGTTCAGCGCCGCCGGAGCCGATGGCGTCGATGTCGGCGCAGCCTATGACCTGGCCCCCCAGAGTGCAGGCGAAGCGATAGGCCTCGCCTGCGCGCCACTCCTGGCCGTGGACGTCCACCCACTCGGCCATGGCCTCCAGCGTCGGGGGCCATGGCGCGAGGCGCAGCATCCGCGTGACGTTCCAGTTCGATTGGATTTCCACCAGCCGGGAGGCGTCGTCTGGTTCGAAAGGCCTGAGACTAAGGCGCTCGGTGGTGAGGCGGATGCTGCGGTCGATCATCAGGCCGTCTGCTTGGCCTGCTCGCGTGCAGCGGCCTGTTGCTCAGCGATGGCCTGGCGGGTCTCGGCGATCAATCGCGCGGCGATGGGATCGGTCTGGATCGACGTCCAGTAGGCGGCGAGCTTCGGCAGGCCCTCCAGCGGATCGGGCGTGCCGAACAAGTTCGGGATCCATTCGGTCGCCAGGACCAATTGCGGGACTATGGCGCCGTCGGCCTGGGTGAGGGCGCTTCCGACCGCGTAGCCGTCCGATCCGATGAAGGTCTCCAGATAGGCCAGGGCCTCGGCGACCTTGCGAGAGGCGTCGTGGATGGCCTGCGTCTCCCAGTGGCGGCGCGAGCGGCCTGCGAAGTTGAACAGCGGGACCATGGCCATCACCACATAGAAGTCGCAGATCCGCGACAGCAGCCGCATCCGCGCCCGCTCCCACGGATCGTCCGGGCGAAGCGACGGGGTCGGATAGGCGTCTTCGAGGTATTCGCAGATGACTTCGGATTCCGGCAGCACCCGGCCGTCGTCGAGCACCAGGGCCGGGACCCGGCCGATCGGATTGACGTTGAAGTATTCGGCCTTGGATTCGCTCGTCGCCCCAAAGCCTGGCGGTCGGATCACCTCGACCTCTATCCCCTTGGCGTAGAGCAGCAGGCGCACGCGCGTGGGGAAGGGCGAGTCATAGGTCTGAAACAGTTTCACCGGTTCGTCCTCCCAAAACGAATTGGTCGGTGACAGCTTGGCAGGCGTTGGGTAATCCGCAAGTCAGGAGGCCCCAATGAACACCGAAGACGTCCTCGAAGAATTCCGCGCCTCGGGCGCTCTGCGCGAAGGGCACTTCGTCCTGTCCAGCGGGCTGCACTCCGGCACCTTCCTGCAGAAGAACTTGGTCTTCCAGTATCCGGAGCGCACCGAGCGGCTCTGCAAGGCGCTGGCGGCCAAGATCGTCGAGGCGGTGGGCGAGGTCGATCTCTGCATTTCACCGGCGGTCGGCGGCATCATTCCCGGCTATGAGACCGCCCGTCATCTGGGCGTGCCCTCGATGTACGTCGAGCGTGAAGGCGGCTCGTTCAAGCTGCGCCGCGCCTTCTCGATCCCGCCCGGCGCGCGGATCGCCATGGTCGAGGACATCGTCTCCACCGGTCTGTCGTCGCGTGAATGCGTCGAGGCGATCAAGGCGGCCGGCGGCAATGTCGTGGTCGCGGCCTGCATCGTGGACCGCTCTGGCGGCCGCGCCGACCCTGGTGCGCCGTTCGTCGCTCTGGCCCGCCTGGACGTGCCGGCCTATCCGGCCGACCAACTGCCGCCGGAACTGGCGGCCATTCCGATCGAGGACCCGGGCAGCCGTCGCCTGCACGGGTGATTTCCAGGCCGCTCGAGCCTATTTCCAGATCAGTCCGCCATCGCGGCGATAGTGGAGTAACCAGATGAGCCGACTGCGCTTAGGGGTGAATATCGACCACGTGGCGACCATCCGGAACGCACGTGGGAGCACCTATCCCGATCCTGTCCGGGCGGCCGAACTGGCGATCGCGGCGGGCGCCGACGGCATCACCGCCCACCTGCGCGAAGATCGCCGGCATATCTCCGACGCCGACATCGAGGCGCTGGCGGTCATCACCCGCAAGCGCGGCCGGCCGCTGAACTTCGAGATGGCGGTGACGGCCGAGATGGAGGCCATCGCCCTGGCCCACCTGCCGCACGCCGCCTGCCTGGTGCCCGAGCGGCGCGAGGAACGCACGACGGAGGGCGGCCTCGACGTCGCGGGCGGTCACAATCACATCGCGCCGGTTGTCCGCAAGCTGGTGGACGCGGGCGTGCGGGTCTCCTGCTTCATCGACGCCGATCCGGCCCAGGCCGCCGCGTCCCAGGCAATGGGCGCCCAGGTGGTTGAGCTGCATACCGGCGCCTATTGCGACGCGGTACGCGAAGGCTCGGCCGACGCGGGGCGGCTGCTCGCCAATCTGAAGACCACCGCCGCCGAAGCCGCGCGCCTGGGCCTTGAAGTCCACGCCGGCCACGGGATCGACTATGAGACGGTCAAGGCGGTCGCCGAGATCCCCGAACTGGCCGAGCTCAACATCGGGCACTTCCTGATCGGCGAGGCGATCTTCGTCGGCCTGACGCCGGCCATCCAACGCATGCGCAGCCTGATGGACCAGGCCCGGATCGGGAGAGCGGCTTGATCATCGGGATCGGCTCGGACCTCTCCGATATCCGCCGTGTCGCCGACACGCTGACGCGTTTCGGCGAGCGCTTCACCAATCGCATCTTCACCGAGATCGAACGCACCCGTTCAGAACGCAAGCCGGACCGCGCCTCGAGCTACGCTAAGCGCTTCGCGGCCAAGGAGGCCTGCGCCAAGGCGCTGGGCACCGGCATGCGGGCGGGGGTGTTCTGGCGCGACATGGGTGTCGTCAACATGCGCTCGGGCCAGCCGACCATGGCGCTGACCGGTGGGGCGCTGAAGCGGTTGGAAGCCATGACGCCCCCGGGCCACAAGGCGGTGATCCACCTGTCGCTGACCGACGACCACCCCTACGCCCAGGCGTTCGTGATCATCGAGGCGTTGCCGGAATAGGCCTCTTTGGCTAGGCCCGGGCCAAGCGCCGTTGAAGGGTCGGCCAGAAGATGTTGATGGCCAGGCCGCTCATCACCAGGCCCGCGGCCAGCAGCTTCCAGGGCGGCAGGCTCTCGCCGAGCCAGATCGCCGAAGCGCCCATCCCGAATACAGGCACCAACATCGCCATGGGCGTGATCACCGCGGCCGGGTGGCGTGACAGCAGCCAGCCCCAGGCGGCGTAGCCGAACAGGGTGTTGCCGACCGACTGCCACAGCACCGCGGCCCAGGTTGCGGTATCGGCGGCGCGCACGCCCTGGATCATCGCCTGCGGTCCCTCAAAGACCAGGGCCAGGATGAGCAGCGGCGGGACCGAGAACAGGCTGGCCCAAACCACATAGGCCAGCATGTTGACCTTGCCGGCGGCCTTGGAGAAGGCGTTGCCGCCGGCCCAGCTCGCTGCGGCGATGAGAACCAGGGCCAGGCCGAGCGGGGTCACCGAGGCGTCGGTGTGGGCGACGATGACCACCAGTCCCACCGCCGCGAGCCCCAGGGCGACCAGTTGGAAGCTGCGAATGCTCTCCTTGGCCAGCCACATGGCCAGACCGATGGTGAAGAACACCTGGGTCTGCACGACCAGCGACGCCAGGCCCGGGGAAATGAAGCCGCTCATCGCAATGTAGAGCAGGCCAAATTGGCCCGCACCGATCAGCACGCCATAGGCCGCGAGGTTGCGCCAAGGCACGTCGGGTTTCTTCAGGAAGAACACCGCCGGCAGCAGGGCGAAGGTGAAGCGCAGCGCCGCGAAGGTGAGCGGCGGCAGATGGTCGAGGCCGATCCGGATGACCACGAAATTCGTGCCCCACACCGCCACGACGGCGACCGCGAGGAGAACGTGCAGCCAGGGGAGGGCGGATCGACTCATGGCGCTACCTCATAGACCCTGTAAGCTCCGCTGCAATCGCCGAGGGGCGCATCGCCCTCTTCTTGGCGCCGGGCGTCACCTGCGCCTTTACGGCGCGTGACACAGAGTTCACGGGCGGCGCGCTTGCTCCCGGCGTATGCAGCGTCTAGCTAGGCAAAATGTCCGTCAGTTTCGGACAAATCGCAGGACCCATGATGACCGACAGCGCAAAGACCTCGGATGCTCCGGACAAATCCGGCGCCATGAACGAGTTCGTGGAGATCGTGAAAACGGTCGCCTACGCCCTGCTCATCGCGCTGTTCCTGCGCGTGCTGTTCTTCCAGCCCTTCACCATTCCGTCGGCCTCGATGGAGCCGACGCTGCTCGAGGGCGACTACATCATCGTCTCCAAATATTCCTACGGCTACTCGCGCCACTCGATCCCGTTCAGCCCGCCGATCTTCGATGGCCGGATCATGGGGCGCGTCCCCAACCGCGGCGACGTGATCGTCTTCAAGCTCCCGCGCGACGGCCGCACCGACTACATCAAGCGCCTGATCGGGCTGCCCGGCGACCGGGTGCAGATGCGCGAAGGCCGCTTGTGGATCAACGACAAGGAAATCCCGCGCGAGGCCTTGCCCCCGGTGATGATCGATTCCGGCTACGGCTTCACGCGCAACGTCCAGCGCTACAAGGAAACCTTCCCAAATGGTCGCCAATTCGTGACCTACGACTTCGGTCCTGACGGCGCGGTGGACAACACCCCGACCTTCGTCGTGCCGGAGGGCCACTACTTCTTCATGGGCGACAACCGCGACAACTCGCTCGACAGCCGCGTGCCGCCCGCCGAGGACGGCGTCGGCTTCGTGCCGGCCGAGAACCTGGTCGGCAAGGCGCAGATCATCATGTTGTCCTGGAATCCAGGCGCCTCGCTCTTCAAGCCCTGGACCTGGGTGCTCAACGCCCGGCCTGAGCGTTTCTTCACCGTCCTTCAATGAACAAGCGCGAAGCAGCGGTCGCCGAGCTTGAGGGCCGGATCGGCCACACCTTTCATGACCGCGAGCTTCTGGAACGCACCCTGACCCACGCCAGCGTGGGCGACGGGGCGTTGAAGGTGCGCCATTACGAGCGGCTGGAGTTCCTGGGCGACCGGGTGCTCAACCTGCTCGCGGCCGAACGGCTGATGGCGCTCAATCCAGATGCGCGCGAAGGCGAAATGAGCCGCCTGATGGCCGGGCTCGTGAACTATCACGCCTGCGCCCGGGTCGCCCGGCGGATCGGCCTGCCCAACGCGCTGCGAATGGCGGCCAGCGCCACCAAAATCGGGGCTCGCGACAAGGACACCGTCCTGGGCGACGCCTGCGAGGCGCTGATCGGCGCGCTCTATATCGACGATGGGTTGGAGGCCGCCCGGGCCTTCTTCCTGGAGTTCTGGACCGAGGAATTCGCCCTCCTGGACGAGCCGCGGATCAAGGATCCGAAGACCCAGTTGCAGGAATGGGCGCAGGGACGTGGTATGGCTCTTCCAGCCTACAAGGTCGTGGGCCGTGAAGGCCCCGATCACGCGCCGTCGTTCACCGTCTCGGTGACCGTCGGCGATTACGAGCCCGAGCTTGCCCAGGGACCGTCCCGCCAAGAGGCCGAAAAGGCCGCGGCCCTGATAATGTTGTTGAAACGAGAAGGACCTCTATGACCACCCGCGCCGGCTTCGCCGCGATCATCGGAGCCCCGAATGCGGGGAAGTCGACCCTGACCAACCGTCTGGTGGGGGCCAAGGTCTCCATCGTGACCCAGAAGGTCCAGACCACCCGTTTCCCCGTCCGTGGCGTGGCCATGGCCGGTGAGACCCAGATCATTCTTGTCGACACTCCCGGTATCTTCGCGCCGCGACGGCGCTTGGACCGCGCCATGGTCCGCTCCGCCTGGGGCGGGGCCGAAGAAGCCGACACCATCGTTCACCTGGTCGATTCCGTCGCCGAGCTGGCGTCCGCTGAACCGGGCGCGAAATCGGCCGACAAGCGTTCGGCCATTGATGTCGCCTCGATTGTCGAAGGCCTGCAACGGTCCGGCAAGAAGGCTATCCTGGCGCTTAACAAGATCGACGGCATGCGCCGCGACACCTTGCTCGCCCTGGCCCAGCGCCTGTTCGAGACCGGGGTCTATTCCGAGGTGTTCATGATCTCCGCCGCCGACGGCCAAGGCGTCGACGATCTGAAGGCCCGGCTCGCCCAACTGATGCCGGAGAGCCCTTGGCTCTATCCGGAGGAACAGACCGCCGATCTGCCGGTGCGCCTGCTGGCGGCCGAAATCACGCGCGAGAAGCTGTTCCTCCGGGTTCACGAGGAGCTGCCCTATGCGGCGGCCGTGGAAACCACCGCCTTCGAGGAGCGCAACGACGGCTCGGTGCGGATCGAACAGTCGATCTATGTCGAGCGCGAGAGCCAGCGCCCGATCATCCTGGGCAAGAACGGCCAGACCCTGAAATGGATCGGCCAGAAGTCCCGCGAAGAACTGACCGAACTGCTTGAACGCCCGGTGCACCTGTTCCTGCACGTGAAGGTCGACGAACGCTGGGCCGACAAACGCGAGTTCTACGGCGACGTGGGCCTGGACTTCGACGTCTAAGCCCATAGGTAGGCGGTATGATCGACCTGGACGCCTACTTCGCCCGCATCGGCTATGACGGGCCGCGCACGCCCACGCTCGAAACCCTGCGTGCGCTGCATCTGCTGCATCCGGCCGCGATCCCTTTCGAGGCGATCGACGTCCTGCTGGATCGGGGGATCGACCTGGACCCGGCCGCGGTCGACGCCAAGCTGATCACGGCGGGAAGGGGCGGCTACTGCTACGAGCAGAACGGCCTCTTCAAGCGGGTCCTGACGGCTCTGGGCTTCGAGGTCGAGGGCTTGATCGCCCGCGTCCAATGGGGCGCGCCGGCCGAAACGCCGCCGCGTGCGCGCACCCACATGGGGCTGTGGGTGACCATCGATGATGAGCCCTGGTACGCCGATGTCGGCTTTGGCGGGCTGGTCCTGACCGCCCCGCTGAAATTCGGGATCATCGAGCCGCAGCCGACCCCGCATGAGACATTCCGCATGGTTCCCGAGGGCGAGGACATCGCGCTTCAGGCGCTGATCGGAGAGGTCTGGACGCCGGTCTATCAGCTGTCTCGCGAGGTTCAGCTGGACGTCGATTATGACCTGCCCAACTGGTTTACAGCCACCATCCGAGCTCGCACTTCCGGCACAATCTGATGGTCGCCCGGACCACGCCGCAGGCTCGGTACAATCTGCTCCACAACCGGCTGACCATCCGGAAGACCGACGGCGCGGTCGAGCGGCGGTTGCTCGCCGCCGATGAGATTGGTCCAGTTCTGGCCGAGACCTTCGGCCTCTCGGTTCAGCCCGACTGGACGCCGCTCTTCGAACGCGCCGTCGCGGCCGGCGGATGATGGGTCGTTTCGCTCATGGAGTTTGAGGACGACGCCTATGTGCTGTCGGCCCGGGTTCATGGGGAGACCGGCGCCATCGTCGAACTGCTGACCGCCCACCACGGCAAGTGGGCTGCTCACGTGGCCGGCGGGGCGTCGCGACGCATGAAGCCCTTCCTGCAGGCCGGCGCGCGGACCATCGTTCACTATCGGGCCAGGGTTTCCGATCAGCTTGGGTCGGCGCAGCTGGAGCCGGTGGGCGAGGGACCAGCGGCCCTATTTGACGACCCCATGGCCTTGGCCGGGTTATCGGCCGCCGCCGCGGTCGCCGCCGCCGCCCTGCCCGAGCGCGAGCCGCATCCGGGCGCGTTCCTGGCGTTCGAGGCGCTGAGCTCGGCCCTGCTGATGCCCGACATCTGGCCGGCGGTGTTCGTGCGGTTCGAGGCCGGACTGTTGCAGGACCTGGGCTTTGGTCTCGACCTCTCCAAATGCGCCGCCACCGGCTCCCTCGACGACCTGGTCTATGTCAGCCCGCGCACCGGCCGGGCCGTCAGCCGAGCAGCCGGCGAACCCTATAAGGGCAGGCTCCTGGCCTTGCCGCCCTTCATGCTGTCCTCGCAAGGCGGGCTCTCGCCGGGCGACGTGCGCGCGGGCCTCGATCTTACCGCGCACTTCCTGGAGCTGTTCGTGTTTGGCCCGTTGAACCGCCCGCTGCCCCCGGCGCGGGTCTGGCTGGTGGACCGGTTGACCGACGCCCAGCGCCTCTAGGGCGTGATCTGGGCCGGCGGATCCTCGCTTTGGCCCGCCTCGTCCGGGGGCGGGTGCAACTGCACCCATTCCATGAACAGCACATAGCCCACCGCCAGCACCACCGGCCCGACGAACAGGCCGAGCATGCCGTCGGCCAGCAGCCCTCCGATCACCCCGACCAGGATAACGGGCATCGGAACCTCCAGCCCACGTCCGAGCATCAGCGGCTTGAGGGCGCTGTCGCTGAAGCCGGCGATCAGGGTCCAGATCGTGAAGATGACGGCGGGGACCGTATCCTTGGTGACGAAGACATAGACGACCACCGGCAAGATCAGCAGCGTCGCCGGCACCTGCACGATCCCGAAGAACATGGCGATCACCATCAGCAGGCCAGCGCCCGGGAGGCCGATCGCGAAGAAGCCGACGCCGAGCAGGATGGCCTGGATCGCGGCCACGCCGACGACCCCGATGGCGACCCCACGCACAGTCGCGGCGGTGAGGGCGGTGAGCCGGGGGCCGCGGCCTCCATTGCCGGTCATGAATTCCAGCAGGTGCTCGGCGAAGGCGGCGGCGCCCCGGCCATAGGCGAGAAGCACGGCGGCGATCGCGAAGGAAAGCACGAACGACAGCTCGTCCACCGCCAGCCGCGCGGCGAACGAGGCCAGCCACGCGGCCGGACCGCTCAGCTTTCCGGCATACTTCTGAACCGCGCTGGGGACGTCCGTGAGGATCAGCACCCAGGTCTCTGACAGCTTTTCACCGATCACGGGCAGGTCGGCGAGCCGAGGCGGCGGGGCCGGCATGGTCAGGCTGTGGTTCTCCAATCCGGAGATCAGCCAGTGGACCGATGAGGCCAGAGACGCGGCGACGAGGGCGACCGGGATCAGGGTCACCACGACGCCGACGACGCCGATCAATACCGCCGACCCGCGATTTCCGAGCCGGGAGGCCAGTCGCACATGCAGGGGGTGCAGCATCACCGCCAACACCATCGACCAGGCGAGTATGCCGGCGAAGGGCAGGACGATCCGCGCGCAGGCGTAGATCAGCAGGCCCAGCAGCCCGATCTGAATGACGGTGTCGACCATCTTCGCGCGCGAAGGTGGATCGACGGGATTGGGCGCCGGCGGGTCCATCTGCTTGTCCCCTCTGGGCGCAGCTTAGGGCGCTTTACGTCTCCCAGGAAGCTAGGGTGTCTGCCGAGCGCGCGGGTTGGCCGACCATCGCCGCTCAGCGCGGTTGCGTCCTGTGCGATGAGAGTCCATGCGTCGCGGCGACTTCCACTGCGGCGCCCGCTAGAAGTGGACTGAACTCCGAGTTTGATTCGACATGACCAAGCACATCCCTCCGCCGGGTGACGGCGACGGCGACCGCATTATCGACGAACCGCTGACCGAGGCCCTGTCTCGGCGCTATCTCGCCTATGCGCTCTCCACCATCACCGGCCGCGCTCTGCCAGACGTCCGCGACGGGATGAAACCCGTTCACCGGCGCTTGATGTACGCCATGCGTCAGCTTCGGCTGGACCCGAACACCACGGCCAAGAAGTGCGCCCGCGTGGTCGGCGACGTGATCGGTAAGTATCACCCGCACGGCGACGTGGCGGTCTATGAGGCGCTGGTCCGCCTCGCCCAGGACTTCGCCCAGCGCTATCCGCTGGTCGATGGCCAGGGGAACTTCGGCAATATCGACGGCGATAACGCCGCGGCCATGCGGTACACGGAGTGCAAGCTCACCGTCGCCGCGCAGTTGCTACTCGATGGCATCGACGAGGACGCGGTCGACTTCCGCCCCACCTATGACGGTGAAGACGAAGAGCCGGTGGTGCTGCCGGCCGGCTTCCCCAACCTGCTGGCCAACGGCTCCAGCGGCATCGCCGTGGGCATGGCGACTTCCATCCCGCCGCACAACGCCGCCGAACTGATCGACGCCTGCCTGGTGCTGCTGGAAGACCCGAACGCCGACACCGCCCGGCTGATGCAGCACGTCCAGGGGCCCGACTTCCCGACCGGCGGCGTGATCGTCGAGCCGCGCGAAAGCATGCTGGAAACCTACGCCACAGGGCGTGGGGGCATCCGGGTGCGGGCGCTGTGGGAAAAGGAAGAGACCGGTCGCGGGACCTACCAGATCGTCGTCACCGAGATCCCCTATCAGGTGAAGAAGGCCGATCTGGTCGAGCAACTCGCCGACCTGATCGAGACCAAGAAGGCCCCGCTGCTGGGCGATGTTCGTGACGAGAGCGCCGAGGACGTGCGCCTGGTCATCGAACCCAAGAACCGCAACGTCGAGCCCGAAGTGCTGATGGAGAGCCTGTTCAAGCTCTCGGCGCTGGAGACGCGTTTCCCGGTCAATATGAACGTGCTGGACGCTCGCGGTTCGCCCGGCGTCATGGGGCTTCGGCAGGCGCTGCGCGCCTTCCTCGATCACCGCCGTGAAGTGCTGGTCCGCCGGGCTCGCTTCCGCCTGGATAAGATCGAAGCCCGTCTGCACATCTTGGACGGCTTGGTCATCGCCTTCCTCAATCTGGACGAGGTGATCCGCATCGTCCGCTACGAGGACGAGCCCAAGGCCAAGTTGATCGAGGCTTTCGAGCTTTCCGACATTCAAGCCGACGCCATCCTCAACACCCGGCTGCGCCAACTGGCCAAGCTGGAGGAGATGGAGCTTCGCCGCGAGCACGCCGAATTGGCCGAAGAGCGCGCCGGGCTGCTGAAGATGCTGGCCTCCGAGCCCGCCCAGTGGAAGCTGGTCGGCGTGGGCCTTAAGGACGTGCGCGCGATCCTCGGCCCCGACACCAAGCTGGGCAAGCGCCGCTCGATCTTCGACACCGCCCCGGTGGTGGACGCCGAGGCCGCCATCGAGGCGATGATCGTGCGCGAGCCGATCACCGTCATCCTGTCCGAGCGCGGCTGGATCCGCGCCGCCAAGGGTAAGGTCGAAGATCCTTCTGAGCTGAAGTTCAAGGAAGGCGACAAGCTCGGCTTGATCGTTCCGGCCGAGACCACCGACAAGCTGCTGATCTTCGCTTCGGACGGGCGGTTCTTCACCATCGGCTGCGACAAGCTTCCCGGCGCGCGGGGGCATGGCGAGCCGCTGCGCCTGATGCTCGACCTCGACGACAAGACCGACATCATCGACATGTTCCCGCACAAGCCGGGAACCAAGCGGGTGATCGCGTCCAAGGAGGGCTACGGCTTCATCCTGCCGGAGGAGGAGGCGATCAGCTTCCGCCGCGCCGGCAAGCAGGTGCTGAACGCCGGGACCAAGGGCGCGGCCTTCGCCATGCCGGTCGTTGGCGACCACCTGGGCGTGATCGGCGACAACGGCAAACTCCTGATTTTCCCGCTGGCCGAACTGCCGGAAATGCCGCGCGGCAAGGGCGTGAAGCTGCAGACCTACCGCGAGGGCGGACTGCGCGACGCGATCGTCTTCAACGCGGCGGATGGGGCGACCTGGATCGATTCGGCTGGCCGCACCCGGGTCTGGGGCGAATGGCGCGACTGGCTGGCCAAGCGCGCCGCCGCCGGCAAGCTGGCGCCAAAGGGCTTCCCGACCAGCAAGCGTTTCAAGCCTAAGTAGCCGTCATCGCGTCTTGCGGGCGCCGAGCGCACCGCTAAGCTCCACCCCAACAACAAATGGGGGGAAACGTATGACGCGCAGGATGCATCTGCTTGCGAGCGCCTTGGCGGCGGTGTCGATCGGTCTGGCCACGGCGCCAGCCGCGCACGCGCAGACCAAGGCCGCGGCGCTCGCGCCGGCCTCCAGCCCTGAGGCGGTCGGCTTCGACAGCCAGCGCCTCAAGCGGCTCGACGCCGCCATGGCTCAGGCGGTGGCCGATGGCCGGGTGGCGGGGATGACCACTCTGCTGGCGCGTCACGGCAAGGTCGTGGCCTTCAACACCTATGGCAAGGCCAGCCTGGAAACCGGCCAGCCGATGCCCAAGGACGAGATCTTCCGCATCTATTCGATGACCAAGCCGATCACCGGCGTGGCCATGATGATCCTGTTCGAAGAGGGCAGGTGGAAGCTCGATGATCCGGTCACCAAGTTCATTCCGGAGTTCAAGGACCTGAGGGTCTGGAAGGGCGTCGACGCCAAGGGCCAGCCGATCCTTGAGCCCGTCCGTCGGCCGCCCACCATGCGCGAGCTGATGAGCCATACAGCCGGCTTCGGCTATGGGCTGGGTGACAAGCATCCGGTCGACCAGATGTTCCGCGAACAGCGGGTCCTGGGCTCCAGCAGCCTTCAGGAGATGACCGCCAAGGTCGCCGGCATTCCGCTGATCTATCAGCCTGGCGAGCAGTGGAGCTATTCAGTCGCTGTCGATCTCCAGGGCCACATTGTCGAGAAACTGTCGGGCCAGACCCTGGGGCAGTTCTTCGAGAGCCGTATCTTCAAGCCGCTCAAGATGACCGACACCGCCTTCAGCACGGGCCAGGCCAAGGCCCCGCGGCTGGCGGCGGTCTATATCGGCAATCAGGAGACCGGCAAGATCGAGGAGGCGAAGACCTTGTTCGGCTCGCCGGTCCCCAACTTCGTCAGCAAGCCCGGCATGGAATCGGGCGGCGGCGGCCTGGTCTCGACCACGACCGACTACGCCCGGTTCGCCCAGATGATCGTCAACGGGGGCGAGTTGGACGGGGTGCGCATCCTGTCGCCCGCGACCGTCGAACTGATGGGGACGAACGTCATTCCCGAAGCGGCGCTGGTGTCTTCGAACGGATCGGTGAGCAACAGCTTCAACCAGCATGTCGGCTTTGGTCTCGACTTCATGGTGGTCAATGATCCGCGCAGGGCTGGAACCCTGGAAGGGAAGGGCACGATGAGCTGGGGCGGCGCGGCCGGCACCTGGTTCTGGGCCGACCCGACCAACGACGTGGTCTTCGTCGGCATGATCCAGCGCTATGGCGGGACCGGCGGTGGTGATCTGGGCGCCCTCAGTCGGACCTTGGTCTACCAAGCCCTGACCGACCCGGCGAAGTGAGGAAAGAGAATGTCATGGCCGGGCTTGTCCCGGCCATGACGTAATTTGTAGCGGTATTGGACGCGGCGAACCGCCCTTGCCTTGACTTTCCGGGCCCCACATGCGGTCTTCCGCGCCTCATTTTCAGCCGTTTGCGACTCCAAAATGCACGCCTACCGCAGCCATACCGCGGGCGCTCTTCGCGCCGCCGACACGGGTAAGACCGTCCGCCTTTCGGGCTGGATCCACCGTAAGCGTGATCATGGCGGTCTGGTCTTCATCGACCTGCGCGACCACTACGGCCTGACCCAGCTGGTGATCAGCCCTGAGACCCCCGGTTTCGCGACGGTCGAGCGCCTGCGCGCCGAAAGCGTGATCCGTATCGACGGCGATGTTGTCGCCCGTTCGCCGGAAACCGTGAACGCCAACCTGCCGACCGGCGAGGTCGAGGTGCGCGTGCGTACGGTCGAAGTGCTGTCGGAAGCCGCCGAGCTACCGCTGCCGGTCTTCGGCGAGCCGGAATATCCCGAAGAACTGCGGCTGAAGCACCGCTATCTCGATCTGCGCCGCGAGACCCTGCACAAGAACATCGTGCTGCGTTCGAAGGTCATCCACTCGATCCGCAACCGTATGATCGCCCAGGACTTCCTGGAGTATCAGACGCCGATCCTGACGGCCTCGTCGCCGGAAGGGGCGCGCGACTTCCTGGTGCCCTCGCGTTTGCACCCGTCCAAGTTCTATGCGCTGCCGCAGGCGCCCCAACAGTTCAAGCAACTGCTGATGGTCGCCGGTTTCGACCGCTACTTCCAGATCGCGCCCTGCTTCCGCGACGAAGACCTGCGCGCTGACCGGAGCCTCGAATTCTACCAGCTCGACGTCGAGATGAGCTTCGTCACCCAGGAAGACGTGTTCGCGGCGATCGAGCCGGTGATGCACGGCGTGTTCGAGGAGTTCGGTGAAGGCAAGACCGTCACCCCGTACCCGTTCCCGCGCATTCCGTACCGGGAGTCGATCTCCAAGTACGGCAGCGACAAGCCCGATCTGCGTAACCCGCTGGTCATGCAGGACGTGTCCGAGCGCTTCCGCGGCGGCGGCTTTGGCCTGTTCGCCCGCATTCTGGAAGACAGCAAGAACGCCGTCTGGGCGATCCCGGCGCCCAAGGGCGGCAGCCGCGCGTTCTGCGACCGCATGAACAGCTGGGCGCAGGGCGAGGGCCAGCCTGGCCTCGGCTATATCTTCTGGAGCGAAGATCAGGGCGCCTGGGGCGGCCCGATCGCCAAGAACCTGGGAGCTGAGGGCACGGATGCGGTCATGGGCCAATTGGGCCTGGGACGTGGCGACGCGGCCTTCTTCGTCGCCGGCGATCCGAAGGTCTTCTACAAGTTCGCCGGTTCGGCGAGGACCAAGGTCGGCACGGATCTGAACCTGATCGACGAAACCCGCTTCGAGTTCGTCTGGATCGTCGACTTCCCGATGTACGAGATGAACGAGGAGTCGAACCACGTCGACTTCTCGCACAACCCGTTCTCGATGCCGCAGGGCGAGCTAGAAGCGCTGGAGACCAAGGATCCCTTGGATATCCTGGCCTACCAGTACGACATCGTCTGCAATGGCTATGAGCTGTGCTCCGGCGCGATCCGGAACCACCGTCCGGACCTGATGCTGAAGGCGTTCGAGATCGCCGGCTACGGCCCCGAAGTGGTCGAGGAAGAGTTCGGCGGCATGCTGAACGCCTTCCGCCATGGCGCGCCGCCGCACGGCGGTCTGGCCCCCGGCATCGACCGGATCGTCATGCTGCTGGCCGGCCAGACGGCGATCCGCGAAGTCATCGCCTTCCCGCTGAACCAGCAGGGTCAGGACCTGTTGATGAACGCGCCGTCCGAAGTGCTGGAGAAGCAGCTCAAGGAGCTGCACATCCGCGTCGCTCCCCCGATCAAGGTCTAGGGGCGAGCGGTAGCTTCCGCGGGGCGGCCCTTGCGAGGGCCGCCTGCGCCTAGTCTACGGCGACAAGATAGCGCGGCGCGGCCGGCGGAGCAGGGGGCTTCGGCGGCGCCGGCGCGGCGTAACGGACGCGCCCCCCGCCCCGGCAGCTCTTGGCCATCAGGCCCGAGGGGACCCTGGTCGCAGCGTCGGCGCAGGCTTCGTCCAATTGGTCCTGGTCCAGCCCGCGCACCCGGGACAGATCCACGCCGGTGATATTGGCCGATTGCAGGCTGGCGCCGCGAAAGTCGGACCCGGCGAACGTCGCGCCCGTCAGGTTCGCCGCGCTAAGATCGGCGTCGCGGAACGAGGCGTTTTCAAAGGCGCCGGCTGTGAAGGTCGCGCTGGTCAGCACTGAGTCGCGGAAGTTGGCGCCGCGCGCATTGGTCTTGCTGAAGTTGGCTGCCACCATGTCAGCGGCTTGCAGCCGAGCGTCGGTCAGGGTGGCGCGGGAGAAGTTCGAGCCGGCCGCCTGGGCGTCACGCATGTCGACGCGGGCCAGATTGGCCGAAGCGAAATTGACGCCATTGGCCTCCACGGACCGCAGGCGGGCGTCGGTCAGGATAGCGCGGCCGAAGTTGGACCCCACCATCTGGGCGTCGGACAGATCGGCTCGCGAGAGATCCGCGCCGGAAAAATTGGCGCCCATGAAGCGGGCGTCGCGCAGATCAGAGCCGACCAGGGCCGCGCCGGCGAAGTTGGCGCCGACGAACTGGGCGCCGTTGAGCTTGCGGCCTGAGAGTTCGCACTTGGCGCACGCGCCGCCGAACGACACCATCCGCGCCACGTCCTTGTCGCCCATGCTCGCGTTCGCGGCGACGGGCACAAGCGCCGAGGCGGCGCCTAGCAGTGCGGTGAGGGTAAGGGCGAAGCGGCGCAGACGCAGTGTCATGGCTCGGGTCGTGGGGTCCATGCTCGGAGATGTGCCCCCGGCGCCGCGCAAGCGCTACTTAATTCGCGGTAATTGTCAGCAGCTTAGCTGTACTCGCCCGCGGGAAGTCTGCTCGCTGAACGGGCGACAACCGGTAGCTATGCGCGGCGCAGTAGTATTGGCGACACGCGTCATGCGCCATTCGTCTGCTAGACGACAAAATTGATCGTGCAAGATCTGATGGGAGCAAAAACTCCCCGGGCGCCTCTGGGGCGACCGGTGGCGAAATCAGCCGGTCATATCCCCACCGTGCTGACCTGCGCGCACGCCACAGGTCTCGCAGATCAGGCTGGCGCCCTTGCGGACAACCGCGACATCGCCGCAAGCCGCGCAAACATCCGCCTCCACTGTCCCGGCGCCGGCTCCGCGCGAGGCGCTCGGCAGGAAGACCAGATTGTCAGGCGCCGCCCCCCGGGCGAAGCCGCGGGAGATGAAGTGAGAAGCCGGTTGCGGTTCATCGGCTTCGTCGAACTTGCCGTGGCCCAGGCCGTCGGCGTTCAGCTCGCCGGGGTCGGCGTTGGCCAGGTCCTGGCGGCCCAGATAGGAGACGCCAAGTTCGCGGAACAGATAGTCGAGGATCGAGGTCGCCGAGCGCACGGAGTCGTTGCCCGTCACCGGCCCGGCCGGTTCGAAGCGCGTAAACACGAAGGCGTCGACAAACTCCTCCAAGGGCACGCCGTACTGGAGGCCGATGGAGATGCCGATCGCAAAGTTATTCATCAACGAGCGGAAGGCGGCGCCTTCCTTGTGCATGTCGATGAAGATCTCGCCGAGTTCGCCGTCGTCGTACTCGCCGGTGTGGAGATAGACCTTGTGGCCCCCTACGGCGGCCTTCTGGATGTAGCCCTTGCGGCGATCAGGCAGTTTACGGCGAGTGCGCTCGCGCTCGACGATGCGCTCGATGATCCGTTCCTGGCTCGGCCGCTCCTCGGCCTCGGGCGGCGGCTCGCGCGACGTGCGAGCGGCGGGTTCGGCGACCTTCGGAAGATCGAGCACGAGGTTGGCGGGCGCGGCCGCGCGGCGCAGGCGGATCGCCGGGACGCCGGCGTGAGCAGCCAGCGCCATCAGGTCGCGCGCGTCGGACGGTGTGGTGTCCCACTCCAGTTCCACCTCGGCCATGGCCGGGACCGCCAAGGCGTGGGCGATCGCGGTCAGCAGGGCGAAATAGGGCTCCGGACCCAGATCGTCGGCGGTCTGGAACACGGCCTGTTGGGCCGGTGTGAGGAAGTCGGCCTCGAACAGGGCGCCGGACCCCAGAGCATAGTCCTCAGCCTGGGCGATCTCGCTCTCCGAGAAACCGGCCTGTTTCAGGACATCGAAGGCCGGATTGGCGAGATCGGCATCTGTGGCGCCCAGGACGTCGCAAAGGAAGCCGGCGTCTATCCCGGCGAAGGCGTCGCGCAGATTGGCGGCGAAGGGCAGGGCGGCTTCAGCCTGGGCGATTTCGTGGTCGGTGAAACCACGTGCGTTGAGTGCGGCGTGGTCTACGCCTGGGGCCTCCGAAAGGTCGAGGCGGCCCAGCAGGTGACCGCGCGCCTGGGCGAGGTCCGCGCCCACGGCGCTCAGCCCCTGGAGGGCGGCTTCGGACAGCACGCGGGTCAGGGGGCCGTCTTCGGTCTGGGCCACGGTGATCGGGCCGAGCCACGGCGCCGCCGATGGGCTGGGCCCGCCGAGCCGCAAGGCGATTTCCGGATCATCGAACACGGCCACGCCGCCGTTCAGCTTGGCGCCGGAGGCGACAGTCGCCGAAGCGGCGCGCCGGTAGAGGTCTCGGGCGGCCTCAAGGCCGGCTTCCGAGGCGTAGGACAGGCCCTGGGCCACCAGCCAGTCGGCGACGCCGGCAAGGCCGAGCGCGGCCGGGCGCTGATCGCCAGACACGGCCAGCGCGGTCGCCAGCAGGGCGACGGCGGAGTCAAAGGCGCTGGCGTTGAAGTCCTTGCCGGCCCCGAACGCCAGCACATTGATCGCCCCGCGGACCCCGCCCCAGGCCGCGGCGACGCCGCGCCCGGCTTCCGGCGAAAAGGCGGACGCGACCGCGCCGGTTTCCCAGGCCGCGCTGGCGACCGACGGCTCGGCCGTGCGAGCCGTGACGCAGACCAGCTCCAGACGATCGATGTCGTTGAGGAACGGCGTGGCGGCGAGCCATTCCGCCTCGCCCGAGCGGGCCAGGCCGATAGCCTCGAGGATCATGGCGTCCGTCGCGCCGGAGTTGCGGGCGGCTTCGGCGCTGCGGGCCAGATTGGCGTTGGCGCGCGGATCGGCGCAGGCGGCTGGATCGCCTTCGCAGCGCAGGACGCTGTCCATAACCGCCTGCAGCCGGGCGCCCATTTCGCGAACAGCGGCTCTGGCCATGGCGCGACCGCGATGTTGGGCGCGCAAGGTGGTCAGGGCGCCTTCGAACTCGGGCTCGCCGGCTTGAATGACGGGAGCGCTGGAACCGCCGCGCGGGCCGCTCAGCGCCAGTTGTCCGGCCAGTATGGCGGCGGCGAGATCGCGGCGGAAGCCAGCGCGCGCCCGTGCGGTGTCGAACAGGCCCGCCGCGTCGCCGCGCAGGACGAGATCTTCGGCGTAGCGGAACACCGCTGCGGGAAGATCGGCGTCCTCGTCCAACCAGTCTAGCCAGGCTTCAACCCGGGCGTCGGTCCATGAGGCGGGAGCCAGCACTTCGGCCACAGTCGCGGCCCGCTCGAGCGTCCGCTGTTCGATCCTAGCCGCCTCAATACGCATGAATGGCTCTCCCAGAGCCTGAGTCTAGGCAGAGCCGCGCGGCCGGGCAATACATGTTGCGGTCGGCGGGCATGCTATCCCCAACATATTGCGTCGCTCGCGCCGCTGGACGCTCGCGGGCCAGACACCTATAGTCCGCGCGCTCTCTGCTCTGTTCGGAACTCCCAAACGTGCTCAAGAATATCTTCACCTGGTGGAACGGCGCGACCATCGGCATCCGCTTCACCCTGGGTCGCCGTGGCGTATTCATCGGCAAGGACGAGCTGGGAAACAGCTATTACGAAGCCAAGGACACCAAGGACTCGTACGACGGCCGCAAGCGCCGCTACGTGGTCTACAATGGCTATGCCGAGGCCTCGAAGGTCTCGCCTGATTGGCACGGATGGCTGCACCACACCTTCGAGGAGCCGCCGACGGTCGAACCGTTGAAGCGCCAGTCCTGGGAACGCGACCATATTCCGAACCTGACCGGCACCGTCCACGCCTGGCGTCCGCAGGGCTCCATCGCTCGCAGCGGTGAGCGCCAGAAGGCCACGGGCGACTACGAGGCCTGGCGGCCCGAATAGACATGGCGCGGGTTCGCACCATCGCCGTTCTGCTGGCGCTGAGCGCGACCTCGGCCGCGGCTCAGCCGGCCCCGCCGACGAGCGGCCCTTCACCGACGCCTGCGCCGCCGCCAGTCGGCGCCCCGCCCACGCCCGTCCCGGCTCTGCCTGCAACCCCGCCGCCCGTCGCCGCTCCGCCTGAGG
>JAVBXP010000052.1 GCA_030824495.1 bacterium
CCAAGCGCGCGCGGCGGTGGACATCGAGGTGCGCGAGCGCGACGGACGCGCCCGGCGCCTGGAAAACCTGAAGCGCGACTCGGGCGATTGGACTCGCCGCTCGCAAGCCGCCGCCAAGCGATTGGAGCACCTGGCCGACGCTCGCCGTGGCGCGCAGGCCGCGCTCGACAAGGCTCATGAGGCGCCGGCCTCCCACCACGAACGCCTGACGAAGTTGCTCGATGAACTGGCCACGGCCGAAGCCCGCCGCGCCCAGTCGTCCGACGCCCTTGCCCAGGCTGAAGCCGCACGCACCGAAGCCGATCGCGCGCTACGCCTCGCCGAGTCCGCCGCGAGCGAAGCTCGAGAACTTCGCGCCTCGCTGGCCGCCAAGCTGGAAGCCGCCGTCGAGCGCCTGGCCGAAATCACCGGCCAAATCCGCGAAACCGCCCGCATCGAGCCCGAGCAACTGGGCCGCAAGCTGGCCGACGAGGCGGTCGCGATCCCGACCGACGCCGGCGGCATGGAGGCTCACCTCTACAATCTGGAGCGCCAACGCGATTCCATCGGCGCGGTGAACCTGCGGGCCGAGGAGGAAGCCGGCGAGCACTCGGCCCGCCTGGACACCATGCACACCGAGCGCGCCGACCTGACCGGCGCGATCGCCCGGCTGCGCCAGGGGATCGACGAGTTGAACGGCGAGGGCCGCGAGCGCCTGCTGGCGGCGTTCGACGTTATCAACGAGCACTTCAAGGCGCTGTTCGAGGCGCTGTTCCAAGGCGGCCAAGCCGAACTGCGGCTGGTCGAGTCCGATGATCCGCTGGAAGCGGGCCTCGAGATCTTCGCCTGCCCGCCCGGCAAGCGCATGGCGACCATGAGCCTGATGAGCGGCGGTGAGCAGGCCCTGACCGCCTGCGCCCTGATTTTCGGCGTGTTCCTGGCCCAGCCGGCGCCGATCTGTGTGCTCGACGAGGTCGACGCCCCGCTGGACGACGCCAATGTGGATCGCTTCTGCAACCTACTCGACGAAATGCGGCGTCGAACGGAGACCCGCTTCATCGCCATCACCCACAATCCCGTCACCATGGCGCGGATGGACCGGCTGTTCGGCGTGACCATGGCCGAACGAGGCGTCTCGCAGCTGGTCTCGGTCGACCTTCGCCAGGCCGCAGCCATGGCCGCCCAGTAGGCAAGGTTTCCGAGGATTCTAGGGGCGAGCACGGCCCAGCGTGGCGAATGCAAGGCTCAGGCGGTGTGGACGAGTTGTCGCGACAGCTAAAAACCCTGCAAATACAAAGCTGTAAATAGCACATCCCCAGCCTTGACGCACTGCACCCGCGTCTATAGGTTCCGCGCGACTTGAAGCCCCGGCCGCGGCGGGCGACGTCGTGGTCCAATAGGCCACAACGCATGCCGCATCCGGAAAATACGCGCGACGAGGACATTAAGCGCCTCGACGAAAGGGCTGCCGCGCTTGAGGCGCGAACGGCCCCGGTTGTGCGTGACTATGGTTCCAAGGCCGCCGGCTATGGCTACCGCCTCATGGGCGTGCTCATAGGCGGCGTCTTTGTGGGTCTGGGCTTTGGAGCTGGGGCGGACGTTGTCTTCAAGACAGCGCCCTGGGGGATGATCATCGGAGTCCTTGGGGGCTTCGGTATTTCGATTTGGATGGCCGTAAGTTCGGCTCAGCGGATGGCTGCCGAGGCGGCGAAGGAATGGGGTCCTGCAAAGGACATCCCCTTCGACGACGAGGAAGATTGAGGAGTTCGTCGCGGCATGGCCGATCCGATGCATCAGTTCGAGATCCAGAAGATCGCGGGCTTGCCCGAACTGGCCTTTACGCTTCCTGGCGTTGGCGTGATCGACATGTCGATCACCAACTCCACGATCGCGATGCTTCTGGCCGCCACGCTGGTCGTGGTCTTCCTGGCCGTCACGACCTCTAAAGCCGCCGTCGTCCCGGGTCGCCTGCAGGTGATCGGCGAAGGCGTATTCGGCTATATCGACGATCTGGTCGCAGGGATTATCGGCCACGAAGGCCGCAAGTTCTTCCCGTTCGTCTTCGCTCTCTTCATGTTCATCCTGGCGATGAACATGCTCGGCCTGTTCCTCGTCTTCACCGCCACCTCGCAGCTCGCCGTCACGGCCGCGCTGGCGGTCATGACCATCCTGCTGGTCGTGGGCTACGGCATCCTTCGCAACGGCGCGAACATGTACAAGCTGTTCGTCCCGTCGGGCGTTCCTTGGTACATGCTGATCCTGGTCACCCCGATCGAGATCATTTCCTTCCTCCTGCGTCCCGTCACTCTCGCCCTTCGTCTGTTCGGCAACATGCTGGGCGGCCACGTGGCCATGAAGGTGTTCGCTGGTTTCGTTGTCTCGCTGGGCGCCATGGCGGCCGGCGGCGGCCTGGGCCTGCTGGGTATTCCCGGCGCGGCGCTCTCGCTGGGCGGCGTCGTTGCGCTGACGGCGCTGGAGTTCCTGGTGGCCTTCCTGCAGGCCTTCGTGTTCGCGGTTCTGGCCTGCGTCTATCTGAACGACGTGGTCAATCTTGGTGATCACCACTGATCGCCGAGCGAAAAACTCACCTCTATCAACCTACCAAACGGGACTGAAAACTATGGACGCGGAATCGGCTAAGTACATCGGCGCGGGCCTCGCGACCCTCGGCATGATCGGCTCGGGCATCGGCATCGGCACCATCTTCGGCCACTTCCTGGCGGGCGCCACGCGCAACCCGTCGGCCGCCGGCGGCCAATTCACCAACCTGATCCTGGGCGCCGCTCTGACCGAAGCTCTGGGCATTCTCGCCTTCGTGCTCGGCCTGCTCATCCTGTTCTCCTAAGCCAAGATCCGCAGGTCCCAGAGGGCGCGTCGACATCGTCGCGTCCTCAGCCTGCGCTTTAAGGACGTCTAAGCCTTATGGCCGCCGAGACCACACCCCCGCCGGGCGCGGACATCCGCGACGGTAATACCGCCGCCGAAACCGCCGGCGCCGCGCACGGAGACCACGTTCCGGCCGGTACGACGGAAGTCGCCGCCCATGGCAGCGAAAGCGGCGGTTTGCCCCAGTTCAAGTTTGAACATTGGGGCGGCCAGATCGTCTGGCTCTTCCTGATCTTCGCTGTCCTCTACATCCTGCTCGCCAAGGTCTTCGTGCCGCGGCTTCGCAAGATCCAGGACAACCGCCAGGCCACGATCGCCGAAGCGGTAAATCAGGCGCGCAGCGTTCAAGCCGAAGCCGAAGCTCAAGCCAAGGCCGCCCAAGCCGAAATCGACGACGCCCGCGCCCGTTCGCGCAGCCTCGCCGCCGACGCAAAGGCCAAGGCCGCAGCCGAACTGGCAGTCAGCCAGAAGGCCGAGGACGACCGTCTGCAAGCGCAGATGGACGAAGCCGAAGCCCGCATCCGCGGCCTGCGCGATCAAGCCATGTCCAACGTTCGCGGCATCGCCGGTGAAACGGCCCAGGCCATGGTTGAAAAGCTGACCGGTCAAAAAGTGACCGCGGCCGAGATCGACGCGGCGCTCACCGCTCAAGGAGCCGCTTGATGCCTGTGTTCCTCAATCCCGCGAATGCGGAAACGTGGGTCCTTGCCGGCCTGCTGATCTTCCTTGGCATCGTGATCTTCGTGGCCAAGGCGCCGAAGGCCGTCAATGCGGCCCTAGACGCCACGACCGCCAAGATCCAAGCGGACCTGGACGAGGCCGCTCGCATCCGTGAGGAAGCCCAGCGCCTGCTGGCCCAACTCAAGGCCGAGCGCGTCGAAGCCGAAGCCCAGGCCAAGGATATGCTGGCCGCCGCCCAGGAAGAAGCCCGCCGCTACGAGATCGAAGCCAAGGCCAAGCTGGAAGAGAGCCTCGCTCGCCGCCAGCAACTGGCCGAACGCAAGATCGCCAACGCCGAAGCGCAAGCCGCGGCCGAGGTTAAGGCAGCCGCCGCCGATATGGCCGCCGCCGCCGCCGAAGTCGTGCTGACCAAGCGCCTCGCCGGCGCCAAGACCGACCCGCTGATCGACAATGCGATCAGCCAGCTGAGCTCCAAGCTCCAGTAGTTGGGTTTAGCGCCGACGCCTGAAAAGGCGTCGGCTGCGAACCGCGAAGCGCAGGTTCTTCGGCACCAGAAGACGCTCAATCTTCAAAGCCTGATGCCACGACATTTGAATGATATGCGGGTCACGCCGCAGCAAGCGCCGGATCGGTGAGATCATCTTCGGGTGCGCGTGATGCAGGCGGACGAACTGCCGCCTCGCCTTGAACGAATTGCGCAGCACGATCATCAAGCCAACGACGATGACCGGAATCCCCCCTGGCCCAGGCAGGGGCGCGATCGCGATCCCAGCCACGACCACCAGCGAGCCGACAACGACCAGCCCAAAACGCACGAGTCGCCCCGCGAGATCGCGGGTCACGTCGTCGGAGGCGCGGCGGCCGCGCACGCTGGGCATGGCGAGAGACAACTGGATTCCTACCTGGGTCGCGCCCGCGCACGGCACTGGGGGAGGACCAGCTTCGGGACAGCACTGCCGATATGAGAACGTATCAGGGAGTCGTAAAGGCGGACCTGGGGTTAAATTTTGTCCAGGCGCGCCTATTCGGCCGCTAGAGGCGCCGGAGACACACCCTTGTCATCGGGCCGCCACGTAAGACGCGGTTTCCGCGCCGCCTGGGTCTCGTCCAGCCGCCGCAGTGGCGCGAGATAGGGCGCGCCCTTGAAGCGTTCCACGTCGCCTCCCTTGGCTGCCTGCGCCAAGGCGATCAGGGCGTCGCAGAAACGGTCCAGCTCCAGCTTGGATTCGGTCTCGGTGGGCTCGATCAGCATCGCCCCGTGAACGACCAGCGGGAAGTACATGGTCATGGGGTGGAAGCCCTCGTCGATCATCGCCTTGGCGAAGTCGAGCGTGGTGATGTCTGTGCCTTCGAGCCACGTGTCGTCGAACAGCGCCTCATGCATGCAAGGGCCATCGGGGAACGCAGGCGTCATCGCCGGCGACAGCTTGGCCTTGATGTAATTGGCGTTCAGGACCGCGTCCTCGGCGACCTGGCGCAGGCCGTCCGACCCGTGGCTCAACATATAGGCGTAGGCCCGGACAAACATGCCCATCTGGCCGTGGAAGACACTCATCCGGCCAAAGCCTTGAGCGGCTTCCTCGATGGTCTCCTCGACCAGCTTGAAGCCGCCCTCCCCCGCCACGACCCAAGGGGCCGGGGCGAAGGGCGCCAGGGCCGCCGACAGCACCACAGGGCCAGCGCCAGGACCGCCGCCGCCATGGGGCGTCGAGAAGGTCTTGTGCAGGTTGATGTGCATGGCGTCGACGCCCAGGTCGCCCGGGCGGACCCGGCCGACGATGGCGTTGAAGTTCGCGCCGTCGCAATAGAAGTAGGCGCCGGCCTCATGGGTCAGACGGCCGATCTCAATCACGTCGCGCTCGAAAAGGCCGCAGGTGTTGGGATTGGTGACCATGATCGCCGCCACGTCCGGCGACAGCTTGGCGGCGAGGTCAGCGATGTCCACGCGGCCATCGTCGGTCTGCGCGATCTCCACCACCGAATAGCCGACGAAGGCGGCGGTGGCCGGGTTGGTCCCGTGAGCGGAGGTCGGCACCAGCACTGTGCGGCGATGGCCCTGCCCGTTCGCCTCATGGGCGGCGCGGATGGCCAGCAGGCCGCAGAGCTCGCCATGGGCGCCGGCCTTCGGCGACAAGGCGACCGCGGGCATGCCGGTCAGGGTCTTCAGCCAATGGGCCAGCCGGTCCATCAGGGCGAGCGCACCCTGGACGGTCGATTGCGGCGCCAGCGGGTGAAGATCGGCGAACCCGGCCAGGCGGGCCATCTTCTCGTTCAGGCGCGGGTTGTGCTTCATCGTGCACGAGCCGAGCGGATAAAGCGCCAGGTCGATGGCGTGGTTCTTTTGGGAGAGGCGCACATAGTGGCGCACCGCCTCAGGCTCAGACAGTCCCGGCAGACCGATCGGGGCGGCCCGAACCAGGTCGCCCAGGTCGGATGCGTCATGATCGGCCGGAGCCAGGTCGACACCGGTCTTGTCCCAGCCGCCGAGTTCGAAGATCAGCGCCTCGTCCTGCAACAGGCCGCGGGCGCCGGTCAGCGAGGTGTGACCCGACTGGGTGGCGGCTTGCGGACGCGTGGGGCGGCCAACGTTCTGCATGGTCATTATGCGGTCCTCCCGGCGAGCGCCGAGGCGAAGGCTTGGATGTGTTCGCTTGTGGTGGTCTCGGTCGCGCTGACCAGCAGGACGTCGTCCATGCCCGCGTGCGGATTGAGACGCGAGAACGGCACGCCGGCGACGACGCCGTCGGCCAGCAGGGCTTCGACCACCGCTACGGCGTCGCCCTTCAGCCGGATCGCGAACTCGTTGAAGAAGCGCGGGGTCAGGATCTCGACGCCTGGCACGGCGGCCAGGGCGTCGCGCAGCTCGCGGGCCTTGGAATGGTTGAGCGCGGCCAGCTCCCGCAGGCCCCGCTCGCCCAGCAGCGACAGGTGGATGGTGAAGGCCAGGGCGCAAAGGCCCGAGTTGGTGCAGATGTTCGACGTCGCCTTCTCGCGGCGGATATGTTGTTCGCGCGTCGACAGCGTCAGGACGAAGCCGCGACGGCCCTCGGCGTCGACCGTCTCGCCACAGAGGCGGCCCGGCATCTGGCGCACCAGCTTCTCGCGGCAGGCGAACAGCCCGACATAGGGACCGCCGAAATTCAGGCCGTTGCCGATCGACTGGCCCTCGGCCACCGCGATATCGGCGCCCATTTCACCGGGCGACTTCAGCAACCCGTAGGACACCGCCTCGGTCGTCACCACGATCAACAGCGCGCCGGCCGCGTGCGCCGCCTCGGCGATCTTGGTGACATCGGTCACCACGCCGAACACGTTCGGGGTCTGGACGACCACGCAGGCGGTCTCGGCGTCGATGGCGTCCAGCACGGCCGCTTCGGCGTCGATCGCCGCGGGCTGGCGCACGATGTCCATGCCCTCGGCATGGGCGATGGTCTGGGTGGTCGCCGCATATTGCGGGTGCAGGCCGCCCGAGAGCACCGCCTTGTTACGGCGAGTGACGCGCTTGGACATCATCACCGCTTCGGCGCAGGCCGTGGAGCCGTCGTACATCGAGGCGTTGGCCACATCGAGCCCGGTCAGGGCCGCGACCTGAGTCTGGAACTCGAACAGGACCTGCAAGGTGCCCTGGGCGATCTCCGGCTGATAGGGCGTATAGCTGGTCAGGAATTCCGAGCGCTGGATAATGTGGTCGACCGTCGCCGGCACATGATGGCGATAGGCGCCCGCCCCGCAGAAGAACGGCCCAGCGCCCGCCGGCCTGTTCATGGCCGCCAGTCCGGCGAGTTCCCGCTCCACCTCAAGCTCGCCGGCATGCAGCGGCAGGTCGAAGAGGTCGCGACGACGCGCGGCCTCCGGCACGTCGGAGAACAGATCGTCGATCGTGCCGACGCCGATGGTCGCCAACATTTCGGCGCGGTCGGCGGGCGTGAGGGGCAGGTATCTCATCGGAATTACTCTCCCCGCCCGCCCCGGTAAGAGCCGGGAGCCAGGCGGTGCGTCAGCTTGGACCCCGGCTTGCGCCGGGGTGAGCGGTGAAGGATCAGAGGCTCTGCAGGAAGTCTTCGTAGGCGGCGCGATCCATCAGCGCCTCATATTCGGCCTGGTCGGCGATCTTGATCTTGGCGAACCAGCCGGCCTTCTCGGGTTGGTCGTTGACCGTTTCCGGCGCATCGCCCAGGCCCGTATTGCCTTCGATGACTTCGCCGGTCACTGGCGCGTAGATGTCGGACGCCGCCTTGACGCTCTCGACGACGGCGAGGTTGTCGCCGGCTTTCACGGCCTTGCCGGCCTCGGGAACCTCGACAAACACGACGTCGCCCAGTTGCTCAGCCGCATAGGCGGTGATGCCGACAGTGGCCACGTCGCCCTCGAGGGTGACCCACTCATGATCCTTGGTGAAACGCATCTGGGTGGTCCTTCTCAGATCTTGCGAACGTAACGATGGGGAACGAAGGGCATGGCCGTGACCTCTGCGGACTGCG
Source organism: bacterium (assembly GCA_030824495.1). GTDB lineage: Bacteria > Pseudomonadota > Alphaproteobacteria > Caulobacterales > Caulobacteraceae > Phenylobacterium. The sequence goes on from JAVBXP010000052.1 coordinate 8,028, forward strand.
GCTTGCCCCGAACGATGACTTTCAGCTTCGTGCCGGCGACCGCCAGGGCGGGCGGAACGAAGCCCATGGCGATCGGCTTGCCCAGGCTAGGGGAAAAGCCACCCGAGGTGATGACGCCGACCACATTGCCCGCTTCGTCGGCGATCTCGGCGCCCTCGCGAGCAGGCGCGCCTTCCAGCACGGTCAAGCCCACGCGCTTGCGGCTGGCGCCCTCGGCCAGTTCCTTGGAGATTCTCGCCGCGCCTGGAAAATCGCGCGCCTCGCGGCGCTTCTTGGAGACTGCAAAGGCCAGGTCAGCCTCGACAGGGCTGACCGTCTCGTCGACGTCATGGCCATAGAGCGGCAGGCCTGCCTCCAGGCGCAGGCTGTCGCGGGCGCCCAGGCCGATCGGCTTGACGCGATCATCGGCCAGCAGGGTGTTCCAGACGCGCTCGGCTTCGCTCGCAGGAATCGAGATCTCGTAGCCGTCTTCACCGGTGTAGCCGGTGCGCGAGATGATGGCGTCGGTCCCGAAGGCGGTGATCGAACGCGCATCCATGAAGACCATAGTTGCGGCCTCCGGCGCGTGATCGGCCAGGACTGCCGCGGCCTTCGGCCCCTGCAGCGCCAGCAGCGCGCGGTCTTCCAGGCGGTCGATCCGGACCTGGCCGGCCAGTTCATCGTCAATGATCTTGAAGTCGTTGTCCTTGCAGGCGCCGTTGACCACCACGAACAGGCCATCGTCGTCGGGACGGGCGGCCATCAGGTCGTCGATGATGCCGCCCTTCTTGTTCAGCAGAACGGAGTAGCGCTGCTTGCCGGGCTTCAGGCCAATGAAGTCGCCGGGCGTGACTTCCTCGAACGCCGACAGCGGCGAGACGCCGCGCAGGCGCGCCTGGCCCATATGCGAGACATCGAACAGGCCGGCGTTCTCACGCGTCCAAAGATGCTCCTTCATCACGCCGTCCTTGTATTGGACCGGCATGGAGTAGCCCGCGAACGGAACCATGCGCGCACCCGCCGCGATGTGCGCGGCGTTGAGAGGCGTGGTCTTCAGATTAGCGTCGGACAAGGCGAGACTCCGGCTGATGATTCCGCGAGCGCGCGAGGACGATCCCCGCGACGTTCGCGCCCCCGCTGTCCTTGGGCCTGAGAGATTTCAGGCTGGCCCACCGGGCCAACCCCTCGCTCCTTCGGCGAGCGCAAGGTTTCCCCGGCGCTACTTTCCAGCGTTCATCAGCTCGTCGCGGTCCTTTTGCCTGAGCGTTTCCGGGGCGGTTGCGCCTTCGGCTCCGGGTCCCGAAAGACCCGATCTCTCCCGCGAGAGTCGGCGCGAAACTCTTCGATCACCGAGGGGGAGTCAATCTGCAAACATGGTTCGTCCGACCCGTTCCGAAAACCGCCAGCCACAGGCGGCTGGCGGGCTCGAAGCCACGGCGGCCAAATCCTAGCCCAGCCTACATCCGTTCCGGCGCGGAGATGCCCAGCAGGTCCAGCGCTTGTTCCAACTGGCGCAGCGTCGTCTGCGCCAGCGTCAGGCGCGAAGCCTTCACCGCCGGCTCGGCCGACAGGATCGGGCAGGCGGCGTAGAATTTCGAGAAGGCCTGGGCCAACTTGTAGGCGTGCTCGGCGATGAAGTTCGGCGCCTTCTTGTCATAGGCGTCGATCAAGGCCTGGTCGAAGGCGTCCAGCAACAGCACCAGATCGCGCTCGGCCGGTTCGGACACGATGATCGGTCCGGCCTGCGCGCCGGCCTCAGCGGCCTTGCGCAGGACCGACTTCACCCGCACCGCCTGGTACAGAAGATAGGGGCCGGTCTTGCCCTCGAAGCTGGAGAAGCGGTCGAGGTCGAAAACGTAGGACGTGCCGCGGAAGTTCTGCAGATCGGCGAACTTCAAGGCGGCGACCGCGACCTTGTTGGCCGTGTCCTCGAAAGCGGCTGGATCGAGCTCGCTGCCGAGGTCGGCCTCGTGCAGGCGCTCACGCGCCTTGTCGCGGGTCATGACGATCATGTCGTTCAACTTCAGCACCCCGCCCTCGCGGGTCTTGAACGGCTTGCCATCCGTGCCGTTCATGGTGCCGAACCCGACGTGTTCCAGGCTGCCGCGCTCGGCATAGCCGGCGAGATAGGCGGCGCGGAAAACGATCTCGAAGTGATCGGCCTGGCGCTGATCCACGGCGTAGAGGACGTGGTGCGGATCGAAGGTGTTCTTGCGGTCCAAGATCGTCGCCAGGTCGGTGGTGCCGTACATGGCCGAGCCTTCCGACGAGACCACTAGCAAGGGGTCGGGGCTCGGCACCACGACCACCGTACCGTCCGGCAGCTTCTTCTTCTTGGTTTCGTTCGGACCGGCCACGTGAACGATGCGGGCGCCCTGGTCATCGACCAGCAGCCCCTTGGCTTCGAGGTCGGCGACCATCGGCTCGATCAGTTCGTCAACGTCGCTCTCGCCCTTCCAGAGGTCGAAATCGACGCCCAGCGCATGGAAGTCGCGCTCAAGAGCGACCTTGGTCACCTTGGCGAAGTGCTTCCACAGCAGGAAGTAGCCGGGCTTGCGGCCCTGCAGCTCGGCGGTCAGCTTGCGGGCGCGGTCGCGATAGTCCGGCTCGGTCTTTCCGCGTGCGGCGGCCAGCGGATAGAGGCGGTCGAGATCGGCCAGGGTGATCTTGCCGTCGAGCACAGCGAAGGTGGCTGCCTCGTCCTGCGGCGTGATGTCTGACTTGGCGTTCAAGTCCTCCATCATCGCGCGGATGTCTGCGTCCTCGTCCATGACGGCGCCGATCAGCAGGCCCATCTGGTAGCCCCAGTCACCGAAGTGGGCGTCGCCCACCACGGTGTCGCCCCGGAACCGGTAGATACGCTTCAGCGATTCGCCGATGATCGAGGATCGCAGGTGGCCGACGTGCATGGGCTTGGCCACGTTCGGCCCGCCATAGTCGATCAGCACGCGGCGCGGTTCGGCCACCGGCTCTGCGCCCAGGCGCGGATCGGCGGCGATCTCGCCGGCGCGTTCCGACAGGGCGGCGTCGCTGACCCGCAGGTTGATGAAGCCAGGGCCCGCGATTTCCACCGAGGCCAGGCGAGGATCGCCGGCCAGGTGGCACGCCACCTCTTCGGCGATCTCGCGCGGATTGCGCTTGGCCGCCTTGGACGCCGGCAGCGCGCCGTTGCATTGGAAGTCGGCCAGGTCCGGCCGGTCAGACGGCGTCACACGGCCAAGTTCGGCCGGCAGTCCCGCCGCGGCGAAGGCGGCTGCGACCGCTTCGCTCAGGCCCCTTTTAAGATCACTCATTTGGTTTCGTTGGTGTTCCCGGCCACGGCCGTGCCGGCGTTCAGCCGGAAGCGCTTACCGTCGCGGTTGAAAGCGGCCATCTCGGGCGTCACGTCGAAGCCGACGAGGATCTCGAAATTCGCGCCGCTGGTGGTTTGAGTCGCGCGCGGAATGGTCACCTGGCCGATTTTCTCGCGTGCATAGAGGCGATCCTGGCCGGCCGCGAAGGTCACGGGCAAATCGAAGTATTCCTTGGCGATGACGGCGTCGTTGCGCTTCGTCACGGCCACCCAATAGCGGTAGTTCTTGGTGGACGACTCGGCCTGCGGGCCGCGGCCCAATTCGAACAGGACTTCCATCGTCACCTTGATGGGCTCGTCGTCCTTGTACTGGCAGCCCGCCGAAATCCCCTGGATCTCGCCGGTATAGGCCACCGAACCAGACGCCTCGCGGCCATCCTTGAACTCGACATAGCGACCGGCGTCGTAGAGCACCTTCACATAGGGGCATGGACCGGCGTTGCGCAGCTGGGGCAGCGGCGCCTGGACGTCGCTCCACTCGGAATCGCGCTTCTTCTTTTTCGCGGCGTCCTGTTCCTGCTGCTGCTGTTCGCCTTGGCGGCGTTGCTGAGCCGAGGCGATTTCAGGAGCCATGGAGCCGGCCATGATCAAGCCGGCGGCGAGCAACAGCAGAGGGCGGCGCATTTTGAGGTCGTCCAAAACAAGAGGGCGAGGGCCGATATCGGCCCTCGCGTGCTTTACCCTACTAATGGCTATCGATTGAGGCCGCAACGCGGCTGGCGGTCTGGTCGCTCAGCGCCTAACTTGGCGACATGTTGCAAGAGCCTCGCCCCCGCCGTCCTCTCAAGGTGCTGCTCGCCACCCCGCGCGGTTTCTGCGCCGGTGTCGATCGCGCCATCCAGATCGTCGAACGCACGATCGAGAAGTATGGAGCGCCGGTCTATGTGCGCCACGAGATCGTTCACAACCGCCACGTCGTCGACCGGCTAAAGAGCCTGGGCGCGGTGTTCGTCGAAGAACTGTCGGAGTGCCCGACCGACCGACCGGTGGTGTTCTCGGCCCACGGCGTGCCCAAGTCGGTCCCCGCCGAGGCGGCCGGCCGGCAAATGATCTATCTCGACGCCACCTGCCCGCTGGTCTCCAAGGTCCATGTCGAGGCGCAACGTCACTATGACGCCGGCAAGGAAATCGTGCTGATCGGCCATGCTGGGCACCCGGAAGTCGTCGGCACCATGGGCCAACTTCCCGAAGGCGCCGTGGCCCTGATCGAGACCGTCGAGGACGCTCGCGCCTTTACGCCGAAGGATGCATCCAACGTCGCCTTCGCCACCCAGACCACCCTGTCGGTCGACGACACCGCCGAAATCGTCGCGGCCCTGCGCGAGCGGTTCCCGGAGATCTCCGCGCCGCACAAGGAAGACATCTGCTACGCTACCACCAACCGCCAGGACGCGGTGAAGGTGGTCGCCAGCCGCGCCGATGTGCTGCTGGTCCTGGGCTCGGCCAACTCGTCCAACTCCGTGCGGCTGGTCGAGGTCGGCAAGCGCTCGGGGGCCAAGGGGGCCTATCTGATCGACGACGCCAGCGGGCTTGATCTGGCCTGGCTGGACGGCGTCGCCACCGTCGGCGTGACGGCAGGGGCCTCGGCGCCCGAAGTGCTGGTCCAGGGCGTGATCGACCGGCTGGGCGAGACCTTCGACGTCACGGTCGAGGAAGTCGACACCGTCCGCGAGACCGTCAGCTTCAAGCTGCCCCGGGCTTTGACAACCGAAGCTTGACGCCGGGGCCGGCCTCCCGCATCCCCGGTCGCGCATGGCCGTATATACAGACATCACCGACGAGGAGCTCAACGCCCTCCTGTCCGACTTCGACCTTGGAGCGCCACTGGCGTTCAAGGGGATCGCCGAAGGCGTGGAGAACTCCAACTTCCTGCTGGAGACGCAGGCCGGCCGCTTCATCCTGACGGTCTACGAAAAGCGGGTCCGCGAAGACGAGCTGCCGTTCTTCCTGGGGCTCACCCGCTGGCTGGCCCAGCATGGGTATCCATCGGCGACGCCGATGATCGACAAGGCCGGCGAGGCGCTGAAGCGCGTGCGCGGCAAACCCTGCGCGATCTTCAGCTTCCTGCCCGGACTGTCGGTTCGGCGGCCGACCGCAATTCACTGCCGCGAAGCCGGCCAAGGCCTGGCGCGCCTGCATCTCGCCGCCGACGGCTTTGCGCTCACGCGCGCCAACGATCTGGGCCAAGACGCCTGGGCGCCGCTGTTCGCCACCCTGCGTGACGACGCCGAGAACCTTAAGCCCGGCCTAGCCGCCGTGATCGACGCCGATCTGGCGCATATCGCTGCGAACTGGCCCACCGACCTGCCGCGCGGCGTCATCCACGCCGACTATTTTCCTGACAATGTATTCTTCCAGGGCCCGACCTTCGCCGGCGCGATCGACTTCTATTTCGCTTGCGTGGATCAGCTCGCCTACGACATCGCCGTAGCGCTAAACGCCTGGTGCTTCGAGGCCGACGGCAGCTTCAACATCACCAGCGCCCGCGCCTTGCTGGCCGGCTATGAGGCCCACCGCCCGCTGACGCCCGCCGAACGCGCCGCCTTGCCGGTGCTGGCCCACGGCGCGGCCATGCGGTTCTTCCTGACTCGCCTGCATGATTGGGGCGCGACGCCTGCCGGCGCGCTCGTCCGGCCCAAGGATCCGCTGGAATACGAACGCAAGCTGGCGGTGCACCGCTCGGCCCCCGACCTCGTCCTGCTGAGCGAGGTCTCGTGACCCCGCAGGTCGTGATCTATTCGGACGGCGCTTGCTCGGGAAATCCAGGGCCAGGCGGCTGGGGCGCAGTGATGATTTCGGGCGAACATGTCCGCGACATCTGCGGCGGCGAGCCGGCGACCACCAACAACCGCATGGAGCTGATGGCCGCCATCCAGGCGCTGGAAGCCTTGAAGAAGCCCTGCAAGGTCGAGCTGCATACCGACTCCACCTACGTGATGAAGGGCATCTCGGAGTGGATCCATGGCTGGAAGAAGCGTGGCTGGCTGACCGCCGACCGCAAGCCGGTCAAGAACGACGACCTCTGGCGACGCCTGGACGTCGCTCGTGGCAAGCATGACGTCACCTGGAAATGGGTGAAGGGCCACGCCGGCCATCCGCTCAACGAACGCGCCGACGCCCTGGCCCGTCGTGGCCTGAAGGAAGCGCTCGCGGCTTGAAGCCGTGAGGGGCGATAGCCATTTCGTTCGAGATCGAACGAAATGGAGTTTTCCCATGGCGACCGGTTTGCAAGACCGTCCCGATGTCCTGGTCTTCAGCGAGATTGGGATTATCGAACACTTGGCCCGGCACGCGGTGATCGCGCACCTACCGCCCGGCGCGACCTACACCCAGTTCGAACTTTTGCAGTGCTTCACCCGGCTAGGTGACGGACAGACCCCTGCGGAACTGGCTGACCTGATGATGATGTCCAAGCCGGCCATCACCAACGCCCTGCAGAAGATGCAGGACCTGGGCTTCGTGGTCGTGCTGGCCGACGTGAAGGATCGTCGCAAGAAGCGCGTGCGGCTGACCAAGGCCGGTACGGACGCCTATCTCCAAGTCCTGAAGGACCTGCAGTGGAAGATGGACGCCCTGCGCGAGGGCTTCACCGACAACGAATTCTGCCAGGCCCTGCCGTTCCTTCGATCACTCCGGACCTTCCTGGAGGATGTCAGCGAACCGGGCGAACGAGCAGCCGCGTCCCGGCTCTGAGGCCGACAACCTCGACGACGGATTCGATCTCCAGCGGCGCGCCGTCCTCTGAGTCGGCGGCCCATTCCTTGCCATCGACCATCACCCGCCCGGCGCCGCCGACGAAAGCCATGGCGACGCGGCCCCGATGGCCGACCAGCCGCGCGACATTGTCGTTGATGTCGCTCGCCCCTTGCGGCTCGCGCGGCCAGAATTTCCTCGCCGTCAGGGTGGTGACGATCGTCAACGCGGCGAACAGGCCGATCTCGAGCGCGGCGCTGCTGGTGAACAGGCTGACAAAGGCCATGACCGCGGCCGAGGCCGACGGCCAGAGCAGCCAGCCCGAACCCGCTGCAACCTCGAAGGCCAGGATCGCAGCGGCGACGGCGATCCAGACCCAAAAGGTGTGCGTCCCATAGAAGTCGACCAGCCCGCCCATGGGATCAGGCTCCGGTCGGCGGCACGGCCGGTCCGCGCGGTGAACGCGGCGCGGCGGCCGGTGCGGTGCGAGCGGGCGGCGGCGTAGCGGGCGCGCGATCGGTCTGGATGGTCTTCACCAACTCGCCCACGCCGGCCAGCGACCCGACCAGGGCCGACATCTCGGCCGGCACGATGACCGTCTTCTGATAGGGGCTCTCGGCCAGCTTGGCGAAGGCCTCGACGTATTTCTGGGCGACGAAGTAGTTGATGGCGTTGACGTCGCCGCGAGCGATGGCTTCGGACACCATGGCCGTCGCCTTGGCCTCAGCCTCGGCCTCGCGTTCACGCGCCTCGGCGTCGCGATAGGCCGCCTCACGGCGGCCTTCGGCCTCAAGGATCGCCGCCTGCTTGGCGCCCTCAGCGCGGGCGATGGCCGCGGACTTCTCGCCGTCCGCCTCGGTGATGACCGCGCGACGCTCGCGCTCGGCCTTCATCTGACGGGCCATGGCGTTGGTGATGTCCGGACCCGGCATCAGGTCCTTGATCTCGATCCGCGCCACCTTCACGCCCCAGGGGCCGGTGGCGGAATCGATGACGTGCAGCAGGCGGGTGTTGATCTGGTCGCGCTGCGACAGCACCTCGTCCAGCTCCATCGAGCCGACCACCGTCCGCAGGTTGGTCATGGCGAGCTGGGCGATGGCGTAGTTGAGATTGTCGACGCGATAGGCCGCGGCGGCGGCGTCCATCACCTGGATGAAGACGATACCATCGACCTTCACGACGGCGTTGTCCTTGGTGATGACCTCTTGTTGGGGCACGTCGAGGACCTGCTCCATCATGTTCACGCGGCGGCCGATCCCTTCGACGAAGGGCGTCAAGAAGGCGATGCCCGGTGACAAGGTTCTGGTGTAGCGCCCGAAACGCTCGACGGTGTACTCGCGCCCTTGAGGAACGATCTTGATGGCCCCGAACAGGATCACCAGCGCAAGAACCAGTAGGACGACGGCCGTAGCCAATTCCATGACAACCTCTCCGAGAACCGGAGACCACCCTAACGCGGTGCAGGCTCCGCCGTCACGTCCTGCGGGCCTTCGGGCGGCAATACGGTCGTTACCCGATATTTGGCCTGGGATAACCCGAGCGCCAGGTCCCGCCCCCGCGCGGCGGCCGCGCCCTGGGCGCGCCGGGTCCCGTCGCCGCACGCCGGGTAAAGTCGGCGGGCGTCGGCGAAGCCCGCATTGAAGCTGTCCTTCATCTCGCGCTCCAGCACCGGCTCGGCCTGTTCGGTGTCCACCAGGCGGTTCATGCGCGAACGCCAGAACTGGTCCTCACCTCCCTCGCATGCCTGCCGCAGGGCGTGGCTCTCGCCCAGCACGCGGGCCAGGCTGACCAGCGACTCGCGCATCTCGATCGAGCGCTCCTGGGCGGAAGCCGGCAGAGCGAGCACGGAAAGGACGAGGACGAGCAGGGCCGGACGCATGGCCGCACTTAAATCTCCCGGCGCCGCCTTGTCATCATGCGTGCGTCGGCGCTAGCCACGGAGGCAGACTTTCTGGAGACCTCGATGCGCGCCCTAGTTCTCGCCCTGGCCATCGGTGCGACCTCGACTCTGGCGCTCGCCGCGCCGGCCAAGCCGGCGCCGGCGGCGAAGACGGCGAGCTTTGATGCTCGCGATCCCACCGCTCTCGTCGGGCTGCTGAGCAGTATGGACGCGAGCGCGAGCGTCGCCTCCAGCGGCGGCGGAATGGTGGTGCTGGACATCGCCACCCCCGGCGGGAAGTTCGGCGCCCAGTTCGTGCAGTGCAACGAGGGCGGAAAAGCCTGCGGCGCAGTCGCCTTCTCGACGGCCTTCGAGCGTCGCGGTCCCAATCTTCAGCAGATCAACGACTTCAACCGGACCCAGGTCGCCTGCCGCGGCTATCTCACCGAGGATGGGCGTTCCAACGTCATGTATGCGGCCATGCTGACCTCACGGCTGTCGGCCGCCGAAATGAAGCAGCACGTCGGAATCTGGCAGGGCTGCCTCTCGACGTTCGGGCGCTTCAACCGCGATCCGGTCGCCTATCTGGCCGGCGCCTAAGTCCGCGCCGCCGCCCAGGGCGCGGCGGCAAGCCGGTCGGCGAGAAAGTCGAACAGCACCTTGACCCGCACGGGCCGCAACCGGCCGGGCGGACTGACGAGATGCAGAGCGGGCAGCGGCGGGGACCAGTCTGTCATGACCGCCTCCAAGGCCCCGCTCCTCAGGTCCTCCCAGCAGATGAACTCCGGCTGGAGGGCGAGGCCGAGCCCGGAGCGCAGCGAGGGTCCAAGGCTCTCTGCGCTGTTGACCTTCATCGGCCCGCTGACCGCCACGGCCTGGTCCCCCTGGGCCGCGTGCGCAAAGCGCCAGATGTCGGGCGTATCGACATTGGCGTAGGTGAAGCAGCGATGCTGGGGGAGGTCGCGCGGATGGACCGGTCGCCCGTAGGCCTCGAAATAGCCCGGCGCGCCGACCAACATGATCCGCATGTCGCACAGCTTGCGCGCCAACAAGGACGAGTCCTGCAACCGCGCGATCCGGATGGCGAGGTCGAACCCATCGGCCACCAGATCGATCTTCTCATCGGCGAGGCTGAGGTCGATGGAGACCTCGGGATAGCGCGCCAGGAAATCGGGCAGGATCGGCGCCAGATGCAGCAGCCCGAAGGACATTGGGGCGGCCAGCCGAACCAAGCCGCGCGGGATCACCGACTGGGCGGCGGTTTCGGCCTCCACCGCCTCACCTTCGGCCAGGATCCGGCTCGCGCGCTCCAGAGCCGCGCGCCCGCTTTCCGTCAGCGAGATGCGGCGGGACGTCCGATGGAACAGGCTGGCGCCCATTCGCGCTTCCAAGCGGCTGACAGCCTTCGAGACCGTGGCCTTGGACAGTTCCAGGTCTTCGGCGGCCCGCACGAAGGAACCGGTTTCGGCGACCTTGGCCAGGATGGCCCAAGCTTCGAAGTCAGGGAGTTTCGGCATGTCACTTTTGGAAACAGTTGGTTTCCATCGTTTCTATTTCGAAATTCTGGGGAAGGGCTACTTATTTCATCGAACAGGCGGTCCCTTCGAGATCGCCTCCGGGAGACCAAACGATGATTGACCATCGACCCTTTGAAACCCTCGGCGGCGCCAACCACGGTTGGCTTGACGCCAAGCATCACTTCTCCTTCGCGGAGTACCACGATCCCAAGCGCATGAGCTGGGGCGCCCTGCGAGTTTGGAACGACGATAAGATCGCGCCGAACTCTGGCTTCCCGCCCCACCCGCACGCGAACATGGAGATCATCACCTATGTCCGCAGCGGGGCGATCACCCACCAGGACAGCCTGGGCAACACCGGCCGCACCGAGGCCGGCGACGTTCAGGTGATGAGCGCCGGTTCGGGCATCCGCCACGCCGAGTTCAACGTCGAGAACGAAGACACCACGCTGTTCCAAATCTGGATCCTGCCGACCAAGGCCGGCGGCGAACCTTCCTGGGGCGCCAAGCCCTTCCCCAAGGGCGACCGCGCCGGGAAGTTCGTGACCCTGGCCAGCGGCATCGACGGCGACACCGACGTGCTGCCGATCCGCGCCGACGGCCGGGTCGTGGCCGCCACGCTGAAGGCCGGCGAGACCGCCGAATATCAACTGGGCGAAGGCCGCTACGCCTATCTGGTGCCGGCCACCGGTTCGATCGAGGTGAACGGCGTCACCGCCAAGGCTCGCGACGGCCTGGCGATCCGCGACGAGGCCAGCGTGCGCGTCACCGCGCTTGAAGACGCCGAGATCGTGCTCGTCGACGCCGCCTAACTCATAAGGCCCGGGCCATCAGGCCCGGGCCGCCCCTTTTCCTATTCCCGCTCAGCCAGGAACCCGCCCATGACCAAGATCCTCGTCCTCTATCACTCGACCTACGGCCACATCGAAACCATGGCCAAGGCCGTCGCAGAGGGAGCCCGCGAGGCGGGCGCGACCGTCGATGTCAAGCGCGTGCCCGAAACCGTGCCGGACGAACTGGCCAAGGCCTCGCACTACAAGATGGACCAGGAAGCCCCGATCGCCACGGTCGACGATCTCGCCAACTACGACGCCATCATTCTGGGCGTCGGCACCCGCTACGGCCGCATGGCCTCGCAAATGGCGGCGTTCTGGGATCAGACCGGGGGCCTGTGGGCCAAGGGCGCCCTGGTCGGCAAGGTCGGCGGGGTCTTCACCTCCACCGCCACCCAGCACGGCGGCCAGGAAACGACGATCATGTCGACCATCACCCAGCTGCTGCACCACGGGATGGTCATTGTCGGCCTGCCCTACGCCTGGGCCGGCCAGATGAAGCTGGACGAGATCACCGGCGGCTCGCCCTACGGCGCCTCGACCATCACCGGCGGCGACGGCTCACGCCAGCCCAGCGCCAACGAGTTGGAAGGCGCCCGCTACCAGGGCCGCCACACGGCGCAGATCGCCGCCAAGATAGCGGCGTAGAGGTCCCACCTCTTTCCTCCCCCATTTGATGGGGGAGGGG